>NC_013166.1:713018-1426036 GCF_000024085.1 Kangiella koreensis DSM 16069 | reverse complement strand
CCACTACAGTGAACATCTGGTTAGCGATAAAAGTTATGAAGAAATAGAAGCATTTGCGGGGCCATTGCTCGGTGTTCTGTCCGCTATGGAAACGTACCCAGCCGATGCCTGGCTTGTTCTGCCATGCGATACACCACAGCTCAACATAGCTTTAATAACGAAGCTTATTGATGATTATAAAAACGGCTCATCTTTGATCAGCTGCCTCAGCATTGGTGAACGGATACAACCATTGCATTGCGTGCTAAGCAGTCAATTAAAAGACTCGCTATTTGATTATTTAAAGAGTGGGAATAGGAGGGCGCAGGAGTGGGTGATGTTGCAGAATCCCAATACCATTGATTGCTCTAACCAAGCGGACAAACTGGCGAATATTAATTCGCCTTCTGATCTTCTGGAGCCGCGCTAGCCTGCCACTTATCCATTTCACCGTGATCACTTTGTTTAGCCTCAACCCATCGAGCACCATGATCGGTTTCTTCTTTTTTCCAGAAAGGCGCCGTAGTTTTTAGCGTATCCATAATGTACTGACAGCTGTTAAATGCATCTTGTCGATGCGCGCTCGCGGTAGCCACTAAAACAATGTTATCTCCAGGATGCAAAGTGCCAACCCGGTGAATAATAACCACTCCGGTAAGATTCCATCGCGACTTGGCGTCTTCAGCCAGCTGGGTTAAAACCGACTCGGTCATCCCCGGATAATGCTCCAAGGTTAACGCTTCTACGCGCTCCTTATCACCAGGCTGATGCTGAAAATCTCTGACCAAACCGGTGAAGGTAACCACAGCGCCAACTTCCGCTCCGTACTGCTTAAAATAGTCGCGCACCAACGCCAGATCAAAGTCTTCATGCTGTACTTTAACTAACATGGTTAACCACCCGTAACAGGAGGGAAAAAGGCCACTTCATCACCATCTTTCAGAGGACTGTTCAGTTTAGCCATCTGCTGGTTTACGGCAATCATTAAGCCGGACTGGGTAAACACCTGATGCCAGGTGTCGCCTTTATTTTTCAAGGCTTCAATAACTGACTGCACCGAGCTGAAATCAGCATCAAGCTGCAGGGAATCCATGTTTAGCTGCTCGCGATATTTAGCAAAGAATAAAACATTAATCATAATAATCACTCACCCGATTCAGATTGGTCCGCGACCCAATGGCCTGACTTACCGCCTGATTTTTCCAGCAGACGAGTAGGGCCAATAACAATTCCTTTATCTACCGCTTTACACATATCGTACAGTGTTAAAGCAGCAACCGAGGCCGCAGTTAACGCCTCCATCTCAACTCCCGTCTGGCCAGACACCTTGCACATCGCCTCAATCGTCACCTGATGATTCTCATCGTTGAAAGCAAAAGCAATTTTAACCGACGTTAGCATCAAAGGATGACATAAAGGAATCAAATCGCTGCATTTCTTAGCAGCCTGAATCCCCGCAATCCTCGCCGTAGCGAACACATCGCCCTTCGGCAAAGCATCATCCAGCAACAACCGATAGGTATCAGCGTTAAAACTCACCACAGACTCAGCCACAGCAACGCGTGAGCTGTTGTTTTTGTCTGTAACATCAACCATATGGGCATGCCCTTTATCATCCAGGTGTGTCAGCATAATCTAGTTCACATAGAGGTTCGATTTCACAATAATACAGTAATAAAAAGCCAGGAACTTAATCTAGATCAAGTGTTTGCTAACTCGTTAGAGCAGCGAATAACAGTAGATATGGAAGCCTTTCCAGCCTTAGCTAGGAACAAGCCACTAACATCTTCATGACGCACCTCAAATGGACACCAGTCATCGCACTAGGCTACGCAGCCAGCATCTGGGTGCATTTGTTGATAAACGGATATTAAAGAAAATCTGCAAAGCAATGTGGTATTTTGAGGACATATTTGGAATAGAGATCAATGATGATTGCGAAAGAAAGCTTAAAATGATGATTGAGTTATACTTTCATGAATTAAGAGATGAATTAGATGAACTGAGGAAGATTAATTTAAAAATACATGATATTGAACTTATGAGCTACGGCGTAGCTGAAATAGATAACAAAGATGAGAAATTAGAAGAACTGGATAAACTTTTTGAATCTAGTAATCGAAAAGCGTTTGCAATAAAAGGAAAGATTATAAGACTAGCTGAAAAGTTTAAAGATATTGGCTAAAAGATGTTTAGCATGAGTAGGGCTTCGCCCTGGTCTTTATTCGCTTACTAGCTCATAACTGATGGCCGTCGAAAGACGGCTTTTTTATGTAGATTTGATTGTATTTAAGAGGATCGAGTAAAGTGTATAGGTATGGGACTAGGCCTTTACACAAGTATATTTAAGGATAAGAAAATGAAAGAAATAAAAGCTAGTTTAGCAAGTGCTTACAGAGACAGTGTAGAAAAAACAGACAGATGGGTAGTAGCGATAAGTGCTGGGATTTTAGGGTATATTAGCAACAGCTATTCAAGCGAAAATTATAGTAAAGCTGGAGAGTTTATATTTGAGCTTTCGACAGGCCTTGTACTTGCCGGGCTTATTTTAGGGTTTCTTAAGCTATTGGGAAATGCAAAACTCTATTGGAAGAACTATTGTTTTTTGGAAAGCAAGGATAATAAAGAGGGAATTATTCAACAATTTAGAGATGGGGCATCAAGTATGATTTGGATGGATTTGCCAATTAATAGAGAGGAAGCGAACTATATTATTAGCGAGTTAGGAGAAGGTGAAAAAACGCATCAAAAAGATTATATGAAACTGCATGACAGGGTTGAAGGTTATGCAAAGTGGAGAAGTTTTACAATATTGATTGGATTTATTGGGCTAATTATTTCTATGATTTACTTAGCTTCTTGAATTTCATGTAAAGGGTTCATTTAAGTTTTTGCATCAAACGCTGATTTTTTTACCGTTGGAGCTGCACCAGTAGCCATGACCGTAGTGGCATCCGTTGCCTTGGTGGCGTTGCTTATGCACTTTATGATTTCTCGGAATGCGCGAGTAGCCCAGATGAATGCTCAGGAATCTTTGCGAGTTTTGAGTTAGCTTTACTGAAATAATGGGGTCAGGTTAAATTAATTTGATACTTTTGCTTTGTAAAAGAACAAATGCCAACCATGTTTCTGCAATTGTTTACGCAGTCGATAATTGACATTTCTGTTATAGCTACTAACTCAAAGCAACTCCCAGAGCACTTAAACCTACCCAGATTCCCATGCCGATCATGATTAAGTTTTCGGTCAATGATATGAATCCAAGTGGAACATTGCTGGAACCGCCAACGCAAGCGCACTTCAATTCCCGCTTATCAATGTATAGACTAACCATACCTATATATTCGCATAACTTATATTATGTTAAATTGAGTATTTGTAATTAGATTGCCCTATATATATATCCCCTCGTGAACATATAGGTTTGTAATTTTATGACATAAACGTTTATAAAATGACACAAACCTTTGTAAAAAAAGTATACAAAAAAATCAATGAGTTATAGTGCTCGATATATTGATTAGGTTTTATAAGCGAATAGACCTATCATCCCCTTTTTTTCTCGACAGAAATCGCCATGCATTTGATCTAGGGTTAATTGAATATTGGTGACCTCGTTAATTTGCTCGATTGATGGATCCAGAAGCCTTCTGCATATATCAGTAAATCTATTCTGATATTTAGATTGGTTGCTTTGAGCTAAATAGCTCAGAATTTCATCCATATGAAACGAGTAAAAGCCTAACTGTTTTTCACTACACTCCAAGATATGATTGATGAGTAGATACAATCTTGTTGCATAGAGGCTTTTTAGTCCCAGAATATTTTTTAGTATTGATTTATTATCCAGCGATATTTCAGAGTATTGGTTGGAATATGAGTTAACAAGAATAGTTTTTGTCCGCCCCACTTTTTTTATGTCAAAATCTATATAACAACTTTCACTGCTACAATAGAATGCTTTTATTTCGTCGATACCAACGTTAACTCTGCTGGAAATGTTAACTAGGTCGTTTTTGTAATATTCAGTATTAAATTCCATTGGTGCTATAGTTATGGGAAAATTATCAATAGAATTTTCTGCAATTTGTAGAATTACAAACGCAGCTAGTCTGTAACTGTATTTACTTAATCCATTGTTTAGCCAAAGTCTAAGAACTGGACTGAATTCACTTATCACATCATCAATATGGATCACGTATTTTTCCATAATAATTAAAATCCTTCTTATATACTGCGATAACAAAGGCACAGGTTTAAAGAAGCCTTGTCTTACTCGAATAAAGGATGTGTAATACGGACATATGGTACATCAATCAAGTAGCTTCGTATCATGAATCATGACTTATTTATCGAGATAATTGAAGGCCAATCTCCAAAATTAACACTTGCATATAACAACTATGATAATTGCTGGGGTTGGTACGGTTATGATGGTATGGGTAGATATGTATTTCATGAAATCAAGAACCAGGAAGTCTTGAAGTCAGCCGAGTATTACTTTAATCAGAATTTACTTCGTAAGATTAAGGATGTATACGCTGTAGAAAATGGGTGTGAATGCACCCTGTATGAAATAGCTTAAACGGCCCCCTCAGACAGAAAATCCGTAAAAATACCATTTTACGGACTTTATATTGACCCCGCTAAGTGCAAATAGCCGCCCCGCCCTCATCAGCGCTTAGAATTCTGTGCCTCCAATGTTAGTACAATACTAAGTTGTTTGGGGTTCTGGGGCTATGTCTGTAGCCCTCTAATAACGGTGGTTATAGCGCACCTTTACTTTTGAAACATCCTTAAAGCGCACTATCTGCAACCTCATTTTAAGTCATTTAACGATCATTTCTCATAAGGATAAGTTAAAATAAGGATTGACATGGAGTTAACTCCATACGTTATCGTTTAACTTATTTATGACTTAGACAGGGAAAAAAATGCTTTACAAGCAATCATTAAAACAAACCATCACGGCGATGGGTTGTTGGCTTTTCTTGCCTGTTAGCTTATTCGCACATGATCCGATCTTTAGCCCTGGCCCTCATGTTCTGTTTAAGGATGGATTTGAAATCCACACTGAATTTGTCCGTTCCGAGCAAGGAGATGAATCCGATAGCGAGCAAGCCATTGCACTAAAGTATGGAATAACTGGTGATTGGGTGATCGGAATTGAACAGCCCTATCAGATCATTAAAGATGAATTTGGTTCCCAGAGCGGTGTTGGTGATATTCTTTTATCAACAAAGTATCGCTTTTGGCGTGAAGATACTCCTGGTGTTCAGGAATCGGCAGCGGTTTTAGTAAAAGTAAAACTGGATTCATCTAATGATGCATTAACAACCGATACAGTGGACCCAGTGTTGGGCTTTACCTACGGCTATGAAAGTCTGACATGGTATCGATTTAATCAAAACAATGACCAACTACAACGAGGTGATCGGTTGTTTGTCGATCTTGCTGGCGGATATCGCTCTCAACTAAACGATTATCGAGAAGCTGATACTGTATGGTTGCTTGAACTGAATGGTGAGTTTATAAAGCGCAACGCCTTCAACGGTCTTGATCTTAACAATACTGGTGGCAATCAGTGGTTCGTTTCTCCTGGGATCATGTTGACGTACAGAAATTTTGCCGTTAAAGCAGGGATTCAGCTCCCTGTGCTATCAAATCTTAACGGTGATCAGCCCCGCGCAGATTATCGGGCGCGTCAGGAATTTGAGTGGCATCTATAAATTAACAAGAGGTGTAGTGACTTATTAGTAATCTATTAAAGGCATTAATGAGTTTTCTGGTGGTATTTTCTGCGCTGGTATGGAGTGCGTCCGCTTTTTCTGCCTCCAAACACTATCAAATAAGAGTAGATGGATTAGCGTGCCCCTATTGCGCGTATGGTATTGAGAAAAAACTGATGAAAATTGACGGTGTAACCCACGTAGATATTGACTTAAAAAAAGGCCTAGTGATAGTGGTTGGGAATGAAACACTGGTATTAAAAGACTCACAGTTAAAAACGCTGTTTAACGATGCAGGATTTACCTTCCGTAAAATAGAAAAGGTTGAATTAATCAATAATCAATAATCGTTTCTACGGCAAGAAAGATTCACAGCTTAACAAAAGTGAAGTATAGGATGACTCGATGACTAAGAATACAACCGAAAACAAAGAAACGAGGCTGACTTGGTTTGCATTATTTAGCACCATGGGCACTCTTGTCTGCTGTGCGCTACCCATTGCTCTCGTAACTCTGGGCATGGGGGCTACTGTGGCTTCTTTAGTCAGCAGTATGCCTTTTTTGGTGACATTAAGTGAACACAAAATTTGGGTCTTTGTTATATCCGGAGCACTGCTGGCGTTTTCTGCTTGGATGATTTATCGGCCTAGACGCAATTGCTCGACTGATCCGGAACTTGGCGTATTGTGCAATAAAAGTCAGCGGTGGAACCGTCGAATTTTTTGGCTATCCATCATTTTATGGTGTGCTGGCTTTTTGGCCGCATTTTTGGCGTTACCACTACAAATTTGGTTAGAAAGATAAAACTCATTTTAAAAGGTGCTGATGATTACAAAGAGGAAAAATTTATACCAGCTTTACGGTTTCACTGGCTTACATCACTGTACGAAGGGATTGTTAAGTGGACATCAAACGTCTATTTTGACAAAGAGCGAGTCGAATAAAGGAGGTAACACTGGTTATGGTCATATCAATCACGATAGAACTGTTTTCAGCATCCAGTTTTAATCGCTGTAGCGCAGCTAAACAGCGCGTTCAGGCTATCGTAGATGGGCTTGGTGAATATGATGCCATTCATTATCGAGAAATCGATGTGCTTGATGAATTGGATTATACGGTGTCATTGGGAATCTTGATCACACCGGCTATCGCCATTGATGGTAAACTGGTTTTTACTGCAATGCCATCCATGGAGCAACTTCGAAATCATGTACAACAACGTTTGGATGAGATATGAACGAACTCATGCTAAAAATAAACCTTAGAACCGCTAATATCTACCTAAAGACTCTTTCTTATATGAGGAGTTCTTGAATGTATCAGATAGGTGAAGTCACTTAGCAGTTTAACGTCAGTGCCGATACCTTTCGCTACTATAAAAAATTTCACTTACTTCCAGCGATCTCACCGAGCTCCCCTAGTTTACGGACGTACTGCGACAAAGACTTATCTCGGCTCAAATTTATCAAACACGCATAACGCATGTAGTTTCATCCGCTAGTTTATTGTTTGTCTGGAAAGCTCAATGAGCTATTTCAGAATAGCCGTTATTATATTTCAAATACTTCATTCACAATATATTATTAAAAAGTCTCTTCCTCATTAAACCTCATCATTAAGCTCCAGATTAATATGATTGACAGGCTCCACTGCAACCAAACCATGCTCTGAAGCATCAGTATGAGTATTGATAAATGACTCCAACTTTGGGACTAAGATTTTGGCGTATTCTGTGGTTGTATATATCTCTAGCTTCAAACCTCTAGAGAGCATATCCTCACGAAAATAATTTCGATAACTACCAAACCCACTAACTGATATCAGGGTTAGTCCCTTGATAGGAAATTGAACTAATAATTTTTCCAACTTTACCCATAACAACTCTGGAAAAATTGCTACTACTTTTACACTTTTCTTCATAAGCCTTACCTTTTATTCAAGTTTCTAAAATTCACCTCTGGGACCAGTGAACATGCACAACTTTCCAATTACCATCTTGCTTAATTAGTTCCAACGTCTCGACACTTTTTCCCTCATAAATATACACATCATCTGATAATGATTTGAGTGAAGCTTTGGTACCCCCACAGCGGAGTGCCTTGTGGAATCAACGACAATTTGGCCAGCTTGCGAATAAGGGCCAGACTGTATTACCTCATGTGAACCAGGAGCAACTCCTGCCATCAAACTTGGTGATGATATATATGACGCCGTCAATAATATCAGAGCTTGCCAAGACTTTTTTTTTAATTAAATTTGTTGTTGTTGTGCATATAATTAAGTACATTTTTTCTCCTTGGCAATCAGCATGAATAAGTAGAGACCTCGCTGATTATTGTTTGGGGTTAATGCGTGAGCAATTAGTTACGCCTATCTTGATGACTAGGGACTAACTAAAGATAGTCATTAAACAATCATATGATACAATTACAGTAACCAATTTTAGCTGTCATGCAGATGACCAAAAAATTACAAATCTGTAATCTCCTAGTGGCAAAGGTCCTCTTTTTATTGATGTAACAATCAACGCTCTGACATCTTTGGCCTTATTTGCATAAGCATTAGTACACGGAAAGCTTGGTGGCGTGCTAGTATAGCGCCAGACACAACTTTAGGTATTGGCAGTCATTAGCTAATTTTTTTATCTAAGCACGCTACGCATAGATTGGAGCATTGCTATTATTAATAAGACAAATCCTTTTCTAAACTCCACCACTTTAATAGCTGTTCTGGTCATGGCACTTTGGTCAATTTGTTATCCACTTATTCGACTCAGTCTGCCATATGCTCCTATAATGCTAACCGCATTCCTTAGATCCGTGATAGCAGGAATTACTCTGCTTTGTATTGCTAGACTTCTGAATCGCCCCGTGCCCAAAGGAATAAAAGAATACGGTTACATCATAGCCATTGGCATCACTGCAACCAGTATCGGTTTTTGGGGAATGTTTTACGCAGGGAGCTTAATAACACCGGGCTTGGCTACCGTGATTACGAATACGCAGCCATTGATAGCTGGCATTCTTGGATGGTTCTTTCTGAAGGAGCGCATAGGAAAGTTGGCTTTATTTGGTACAATACTCGGATTTACAGGTGTTATTATCATTAGCGTAGAAAGTTTTTTGACAGTTGGGAGCCAACCTGTAAGTGGTATTTTATTTGTTCTTATTGCAGCTTTAGGTATTGCAATCAGTAACGTTCTACTAAAAAAAATGGCCAATAGTATCAACATTCTCTATGCCATGGGTTTTCAACTATTGCTGGGGTCAATTCCTTTAGGGTTGATCACGGTATTTCAAGTTCCCTTGTTACCCTTTTCTTTTAATTGGGACTATACTTGGATATTGCTCGCATTAGCGCTACCGGGAACTGCCCTGCCATTTATTCTGTGGTTCTGGTTGATGGACAAGGCTCCACTCTATAAACTGAATATTTATAGTTTTTTAACTCCAGTTTTTGGGCTTTATTTTGGCTTAGTATATTTTTCCGAATCCCTATCTTTAGTACAATGGTTGGGTATACTTATGATCATAGGCACAATACCGCTTGTAATATTATCATCCAGAAACCGGATAGTTTGAGGATATAGGAAGCCAGCTATGGCTAACGCTCAAATCAACTCATACTAAAAAAGAATATGCTTACAGCCATCGTTTTAAGATTATTGCAAGCAGCTCCAAACAACGCGACTTTAACCCACGCCGCTCCCAATTTCTAGATAATATGAACTCCGACTGTGATAAATCTTGTAAGAACTGCTCTTTTAGTTCTGCCGCCAATTTCCGATCTGTAGCTTCTAGATTAATTTCGTAATTAATAAATAAACTACGATAGTCAAGGTTAGCAGTTCCCACTATAATCCAGTCATCATCAATAACAACAGTTTTTGCATGTAGCACTCTTGGAAGGTACTCATAAACCCTTACTCCGAACGCAAATAAAGAAGCGTAAACATGGTGAGCGGCCCAGCTTGTAATACGCACATCACTCTTACGAGGGAGTAATAATCTGACGTCCACACCGCGCTCTGCGGCCTTGCGTAATTGTTCAAGCGTATAACTGTCGGGGACAAAATATGGTGTTGTAAGATAAATATACTTTTTGGCATTCGCAAACGCACCACTATATATGCATCGAAGACGGTGACGACAGGTCCGAGTATGATTGTGTAGCAGTCTACCGCCCTGCTGCTCCTGCTCCTGCTCGGGTAACCAATACAGGCGACGTTGCCAAAATGAGTCAAACAACTGTGAAGCCACCTCAACAAGTGGTCCTCTGATGCTTATATGAGTATCTCGCCAACGCAAATCTCCATACATAGCTTGAGAGTTTTCTTTATGAATATTGAATCCACCAAGAAAGGCAACATGGTTATCTACTACAAGTAACTTGCGATGATTTCGTCGATTATAGCGCCAAGGTTTGTGCCAACTCCAACGGTGAAACCAATGAAGCTCAACATAGTTGCTACGTAGTTGGTGTTGCATTTTACGCGAAAACCAAAATAATGAACCTGCCGCGTCTATATGAACCCTTACCTTGATACCAGCCCTAGCCCGTTCAGCAAGTGCCTCGCAAAATTGGCTCCCTATCGAGTCATCAGAAAAGATATAGCTTTCAAGCCTTATAGCTTCTTTGGCTCCAGTTATTGCGGTCAACATGGATGAGTATAGATCATCACCTTCTGTAAATAACTGAAAGCTATTAACAGAGGGTGAAGTCGATATCTCACCTTTATTGGGGGCGCATTTTTTTTCACAGCTAGTACTTTTCATTTATAGACCTATGTTATCACCCTGAAGCATTCAGCTCGCTCACGAAAAAGAAATCAGTGGGACAGTCTATGACCATTTTCACTGTCTAGGTTCATTTCTTAAGAGTCTTTGACAAATCGCTGTATGAACGCTGTCGGTATCCGAGTGATTTGCTTTTAACAGCCCCTGTGTGTCCAATGTACCACCGTGATTAATGAATCCAAAATAGAGAGTTTTGCTGATCCCGAGATCTAAAGGCCGACAAATGCCTGCCAGAGTTTCAGGTCGCATGTGAGCGACGAATACACGTAATGCTATATCTGGTGGAAACAAATTTTCTCGAGTAACATCGTCGACTATGAAAGAACTTTCCAGCGAATCTCTTGCATTGCGGAAACGTCCTGGCTCGATCATATAGGTGACACAACTTTTGACTCCTGCCGCACTAAGCCGCTGATGCACCTCGAAGCAAACGCGCAATTGGTAGGCACCAACAGCAACCAGCTGTATATCACCTTCCCCAAATAGGGTGAATGCACCATACTGCAACAGCATTTTGGTCTGTTCAGGAGTAAAAAATGTTTCCAGCGACTGTTTGGGTATAGTGAGCGCCCAGATCTGCCCCCTAGTTCTATAACACTCACGAATACAAGCAATCGCTGTATTGCTGTCACCAGGATATATAGCCCGGGAAGTATCACTCATTTCACCTAAAAAAGCTTCGCCAAAAGTTGGATCCTGATGGGATTGTTCGTTTTTACCATTTTCCCAAAGGTGAGATGTTACAATAACGGGCACAGAAAGCCATTGCGGCTGTCGGTTCAATACCTTTTGATGACGAACAAAAATAATCTCCTGCCGTAAAGCGCCCAGCATTTTCACGGCGAAAGCTTCATAAGATACAACCAGATTGATTCCCCCCTTATTTGCTAAAGCAGCACTGACAACCGCCTCTTCATTCAGGGCGGTAATCACCCCACCATGTATCGACTCTGCAACCCCTTTTTCTGGTGTTAATACCCGATGATTCAAGTAGTCTAGTGTTAGGTTCATAAGGTTGCTCCGTAGCTCATCTGGATTGCCCAAACGAGGCCTGAGCTCAGGATTAGCTTCCAGAAGAGCGCGTACCTCACGATCCACTGCAATCATAGGTGATTCGAGCTTTCCGACTTGCAGCCAGCCAGCCTTCGGTACCTCATTAATATGCGGATTACGTTGTGTCAGGGCATGATCTTTTTCCCTGACCCGCAGATCAATATCATGAGTGAGGAATGCACTAATTGCTAAGTCAAGTTCAATTTTGGGTACATATAACTGTTGCGCATACTGGTTGAAGTATGTCCGGGACTTAGCATCGTATCTAGGGTTTGCAGGCAAAGGTGTACCATGAGAGGCATTGGTTCCTGCACCATAAAACCCGTATCCTTTTACTGTTTCCGCGATCAGATAAGGTAGCCTTACTGGGTAATGCATTTGATCAGAAGCAATCTGTTCTGCACAAGCCGAGAGTCTATTTTCTGATTCAAAGATTCCCCAAATAAATGCTGCAGGATCCCTACCATCAATTGTTATTGGGCTAAAACCATTATGCTGTAAATGATTGTAGAACCACTCGAGCCCCCCTTGTTGGTACATGATGGAGCGTTGATCAATCCGGCGACCATTGGCAATCATCACAGGCGTAACCAAACCACAGTCCTCCGCTCTCCACCAGCGAGGAGCCCAGTCACTGCCTCGCTGCTCCTCAAACGCTCCATCACTAATAAAGGCAACTAACCGCTCACCTGGTAACGGCATATGAACATACTGCAGCTCAGCAAACCCAAGATATCCACCTTCGATCAACCCGCCTGCTGTGTGTGGGCTCACATGACTGCCTAAAGGCGCCTCAGGACGTCCATCTTCATCAGTAGCATAGCCATAAAAGTCTCGCACCAAACGAGATAACCCTTGCTCGTTAAGTGAATAGCGCTCCTCTTGCTCTTTATACACATTGCCTAGCAAAACATTGACTGCGTCAATTGCAGCCACACAGTGCCCCTGTCCCATCAACCAGCTTCTGGTATGGCCGGCTAGCACGTTAGCTGCAAGGTATCCCACATAACCAGGAACCATATTAAGCGATCCCCCAGTGTGTCCCTGAGGGTTCTCTTTGAAATCTTCGTTGTTAAGCTCATGTCCATCCAGATATACATTTCTAGCATAAGTCATATGTGTAACCAGCCACATGGAAGCACTCGCCAGTCGATCAGCGGCACACAATATAGCTACAATATCCTCAAATCTTGCATATCGTCCATGACATAGTAACTGCTGGCATAAGTCGAAAACTCGTACCTGGGTTTCGTCGGTATGTCGGATAACACCGTATCCTTTGGCCCAGCGCGCAAAAGCTGGATAATGTGAACGATACAAGTTCGCACGCTGTTGAATGCGATGTAGGTCTTGTTCATTAATTGGGTACATCAACTTCCCCTTTATTAGAGTTTGTAAAACCACTTGCAGCGAGCAACAGACTGCAACATGGTTTGATGTTCGTTACCTTTCATGATCCAACATTGGACACCTTGGTTATTATCTACGGACAAGCACAAGGCTTGGCGATTACCAAGAGTTGTTGGAAACTTCTCAGTCTGCGGCTCTATGACGTGAATGTTGAAAAATTCGAGTTCTCGCAGTATGCGCAAACAAAGTGATACTGCATTCTCAGCAATACCACCGCTGAGGACAATGCCATCAAGCCCACCCAGCAAAGCAATATAACTACCTAAGGTTTTTCGGATTCGGTGGAGGAAGAGCTCAACAGCTAATAGAGCTTGTGGCGATGTGCTACTCAATAAATCTGCCATATTCCCACTCTCACCTGATACCCCAAACCACCCAGACTGATTATTTAAGATCTCTTCAGTTTCAAAGGGAGTCCAACCTTCACGCTTCTGTAGCCATGTCAGAAGGCCGGGATCTAAGTCACCACAGCGGGTACTCATAAGCAATCCTTCACTCGGAGTAAATCCCATGGTTGTCTCAATTGGTCGGTTATCGAGTATCGCGGCCATAGAACAACCACTACCTAACTGCATGGTCACTAAGCGACGAGAGTTAACTTTTAGCGAAAATTCAGACGTAGTCGATTGCCAGAAATCCAACATGCCAGCATGTGCAAAACCGTGGAAGCCGTAGCGCCGTAATGAATATTTATTCTGCAAGGACATTGGCAATCCAAGCAGCTGTGCCGTTAGCGGCAACTCATGGAAAAACTCGGTATCAAAAACGGTGATAATTTTTGCTTGAGAATCTAATTGCAACAGTTGAACAATACATTTCAAGCTTAGTTTGTTATGAAGAGGTGCCAGATCAGCTAACGACTCCAGAGACCTTAAAGTACTTTCAGTGATCAAAGTTGGCTTGAATAAACTGGGGCCACCATGAACAAAACGGACAATATAAATTGAGATGCCTGCTGTATTTAGAGATTGTAATAGCGATGATATCTCATCGGCTTTACACTGCCCCTCTGCGCTGACATCAACTGTTGTTATAGAGTCGTATATTGCCCATTTAAGCGTGGCACTTCCTGGATTAATAATGCCTATAGCCGAAGTTTTCATGGGGTTTATTCAATCGAATCAATTTTGCATCAGCGAAGTTTGTTGTAACATACTGCCAGTAGCCAACCGGAAAATCCAGCCAGAAGCATCCAGCCAACCAACCCGTAAACAACTCCTTTTAGTGTAAGTTGCCATCCCATCTGTGACCAATCACCATGTATCATGTGACCAGTAATACCCAACATCAGAGACGGCATAAGCCAGACTAACAGACTACAAATCAGCCACACCAACCCAAATGAAATAGCCGTAGCCAAACCAAATTTCAGTTCATTGATTTTCATGATCTTTCTCCTTAGGTTATCTTACAACCTTCTTGCTTGCCAAACTGATTAAGCACTATTTACAAGTCATTTAATCGATTAAATCCCTTCGTCATAAACATAGCATCATGCTCTTCTAGCTCCAAAATATTTTGTAGCAACTCTTGGGCGCTTGGCGCGACAGTACGCGCGGATAGGTTCTTGTATAGCTCAATTAATTGTTTATTGATGTGCAGAATTTCAGTAATGATCTCATCAATATCTAGCTCAGCAAAGGGGCGGTCACAGTTGCTATATCTATGAATTGGGTGGTTTTCTAAATATTCATAACACCAAGTATCAAGTGCTTTAATGTCACTGTCTATTTCAGATCTATTCAGCGCCTTCGATAAGGACATCTCGTGCATAGCTAAATAGTCTAGGTACAGCTTTGCTCGAATATTCTTATTATTTTTGGCACAATGGCTTAAGCAATTAGAAAGGTGCTGGTGAAACTCACTGGTCCAGTGCAGTACATCTTTTAAGGTTTTAATATTCATCCTTTGATCTCCTAAATTTCTAAACATGTAATGTTCTGTGATAACTTGCGACATCTACCTCAAAATTGGTCTCGCTCTGCAAGTAATTTTGCATAGACTCTAACGCCTCTGGATCACCGTGGATTAACTGGATAGATAATTGTTTTTTAAGGTCTGAGCTTTTTAGCCACTGTTCGATTTCAACATAATCTCCATGTCCAGAGAGGTGCTGTAACACTTCCACCCTCGCCTTTATTGGTATCCATTTACCATGAATTTTTACCGTTTCTGCTCCATCTAACATTTTAGCGCCTCGTGTACCGCCAGCTTGATAACCACTGAAAAGAACGGTTGTTTTTGGATCTCCCAGCAATCGTTTAAAGTGATGTAATATCCTACCGCCACTAGCCATGCCGCTACCTGCAATAATGATATGGGGATAATGCTGTTGAGCTAACGCTTTGGAATCCTCTACACTTCGGGTATAAGTTGTCGTTTGACACATACGGTGGCATTCCTCATCAGTCAATCGATGCAGTTTGCTATAATGGCAATAGATATCAGAGACATTGATTGCCATGGGACTATCAAGATAGATTGGTAATTTTGGAATATCACCCGATTTCATCAGTGTAGTGAGCATATGTTGTAATGTTTGAGCCCGACCCACGGCAAAGCTAGGGATCAGCACAGCGCCTCCTCTTTGCGCTGCTTCATTAACTATTTTTGCAAGCTGTTTATAAGGATTTTCGGTATCATGACGTCTATTACCGTAGGTTGATTCAAGGAGCAATAGATCTAGATCTGGAAGTGGTTTGGGAGGAAGTGTCAATATATCATCTGGACGCCCAACATCGCCGGAAAAACCTATTCGCTTTCCTTCGGCCTCAAGAATCACGCTACCTGCACCTAAAATATGGCCGGCTGATTGTAGATGAAACGACAAGTCGCCAACCACTATAATTTCACCAAATTCCAACGATTGAAATAAGGTCATAGACTCTTCGGCTGTAGCTCTGTCATAAAGCGGTTGTGGATGAGCGTGTTTGCCTAATTTATGTTTTGAATAATATTTTGCATCCTCTTCCTGTATGTGCCCACTATCAGCAAGCAGTATGGCGCATAAATCTTTAGTAGCATGGTGTGTATAAACTGGTCCTCTGTATCCTTGCTTGTATAATGCTGGGATATAGCCAGAATGATCCAGGTGTGCATGAGTTAAAATTACGGCATCCAATGATTTAATATCAAAAAGAGGCTCCTGCCAGTTACGTTCACGCAACCATTTATAGCCTTGAAATAATCCACAATCAACCAGTACACGACTAGTAGTGGTTTCTACCAAAAATTTTGAGCCGGTAACTGTTTCAGTGCCGCCGAGGAAAGTGATTTTCATTTATTGAGCTCCTGTATTTGCAAGCTGCTTAGGATGGGCTCTATCAGTAACAGTGTCACGTCAAACACATTAGATGTGTGAGGAAGTGTGTTGCTAGTAAAGAGTTTCTGCAATCCCGATTGTAATAGCCGTATATCGCTGTCATCAGCAAACAAACCATGAATGGCAGCACATTGAATGTCCTTTATATTTTGCTTTTGTAATGCTTCAACACATTTTAAAATGGTCTCTCCACTTGAAATAACATCATCTATGATGACTGCCGTTCGATGCTTGTGCAGAGCTATATCGGGTAAGGTTACTTCGACTTCGAAATCACCATAGCGATGCTTTTCACCAATGACATAAGGATGACCGCTGTACCGAGAAATCTCAGAAACCCACTGCTCGCTTTCTGTATCAGGCCCCACCAGTAGTACATCATGTTTTTGTTGTAGCCAATCGGCTAGGGCTGGAGCCCCTTGAACCACTTGAGTTGGAACATTGTATATTTCATTCAGTGAGTAATAACGGTGTAAGTGTGGATCAACAGTCACTAACCAGTCGATATGTTGTGAGAGTGTCCGAGCAAACAGTCGTGATGTCACTGCTTCGCCTTCAACAAACCGACGATCCTGCCGCATGTATGGTAGATACGGTGTAACCAGTCCTATAGATTTGGCACCCAGTTCGCGTAACGTGTCCAGCAAAAAAATGAGTGGAAGATATTTCGCGTTTGGCCGCGATAAGTCTGCTAACAATATGCAAGGAGTATCTGTTACGGTTGAGTCGATTTTCAGATAAGACTCTCCATCAGGAAAGAGTCGTTTTGTATATTGTCCTTTGATTAAATTTAATTCACGGCAAAGCGAATTTGCAAGAGGGTGTTCCTCAAGTGAAAATAATATCGGGTTCGTTTTTCCTTTCATTGTAACCTCCCGCTAATTGAGAATATATCAGTATTATCATTGTAATACGACATCGCATATTCGAGCTCACCTTGACTGTCGCTAAACAAAGTAAATAAAGGTGTTTGGGAGGTAACACTATCGCCAACATTGGAATGGAGTCTAAGGCCGGACACTGGAGTAAATGGTGCTCCAGCTAGTTTAGCAAGTCGTGCCAGTTTCCGATTGTCAATAGCCACAATAGTGCCACTTTTACTTGAGGGTTGAACATGCTGAAACCGTGAAGAGGGAAGTGACTTTCCCCCGCCTTGTGCGCTAAGAATACGTTTGAATTGTTCATAAGCTTTGCCACTTTCCAGTATCGACGTAGCTCTTTCTAGTCCAGAAGCAAGGCCACAGTTTTCGGCCAGATCAAGTAAGTGAGAAGCTAATAATAAAGCTCGTTCACGTAGTTCCTGGGAGGCGTCCTGTTGACGTTTGAAGATGGCAAGTAGATCACGAGCTTCTTCAACGGGGCCGATACCAGAACCAATGGGCTTGCTTCCATCAGTAATAATGCAACGAACGTGGATACCACACGCAGCTCCGACCTTGGTAAATAAATTAGCTAATCGCTCAGCCGATTCACGGTTTCGAACTTTGGCTGTGTCACCTACGGGTATGTCAATAATGGTATGTGTAGAGCCAGCAGCAATCTTTTTAGATAGAACTGAAGCAATCAGCTGACCTTCACCATCCAAGTCTAGAGCACGTTCAATTCTGATTAACAGATCGTCGGCAGGACTTAAATTGACTGCACCACCCCAGCACAGGCAAGCGCCCGTTTCCTGAACTACACGTTGAATAGCGGAAAGATCGAGATTTACTTCGGTTAGGGTTTCCATGGTGTCAGCTGTGCCAGCTGGAGAAGTGATAGCTCTTGATGAAGTTTTTGGCATGATATGGCCTGCGGCACTAACAATAGAAACAACGAGAGGGGTCGTTCGATTACCCGGAATACCCCCGATACAGTGTTTGTCTAAAACCTGATCGTATTTGGGCCAACGTAAACTTTTACCAGCATTTACCATAGCCTTGGTCAAGTCAATGATTTCATCGGGTAGCAACCGACCACCAGCGCACACAGTCAAAAAGCTTGAGATCTCGATATCACTATATAGGTGCTCACTGATATCAGTAATAATCGCCTGTAGTTCCGTATAGTTAAGCGTGTTACCAAAAACCTTTTTGCGTAGAGCTGTCAACGAGCTGACCACATCAGCATGCCCCACTGTTACCATCTCATTCAAATCCGGTTTAAGTCGTTGCATGGCAACCTTCGACAAGCCTACATACCCTTGTTCCAATACATGGTTATCAACAACGTTGAGGCTTGCCACTATTGAGAGGGTTGAAGAACTAACAGTTATTCGCGAACTAGATGTGAAACCTTCTGAGCGACAAATATGGCAATCCTCACGCATATAAATCACTGGCTCCTGATGAGTGTTAATTCCAATGTCGACAACTTTCAGCTGGTTATGACTTCCTTTATTCACCTGACGAATCATTTTTGCTTTTTCCTTGGTATCCGAGGTGAACTATGGCAACTCCACGGTTTATGATTAGCATTGTCTTTAACATTTTGGTCGACAAACTTGTAATAATCTTCTTTGAAATGTGTCCACCATCCATGACTCACTTCAACACCATTTTTCTCCATTATCTCTTCAATAAGATCAAGGCTTAGCCGCGAAGCATCATAAGCGAGGCTCAGTACCTGAGATGCTTCATCAAAGGATATATGATCCAATCCGTACAACTGGTCTATCGTTTGAATAGCTGCCTCTATGCATTGCTCAGCACAGGGTTCAAGTTTCAGATGTCTAGCGACTAAGTTGATTTCTGAAACGCCGAGTCGATGTTCTTGATGTTTCATACTTTAGCTCCTTAAGGTTTGCGAATACCGCATCACTTGATCTAACCAGTTACTCTGAGCCACTTACCTCTTTGCAACAGTCCACTACCATAATCAAGTTTGATGAGATGTAAATAACGGAATCCAGCTAGGCGTCCGTCGCTTGTACTCTATATAATCTGCGCCAAACTCCTGTTGTGCCACCCTCTCTTCACGTTTTGCGAGGTGAACATAAACCAAAACCAGAACCGGAAACATGATCAAGGTTGGTAACGTTGGCCATTGCAATAGAAATCCGAACATAATCATAATGAATGCAAGATATTGTGGGTGGCGGCAACGCGCATACCAGCCAGTGGTGGCCAATGAGCGGGTTTGTTGTGCCTTGTGTAGAACGTTCCATGCCGAGGCCAATAAGAAGAAACCGAGTATAATCAGGATATTACTGGCAATATGCAATGGATCCCAATGGGGATTGCCTTCAATACCTAAAAGGGTATGCAGTAGATGGCCGTTCTCATGGGAAAGGAAATCAATATCAGGATACTTTTCAGTTAACCAGCCTGAGAGAAAATAAATAGTTAGTGGGAATCCGTACATCTCGGTAAACAAGGCAATAACAAATGCAGAGAAGGCACCAAAGCTACGCCAATCAGTTTTTGTTTTCGGCTTGGTAAAACTAAATGCAAAGAAAATAAATATTGCTGAATTGAGTATTACTAGTGTCCATAGGCCATAACCTGACTCTCCGTGCATTATTTTTCTCCTATTCTCTGTTGGGGTTAATCATGATGAGGATGTTCTTGCTCTCGGCGACCCTTTTCTAAGCCACATTGATTGGCATCTTGCTTGGACTCGTCCTTATACTGGTCATGGCGGTTATCGTGCCCTCCGTGTCCACCATGCATAAACAAATGCATAAATAGACAAGCCAAAAGAATCAGGAAGGGTGAATACTGCCAGACATGTTGTCTGTGCTCGACTAGTAAAAAGTAGGTTGCTGCAGCTATTAGCCCTA
Organism: Kangiella koreensis DSM 16069; assembly: GCF_000024085.1. Taxonomy (NCBI): domain Bacteria; kingdom Pseudomonadati; phylum Pseudomonadota; class Gammaproteobacteria; order Kangiellales; family Kangiellaceae; genus Kangiella; species Kangiella koreensis. The sequence continues at coordinate 1,405,987 of NC_013166.1, read as the reverse complement.
GGGCGGCTAAGCCTTTTGGGGTAAACCAGAATGATTTTTGTATTGCCATATCACACCTCAGTTGTGTTACTAAAAATCGTTGTCCGTTGCTCTGTTTTTCTCATGAACCCGCGGTAAATCATTGTTCGGTACAATTCTTCGCTATCAGTATTTACATACCCTGTATCGACAAACAGCTGCACTACCTGCTCTTCCTCAGTGTATATCTCCTTTTGAATACGCCTGATCAAGTGGTCTTCGAAAAAGCTATTTAAATAATAGCCTCGACTACGGACCGGGTGTAGGGTACATCGTCTTATCCCGTTTATTATCAAGGCTTTTTCTGCTACTTTCCTCATTATGTTATTGCGCTACAATTTGTCCGCGGTACATCTGCATCTGACAATGAAAGTCGTATTCGCCCGCTTTCAAGCTGGACAATTGGATTGTTTTTATCTTATTCAGCGGCAAAGTCTCGCTGATTTGCAGCTTAGGAATCAACAAAGTTTCAGAGCATGGTGATTGATCCTTGCGGATAAACTTGATTTCAACCACAGAACCAGCTGGAACTTTAATGCGCGACGGTGAGTAGGTACCGTTTTCCACGGTAATAAGCAGATCGTTGTCACCTAGCACGGCTTCTTTTGGCTTGTAAAGCCAGAACCACCACATAATCAGGGCAATTAACACCAAACCTGTAATATTGATCAATAACATGTTGCTTTCCTTCTACTCTTGAAATTAGTGTTCCTGCGCTTTAAATAAACGCAGTCGGTTGGCATTAGTCACGACGGTTAGTGATGAAAATGCCATCGCAGCTCCTGCGATAACAGGGTTTAGTAACATGCCCAAAAACGGATACAAAACTCCAGCCGCGAAGGGCACACCAGCCACGTTATAGATAAAGGCACCGAATAAATTCTGTTTAATATTGCGCAATGTCGCCTTGCTAACAGCTATGGCATCGGCAAGGCCGTGCAGCGAACCGCGCATCAAAGTGATGTCCGCACTTTCAATGGCCACATCAGTACCCGTACCGATGGCAAAACCGACATTAGCAATCGCTAAAGCAGGGGCATCATTGATGCCGTCACCTGTCATACCTACTACTTCGCCTTCCATTTGCAACTCTTGCACCTTCTTGGATTTTTCTTCGGGCAATACTTCGGCAAAAAATTCTTTTATACCCGCTTTTTCCGCTACGGCTTTGGCTGTGGCTCGATTATCACCAGTAAGCATAACCACCCGGATGCCGTTATGCTGGAGGCGCTTAATGGCAGCAATTGAGTCTTCTTTGATAGGATCGGCCACGGCAATAATGGCTGCTAATTGATTATCTACCGCAAAATACATTGGTGTTTTTGCATCGGAAGCCAATGATTGAGCTTTTTCAATGAAGGTTCCAAGATAAATATTTCGTTCGTGCATGAGTTTTTCATTGCCAAACAACAGAGTTTTACCCTCCACTTCGGCCTGCACCCCATGTCCGGCAATGGCGTTAAAATTGGATACCTTGCCAGTTTCGATACCTCTATCCTTAGCACTCTCTACAATAGCCATAGCTAAAGGATGCTCAGAGCCTGACTCAAGCGTTGCAGCCAACCGTAAAACGGACTGCTGATCATGCTCACCGGCCACCAGCACATCGGTGACCTTGGGAGCTCCCAAGGTAATGGTACCGGTTTTATCAAGAACCATTGCCGATATCTTCGATGCCATTTGCAAGGCTTCTCCGTTACGAATTAATACACCTGCCTCCGCTGCCTTACCTACACCCACCATCACCGACATTGGTGTTGCCAGTCCCAGCGCGCAGGGGCAAGCGATAATCAAGACCGTAGTAGCTGATACAATGGCGAAAGCTACTGCCGGTTCAGGTCCAAAATTAAGCCAAGTCAAGGCGCTTATTACAGCAATAATCATAACCACCGGTACAAAATATGCTGAAATCACATCAGCTAGGCGGCCAATAGGAGGTTTAGAATTTTGCGCGCGCTTTACCATATTGATAATCTGCGCTAATGCAGTGTCTTTGCCAACCCGCGTAGCTTTAAAAAGAATCGAACCAGATTTATTAATGGTGCCCGCTGCTATGGTATCACCCTGGCTCTTTTCAACCGGCATTGGCTCGCCAGTTAGCATTGATTCGTCAATTGCTGTATGCCCTTCAATCACCTCTCCATCAACAGGAATTTTTTCACCCGGACGTACCCTCACTACATCATCTATTAAGACCTGGTCAATGGCGATATCCAACTCTTTGCCATCACGGACCACTCGAGCCGTTTTTGCCTGCAGTCCGATCAGTCTCTTGATAGCATCCGAAGTCCGACCACGTGCTTTAATTTCCAGCGCTAGACCAAGGTCAATCAAGCCTATAATTATCGCAGTAGCCTCGAAGTAAACATGGCGTGCCTGATCGGGTACACTGCCTGGAAAAAATACCACTACCATTGAGTACAACCATGCAGTGCCGGTTCCAAGCGCTATCAGCGTATCCATATTGGCGGAATGATTAAGAAAGGACTTCCAGGCACCGACAAAAAAATGTTTACCAGAAAAGTAGAGAACACCAAATGTCAATATGCCCACTATTAGCCACGCTATACGCTCTGTTGTAGTGTTAACGTTAACTTCACCAGTAATTAGTGCGTAGGCCATTAAGGGGATACCCAGTGAGAGGGCAATCCAAGTTTCCTTCACCAAACGCTTATAATAAACTTGATCGGCTTTTTCTTTTTCCTTTAATGCATCATCTTCGCTCTCAATAGCGGTAAGTTTGGCATTATAACCGGCCTTTTCTACCGCCTTAATTAAAGCAGATGCCTCTACATTGCCAGTCACGCTTACTGTACGCTGAGCAAAATTCATCTCAGCACTCTCAACTCCAGGAATAGCCAACAATGCCCTTTCAATTTTTCTGACGCAGCTACCACAACTCGCTCCTTCAACCAACAGTTCCAACATACCGACCTGAGCACCCTGCTCTTCGCTTTTCACAGTCACAAAGGAACTGATATTTTCTTGCCTATGTTCTTTCATACTGATGCATTCTCCACTTGTCGAGCACTAAACTCCTCAATTAAATAACAGATCATTTTTCCTGTAGGAGCTTGATCTGGTTTATCTTTCCAAATCTTTAGTGCAGTTTTTATCTTTGTTCTGAGTAAAGCAGTTTCACGAAATCTCTGCTCGGTTCCACGTAATCTAAGTTCCATTATCCTCCTTGTTGTTGGGCAAGGAGTTTTTTGCATATCGGCCTCCTTAAGAATCTGACCAATATCGTTAACCGAAAAACCTATCTGTCTGGCGCTCAGAATAAAGCGAAGCCTTTGCCAGTCTTTCTTGCAAAACTCTTTATACCCATTTCTTGGGTTTTTGATGGGTTTCAAATACCCAATCCGAGTGTAATAACGTACCGTGTCCGGTGTTATATCAAGGCTGGTGGCTAGCTCTCTTACTCGCATAACTATTCCTCTAAAACAGGACTTATATTTTTAAATCCCTGAAATTAAGTGTCGCTTGACAGTCTACTACCTGCGTGCAGCACATAGGTCAACTGCAATAACTCAGAAGACATACACGATAGAAATAAACAGCACCTGACTCTAATCTTCTGCCTCTTATAGTAACGTGTAAGCAACACCTTCCTTTTGATCTAGATCATTGCTCCTGATACAATTCTTAAGATTGACAACACATGCTTTCCTGATGGTGCGTCCTTGCACCTGAATAAAAGCACTAATCACGTAACACACGTTCACGCCACAAAAAGTAAACTGCTGGTAATACCAGCAAAGTCAAAAGAACCGCACTAAGCATGCCACCAACCATAGGTGCTGCAATACGACTCATTACTTCTGAGCCAGTACCACTACCGTACATGATCGGTAATAAGCCAACAACAATTGCCGCCGCTGTCATCATCACTGGTCGTACACGTTGCCCTGCACCATGCAACACTGCATGATGCAACTCATCTCGTTTTGGTGTAGTACCTTCAGCTTCACATTCTATCTGCATGCGGACATAAGCCTGATTAAGATATACCAGCATAATGACACCAATCTCCACCGCAACCCCAGCGAGAGCAATAAAGCCTACTCCCACGGCCACTGAAAAGTTATAGCCAAGTAGATACATAAGCCAGAAAGAGCCAATCATGGCCAACGGTAAAGTACCCATAATAATGGCTACTTCAGCAAAACTTCGGAAGTTCATATACAGCAATACTATAATGATGAGTAAAGTCAAAGGCACAACATAGGTTAGCTTTTCTTTGGCCCGAAGCATGTATTCGTACTGACCAGACCAGGTCACAGAGTAACCTGCCGGCAAATCTAGCCGTTGCTGAACAGTTTCCATTGCAGCTTTCACGTACGTTCCTACGTCCACATTCTCAATATCCACAAAGGTCCAGCCATTAAGCCGTGCGTTTTCACTTTTAATGGCTGGAGGACCGTCCTCAACGTAAATTTTCGCCACATCTGCTAACGCGATACGTTGACCGCTAGATGTAACTATCGGTAATAATCCGATCTGCTCCGGTGAGTTGCGATAGTCTTGTGGATAGCGCAGGTTCACTGGATACCGCTCCAAACCTTCTACTGTCTGTGTCACATTCATGCCACCTATAGCGGTTGCAACTACTTGTTGTACATCAGCAATATTGAGTCCATATCTGGCTGCTTTCTCGCGCTGAATGTCTACCTTAATGTAGCGTCCGCCAGCTACTCGCTCAGAATAGACAGAGGCGGTACCGGGTACATCCTTTAGAATCTGCTCCAGTTGCTGGCCAATTTGTTGAATTTCTTTTAGTTCCTCACCCGCGACCTTTATACCTACTGGTGTTTTGATACCGGTAGCAAGCATATCGATGCGGGTCTTGATTGGCATTACCCAAGCGTTAGTTAAACCAGGAAATTTTATCAGCGCATCCATTTCCTTTTTGAGCTTATCGGTAGTCATACCCTCTCGCCATTCGTTTTTGGGTTTCAGTTGTATGAACGTTTCAATCATAGTTAGCGGTGCAGGGTCAGTAGCTGTTTCAGCACGGCCAATCTTTCCAAAGACTGTTTTAACTTCAGGGATAGTGGCAATCAACTTATCTGTTTGTTGCAGAACTTCACGAGCCTTACCAATCGACAAACCTGGATAGGTAGTAGGCATATACATTAAGTCTCCTTCGTCCAAGTTAGGGATAAATTCGCTCCCAATTTTATTGACTGGCCAGAACCCTACTAAAGTTAATAATAAAGCTAGGGCTAATGTTACTTTAGGAAAGCGTAGGACTGTTTTTAATGCGGGCATATAGAGCCCCGTGAGAACCCGGTTAATGGGGTTTTTGTTTTCAGGTAATATCTTTCCGCGGATAAAGTACCCCATCAGTACAGGAACCAGCGTTACTGCAAGCGCAGCACTGGCTGCCATCGCATAAGTCTTGGTAAATGCCAAAGGGCTAAACATTCGCCCCTCTTGAGCTTCCAAGGTAAAGACCGGAACAAAACTCACTGTGATAATCAACAAACTAAAGAATAATGCAGGCCCCACTTCAGCAGCCGATTCTGTTACTATTTGCCAACGGTTTTTGTCTGTTAGCGGAGTACGCTCCATGTGTTTGTGCATGTTCTCAATCATCACAATAGCACCGTCGATCATAGCCCCAATGGCAATAGCAATGCCTCCCAATGACATGATATTGGCATTTAACCCCTGCCAATGCATAACGATAAAAGCTGTCAGAATTCCGACCGGTAAGCTAATTATCGCAACCAAAGAAGAACGAATATGAAATAGAAAGATCATGCATACTAAAGCTACTACTAAAAACTCCTCGAGTAACTTATGCCAAAGATTTTCGACTGCTCGTTCTATTAGTCCTGAGCGGTCATAAACGGTAACCACTTCCACGCCCTCGGGCAACCCAGCCTTAAGTTTCTCAAGTTTAGCTTTAACACCATTGATAGTTTTCTGCGCGTTTTCACCGATACGCATCACAACGATGCCACCAACGGTTTCACCCTCACCGTTGAGTTCCGCTATACCACGGCGAATCTGTGGTCCTACTTCAATTTCTGCTACGTCCCTTAGTAGTAAAGGCGTACCATTGCTGTCAACCCCAAGCGGAATGGTTGCCAAATCTTCAATTCCTTGAATATAACCACTTGCACGTATCATATATTCGGCTTCTGCCATCTCTATCACTGAGGCCCCCACTTCCTGATTACCACGTTTAATTGCTGTTTGAATATGAGATAGAGGGATACCGAAAGCACGTAATTTCTCAGGGTTTACTTTTACCTGATACTGCTTGACCATACCGCCAAGTGAAGAGACTTCTGAAACACCTGGAACGGTTTGTAACTCGTACTTCAAAAACCAGTCCTGCAGACTACGTAACTGGCTAAGATCGTGTTTACCGGTGCGGTCAACCAAAGCGTATAAGTAAACCCAGCCAACACCGGTAGCATCCGGGCCCAATTGTGGGCGGGCGCTGGTTGGTAATGTTGGTGCAACTTGTGACAGATACTCCAGGACTCGTGAGCGCGCCCAATAAGCATCTGTGTCTTCATCGAAGATAACGTACACATATGAATCACCAAAGAAAGAATATCCACGTACAGTCACAGCACCGGGGACTGAAAGCATAGAGGTGGTAAGAGGGTAAGTTACCTGATCCTCCACTACCTGTGGTGCTTGGCCGGGATAGCTGGTTTTGATGATGACCTGTACATCCGACAAATCAGGGAGAGCGTCCACTGGCGTATTCTTAAGGGAATACAGGCCAATGCCTACAAGCATTAAAGTGGCCAATAGCACAAAGAAACGGTTGCGGATGGACCAACGGATCACTGACTCAATCATGATATTGCCCCTTTTGTTCGTGATTGTCGTGATTCATATTTTCATGCTGATTGGATTCTAGTGTTGGTGTTTCACCGTGATTCATACCCTTGTGTTGGCTATGATTCATTTCAATAGGGTTAGAGTCCTCTGTTGCCTCTTGCTCTGGGATCTGTATCTCGGTCAAGCGGTAATCATCACTACTGTATTTGGTGAGCTGCACATGCAAGCGCATTCCCTGTTTGAGAGTATCAATATCTACCCCTGTAGCAATGTTAAAGTCCATGGTCATCGCAGGCCATTTCCAGTCGGGAATTGCCTCATGCTTTAAGGTTATCATACGATGACCAGGCATGAGACTCTCAACTTGCGCTTCAGTCCAGACCGAATTGACCTCGGTATTAGCTTCTTTGTTTGCCCCACTGTCCTGCTGAGTCATACGCATGAAATCAGAGGTTTTACTTGATTCCGAGTCTATCAGGAATTGTGCAGAGGTGACGATGCGCTCACCGGCATTTAGACCACTAGTAATCTCTAGCTTTCGAACGCCTTCTCGACCCACATCTACGGCCACTGATTTAAACTTGCCATCGCCGAGCGCTAACACTACTCTAGCTTGCCCCCCAGTTCGAATCAGGGCTTCACGCGGAATTAGCAGTGCTTCCGATCCCTTCCGAGTGTTAATCTCCATCTGTGCAAACATACCAGGTTTTAGTAAGGTATCAGAATTATTGACCTGCACCCGAACTTGTGCGGTTCGAGTCTTTTTGTTTAAAGAGGGATAAACATAATCAACCTGGCCTGTCCATTCACGACCAGGCAGATAGTCCAACCACAGACTTACCTGATCGCCCTCTTGGACCATACTTGCCTGACGTTCAAATACCTCTCCAATGACCCAAAGATGCTCAAGCTGGCCGATACTCATCAAGCTCATACCAGGATTAATAAACATACCTTCTCGCACCGCGAGGCTATCCAATACCCCAGATTGTGGCGCGGTAATGGTAATAGTCTGAGTAACCCTTCGAGTTTTTCGCAGCCTATCAATGTCAGCCTGCGCTACCTGAAGCGCTAACAACCTTTGAACAGCTGCATTTATTAATACCTGATTACCTCGTTTCGATGCCAAGAGTAACTCTTCCTGAGCGTTAACAAGTGTGGGTGAATATAGGCTATATAAAGGCTCACCCGCCTTAACCGGATCACCAATCGCCCGAACATAGAGTTTTTCGACCCAGCCTTCCACTCGTGGACTGATATGAACCAGTTTGTTCTCGTCGTACTGAACATAACCGACAGTTTTAATATTAAGACTCAGTCGCCCGCGTTGCACTATCGCAGTGCGTACCCCAAGATTGTTGATTACCTCTGGGGAGATTAAGACGGTGCCGACTTCACCATTATCGCTACCACTCTCATACACAGGGATTAAGTCCATCCCCATCGGTGATTTTCCAGGTTTGTCACGCTTATAATTCGCATCCATCGGAGCCACCCAGTAAATAGGTTTGCGCTCATCGTTTGAAGCTGTTGCGATCGTCTCATTATTGCTACTCAGTAGCCAAACGGCAGATGCACCAAGTAAGGCACTAACTAACGCGACCAGTAGGGTTTTCTGTACTGCTTTCATGTTAAACTCCTTTAAAACGATATTACTGACCGAGCATCATCTGACTCTTGAGTAAGTAAGTAATTAATTTGGGCGATAGTTTTTTGACGTTCAACTGCAATGGTTAGCGCGTCAATCTTGGCATTTAGCTCAGCGATTCTGGCTCGCACAGCTTCGGCAAAGTCACCATCGTCATTTTTGTAGCTACTCAGCGAAGCCTCAGCCTGCTCTGCCATTTGGGGCAGTAATTGTTCAGTATAAAGCGCGTGGCGTTCATCAAGATGTTTCAGTTCTGCACTTGCAGTCTCCAACTCCGCCATCAGTCTACGGCCTAGCATGTACTTCTCAGCTTTAATAGCCTCAGTCCGGTTTACCGCTGCGCTAACCTCCTGATCCTGCCGGTTATCTGTAAAAATAGGCAGATCGAAACTAACGCCAATAGAGAACAAATCTGCTCTATCACGCCCGAGTGGATCGCTGGCCCTATAGCCATATTGGGCTGTAACCCCCCACTCAGGTTTGTATTTCTGTTTAGCAAGCTCAATACTCGTTTGTGTTGCGTTGATTCTTTGTCCCAACGCTTTCAATGCTGGATGATGGCTAATCAATTTGTACTGCATATTCTCACTGTCCTGCGCATTGGTGGGAACTACCAGCGACTTCGAGATGGAGTTTGATGGCAATGACGAGCTCAAGCGTACCGTAGCATATACACCAATCCATTCGGACAGTCGCTTCTGTGCACTCTCCTGTTGTTGCTTGAGCACTGTTAGCCGATCAGATAATTGTGTCAGCTCCAGTTGCGCACGAATAATATCCTGCTGGTGTGCCCGCCCTAGAGCTGAGGAGTAACTGGATTCAGCTGCATCTGCTAATTGCTCAAACAATGCGCGGTCTAGTTCGATCAATCGAATACTCTCCTGTGCCTTGAACACTTCAAGCCATAGTTGAGTTACCATGGCGGTTACTTTAGCTCGTCGATCAAGTCGTAAGAACGGATGCTGCATTGCAAGCTGCTTTTTCTGCTTCTTAGCTAATACGAGACTATCTCCACGTGGAAACATTTGGCTAATACCCACCGACAATTGGGTCATAGCTTCTTGGTTAGTATCAAAGCTATCTACAGGAAAGTTTCCCGCCATAAGGCTCATGCGCGGATCTGGTAAACTTGATGAGGCAATAGCTTCGTTATTTAGTGCTTCTTCGGTATATTTACTGCTGCGGAGCCAAGGATCAGTTTCAATAGCAATTCTCACCGTATCTTCTAACGTTAGGCTTTCTGGAACAAATTCAGCGACAGCTCTCTCTACTCCAATGCCAAGTAGTGCGATAAGAATTGTAGTAAGTATTTTCATGGGTTCATTTCCTGTTTTTCTTCTAACTGATATTGCTGGTGTTTGCTATCAACTTGCATAAATACCTCAGAAGTGCCGTCTTTTTTCATAAGCAATATCTGATAAGGCATAAACTTATTGCCAAACTCCATTCCTGGACTACCTACTGGCATAGCAGGCACAGACAGCCCTATAGAATCACTTGGTGGATTGGCCAAAAATTGCTGAATATAACGAATGGAAATGTGGCCCTCAAAGACGTAACCATCTGAAGATACAGCTGTATGGCACGAGCGTAAATTGGGTGCTATTCCAAATCGCTCTTTTACAGCTAATAAATCATTTGGATGTTGGGTCATGACTTTATACCCACCCACTTCAAGGTGATCGATCCATTTTTTACAGCAACCGCACGATTGACTTTTATAAACCGTTACCGTTTCAATATCTGTGGTAGTTTGTTCAGAAGTGTGTGAGTTACTGGACTCCTGATTGCAGCCTACAAGAAAAACGAATATTGGTAGCCATATCATCAAACCTTTCAAAATAAATCGAAGCATACTGCCTCCTGTTTCAATGCCATTTCTAATGGCACATACATTAATATGTAACTAATCATTTAAACCAATCTATGATTAATAGTAAGAGTGTTGTTTATATAAAGAATAGAATGAAAGTAATTTATATTCGATTAAATAGGAGGTTTTATAAGAGGGAAATAAGGAGGGGGTGAGAATAAAAAGATTTGCGAACAAGCAGCGTCAGAATAACTCATAGTATCTAACTGTAAATTTTCTACATATTGTATGATGGGCAAACAACCACCCATAAAGCAATCACCTTCTATTTGATCCCCAGAACAACATATATGAGTATTCTTTTCTGCCTCTGAATAAGTATGAGCTAAGTGTGCTTGGCTATTCAAAGAATCAACAGTATATGTTGAGTCAAGAGACACATTACAATAGTCGGAAGTAGCTGAAACATTATTCACAACGAAAATTATGAATAGTGTAAAGCAGAATCCACGTACATCTATCGTCAACCAAGTCACCTAAATATTATCTATAATAGAAACTAGCATAAATACGATAATCTTTACTAAAAAGACAGATACGCTAGTAAAAACACGTAAGTACTATAACAGATTACAACTTACTCAATTATTACCCCAAGGTTACATTTGTGTAATCTTAAGTTATTACCTACAGCCATTCGGGAATAAACAGTAAGTACAGACCTAGTGATCATGCTGTTTGCTACCTGTGCTTGCTGTAGAATGTCTCAGAAAAAATAGCTCGGCAATGGCAATGACAAGCATTGTTGCTACCGCAACCCCAATTACAAACGGATCGGTGTTAATTTTGACCCAAACAAAACCACCAAGCGCGAGTAAATCCAGTAGAATGGCCGTGGCTGGGACCCACGCTTTAGCTTTCACGTCCTCCCGTAAATAACGAAGAATCCCCCAATGAATAGCAACATCCATAATTAGGTAGAATACAATACCCAAAGCAGCAATCCGTGAAAGATCAAAAAAGGCTGTCAGGAATAGTCCAAGAGCTACTGTATAGACCAAGGTATGCTTTTGGATATTGCCAGGCATACCAAGGTGACTATGGGGAACCAATTTCATCTCGGTCAGCATGGCCAACATACGTGATACTGCAAAAATACTGGCGAGAATGCCGCCTGCCGTTGCCGTCATGGCTATAGCGACCGTAAACCAGACACCGTAATCGCCCAGTGCTGGGCGTGCTGCCGCTGCAAGGGAGTAATCTTGTGTTTCAATGATTTCTGCTAATGATAAATTGCTAGCTACGGCAAAACCAACTAGTGTGTAAATGACCACACAGATCACAATAGAGATTACAATTGCACGGCTGATATTCCGATGAGGCTCTTTCACTTCAGAGCCACTGTTTGTGATAGTTGTGAAGCCTTTAAAAGCCAGTATGCCGAGAGCGGTTGCTCCAAGGAAGTTACCAATGCTTCCTGTTTCTCCCGAGGTTGAGAAGTCAACTGACAGGCTATCAGCAATCCAAACCCCCGCCAGTCCGAAAATCAATATCCCTCCAATTTTCAGAAACCCGATGAATGATGCAGTACCTTGTATCATCCGATTGCCAAGCAGATTGAGTAAAAAAGCTGCCAGTATTAGCGATACACCCAGAATGGGTACCATGCGACCAGTCTCATCCCCCCCAAAAAGCTGCATCGTATAGGCTCCGAAAGTACGAGCCAAAAAGCTCTGAGCAATTACCATCGAAAAATACATTAGTAGAGCATTAAATGCGGTGGGCAGACGGTTACCATAAGCTTTATGTAGATACATACCGATGCCACCAGCGGAAGGCCAGGTATTAGAAATCTTTATATAGGAATACGCGCTGAAACTTATAATCACGGCAGCGGCGAGAAACGCAAGTGGAAAAAGAACCCCTGTCATCTGAGCCATCTGCCCCGTAAGCGCAAATATACCCGCACCAATCATGACTCCAGTTCCAAGCATCACAGTTCCGGATAACGTTAAGCTTTCTTTTTGATATTCTGTTGTTCGGTTTTTTTCCACAACCGTCCCCCTAGATTTGAATTATATCAATAATTAAAGTATTGGCTAAAACCACAGTCGAACCCCTATCATGATACCAGTTTCTGATACGTTTTTTCCTTCAGCCTTTATTTGTTCGGCCATATCTCCCAATGCTCGACTCCAGTAAACGCCTATGTAAGGTGCGAATTCTCTGGACAGTTCATAGCGATAACGCAATCCGAGACGAATGTTGTTTAAACCTTTAGGGCGCTTGTACTCTTCAGCGTCACTTAATGATGCAGCCATTTCTATACGTGGCTGTATATACGACACTTGAGACAAACGTACATCATATTCAGCCTCTAGACTCATAGAAATATCACCATCTTCATTTATCGTAATGGAGTTATCCATTTCAAACTGATAAGGTGCTAACCCGAATAAACTAAACACCAAGTAGTTTTCACGATTGGCATCCGAACCTACTGTTCCGCGAGTACCAACACCTCCTTGTAATTCCCAGAATGGAGAAATTAAATGACTAGCTAGCAACTCTGTACTCTCTAGATATACAGGCTCGCCATCATCCCATGTACTTTCTCCTTCACTTTTGAAATATATGCGATTCTCATCACCACCATACCAAGCTAGCATATCCCATACCAACTGATCATCATCATTATTCGTGCGAATAACTTCGAGTCGATCAAATAGAACTTGCCCAGTTCTATACTCTTTTATAGGCTCTGGCCAATTATCTTCAGCATGATTGGCGAATGCGGAAGCGCACATTCCTGCCAGCCCAAGGATTATAAAATTATTTAGTACTTTCATGGCATTTTCTCAGCTAACATTGACAACTCGGAACATTCCCGCCTTCATGTGATAAAGGAGATGACAATGAAAGGCCCAACTACCACGTGAGTCAGCACTAATTAGTAATGAGACAATCTCGCTGGGTTTGAGACTCATAGTATGTTTTCTTGGTCGAGGATACTGCCCATTCTCAAGTTCCATCCACATACCATGCAAATGAATTGGATGCTCCATCATAGTATCATTTACCATGATCAAACGCAGACGCTCACCATAGCTAAACTTTACTGGCCCATCGACTTCGGTAAACTTCACACCATCAAAAGACCACATGTACCTTTCCATATTGCCTGTAAGGTGGAGCTCGATTTCACGCGCCGGTTCCCTTTCATCAGGCCAAGAATGGGCACCAATAAGATCACCATAAACCAAAACTCGATGACTTACACCGTCAAGACCCACACCTGCTTCGTTCAACCGACTGACAGGATTTCTGGCAATCATAGCTGCACCCGAGCCATGTTCATCCTCTGCATGCTTGAAATCCAAGTCGGGAGCTGATGGTGGAGATGCTCTCTTAGCCATTTTTTTACCATGGTCCTCATGCTTCTGATGATGGGACGTCATGCTGGATTGACTTCTTTCAGAAAAATCCATATTTATATCATCCTTTTCATGCGACATCCCCATAGCTGCCATATCTCGTTCTGGCACTGGCCGCAATTCGGGAACTGCCGCCTCTAGGCCTAATTCTGTTGCTAACGTGCCACGCACATAGCCACTACGATCCATGCTTTCTGCAAATAAAGTATAAGCTTTACCACCTTTCGGTTGCACAATAACATCATAGGTTTCCGCCACACCGATTCGAAACTCATCTATTGTGACTGGCTTTACAGGCTGACCATCTGCAGAAACCACAGTCATTTCCAAGCCAGGAATTCGAAAGTCAAAAAAAGACATGGCAGAGCCGTTAATAACTCTTAGCCTAATTTTTTCACCAGGTTTATATAGAGCCGTCCAGTTAGATTCGTTATCAAGACCATTCATAAGATAGGTATAGGAGGAGGCAGTTACATCCAAAAGATCCCGCGAGCTCATACGCATTCTGTTCCACATGGCTCGCTCTTCCCAAGTTTTTCCTAGCCCCTGACGACGGATATCGTTTAGAGTGTCACTTAATGTTCGTTGCTGGTAATTATAATATCCTTCAGCCACTTTCAGGTTGCGGAATACCTCATAAGGGTCTTCAAATGTCCAATCACTTAGAATAATAACGTGTTCTCTATCCGCACCTAAATCCTCATCGGCTGGGTCAATCACAAGAGGGCCCAGGTGGCCTAGCTGTTCCTGCAGTCCTGAGTGACTGTGATACCAATATGTTCCATTTTGCTTAACATCGAACTCGTAGTGGAAGGTCTCTCCCGGCTTTATACCGGGAAAGCTAACTCCAGGAACACCATCCATGTTCTCTGGGAGAATAATGCCATGCCAGTGAATTGATGTATCCTCATCAAGAGCGTTGGTGACATTCAGCCGGGCTCTTTGCCCTTCTTTCAATCTTATTAGGGGACCGGGCATACTTCCGTTAATGGTTATTGGTCTACCAACTTGGCCACCGATACTCATTTCTTCTTGATGAATATGCAGATCTACAACGCTATCTAACTTGATCTTATCACCATAGCTTCGCCCAGTTGGATTGGCCCAGGTGGGTACTATTCTAGCTAAGGCAAACACAGCCCCTGCTCCAACAACGGACTTGATAAACCGTCTACGGTCTTGTTTGATTGGCTTGTCCATCGCATCATGTCCTCATCATTTACAGTCTTGTATTTAACTCCGGCATTTTATTTGTAGTAATATTAGATATTCTTCTGTTAATGAACATCTTGACTCGCAGTTCCGCGAGCAGTCAAAATTTGGTATTGCTCAGGCGACAAGTCTGGAAGACGTTGTAAGAAAGCCACCATATTCCAGATCCGTTCATCGTCATGCCCTACACCCCAGGCAGGCATACCTGAAGCCTTGATACCATGTTTAATGATCCAAAAACGCCGCCGAGCCTGTTCATCCGATGCAACAATTTGCTGCACGGTATCGGTTAGGTTTGGAGGTGCCGGGTAAAGCCCTAAGGCAAGATCGCTCTCAACTTTACCTGGTTTTAGGTGGCAGCCTGAGCACATATCATTATAATCTGCTCCACCTACCAATAAACGGTTAGGATTATCAAGATCGGGCGGTACCTTAATATTAGAGGAAGCTCGTGAAATTGAGCGCTCACGTAAAGTTTCTAAAGCCCAGTAAGTGAAGCCATTATGTTGATTGTCAGCACCAACTTGGTAGAACCCAGAATACAAGAAGCCTATGCCACCCACAACAGCTACACCAATAGTAATAACTATACACTTAACGCACGAAACAGCCATGTTGCCTCCTTAGTAAGACACATATGCTAGACTTAATGCTGATGTTTTTTTGAAGATTCTGTTCCCTCAGTTTTACTACCATGCTCATTATATTCTGAGCCTATGTCTTCTTGGTCATGCTTCATTTCCTGTTGACACTTTTTCATCATGGCTTGAATTACGGGATCTTTCATATCCATTTTTGAGTGTTCATCAGCTTTCATGCTCTCACAGTTAGGTTTTTCAACTTCTTTCATATGCTCTTTCGGATCGTGAGCTTGAACAGATGATGTGAATACTAGAACAGATATAGTTAAAACGATATTAAACAATTGATGTTTCATTAAATGACTCCTTGGTCGTATCTTAATATTTTATGCACACCAGTTATTCTTTAGCGTGCTAACTACTTTCGTAGTAATATATCAAATATCAGTAACAGTTAGATGACTCCATGATTACAAAAATGTAATCTTTAGGTAATCTTGTGGTTGGATCAGTTTGTTTAAAATATTGACGAGATATATAACGAGAGTATTTATGAAGCTACTACTGGTTGAGGACGAACCGAAAACAGGGGATTACTTGCGACAAGGCTTAGGTGAAGCTGGCTTCGTGGTTGTCCTTGTACGAAATGGGCTTGATGGTCACCATTTAGCTATGACCGAATCCTTTGACCTGATAATTCTTGATGTAATGCTTCCTGACGTAGACGGTTGGCAAATAGTAAAAGCACTGCGCCAAATCGGATGCCGAACACCAGTATTGTTTCTTACTGCTCGTGATAGTGTAGATGACCGCGTCAAAGGGCTGGAGCTTGGCGCAGATGACTATTTAGTGAAACCTTTTGCATTTGCTGAGCTTCTAGCTCGTGTACGTACATTATTACGAAGAGGAGCCTCTCCGCCGAGCTCAAATCAACTCAAGATCTCCGATCTTACCCTTGACCTAATCAAGCATCGAGTCGAACGGTCAGGCTACAAAATCAACCTAAGTCACAAGGAATTCTGCCTTTTGGAATTGTTAGTAAGGCGCCAAGGTGAGGTGTTACCACGCTCACTTATTGCTTCGCAGGTATGGGACATGAACTTTGATTCGGACACTAATGTCATTGATGTAGCCATTCGACGATTAAGAGCCAAAATCGACGACAACTTTGAAACAAAACTAATTCATACCGTGCGAGGTATGGGTTACATGCTAGATGCTGAATCAGATAATGATCTTGCCTGAACGAAGACCTCTATCGTTAACTACAAGAGTCATGGTCTTTGTTGCACTGGCTATTGGCGTCAGCTTGCTACTGATCGGCAGTTTAGTTTTAAGTACAGTAGAGCGGCATTTTGCTGAGCAGGACGCAGAAGAGTTAACGGTAATAAACAGTGCAATATTTGAAGCCATACAAAGCGCAGAAGAGTTATACCAGCAACAGAATACCTTATCTAATGCAGTATCCGGACATCATGGTGTATACTTTGAGGTCTGGGGTGACGATGGCACCCAGCCAATATTTAATACACCCGATGTCGATTTCTCAGAGATTATTTCAACATTACCACCAGTAAACCCTATTCAAGCAGAAGGCTTAAGTACTTGGAAGAGAAATGGAAAAACCTATCGTGGTGTTGTCACAAGCCTTATCAGTAATGGCAAAGAGTACAGAGTTGTAACGGGAATCGACATGAGCTTTCACATACAGTTTTTGTCAGGATTTCGTCGTAGTTTGTGGCTAATTATGTTATTCACTGGCGGTATTACTCTCCTTGCCACCTGGTTAGGAGTTCATCAGGGACATGCTCCTTTACGTGGGCTTTCCGAGAACATGCGTAAAATTCAAGTTGATCGCCTCCATGTGCGACTAAACATCAATACGTTACCCTTAGAGTTGCAGGACCTTGCTACCGCATTTAATCAGATGATGGAGAGATTAGAAGAAAGTTTTGCTCGTCTATCACATTTTTCTGCAGATATAGCACACGAATTGAGAACCCCTCTGACTAATCTAATCACCCAAACTCAGGTAGTATTAGGAAAGGCTAGAACCCTCAACGAATACCGTGAATTACTCTACTCAAATTTAGAGGAGCAAGAACGCCTAGCCAAGATGGTCAACGACATGCTTTGGCTAGCAAAAAGTGACCATGGCTTTCTCAAACCCACTCTAGTGAACTTAGATCTAGCTGGTGAAATAGAAGACTTGTTTGAATTCTTTGAAGCATTAGCAGATGAAAAAAATATTAGTCTGTCTCTAGAGGGCCAAGCTTCATCTATTCATTGTGATCGTTCCATGATTCGTAGAGCTATATCAAATCTTTTATCAAATGCTATTCGTCATACTCCTGAAGGTCAATGGATCAAAATTCGGCTTGACACACCAACGAAAGGCGAAGTATCTCTTAGTGTGATTAACCCAGCCTCCCCAATCTCCACGGAACACCTTCCAAGAGTGTTCGATCGTTTTTATCGTGCAGATCCATCAAGAACGCGACAAAGTGAAGGGGTAGGATTGGGGTTAGCAATAGTACGCTCTATTGTTGATGCGCACAGAGGATATGTCGAGGCAGTTTCGAACCAGAATACAACCACCTTTACACTTTTTTTACCAAAATCAAAGTGAACTTAGTGAATCGCTCCTCGCCCCTACTGGCAAAGACTTAATAACTTCCATAAAACTCACTCAAGATTATTCCCACCACCATCATTTACTCTGTTTTTCTTTGCTTGTTGAGAAAGGAGAAGTCTAAAACCTATGGGAGCTACTAAGGTAGTAATAATCGCCACAAGGACAATGGTTGAGAATAAGTTTTCCACAATCTGAGAGCTACTAGTGTCACTCACTTCAAATAAGCCAGCTCGCAATGCAATACCAGCAATAATTAATTCCACTACACCACGCGAACTCATTGCAACCCCCACCGAGACTGACTGCCTTATTGAATAGCCAAAAAGATAACATGGAATGGCTGCACCTAAGATTTTACCGAGAAACGCGATAGTAATTAAAGTAATCAAAAATAAAGGTGTTTCTGTAATCGCTGACAATTCTATTTCCATCCCAATCGATGCAAAAAATATTGGAGCTAAAAAACCTGTAGTGATCGCAGAAACTTTCTTTTTTACGTCGTTAAAAACTTTTTGATTAATGGTATTCCGTCCAAAAGAAAGTCCTGCTGCAAACGCGCCCAGAATAAAATGTAGCCCCAGTACTTCGGCGATCATAGCAAATATAGTACCAAGGATTAAGAGGAAACTGAAAACCATCTCTTCAATCCCGAGACGGTTAATATAACGTGCTGTTGGCTTTACTAGCCATCGTCCCAAGAAATATACGAGAGAGACAAATAAAAACGTTTGACCAAATATAATTATAATGTCATTAGCACTAGGTAGTCTCCCTGTATTTAAAATTGCTGTAAGTATACTTAGTAAAATCAAACTAAGAAGATCATCAATAACTGCTGCTGAGACAATCAGTTTTCCTATAGCAGTCTTTAACATCTTCATATCAATAAGAACTTTAATTGTAACTGGAACTGCGGTTATTGCGAGTGCTGTTCCGACAAAAAAGGATTGTGCAAATTGGAACTCCGAACTGGGAAGCCATAGCCAGGCTATACCAAACCCTGACACCAAAGGAATAAGCATGGCCAAAATTGCAACTGACAAAGCAGTAAAGCGAGACTCCAGCAATTCTTGAGGTTGCATTTCAAGACCACCTAGAAGCATGAGAAAGAAAATCCCTAAGTCGGCTAAAGTCATAAAGTGATGACTATCGTTAAGATTAAATAATTCCCAGTCCTTACCAATCCAGCCAATCAACACCCCAAGCATGACACCTGCAATAATTTCACCGGCTAGTACAGGCAAACTGAGTCGTGCCGCTATCGCACCACATAGCCGGGTAATAACAAGCAATATAAAAATAATCCATAGCGTTTCCATCAATAATTATTCCTGTGATTATTAGTTAGTTAATCAATGTTCTCCATGTCGATACCAAATATAGTTGACCAGCAACATAATATACAACGGAAACTATTGCCTAGTTAAATAGCCTGATGGTTCGCCAGAGCAAACAAAAGGTGTTAATCGAGAGGGTATATCTGAAAGTTGTTAGCGAGCAAATAATCCAAGGAGAACTCTCCTTATAAACGTCAGTTAAGTTTCTGAGCTAACTGGTTCTCATCTATTCATGTTTCGTTCTCATTTTCAAACTGGTCTCTGATGAACGCCAATCTCCAACAGGTTTTCGTCTACATAACGGTGAGGTGGAATAATCAAATTTGATGGTGCGGGTACACTTTTATAAACTCGCCCTGCCAAATCGAATTTGGAACCATGGCAAGGACAAAAGTACATTGCGTGGTAGTCATCCTGAACCCCAAAAGGTTGATATTTAGGCACACAACCAAGATGAGTGCATATGCCAACTACAACTAAGATTTCATCTCGAATACTACGCAATGAATTTCGCGCATACTCGGGTTGATGTTCAATAATTGAGTCAGGGTCACGCAATCGGGTAATATGATTAGTATTACTTAAGCCTTTGACTTGCTCTTCCGTTCTTCTTAGAACCCAAACAGGTTTGCTTCGCCATTTTACGGTCACCATAAACCCCGGATCAATTTTTGATACATCAACCTTTACAGGCGCTCCTTCAGCCCTAGTCTGCGCACTCGGATTCCAAGACTTAATAAAAGGTATAGAAAGACCCACCAATCCGGCCCCTGCTATAAAAGAAGTTGCTATGGTAAGAAATCGTCGCTTACCATGGTTAGCTGAATTCATAGTATTTCACCTAATAGACTTTAAATAGACTGATGTGTTCCATATCTATGCATCACAACAACTATTGTGTTTGTAATGTTAATTTTTTTTATACACTTAATAGTGTAACTTTTCACACTCGTCAAACTCTTCGTGTTTCAAAACCAAGCATTAATCGAATACATGCTTTACTCTACACACAGGTCAAGCTGATACAATAACTTGACCTGTGGCTCTGTGTTTACTTTTCAAGATATTCTATAATCGATTCAATTTGTTCCTCACTCAGTGATATTCTTGGCATTGCTGAAGCAGGATTATTAAACTGTGGGTTTTTTAACTTAGCTTTAACAAAATCCTTTCCTCTTTGAGCAACAATATTATCGAGAGCGGGACCTATGCTCCCACCAGAACCATCGAAGCTATGACAGCCCATACACCCAAATCGGGAAACAAGAGTTCGTCCATCGGGTAATTCATCCAAAGCAGATTCAGATTTTTGACTAGCGCTTTCTGACGGTTCCAACATGTCCTGAATGTATTTTTCTAAAACACGTGCTTCTTCGCCTGTAAGGTGCCCTTTCTCTCGCATATGAGGAACTATCACCGACCAGTCCGCTCCTGTAAACTCCTGAATAGGACGTGGATTGTGGCAACGAGCACAATTGTCATTATATATTTCTGCGCCACTACCTACTTCTACTCCATGAGCCTGAATAGAGATAACAGCAAAAGTGACTGTAAAAAATAATTTAGCGAAATTCATTGATATTCTCCTCAAAAACCGTAAGCAAATTGTGCAAAGACACGAGTATCTTTATCACCGTTGAACATCTTGGTGTCTTCAAAGGCAAATTTCAGAGCTGTACTAGGCGAAAGCCAATAGTTAACTCCATAGGTCCAGCGCTCACCTTCGTCTATACCCTTTAATCGACTGTGCCTCACCACAGCCTCTACAGTATTTAATGACTCAATATTTAGCTGGCGCAGACTATAAGTTCCTTGAATATACCAACCGGAGCGGTCAATACGATACAGCTCATCTACGTATTCGCCTTCGTGCAATTCTTCAACTAAGGCGTCAGCCTCGCTTCGAATATATTCTCCGCGAACCGAAACATAATCACTAATCCAGTTGATATCAAATGCCGATGCGTTATAGCTTAAATCTCCCGATGCATCGTATTTACTCCGATAGAACGAATACCCTACTTCCCACTCAGGAAGGAAGGCTAAACCAACTCGTCCACCAAGCGCTTTGTTATCATTGTTGTCTGAACTACCACCTTCAAACTCAATTTCTGGAAATAGATTTTCCCCATGCCCATCAATTTCACCCACCTCCGCTTCTTCAGAGTGTTCTTCAACCTCTTCTCTAGCTCCATTCACCAAATAAAGATCAATAAACCATTTACTATGCTTGCCGATAGGTTGGGTAAACTGGATTGCAACCCCCGTATCACTGAGCACTGGTATAACACCCGACATTAGTCCATTGCCACCGTGTCCACCATAGGTTCCGGGTACAGAGGGCAATTTATTTATCCAGCTAGGATGTAGGTTT
Organism: Kangiella koreensis DSM 16069; assembly: GCF_000024085.1. Classification (NCBI taxonomy): domain Bacteria; kingdom Pseudomonadati; phylum Pseudomonadota; class Gammaproteobacteria; order Kangiellales; family Kangiellaceae; genus Kangiella; species Kangiella koreensis. The sequence continues at coordinate 1,384,128 of NC_013166.1, read as the reverse complement.
GCACCGAACTGCCCAAAAGGGAGTAAAAACTTCCCTGCGGTAAAAGTCCATTGATCATTGATGAAATAATGAATATCACCGTATTCTAGTTCTGTTTCCGTTTCACCGTCTTCACCTATCGAAAACTCTAATTCAGCTTCAACATGAAGTTTATCGGATACTTTTACTAGAAAAATTGGAACAAATTTAGTCTTAAAGCTATCAACTACATCTTCAGTACGAGTGTAAGTCGTCTCACCATACCCTCCAAATGCAAAGCGACCATCTTCATCATCATTGGTTTGTGCGTTTGCCGAAAGGATAGTTAAGCCGGCCCCAAAAAATAAGGTTAGTCTACCAAGTTTCATGGTACATCTCCGTTATCATTAATTCTAAAGGTGCTACGCTGACGTCGTTTACCTTGCTTATTCTGGAGCAGGTATTCTCTTACTGCCAGCCATAGATTAAAAAATATGTGGTTAGTAGATTTTTATTGAGGCGGGTGTTCTATGGAAAAAAAAGGGGGGGTAACGTCACACTTTTGATAAACATTTACACGAAGGTTAACAATTCCAAGTGCTTTGTCAGGCAAATTGTCCATCGCTGGATAAGCAACAACACAAGTTATACAATCTGCACAACTACCATTGCAACCTAGGTCACAACAACGACATTGGTGCAATTCTTCTCGCTCAGTCTCTTGCTGAAAATGATGTGATGATAACTTTTTAAGCTTTTGTGTATCGGAGTGAGGTTCAATAACGAGCTTTGAAATTTGTAATACCTTAGATTTGCTATCTGTATACGATTCACATGCCAAGACACTACTTGATATCACTAAAGCTATAAGTGCCAACAGTAGTTTAAAGACATGTAGCATTATACTCTCCCCAATATAAATATCTGCCTATTAATCTTACCGATTAGAAATGTGCGCATATTGATCGAAATCAAATAAATAGAAAAATTGTCAATTAATCAGTAAGAACTTATAGTTACAGACTAAAACCTAACGACAGATATGCTAGCGATATAGTCTTATAGAAGTTCGGCAAGTAACAAACCATAGCTACGTTTAATAGTTAGACGACGGTACAAGGTTAACTAACAAGGCCATCGGAATATCTTTTCTAAGTAGATATTGGAAAAGGCCTCCCAGTGATCTAAAATCATCGCTAATAAATACGAGTTCAGCTATTTGCATCCAGCTCTGATGATTGAGATGCTTGGTCACTGAAGATGTCAGCCTCCAGTAGCAACCTATCCTTAAGGATATCTCTCATCATTAAAACTTCTAGACATTAGCTCACTGAGCTTAATTTGACACAATCGAATAATACCTAAAGGAGTCGCGAAATATAAAATTTTTTGATAGCGCACAGTCCTGAGTCTTTAATTAAAATAGGCAAAACATTCTTAACGCTGTTTGAAGTGGTATCAAGGTCATCTAGCATATGAATGATGCAAACTAAGACGCGTTAAGCATAAGGAGATGCGCCCGGTCAGTAACGTAAAGGTGTCCTCCCCGTTTTAAAAAATGAATTATCTCTTCAAAGTCTCCTGTTTTTTGCTCAGTATTTAGACGATGGAAAACAAGCTTGATACCACTAGGTCAAATGAGCCTTCATCGAATGGCAGCCATTTTGCAAAACCTTGTAGTAACTTAAGCCGCGCTTCCTAAAAGGCTGTTTTTTGGCTTGTTCAAGCGTTTCCGGTTCAGCATCAAGTCCCCCTATCTGAAGTTCTGGCTTGCTTACTCTCATCATTTTACTAAAGATTTCAGTCACACAGCAAACAAACATTCTCCGGGCTCGGATGCTGACGGCTTGATCAACTCGGTTTTAAACACGCTTACTCTCATTGTAAAACCTACTGATGGTTAGGCCCTGGGTACTTGCTTGTCAGCCCTCGCTCCTTCATTAGGCGGCCCGCCTTGAACCGCCCCATGACAATGCCTTCATCTTTGAGCATGTCGACCAGTGTGTAAGTACTGGCTGAGTTACGTGACTTGACGAACAAACGCTTCACTCTTGTGCGAAGCAATCGTCGCTTTGCCTCTATCTGAGGGTGCCACTTACGGCACTCATAGTAACTGCTTAAACCAACACCTAAATCTGAACAGATCAATGCTATTGTTTCATGCTCCCTCAACCGGTCTGTCAGCGCGTAGTTTTCAGGTCGTCGGACATCAAGAGAGCTGTAGCCTGTTTTAAAATGGCTTTTTCACGCTCGTGTGGGATTACTCGAGTTTCAAGCTCCTGGAGCCGCTGTTGCTCTGGTGATAGGGCCTGACTGTTTGATGTGTGCCCACCACGTTCTAACTCAAGCGCTTTACCCAGTTACGCAAAGTATTGTCATGCACATCAAGAACTCGACAGGCTTCTGTAAAACTATAACCTTGATCAAGCACTAAGCTCGCTGTGTCATATTTAAACTCTGTGAACGTTCGGGTTTGTTTTCTTTTCATTGAACACCTATTTACCTAAAATGGTGTTCGGGTTTGTTTTCCCACTACACATAATATTTCAAAACTGGTATATAATATTGTGGCTTATAAGATTTCATCGTTCGAGTTTTTCCTCAGGATTTCAAATGTGAAATATGACGAGTGCCACTTTATACAATCACATCAATGATTAACCCAATGACCACTACAACAAATCTTCACCAACATGATGTTTTAACTAGTCAGAATCAAACGCATTACAACCTCTTTCAAAGACCCCAGCATCTTGCTGTGCAAGCTCTTCAGCTAAACTAAGGGCGCTGACTTGCTGAGTCACTATAGCTAACGTGATACCGTACAGTATCTTGGAAAAGATCGATGTCATTATTAAAACTCCAAAGTGTTGTACTTATTTGATGCACTGGAGTCTTGGTTTGGGATTGAATAATAAAAAAAAGCCCCGTTTTTTTATTAGGGGCTTTTATACGTGCTGCTAATATTCAGAAATGACACTTAATGCTCATGAGGTTCTTCATTGGTGTCTTCTTTGGGATCGTCTTTTACCTCATCGCCACGATAATCGCGCGATGATGAGTGAGTATGTATCACTTTCCATTGGTCGTTTACTTTGCGGAACAGGAATGTCTGGTAGCCTGATTTATCAAACTCATATCCCGTTTTGTTAACTTTACCTTTAACTCGGGTATCGGCTACTGCCCAGGCAAAGCCGTTCTCAAAGTGTATTTCTATATTTGAGAATTCCAAAGAAAGATATTCAAGAGTATCTTTTTCTGGTTCTACATGATGAGTCACCAGATCGTTAAGGCCTTCGTTCTGACCACCTGACTCTACATATCGGGCACCTTCAAAATCAAGGAAATGCTTCCGGAACGGAGCTCCATCACCATTTTCCCAACCGTATTTAACATCAGCGATTATTTGGTTGATGTATGCTCTATCATCTTCATTTGCATGATGAGCTTGGCTATCACCCTGATGTGCATGCGTGTCATCGTGAGCATGAGCAACACTAGCTTTTGCAGTGCTTTCTTCTGTATCACCGTGGTGATTGCTTTGCTCATCGTGCCCTTTGCCGTCACCATGGTCGTGATCATGTCCTTCACCAGACACCTCTGGAAGTGACATCACCCCTAACCCATGGCGATATACAAGATCGCCGCCTTTATAAGCTGTGATCGACACTAAGATTAAAGCTGCAACGAAAAAGAGGCCTGCAAGATACTGGTGTTTTCTTGGAAAGAGATAAAATAAAGCCGCGCCAATCAGAAAAACAGCACTTGTCGCCAACGCCCAATTGCGATGATCGGTCATCGCTAAATGAGATGGTGTATCGTGAGCAACGCTATAATAAGCTTGTAAGCCTGTACCAACAGTTGCAAGAACAGCAACAGCGCCAAGTATGACAAGCCAACCCAGGGCACTCATTGCCGTAGTAGTTGCTTTTCTGGGGAAAACCCAAAGCACGAGCTGAAAAATACCGCAGATAACAAGTAATGCTACGGTAAAGTGAACAAATATTGGGTGCCAATTTGGAATGATTTCGATCATGTTATTCCTCTAAGAAATTATTCGTTTCGCTTGCAGCCAGTACCTGACCATTAGTGGCTATCTTGAAATAAATAGTTGCTTCTTCCGATGTGTTTTTTGCACTCACGACGAAATAACCTGTTCCGACTTCGACTACTGAAATGTCAGCATCAGTGATTTTCTTCCAGCTTTCATTGAGCTTCCCTGGCTCAAAACCTAAGTCTTTAAAAGTCATTTGCTTAACTGACTTATAGGCAATGCTCTTTGCGTCCTGGCCGCTGATTTTACCGTGCGAACCGTGTGCAAATACACTGCCCGATGCAAACACAATTACCAACGCTAAAATGCTTAATATTTTTTTCATAACTGTCTCCAATTTACTGTTTTAAACCAATAACTTCAAATTCGCCTTCGACGATTAACTGTATCGCAACGTCCTGATCTGAGTTGTTTTTCCAATACCAACCATGCGAACCCGCGAAAGGTGCTGTAAATGATCCTTTCATTTCGGCATTGGTTGCTATGACATAACTTTCAAAATAACCGGTAGTATCACCTTCAGGTTCCCCATGCAGATCAAAATAGAGCGGCTGACCATCAGTCATCCATTCGTATTCCATCTTTGAGAATTGTTCCATGGCGAACTTATATTCGATACCACGTCCAGCCGGAACTGTCACCTCGATAGTCTTGGTGGCTGACTCAAGTTGCGCATCATTTTCAACAGGCGTTACTTTGTTTTCTTCAGTCTTGCCGGTGGCTAAAACTGTTAGCCCAAGCTTCTGGCCAATGCCCGTTGGGTCAACGTTGTACTCTGACGGCAAAATAATGGTTACTAAGGCGATTGCCGCAATCACTAAAGCGATAATGCTCGCTTTGAGTAAACTTTTATTACTAACTGTTGGTTGCATAGTTAATCTCTTGTCTTATTAGTTTAAGAAGTAGCCTGTGAGCTGGAAGCCCATCAGCATAAAGCCAGCGCTCATCAATAGTGTATTGGTAGTAACGGAAAACCTTTCATAGGATGGTAGTTTCCGCCAGGCATTGATGAGCAACAAGATGATGCCTAAAGCTGCAAACTGCCCTATTTCTACGCCAATATTGAATCCGATCAGATTGCTCAACAAGCCATCTTCAGGTAATTGAAATTCTTGCAATTTGGTCGCCAGGCCAAAGCCATGGAATAAGCCAAATATCAAAACGGCTAACTGCGTGTTGGGTTGTCGGCCAAATAAACGCTTAAAGCCACCAAGATTGTCGAAGCCTTTATAGACGACGGACAAGCCGATAATGGCATCAATCAGATAGGCATTAACGTTAATATCATTGAGCACGCCATACAGCAGCGTGATGCTATGGCCAATGGTGAACATGGTGACATACAACAGTACGTCTTTGCTTTTGTATAGAAAGAAAATAACACCGGCTAGGAACAGTAAATGATCATAACCGGTCACCATATGCTTAGCGCCAATGTATAGAAAGGGAATGAACTGCACACCAGTATTATTTTCGAGAAAGCTTCGCGTGCTGTCATCAACGCCGTGTGCAAAGGCATTAGCAGAAACCAATGCCAGCAAAGCCACAATAATTTTTAAGCAGATATTAATCGCTTTGTTATTCACTTACTTGCTCCTTATTGGGAGTATTTTCTTTGTGTAGTAATTTATACAGTGCCGGAATTACGAACAGGGTTAGCAAGGTGGAAGAGATAATGCCACCAATCACAACGGTTGCCAATGGACGCTGTACTTCAGAACCAATGCCAGTATTTAACGCCATCGGAACAAAACCTAGAGAGGCAACCAAAGCGGTTGTTAACACAGGTCTTAAACGGGTTAATGCGCCTTGGAAAATAGCTTTATCCAGAGTGATACGATCTTTGATTAGCTCTCTGATGAAGGACACCATAACCAGTCCATTTAAAATTGCAATACCGGATAGAGCAATAAAGCCAACTGCTGCTGAAATTGAAAATGGAATGTCACGCAACATCAAAGCGGCAACGCCACCGGTTAAAGCCAGTGGTACTCCTGAGAAGATTATCAGTGCATCTTTAATTGAGCCCAGCGCTAAAATTAGCAAACCAATGATCATCAGCAACGTCAAGGGTACCACAAGGCTTAACCGGTCAGATGCTGATTGAAGTTTCTGGTAGGTACCACCGTATTCGACCCAATATCCAGCAGGGATATCAACATTACTATTGATAGCTGTTTGAATATCTTCAACGAATGAACCGAGATCTCGACCTCTGACATTAGCAGTTACAACCACCCTCCTCTTACCATTCTCACGGTTGACCTGGTTAGCGCCAATAACTTGTTTCACCGTTGCTAATTCCTGTAAAGGAACTGCCGTATCGCCATTAATTTGTATGGGTAAGCGATTAAGGTTATCCATATTGGAACGACTGGTTTCATTCAGTCGAACAACTATGTCTGAACGAATATCACCTTCGTAATATTTCCCGGCAACAGTTCCTCTCATGGCAGTAGCAAGTTGCTGCTGTAACAATGCTTTGGAGATGCCATATTGAGCCAGTTTCTTTGCATCTGGTTCAATGACTAACATTGGTAGCCCAGTGATTTGCTCAACCTGTAGATCAGCTATACCTTCAACGGAACTTATCGCTCCTTCAATCTCATCTCCCAGCGCAGCCAGTTGCTCTAAATCGTCACCAAAAACTTTAATCGCAAGCTCTGCTCTGACACCAGCTAAAAGTTCATTGAAGCGCATTTGAATCGGTTGTAAGAATTCATAGCGATTGCCGGGTATTTGATTGACTAGATCCGACAACTCCTGAACCACCTGATTTTTAGTTTTGTCGGGATCAGGCCATTCGCTGCGAGGTTTTAAAATAATAAAATTATCTGCAACGCTTGGAGGAACAGCGTCAGTAGCGACATCAGCAGTACCAATTTTAGCGAAGACCCTCTCGACTTCTGGCATTTCCTTAATTTTGTCTTCAAGACTTTCTTGCAATGCAATGGCCTGACTCAAGGATGTCCCAGGAATGCGTAGCGCATGCATAGCAATATCACCTTCATCAAGATTGGGTACAAACTCGCTACCTAATCTTGTTGCCTGATAACCACTGATAACCACTAACAAAGCAGCAACTGAAACCACAATCCATCTAGCTTTTAACACCCAACTAAGAGCTGGTTGATAGATCTTCGCGGCGCCTTTCATTATGTAATTGTGCTTTTCCTGAACAGGCTTTTTAAACAGCAATGCAGTAGCCGCAGGAACGAACGTGATCGACAGCAGCATAGCGCTTAAAAGTGCTATGACTACAGTGATGGCCATTGGGTGGAACATTTTGCCTTCGACGCCTTCCAGCGCAAATATCGGAAGGTATACCGCAGTGATGATAAAAACACCAAACATGGCCGGACGAATGACTTCACGCGTAGCGTTAAAGACTATGTCGAGACGCTCTCTTAATGCTAGCTGACCTTGTTGATGACTATTTTGACTGAGTCGCCGCAGACAGTTCTCAACAATAATAATTGCTCCATCAACTAACAAACCAAAATCTAAAGCACCGAGACTCATTAAATTGGCACTGACTCGTGTTTGCACCATGCCGGTAATAGTCATCAGCATTGCAAAAGGAATAACTAATGCGGTCAAGAAAGCTGCACGAATATTGCCTAACAACAGGAACAGAATGACGATGACCAATAAGGCACCTTCTGTGAGATTTGTGGTTACCGTTTTCAGGGTTTCGTCAACCAGCTTGGTTCTGTCGTAAACGGCAGTCGCAACCACTCCTTCGGGAAGAGTATCGTTAATTTCTTTGAGTTTTTCGCCAACCGCATGCGCAACGGTGCGGCTGTTCTCGCCAATCAACATGAAGACGGTGCTCATGACAACTTCACGCCCATTTTGTGTGGCTGCGCCAGTTCTCAAGCCGTGGCCTTCGCTCACTGTAGCCACATCCGATACTCTGATGCTTGAACCGTTTTGAGTGCTTAATGGAATAGATTCAATAGCCTCCAGGTTTTCAGCCTGACCGGGAATACGTATCAGCCATTGAGCACCACTTTGCTCAATGAAACCGGCGCCCTGATTGGCATTGTTCTGTTGAATCGCTGAAATAACATCAGCCTGAGTTAATTTAAACGCAAGCAGTTTTTTCGGCTCAAAAGCGACTAGAATTTCACGCTCATAACCGCCGATCGGGTTAACTTCGACTACACCCGGAACGCGCATTAACTGCGGTCGAATGATCCAGTCATGGACCGTCCGTAAATCCATTGGGGTAATGGGTTCACCTTCTTCGTTAACCGCTCCAGGTTCAGCATCAACGGTGAACATGAAAATTTCACCCAGGCCAGTTGCTATAGGACCAAGCTCTGGCTCAAGGCCCGATGGCAATTCTGATTTAGCAGAAACAAGTCGCTCATTGACCAGTTGTCTTGCAAAATAGACATCAGTTTCGTCGTCAAATATAGCGATAACCTGTGACAGGCCATAACGTGAAACTGAGCGCGTGTTGGCTAAACCAGGCAGGCCAGCTAATGCGGTTTCTAATGGATAGGTGACACGCTGCTCAACCTCAAGTGGCGTATAACCGGGCGCTTCCGTATTGATCATAACCTGCACATTAGTGATATCAGGTACCGCATCAATCGGCAGCTTTTTAAAATTCCAAAGCCCAAGCCCCGCTAAAGCGAGAACTGCAATCAGTATTAAAAAATTTCGATGTATCGAAAATCGTAAAATTTTATCCAGCATTGCTCACTCCTAATGGTCGTGCGACGCGCCGGATTTTTCGATATCGGCTTTGATAATAAAACTGTTTTCAGTAACGTATTCGGTGCCAGGTTCAAGTCCTCCCAGAACTTCAACCCACTCGCTATCTTGTTCACCAAGCTCAAGCATTCTCACTTCGTACTGCTCGCCTACTTTGGCATAGACGACCGTAAAATCTCTGAATGCCTGTAATCCAGTTCTTTTTACAGCCAAGGGAACTTCCAGAGTATTCACTTCAATTTTAGCGGTGACAAACTGTCCTTCACTAAGCCCGAGTTCAGTGTTATCGACTTTAACGCGGTAAAGCTTCGCCTGGTCAGAGCGAGTCTGAGGCAGGCTGCTATCAATGGTTGAGCGAACTGGAGTATCAAACCCGCTAATCATCAATTCAACAGGTGCATTAAGTTTCACCTTTGCCCTGTCTGTTGGGTAAATAGCTAACTCTGCAACCAGCTTATCGGTTGTTGTAACCTCCAGTAAAACTTGAGCGTTGGCCTGCTCTCCTTCATTGGAGAATAAATCAGTTACTACACCAGTAATCGGTGAACGGATAGAATAAGGTTTTAGACTCTCATTACTTTCAATGGTCATTAAAACCTCCCCTTTTTTTACTGATGAACCCAGGTCAACATAGACCTTACGAATTTCACCTGCAAAACGAGCTTTAATTTGGCGCTGTGCTCCGGGTGGCCATTTCAGTTCACCATAAACCTCGATAGTCTGGTGCAAGGTAGCTGGACCGGCAATGCCAGTTTCAATGCCCATTGCTTGCGCGACCTTATCGGCGATTTCAGTTCTACCCTCAAAGTTATCGTACTCCCAACTATAGGACGTCCCTTGATGATTGGCCGTAACCGTTACCAAAAATGAGTGTGGTTCATAGATCACCATATCGCCTCTGAGGTAATCATTTTCTGGCTGAAAGTTGATATCATCAACGACTCCCCCCAGACGTGTCAGCTTAACGTTCAAATCAACCTGCTCTGGCGCAACGGAGTCGCCATCTTTAGTTACCCATACACGAAACTCTGGTGGCACACCTGTTTCAAAGATTGACAGTTCAATCGCAAAACCATCCTGGCGTAGCATGCGTCCATTGTGTGGACCTTTCTCTACGACTTCTTCTTCCACTTCTGAAGAACCAGAAAATGCAGCGACTTCAGACGTAAAACCAACTGAAACCAACATTAACAAACTGATTAAAATCGCTTTGATAGTAAACTTATGCATAATTAGTTCTCTAAAGTTTCTAATGAAGTACCGGTCAGTCGCTGTAGCTCAATATTTTGCAGATGCAGCGTTTTATAGGTACTGATTAAATTTAAATGTGCGGCCAGGTAGTCTTGATGGATGTTGAACCATTGAAGGTAACTTGTTCGGCCTATTTCATAGGCTTTATTAACTTCTTCTTTGGCTTCTTTTAAAAGCGGAATAATGGTTTCCTGATTAACATCGATTACATGTTTGCTGTGCTCAATTTCCTGCAACAAGACATACAGTTGGGTGTTGAGTTCTCGCTTAAGAACTTCTGCTTCGACTTGATAAATAGATTGCTCTGCACGTAAAGATTGAATTTTGCCAGCATTGCTACTACTGCTGCCAAGTGGCACGGAAAAACCTGCAACGATACCGACATCACTGGTTCTTTCATAACGCCTCACGCCAGTAGATATTTCCCACTTGGGTTCTGCTTCAATTCGAGCCAATTCGATTTGAGATTCAAGAACACGGCTTTTATTGGCAAAGGATGATAATCTTGGGTGCTGCTTAAGTTTAACCAATGACTCATCAAAAGAGTTTATGTCTGGAATTGAAAAAAGGTTGCCTTTCGGAGTCAGCAACCTGCTTTGCTCTCCAACCTGGTTCAGGAAGCGTCGCTGACTGGCTTTCAGCTCATGCTCTAAATCCTCAATCATCAATTCTGCACGCGCCACATTGGCTTTCATCTGAATAGTGTCAATTGTTGAGCCTTTACCTTTTTGGTTTCGGCTCACAATGGATTGATAAGCTTCCTCTGTTTGTTTGAGATTCAATCGAGCTAACTTGATTTGTTCCTGCAAAGCTACATGCTCGATAAATATCTTAGCTGTGTTAGCCGATAAATCTAAGGCTTGAATATCTCTTTCAAAATTTACTTGTGATGCAGCTTGCTTTGATGCTTTAACCCGCCCATCAATCAAATCACCATCTAATATCCAGGTAATTCCAATCGTTGTTTGGGCTATATCAAACCCACTGTAATCACCTGAACCAAAAGCATCTTCTATAGTGACGTCAAGTTTTGGCTTTTGACCCACACTCGCCTGTTTTACCAGACCATCAAAGCGTTGCTTTTGGTATTGGTATCGAGACATCTCGGGATGGTTTTGCAAAGTCATTTGAATAGCTTCGTCTAAAGTAACTGGGTAGGTGCTATCAGTAGTTTCTGCTACTGCACTGATACTAAAGAGCATTAAACAAGCTAATAGATATCGCGAACACCAAAAATGTGTTCGTTGATAAAACCGACTGGTAATCGGTTTACAAGACCTGTTTGATGAGGAATTAAACGTCATAAAGGAACCTGATTAGTGTGTAAATAAAGATTCGATAAGATGATGCGAAGCGTCAATAACTGACAGCGTTGAGAACAACAATAACGCAAAACTGATTAGGCTGATTATTATAGGAAAACTCTTTTTATGGCCGGGTGTAATTAACTCATTAACCCGCAGGGCTATGTGCTCTGAACCGAAATAGCAGTAGCTAAAATTAGTTTTGTATGAGCTTTGAAGCTTGGCAACTTTTACCAAAGTTGCTGCGACATCTAATCCTGTATGCGACTTCAGTACCTTCTGATCAGCAATTTGCTCAAGTGCTAAAGCGTAACTCTGCTTGATTGGCTTTTTAATAAAACCTGGATAGAAAATACAAAGTAAATTAAATAGACCTTTAGATAACGCATCATTGGAAGTTAAGTGCGCCTGTTCATGCTGTAATACGATATTTAACTCTTCTTCAGTCAACTGCCGCTTTAAACCGTTTGTAAGATAGCATCTTGGTTTAATGATCCCAGCAACAAAAGCAGCAGGCTTAGCGCTATCCAGCAAATAGTAATTGGGTACTTCTGGACTTGAGTTACTATTGCTTGTGCTGCTAATAACTCTGCTCAATAAATTGAGACTATTTATGTCAGAGCTGTGAATCATCCAGCGTCTAATGACTTTAGACAACTGCCAGACTATGTAAGCAATGAAGCCCAATAATAAGAATCCATGCCAGCTATCAAAGTGGAAAACGTAAGCATGATGCCAATGAGCTACTTCATCGAGTAGTTCAAAAGGGCCTGTGATAGAGAGGTAGAAAAATAGTGTAATGACTGTACTTAGCACATAAGGGCATGCAACCCACACCAGTAGTAAGCTCTTTCTATGCTTTGGGCTGAAGTCCGCTAGCTTTTCAGAAATAAAAAGCCAAAATATCGATTGTAGTGCGTGGATAATAAACAACCCCAGCAACCCGATACTGACTAAATTTAGAATTAAAGCCCAATCACCAACTACCATATTGCTTATTAACCCCTCGATTTTCTTTGTTGCTTGATGAGATTTTCAAGCTCTTCAAGTTGGGAGTCATCAAGATCTGAGGAAATTGAAGAGAAAGCTGCAATTAGACTGTTTTCACCTTCAGAAATGAAATCGCTGGTGACATTATCAATCAGCTTGGCAATTAGATGTTCACGATCGAGTTTAGCCTGGTAATAATAAGCCAGCCCTTTTTTATGGCGCGACAACACACCTTTCTTAAAGAGACGATCGAGGGTGCTTTGGATAGTATTCAGTGTTCCCCCACCACGCTGAGTAGCCAGCACAGAGTGAACCTGCTTTACATCCGAGTCTGGGTGGGCCCATAAATATTGCAGCACCTGTTTTTCGAGTTCGCCTAAAACCATTGAAATATCAGTTCAATTTGATGTGTTGGCATCCTCGCACAGGATAAAACCGACTGTCAATCGGTTTTGATAATTAATGACCTCTATGTTGATTCATGAGGTATTAAACTGAAGCATATACTAACTCTTCACAAGAGGACTTCAGGATTTTTTTGAATCAAAGTTAGGCTGTTTTACTTCAATGTCTTCCACGATGAAATCAATGCTGGTATTTCATTGAGGTACGGCCACGATTCGTGATAAATCGACCAAAAAATAGTTTAACCATATGAAATATATTGAATATCTCAACGAACTAACAGCAGACTTTGCGCTATTGATACACTGTTTGTTATATTCGTACTTTCAACTTAGAATTTTACTACCCACTTCAGTACCGACAATACGGTTAAATTATGTATGTAATTGGTCAACTTGCCAAATTGGCAAGCGTAAACGTTGAGACCGTTAGATATTATGAACGGTGCGGCTTAATTGAACAGCCCCAAAAACCCGTTAAAGGTTATCGTCGTTATCCTGAGACGACTTTGAATCGCATTCGGTTTATCAAACGTGCTCAAGAGTTAGGGTTTTCCTTGGATGAGATCGCTAACTTGCTGATGCTGGAAGAGACTTCTTGCCAAGAAGTACAAAGTATAGCAAACCACAAACTTGCCAGTGTTCGTGCAAAAATGGCTGATCTACGCCGCTTAGAAACCAGTCTTAATGATTTACTGAAACAATGTGCAAGCAACACTGAACAGGCACATTGCCCGATTATTACTTCCCTTCTCCCAGAAAACAACTAATAACAATCGCTAAATCCCTTGACTCCGTACTTGGATACGGAGTTTATACTGTTTTCTATCAGAACATTTGAAGTGGAGTAAGCCATGGCAAAAAACGATACCAGTTTACCGCTAGTTGGTGGTATTGCTGCTGCTATTGGTGCTGGGCTTTGTTGTGCTGGGCCCTTAGTCTTGTTACTACTAGGCGTTAGTGGTTCTTGGATTGGCAATCTGACCGTATTGGAGCCATACCGCCCTATTTTTATCTTGCTGGTACTGGTTTTATTTAGTTTTGCCGGTTGGAAAGTTTATCGACCTATAGAAGAGTGTGAGCCTGGAACCGCTTGTGCAATGCCACAAGTACGTAAGCGCCGGCAGATCATTTTCTGGGTAACCGCCTTCATTGCATTAATATTAGTCACTAGCAATTACTGGATTATCTGGTTTGCTTAATTATATCGTTGAGAAATAACCCTTGGAGAAGAAGATGAAAAAAATTGCACTATTATCCCTACTATCAATACTTAGCTTGGGTGCGTTTGCCAAGCAGCAAACAGTCATGCTTGAAGTTCCCACGATGACCTGCGTAACTTGTCCGATTACGGTGGAAAAAGCATTGCAACAGGTTGAGGGAGTTACCAAAGCTGAAGTGACCTTCGAAGATAAGTTAGCCGTGGTCACTTTTGATGATGAAAAAACTACGGTGGAAAAGCTGACCGAGGCCACAAAAAATGCCGGCTATCCATCTGTGGTAAAGCAATAAAGGACGAATACTAATGAAGAACCTGCTGAGTCTTTTTACCCGCATTGGCGACAAAGCCAGCTCATTAGGTGCCGTGGTGTCTGCCATGGGTTGTGCCATGTGCTTTCCGGCCATCGCCAGCTTGGGGGCAGCCATCGGGCAGGGTTCCTCAGTCAGTGGTAGTGGTTCTTTATCAATACACTCTTGCCTATATTGGCTTGGGTTAGCCTAATAGTTAACGGACTTGGCTGGATTGGTCACAAGCAGTGGCATCGTAACCTGCTTGGTATGCTAGGGCCTATTCTGTTGTTGCTATCACTTTATCCGTTCTTTCAATATGCCTGGAGCACTTATGTGACGTACTCAGCCTTGGCACTGATGGTAGCGGTATCAATCTGGGATATTTTTTCGCCAGCGAATAAACGCTGTGACAATGAAAGTTGTGTGCTTCCTGCCGACAACACTCACTCAAATCCATAAGGAGGTCTTTATGCGTAAATTCTCCATCTCTGGAATGACTTGTGAAAGATGCCCTCAGCAGATCGAAGATGCCTTGATCGTCATGCCTGGCGTCAGAAATGCCACCGTTTTTTATACGAAATCCAGTGCAGTCGTCGAAGCAGAATCTGATGTCAATGAACAGACGCTAATCAATACCATCAAAGCTCTTGGCTACACGGCTCAACCTGTCGCGTTAGATGGCTGCGATAGTGAAGATGTGACTGACAAAAAGTCGCTGCATGTCGCTATCATCGGTACTGGCTCGGCTGCTTTTGCTTGTGCTATCAAGGCAGTGGAAAATGGAGCACAAGTCACACTCGTTGAAGCTGGAGATGTGATCGGAGGTTGTTGTGTTAATGTCGGTTGTGTACCTTCGAAAATTCTGCTCCGGGCTGCCCAGCTGGCTGAACAGCAGCGTAACAATCCTTTCGACGGTCTAGAAAATCATGAACCTTCTTTGGATCGTAGCTTGTTAGCGAAACAACAAACTGCACGCGTGGAAGAGTTACGTGCCGCCAAATATCAGCATATTCTGGATACCAATCCAGCATTGTCATTGGTACAAGGTTATGCATCTTTTAAAGATACTCATACCTTAACTATTCGCAACAAAGATGGTTACGAGCAAGAGCTGGTTGCAGATCGCTTTTTGATTGCCAGCGGCAGTCAGCCATCTATTCCTCCTATTCCAGGCCTGGTTGATACCCCTTATTGGACTTCGACGGAAGCTTTATTCGAAACTGAGCTACCTGAGCACTTGTTAGTGATAGGCTCTTCAGTTGTGGCTGTCGAACTTGCTCAAGCTTATCGTCGGCTGGGTGCAGAGGTCACTATCTTGGCTCGCAGTACTTTATTGCTCCGTGAAGACCCACTGTTGGGAGAAGGCTTAACCGTAGCTTTTGAACAGGAAGGCATTCGCGTACTGGAACATACCCAAGCCAGTCAGGTGTCTTATGAAGATAATAAGTTTATCCTTGATACCGAGCAAGGAGAAATTCGTGGCGATAAATTGCTGGTCGCCACCGGCCGTGCACCTAATACCGGTAAGCTTAATCTTGCCGCTGCCGGTGTAGAAAAAGAGGCCAATGGAGCGGTCACTGTAGGTGATCAGATGCGCACATCACAGTCACATATTTACGCAGCAGGTGATTGTAGTAACATGCCGCAACTGGTTTATGTCGCGGCAGCGGCAGGCAGTCGTGCAGGGATTAACATGACAGGGGGTGAAGCTCGGTTGAATCTATCCGCGATGCCAGCCGTGATCTTTACCGAACCGCAGGTAGCAACGGTAGGGTTGTCAGAACAAGAAGCTCATGCACAGAATATTGAGACCGAAAGTCGAGTATTGCCACTGGAAAACGTGCCTCGAGCACTGGCTAACTTCGACTCTCAGGGTTTCATCAAACTGGTGGTTGAAGCTGGCTCCCAACGCCTGATCGGAGCCCAAGTATTAGCTCATGATGGCGGCGAGATTATCCAGAGCGCGGCACTGGCGATTCACAACCACATGACAGTGGATGACTTAGCGGATCAATTGTTTCCTTATTTAACTATGGTGGAAGGCCTGAAGCTTTGTGCACAAACTTTCAGTAAAGATATTAAAGAACTGTCTTGCTGTGCTGGGTAAGCTTTATCTTTCGTCAGAAAAGATATTTATGAGTCTGCTTTTGGTTTCCAGTGATACGGTACTACCAATTTACTGCATATTTCTTCGTGGAAAGTTTCTTCAGTAACTGTTTGAGAGCTAGCCTCAAGCAAGATATTTGGCCACAATAGGAGATGTGATCATCTGAATTACTGCAAAGAATGTGGCTGGTATTACTATTTCTGATGGCAACCGGGATGCAGCCACAAAAGCCGCTGCAATGCTAAATTCTTTTTTGCTGACAGTAAATAGGTATGCGATGACTTCCGGTCGGTCTGTCGTTATAAACCGTGAAACCATTCCAATTAAGTAGCCACAAAGATTTAGACTTAAAGCTGCTCCAGCAATTACAAAAGCATACTATCCATAACCAATGATGGTTTCTGCATTGGAAGCCACTACCGCAAGTAATATTACAAGATAGAAGACTGACCCAATTCCTGCGTAAGTCGAATCATGCTTTGAAATAATCGTCGGAAAGTTGGTGCGTAAGGTTACACCGAGAATTGTAGGCACTAAAACAACTAGAGCTAACTCCAGGATGATGGAAACGAGAGGGACTTCTAGCTGTATCCCTGTCAGCCATAGAAAAAGGAGCGGAACTACGAAAGGAGAAAAGGCTGTATTGACCGCATTGAAAAAGGCGACCAGTCAAGAAGCCTGCAATTGAATCGGGCCATAGACGAGCCCCATTGCCAAAAACTGTCTTGACGGTTTGCGAAAGACTATTCGTACGGCATGTGCATCAAATGTAAGGCTGATCACAAACATCAGAATCACAAGTAAAGGGGCTATTGAGGAGTCGAGGTACTTCCCGGATTCGGGCAATATCAGGCCAACTCCAGCTACAATAATCACAAACCAAACAAGATTTGATTCAACGAAATAAATTAATCGACGCATAAGTCAAGGGTACCAGTTACTGTGCGGCCACAATATAAATTATAGCTGTACTCTCCCAATTACAAAGCTTCAGAAGCATCGCGGCATTGCTCGTCAGTCATTTCAAGCTCAATAGTCGTATGCTCTAAATTAAATTTACTCAATCGTTCTGCTATAGATTTTTTTAACTCCAGCTGTTGCTGCATAGATAGTGCATCCTGTAGAGCTAGATGAGCAGTAAGTACGTGATGCTCTCCATCCAATGACCACAAGTGCAGGTGATGGATACTGTCCACTTCTTCAAGTTCTATTAAGGTTTTGTATACTGATTTTGACAGTTCTTTGTCAGGGATTGCCTGTAAAAATAACCTTATAGTGTGCCAAAGGTTTTTAGCAACATTAATTAAAATATAGAGAGTGAAAAGAAACGACAAAGCTGGGTCAAGAATGGGCCAGTCAACAAAAAGAAGTACGATGGAAACGATTAAAACTGCAACCCAACCAAGTACATCTTCCAGTAAATGCCAGTTGAGTATACGCTCATTAAGAGTTTTACCTTTACTTAATTTATAAGCCGCAAAACCATTAACTAGCACCCCAAACACGGCTAACGCGATCATGCCCTCAACCATAGGCATTTCTGGTTGCAGGAGTTTAGGGATAGCTTCTGTCAGAACCCAGACGGAACCAATAATCAGAACTAGACCATTAATAAGTGCACCGAACAATGATAACCGGCGGTAACCATAGGTGAACTCTGAATTTGAACCTTTTTCACTAACTTTACTAAGGAACCAAGCAAATCCGATGGATAAACTGTCGCCAAGATCATGAACGGCGTCGGCCATGATGGCGGTACTATTAGTTAAGATGCCTCCTATAAACTCGATAATGGTAAAGGTGACATTCAGAAAAAATGCCCAACCTATACGATTATTTGAACCATGTGAGTGCGAATGATCATGCATTTAAGATTACCTTTTGTGGAACTCTATTCCTACTTTAGGATTTGATCTTCAATATACGAAAACCGCCAACTAAAACAATTAATCCAATGATAAACCCAATGATTAAGTCTGGGTATTGCGACCCCGTCCATGCTACCAACCCCCCAGCAATAATAACACCAAGGTTGGCGATGACGTCGTTAGCAGAAAAAATCCAACTTGCTCTCATGTGAGCGCCGCCATTTCGCTTTTTGGCAATTAAGATTAAGCACCAGACATTTGCTACCAAGGCAATTAAGCCAAACACCATCATAAGGTTTGACTCAGGCTCACTCCCTTGAACCAGTCTCCTCACAACTTCGGTTAATACACCCAGAGCTAAAATAACCTGTATCCACCCTGATATATGCGCTGCACGGAGTTTTTTTCGGACGCCATGCCCAACGGCGTATAGTGCCACCCCATACACTGCTGCATCGGCAAACATATCCAATGAATCAGCTATCAATCCAGTCGATTGTGCCCACCAGCCGATAACAAGTTCTGTAATAAACATCACTGCATTAATAGCTAATAGCATTTTAAGTATCCCAGCTTCCTCTGCTTCTTCATTTTGTGCCGTCAACCTTGCTTTGTGGATAATCTCGCTGTCCACAGCGTTGGTTGATTCCAATCTAGCCCCAAGTCCAAGAGACGTTATCCGGTCTTCTACCATGTCCCTGAGTTCAAGGTGATGAAACACTCTAACTATGCGTTTAGGTGTATCAAACTCAAGGATTACACTTGGCTCAAGACTGTCCAGTGCCATTCGGATCATGCCTTCCTCTGATGGGCAGTCCATTTTAGGAACGTGGTATTCGCTTACATGTGCCCCTTCAAATAACTTATCGTCGTTAGTAATATCTTGTGTTTTATCTGTAGCACCGGCTTTGCCGTCACGGTTACATTTCTGGCTCATAGGTATACCTTGTATTAATGGACACTAGTAGTTTAAACTCTCTAGTCACTATAGAGTCAAGGGCGAAGCTCAGATATGAAAATTGGTGAACTTTCAACATTAACCGGGTGTTCGGTTCAAACGATACGTTATTATGAAAAAGAACACCTACTTCCAAAAACTCAGCGGAGTGAGGGCAACTTCAGGCTGTACGATGATGCATCAGTCGAACATCTATTGTTTATTAAGCGTTGTAGAAGCCTTGACCTTAGTTTATCTGAGATCCGGCAGTTATTAGAGTTAAGGTACTCGCCTAATGCTCCCTGCGATGAAGTCAGCCATATGCTTTCGTCCCATATAAATCATGTCCGGGCACGGATTGAAGAATTAATCAATCTGGAAAATCAACTGGCTTCACTTCTACACAGCTGTCCCAGTCAGGGAACTGTGAAAAAATGCGAAATCCTAAAAAATTTAATCGCGACACAAAAAATCATGAGTTAATAGCACTTTTTAACGCGGTAGAACCTATTCCAATATAGAAGGTTGCCGGCTCCTAAAGGGAACCGGCAGAGAGTTAGTTAAGTCGTTAGTGTTTCTCCTTCAACTTACCTTTTGAAAACCAGGCAAACAGAACGGGCAACACAAACAGTGTTAAAAATGTGGCTGTTATCAGCCCGCCTACGATAACACTGGCAAGCGGTTTTTGTATCTCTGCGCCAACACCATTTGATAGCAACATCGGTATTAAGCCTAACGCAGATGTCACCGCTGTCATCAATACCGGTCTAAGCCTGGATACGGCACCATCAAAAGCGGCTTCACTGACAGGTAGGCCATCCTTGATACGCTGATTGATACTTTCAACCATCACTACACCGTTAAGTACCGCGACGCCAAACAGGGTAATAAATCCGACCGAGCTGGGCACTGATAAATACTGCCCTGACAGCCAGAGTGAGAATACCCCACCAATAACGGCTAGAGGTACATTTACCAGAATCAGCATAGCCTGACCAACCGAAGCAAAGGCAAAATAAAGCAACAAGGCGATAAGCGCCAGCGATAATGGCACGACCAGCGACAGACGCTTTTGTGCTCGCTGTTGATTTTCGAATTGTCCACCTATATCCACGGAGTAACCCGTTGGCAAATCAACTTGTTCAGCAATCGCTGCGCGAATATCTGCTACCACGCTGCCCATATCACGCCCTTGCACATTAGCCTGAACGACTACTCTGCGCTGAACATCATCACGGCGAACCTGCGGCGGGCCGGAAGCAATATTTACAGAGGCTACATCACCAAGGCGAACCCAGGCTCCTGAAGGTGCCTGCAAACGAAGGTCAGCAATAGTTTCGCGATCTTGGCGAAAACGTTCATCCAACCGAACATAGATATCATAACGTTCGTTACCATTGATGATTTGTCCAGCGCTGGCACCGCCAAGCCCATTTCGAACCACTTCCATGACATCCGCTACGTCGAGTCCATAACGAGACAATGCGCGGCGATTGGGCTTTACGACCAATTGAGCTTCACCGACAATTTGCTCCATGGCAACATCACGCGTACCGTCGATCTTTTTGACCACTGCCTCAATTGCCTGCCCTTTTTCAGCCAGCACATCAAGATCTTTACCAAAGAGCTTTATCGCTAGTTGCGCTTTAACCCCCGATAACAGCTCATCCACACGGGTGGCAATCGGTTGTGAAAAATTGAACAGCAATCCTGGATGTTGTTCCAGCTTTTGCTCCATCAGGGATTGAAATTCATAACGATTATCGGCGCTGGTCCATTCTGGCACTGGCTTAAGACCAATATAGATCTCAATGTTATTCACTGGCTCTGGATCACCGCCAATTTCGGCACGTCCAATGCGTGATAACGCATAGGTGACTTCCGGGAATTCCATCAGCATTGCTTCAAGTTTTGGAGCGACTTCAAGCGCAGTATCCAGGCTGGAGGACGGAGCGAGTGTTACCCGGAGGTTGACCGTTCCTTCTTCGAGTTCAGGCACAAACTCGGTACCCAGACGCGGTATTACTAAAGCTGCCGCAACCACGAGCGTTACAGCAATACCAACGACGACCTTACTGTGGCTCATAGCCCACGACAAACCCTTGCGGTAGAGTTTATCAAGTGGTTTCAAGACGAAACTCTCCCGCGGGCGTATCCCTTTGCGAAACAGGTAGGTGGCTAATGCTGGGACTATGATTAAAGCTACAATCAGCGCGGACAGCATAGACAGCATGATACTGATAGCCATCGGCTGGAACAGTTTGGCTTCGACCCCTTCGAAACTGAATAGCGGCATGAAGACAACTAAAATAATTCCTGTAGCAAAAAATATAGGTCTTGCTACCTCTCTGCCAGCTTCTTGCAAGCGTAAAGCAATCCCATGGCTATCATGAGCTGCATCAACAGGATCTGGATCATCCTGAACCATTGTCTGTCTATCTTTGTCATGGGTAGCATCGGGATGGGTCAAATGTTTGAACATGTTTTCGACCATCACTACAGAGCCATCCACGAGCATGCCAATGGCCACGGCAATACCGCCCAGAGACATTAAGTTTGCCGAAAGACCAAACCACGCCATCACCATTAAAGCAATACCGATGGAAATTGGAATTGAGATCAGTACCAGTAAGGTAGCACGCAAATTCATTAGGAACAGCGCCAGAATGACCACAATGAAGACAAACGCCAGTAACAGAGCATTGACAACGGTATCAACCGCTTGCGTCACCAGATCGGCCTGATCATAGTAAGCCTCGAACTTAACTCCTTCCGGTAACGCCTGATTAATACGCTCGATACGGGCATTAACCCCATCAATGGTGCTTTTGGTATTGGCGCCTAAACGTTTTAATACAATGCCTGAGACGACTTCGCCTAGTGCCTCAACTTTCCCATCCGAAGTTCGGCGTGTCATGGTCACTGCGCCCTGGCGGATTTCGCTACCCAGATTCACTTTGGCTACATCCGATACGGTGATAGTGGTGCCATCCACCGTTTTCAGGGGAACTTGACGGATCTGCTCCAGCCCTTGCTTGCCATGCTCGAGCCAGCCGGTACCTCGGATCACCAATTGCTCCTGACCACGGTTCATATACCAGCCGCCAACATTGGTGTTGTTACGCTCAAGAGCCGCCATGATATCGTCCTGGGTCAGACCGTAAGATAACAGCTTTGACGGATTCAGATCGACCTGATACTGACGCACCTCACCGCCGAAAGACAGCACATCAGTCACGCCTTCGGCCGGGATAAGCAACAACTTGACCACCCAGTCATTTAAACTGCGTAGCTCCATGGCATCGAAACCCGAACCGGGTTCGGCAACCAGTAAATACTGATAGACTTGCCCCAGCCCCGAAGTATTTGGGCCCATTTCTGGTGTACCAACGCCTTCAGGAATCAGCTCTTTAGCAGCTTGAAGTCGCTCGAATACCAGTTGTCGGGCAAAGTAAATATCAGTGTCTTCCTTAAACACAACAGTTACGCCAGACAAGCCAGTCTTTGAAATAGACCTGACTTCTTCTACGTCAGGCAAAGCGTACATGACCGCTTCAATCGGATAGGTTATCAGCTGCTCAACTTCCTCAGCAGCCAAGCCAGGAGCTTCGGTGTTGACCGAGACCTGAACGTTGGTAACATCTGGAAATGCATCAAGATTCAGCCTTGGAATAATAAAAAAGGCACTGACCGTTAGAGTAATAAGCGCAATCGCCACCAGCAAACGGTTAGTGACCGCCCAATCGACAATTCGATTAAACATAGAGTCTCCTTAGTGCTTAGTGGTTATGCGGATCAAAACCGCCTTTGGCGATTTGTGAAGCAACAAAAAATGCACCGTCGATAACGATACGTGTTCCGGGAACAATGCCGTTAATTTCACGTAACGAACCTAGTGCTCGCTTTAGTTCAACTTCTTGAGAGCGAAACTGCCCTGGACTCTCTTCTACAAAAACTGCCCAGTCTCCATCGGGATTCCGCATGAGCGCTGACTCTGGCACAGCCAATACCGGCTCTTCTGTACGAAAACGAAAGAAGACCTCTGCAAACTGTCCCGGATGCAGCCTATGCTCCAGGTTGTCCACCAATAAGCGCACTGTTCGGGTTCGTGTAACGGGGTTTATGGTATGTGCTTCTTGGGATACTTTGCCTTGAATTCGGATATCACCAGCCACAATGTCAGCCAATGTACCGAGTGGAAGTGATATAGACTGATCTGCTGGAAGGTGTGCTTCGACCCAGAGCTGCTTCTCATTGGCCAGCTTGATCAGAGAAGAACCAGCTTCGACGCGCTGCCCTTGCTCGAAGTCGTCGGATAACACAGAACCATCGGTTTCGGCACGTAGGGTATATTCGCCCAATGCCTTAATATCTTGCG
Source organism: Kangiella koreensis DSM 16069 (assembly GCF_000024085.1). Lineage (NCBI taxonomy): Bacteria > Pseudomonadati > Pseudomonadota > Gammaproteobacteria > Kangiellales > Kangiellaceae > Kangiella > Kangiella koreensis. The sequence goes on along the minus strand of NC_013166.1, from coordinate 1,360,640 downwards.
ATGCCAGGGACTCCAAATCTGACTCAGCTAACCCATAGGCCTGCAACGTTGCCCGAGCCGCTTCCCAGCTGGTTTTGGCCTGGATATAACGCTGCTCTCCAACGGTTTTGCGGCCGAGCTTGCGGACTCTTTCCCATTCAGGCCAGGCGGTGCGATAGTTTGCCTGGGCCTGCGCCACATCCTCACTGAACAGGGTTACCAGTGGCTGACCTTGTTCAACATGAGCGCCCAATGCTACGTGACGACGTAATACAACGGAAGCTACTCGCGGTGACACTATGTAGCTAGTGTATCCATTAGAAAGAACTTCCCCCGGTGCGTAGAACTCATAATCAACCCGCTCGGCAGTGAGAGGAGCAACCTGGATATCAGCAATAATCATTTGAGTAGCATTTAGTGCCGTAGTGGCAGAAGCTTCTTCTTGATGTCCATGTCCATCTTCTTCAGTATTACTTTCGCTGTGTCCAGCCTCATCATGACTTTCATTGTGGGAACTATCGCTAGACTCATGTTCTGTATCACCATGACGCTCATGTTCATCCGTGGCATTTGATGGGTGCTCCTTGTGAGACGCATCATCCTTATGCTCAATAACCTCTTGAGCAGTCTTGCTCTTATCATGTTTGTGCGCCTCACTACTCATTGTTTCTGCAAGCCCTATGCTTGGTGCAGTCATTGCGGTGCTTAGCATCGCTATCAATAATTTATTCATGTTCATTATCCTATCTTTAATTCAGTGGCTTAGTCGCAGTTGGTGCAACAGCTCTGAGCTGGCCGGAGTGCAGCAACACTTCGGTTAACGCAAGCTGTGTGTGCTTTTCGAGTGAGATTCCTGCCAGCAGGCTCTCCGAACGCTGGTTAAGAGCGAGCAGGTAGTCAGTTGTTGATAGATCACCGCTTCGCCACTGGCGTTCCAACAAGTCAGCACTATTTTCAACTCTGCCACGAGCCAGCTCGAGCCAGCGTAGGTATTGCTCGTCATAACGTTTCCAGGCAGCTTGTGCTGCCTGCCAGTCGAAGCGCAGATTGCGATAAACGGCCAAGAATCGGGCCTCTGCTTCTAGTGCTGCACGATTAGCCACACGAGTTTCGGCACTGTAGTCATTACGTACATTCAAAGGAATTGAGAAGGTCAGGCCGACACTATTTTCTCCACCGTCGCGACCAGCATTGACTCCAAAGGTCGGCTCTGCTTTGGCTGCACGGCGGGTTACTTCCGCTTCTTCCTTGATGGACTTCCAGCGAGCCTGAGCGCTGGCAACATAGGGATGTTGTAACAACTCCTGGTCAGTAATGGACACCGGCTCCGAAGGCCAGAAATCTTCGGGAATGCCTCCTTTTTCAGGAGTCCACTGTGGCAAAAGTTCGCGCACTCTGCTTTCGGCTTTTTGCAAAGCGACTTCAAGCTCAGCGACCTGTGCCAGCTGTTTTGATAAAGATAGAAAGGTGAGCTCAGCATCAATAGCGCCTATATCTCCTGCTTTTTGGCGCTTTTCAGCCACTAGCAATAATGCATTAAGCTGCTCTTTTTGAGCCTGAGCAATAATGGCGGCTTGATTACTGGCACGCCACTCAACCAATGCTGATAGAGCCTCAGCAGTCTTGCTCATAACCTGTTGCTGATACTGGGCTTTAGCTGCTTGTCGGATAAAAGCCGCTTGCTGCTGTTTAGCACTTCGTCTATCCCACCAGTCAACCGTTTGAGAAACACCTACACGGTAGTTATTTTCTTCACCAATCTGTTCCAGCTCAGAAGATAACTCCGGGTTGTAAAGTGGCTGTTCCGCTGCGTCCGCAGTAGCTTCCGAGCCTTGCAGTTGCTCGCGGGCCGCGATGATGTCTGGGTGCTGCTTTATCTGTGATGCCAGCCAGCGCTCCCAATCAACGGGTTGCGCTTGCGCCGAAGCCGACAGCAAATAAATAACGGCACACATCGCATAAGAAACGGATAGTTTCTTCATGAAATTTCCTCACAATTAAAATCAAAGTACATCAGGCACAGCTGGGTTGGCATTTGCACAACGCTATACCTCAGAATAAAAGTTTATTTGTACTGTATTTAACTGATCGGAGGGGGATTATCAGGGAATGCTATATGGGAACTGTAATGGGAAGGGTTGCCTAAAATAGCCCCCTTTTGATAAAGAGAAGCAGAGATATCTTGGCGACCCAGAAAGAAAGGGTGTGATGAGCCATGACAGTGACAACAATGGTGGCAATCAAGCTGGTAGCTTTTGCTCTTTTCTGATTCTAACCAACGCTTGTCATCATCTGGTATTGGAGAGGAGTGAGCTTTTTGATGCTCGTGATCAAAAGTAAGATGCTCAGAACCGGATTGATGAAACTGATGGACGTCCGCCACAGCAACTACCGATTGCAGGGCAATCAATATGGCTAGAGCGAAAGTTAAAAGTTGACGGTTCACGGTAAAAAAGAGTCTCTACTCGTTCTCATAAATGCAGGGCAGTAGACTAGCAGATTATCAGTTAGTTCACAAAAGATAAGTGGATACTAACCAACTATTACACAGCTTTGTGGTTAAACGCTAGCTTTCAGACTTGGCTACTTCCTGTTTTTTGCGAGTTTCTTGGGCGATTTCAATTCCTCAATCTCATGCTCTAGCTGCACAACGGAAGTGTTTAGCTCATTGTTTTCTTTGGTTATAGCATCAAGTTGCGCTAGTAGCTCCTCTCTGTCAGTACTGGCTGACTGCACCTTTTCAGTTAACGTTTTTAATGAGTTTTGAAGTTCGCGCTGTGACTTGGCCAACAACCGCTTTTCGGTGATTAGCTCAGCGTTCTGACGGTTCAACTGCGTGAGTTCTGACTGTTGAGAGGCAATGGTTTGCCCCAGCTTTCGCTGCTCTGCTCGCAATCCCGACACTTCTTCAGCGTGCTTGCGCTCTTGTTGATCACGTTGTTCTTTGGCGGATTCGCGGAAGTGGCTCAAGTTGTCATAACTGTGTTGCAGACTCTTCTCCAGATCGATAATTCGTTCATCTTTTTGTCGACAAACGGCTGTAAGTTCTTTCAAGTCACTTTGAATACCTTGCAACTCAATGTTCAGTTGCTCACTCTCACGGCTGGCAGTATTGAGCTTCGCCTGTAGTGAGTGAATGTTCTCACTTAGAGCTTTATTTTGCTCTGTGGCTTGGCTTAACGACTCCTCAAGTCCTGACTTTTCTTGATTCCAGGCCTGACGCTCATTCTCAAAAGCTTGCTCCATGTCTTCAATGGTTTTATTCGCTTCAGCGTTGAGCCTGGCAGCAAGCTGGCTTACCAGGTGCCCAATGGCGTCGGAGACTTTGACCTCGGTGAGTGTACCGTTAGTACGGGTCTTTTTAATATCTTTGAGGTATTTTGAGATGGTGGTTTTGGAGCCTGTGTTACCCAGCTCAGCTCGTATTGCATCAATTGATGGGTTATTAACACCCTGTGAAGTCAATGACTTATATGCTTTTTCAACGTCATATTGAGAAATACCGATGCGCGCCATTTTTGAAACCTCTGATTATTTTGTACTGCATGGTGTAATATGTATATACATACTATTTCTATACTCTTTACATGTCTATAGCTTTCGATGTTTCATTTTGGATAATAATAGATTATCTATTGTGATAGACATTTTGGGACGATATGATTAGATAAAGTCGTACATAACACGCATATATGCCCGATTCTAAAAATATTGATTTAGTGAGTTTTTACGTCAACGCAGCCACTCGCGAAAATACGGTACGCAGTTACCGTACCGCCATTGAACACTATGAGCGTCACTGGGGTGGACTCTTACCAGCCACTCCAACTGCGATTGCACAGTATCTCAGTCACTACGCTGATAAGCTGACTTCAAGCACCTTAGCGCACCGGTTGGCCGTACTTGCAAAATGGCATCATGAATACGGTTTTCCAGATCCTACGAAAGCACCATTAGTAAAAAAAGTAATGAAAGGTATCCGAGCAACGCATACATACCAAACCAAGCAGGCTCGTCCTCTCCAATTAGAAGAATTGAAAATCATTATTCAGTGGCTTGAGGAGTCGATAAAGGAGTCAAAGGATTATAGGAAAGGCTTGAGACTCATCCGAAATAAAGCCATTCTGCTACTCGGGTTCTGGCGTGCTTTTCGAGCAGATGAACTCACTAATATAGATGTTGAGTACGTGACCGTGATCCCCAACAAGGGAATGTCACTGTATTTTCCTACTACGAAAGGCGATAGGGATAATAAAGGGGTGACCTATAAAGTTCCAGCTTTGCAAAAACTCTGCCCTGTCACTGCTTATCAGGACTGGGTTACGGCCGCTGAATTAAGCAAAGGACCGCTATTTGTAGGGATCGACCGCTGGGGACATTTTAATCATAAGAGCATGACATCCAATACAATCATTAATATTGTTCGAGAGTGTGCAAGTGGTGCTGGACTATTACACCCTGATGCCTTTAGTAGTCATTCGTTACGACGGGGGTTCGCATCCTGGGCCGACAGTAATGGCTGGAGCCTTAAAGAGCTTATGGAATATGTAGGTTGGAAAGATCCTAAAACAGCAATGCGCTATATCGAGTCATCCCATATAACGCAACAACGGTTCATTGAGCTGCACCATTAAACGAAGTATTATTGATTTAAAGTGTCAAATTCATCTTTCAGATTATTGAACAAAATTTTGTTTTGAAATGACTCCATAGTAATTTTAGATTAATGATAGTTGTGGTTTTGCTGTTCAGGACAAATTGATAAAAGCTAGTATCTTCTACATGAAGCAGCTTGTCGGCTTTTGAGTCATAACTTAGTATCCAAATATAATTAAGCTCGTTGTCTCTTTTTAACAGATCCACGATTTCCTCAAGAGTATTTCGCAGCCTTTGTTGCGGTAGGTTGGCTGGTTTCAGATTAACTTCTTTAATTAGGTGGACAATCAAAGAAAAGGCAAATACTTGAATTATATCCAGCCCTTTTCGATCAAATTCACTCGGTGTAAATACAGGAAACCAGTATTCGAATTCCCCTCTAGTGATCCCAAGTAATTCACACACTTGAAAACGTTTGAGGACGAGCTTGGTTGTCTTACTCATCGTAACCCCTTATTCAGTTTCTCACACAAATTAATGTGCAGGTCGAGCAGACACTAGGGGCATGCCCTACATGCAATTGAGACTTAGTTTTCAGGATGTGATCTGCTAATACAATACGCATTAGCATTGGGCGGGAAACGATTTCCTGCAGTTGAACAAGGTCAAATGAATGACAAAGAATAAGCTCCTAGAGGTTATGACAGATAAGTCGGTAGACTTTCTGAGACATCCAGTATGCCATCATACACCACTAAGTTTTCGTCGCAAAACCAATTACTATGAACAAATCATGCTTAAGCACCCTCTTCCATCGCCGTTTCATTCCTTAGCAGAATATCTGCATGGCGGTCTGCTTGAAGCGGATCCCTCTGTGCAAAGTTATGTCCCACAGCCGTATCAATTTAAAATTAATGGTAAGCGGTACATTCCGGATGTTTTCGTGATTCGAGGCAATCAAAAGATAGTGATGGAAATTAAACCAGAAGCCCAAACCCCATTTCACTACGAGCAATATTTGGAGCCATTTTTACACAAATACCAAATACGATTTGAGGTGATAACCAACGAATCCATTTTAGCGCAAGAGCAAAAAGCCGTGAACTGGCTTAAAATCGTTCAAGTGCTTGTCGCGGCAAATAAATCCCGGATCAGAACCACCCAGTTACAAGATGAGATCATGTCGAAGCTGTTAATGTCAGATGAAGGAATTGAGTTAGGCGATTTTATAGATAGTGGTGATAGGCAAAGAACTTATGCAACGGAAGTCGCTGTCTTTCGCTTAGCTCATGCCGGGCTCATCAGCCTGGCTCTGGAGCAGTCTGACTTGGGCTTTGATACGGTTTTGAGCTTATGAATGGATTCCGCTCTACTTTGATCGAAAAACCTGAGTTGAATGATCTCAACAATTGGCCGATGCATGTGGATACAGCCACGATGTCTTCTAAAAACCGTGCTAAGTTCATCAGAAATGTTGAAATAATAAAATACTTTCAACAAGGAGTGAGCGTAAAAAAAACGGCCATGACTCACAATGTCTCGCCTAGCATGGTCTATTATTTGCTCAATCGAGCCCTGGGAACCTATGATGGTGAGCCCCCTGCTTTGTATAAAGGGTTGATCCCCAATCTTATCCAACATGAAAAACAACGCCAGTCACCAATGCCGACCTTGGCGGATGGCCGTGGTTCCGTCTTTGCCTTTAAAGCTCTGCTAAAAAAGTATCCAGATATCGAAGTTGAATTGCAGGCTAAAATAAAAGCCAGCTACCGTGGGACTGCTACCAGTGAGAATCTTACACCGAACATTCTACATAAAACTTTTTTATCGCTGTTAATTCAATTTGGTGTTCCCAAAGATCATTACCCCTACACCACCCAATCCCTAGCATACCAAAGTGTTCGACGTTATTTTCATGATTACCTATCTGAGCTGAGATGCCCCGAAAGTAGGCCCTGGCGCGAGAGTATCAGTAAACGTTCGGACATGGCTTTCGAAGAAATCCAAATAGACGAGCAACATTTCGATTGTGAGACAGCCATAGAATTCGAGATTTTTGGTCGTCGAACGCTTGTTAGAGTGAAGCGGTTCTGGATTGTTATGGCCACTGACTGTTCTACTGGCTGTATTTTGGCATTTCATTTCAGCATCAACCTTCGGTGCAGTCAGTGGGACATCATGAACGTTTTGAAGCAAATTCATTATCCGAAGCCGAAACTGACCATCCAAACGCCATCCCTTTCTTACCCCGAAGGACCAAATCTTAACGATTTAAAAGCATGGTTGCCCAGAGTTCAGATAGGTGTGATCAGTCTTGATAATGACATGGCGCATTTCGGAAACAACTGTATCCAATACGCTCACGATCAACAGGCATGCTTACATTATGGTCATCCAGAAAACCCTAATGCAAGAGAGCAGATCGAGCGACTCTTTCTCATGATCAACACTGTGACTCATAGACATCGTTCAACAACTGGTTCTCATTCACATGACCCTATAAAAGAAAGCAAGCGTCTTAAGAAAAAACCGCCCAAGGTCAATGTTCAAACGTTACTGGAAATGATGAGCATTCAGATTGCAGAATACAATCAAAAACCTCAGGCAAGGCTAGGAGGCATCTGCCCCGTTGAAAAGCTGAAGGAATTAATTCAACACCAATACTATTGTATGAGACCACCGCAAGCACCACAAAGCCAGCTGGTAAAAGATCCAAAACTACGAAAGCTTCACTTTAGCAAAACAAAAAAGCAGCATCCTTGGGTTAACTTTTATGGCGTAAGATACACCGTTATGGACTGGTCAAAATCTGTAAATACGACCACTACCGTTTCGATAGAGTTTGATCCGCAGGATATCCGAAAAATCAAAGCTTACCTCCCAAATGGTGATTTCATAGCGGAGCTGATCGTTCCACGAATGTGGAGACGCTATGCACACGGTATCGTCACACGTAAACGTATCATAAAGACGACCAAAAATTTGCTGTTCGCATCAGGCGATGCTTTTACGGAGTACTTTACTATCTTACAAAAAAACTTTCATAAACCCAGCGTCCAGCTAGAAATGGTACGGCTTGGCTTCGAAAATTCACAAAGTAGAGAGTTAGTGTTGGACATGGTAAAAACAGACGACTTGAGTGAGGTTGGGTTCAGCTCTAATTCGTATGAACAGTCAGCAAACTACATTAGTTCCCAAATCAGGATGCCCTGGGAACAAGTGAAAATCTCCTGAGATACATCGCAGAGGTAAGCTTTATGCAATGGATGGAACACTTTAAAGAACTCGCTATGAACGACGACGCATCTAAAATCGAACACCCTTTAAAACACCCTGAGTTATTGCAGATCCACACTTTGGAGAATGAGGGATTACTTCAGTTTTGTTCCAGTATTATTAGACGTGGATTGCCTGGTGCGCTCATTTATGGATACAGCCGAAGTGGCAAATCTACCAGCACTAAGATTATTACACCTTTTCTAAAAGATGCAGATAATCAATCGATCCCGTACGAAATTATTTATATTGCTTCAAGAGATCGCAAAACCAGTAGAGGTGCTTGGCGACAACTTGCATTCAATTATGATTTTCCTTTAAAAAGCAGAGCCACTAGCGATGAAATATCGCAACACTATATTACATATCTACTCGACAGGTGCTATGAGTCACAAAGTAAACGACTAGTGCTTATGGTGGATGAGGCACAACGGCTGTCGATCCGACAGTTTTCTATATATGCTGAGATTTATGATCGATTAAAAGATTCCTTTGGAACCCTTTGTCATATTTTTTTCATTGCCAACCTAGATAATTTTAAGGATACATATCGGCTTTTACAGGAACGGGAAGACACCCACATATACGAGCGATTTTTCAAAAGAGCTTACTTTTATCAACCTATTACTAAGCTTGAGTCTGTCAGTCATATTCTTAGTGAGTACGACCGACTCACATTCCCGACTACTTCTGATGTGAGTTACTCACAATATTTTTTAAAAAAAAGTGGCAAAGAGTACGAAACATTTAAACTCCAAAAGTACGCAAGCCTAATCTGGCAAGTGTTTTTCGAAAAATTTAAAACTCCGTATAAACTCAAGCACTGGTCCACAGAAAGTTTTTTCTGTTTTGTCAACCTGTTTATAACCCATTATTTACCTCAACCTGATGTCACAGATATTAGTTTCGAATTAATTGAGCATTGCATTAATAACAGCGACTTAATTGTAGATCAAGTTAAACTTGAGGAGCTTTAAAATGAATTTTGGCTTTGATTTTATATGCCCTTTTGAATCAGATGTATCACTGCGACATCATTTAATCAAATGTAACCCTCTATACAGTAATCCACAATTGAATTTACTCACCGAAGCAGAGCAGCTGAATCATCACAAAGGACAAGCTAAATTAATCACTAAATACATGCAATGGTGCGAAAAATCAAAATATACAGGTGTACTAAGGCCGGAAGAATATAGGCGCTTTCCTACCAGGCTGAAACCTAAAAGCTGTCCTGATTGCGCAAAGATTGGCTTCTATAGCCATTTCTACAATTATGTGTGGATGAAGCGATGTCCGATTCATAACAAACGACTTACCAAATACTGTCAAGCATGCAAAAAAGGATGGCTGGATTCTCTAAGTAAAGACAATAAGTGCACAAAGTGTCAAGTCGATGAACAGTACTATAACTATTTAGAAGCTAGAGTAATTGCGAAAAATGCTTCAAAGGTCACACTGGTGCGAATATATGAACTCATACAGAAATGTAAAGACAACAGTAAAAATCGATTAGTCTATTCGGATGAGCTGGATAGTGAATTATCCCACTTTATAGATATCACACAGAGCAAGCTGTTTCCTTCCTACCTAATCAAGGAAGACCTTACTTCTAGCAAATCAATATCTGCTGTAGCGTCTAAAACCTACGCATTACATAAGCAATCGTTCCAGCTTGATAATAATATAATACTAGCAGAACCAATAACGTACGATGACTTAAAAAAAATACCAAAGCTTAAGGATTCTATAATAAAAGCAACAACCAGAGCCAACAAAGTAATCAGGCAATCACTGGAAACCCTTGATCCATCGCTTACTCTACTGCCATTCATAACTCATGCCAAAGTGAGGTTTTGCTGCCCTTACTGTATGGCTTATTCTTGTTGGATGCATTTAATAGAATCAAGTATTAAACAAATTGACAAGAGCGTTATTATCCATAGTATTGCCGCATATGTGTTTTCTGAACAAAAACTTAAGAACCCATTTACACTCGCTACCTACATAAAGCCAACAGATAAAACCGCCACACTAATTGAAGAATTATCGTATGTCACCCTTTTGTATGCTTACGTCAAAATTCACTGTATGTTCTTGTCTGCATTCGATCTGTACTATAATAAAAATTCAGACTTGATTTTTATCTATGAAATCGATGAATGTATGCGCTACTCCAGATACAAGGTTTCTTTCCCACTTGAGCTAATACTCGACACCAACGAAAACACTACTGCACTGTTATATCCAAAGCAAATTTGTAATAAGATATCTCTTCCGAAATGGAAGCACACGATATCAAATAAAGATCATTCTGAAATGCTAAAAGTTAATTGTCGATTTAAGAAAGATAAAAAGATTATGCGCAAAGGATTTGAGGAAGAACTAAAGGTTTTAAAAGATTTTTTTAGTTGAGCGCTACTCGAGAGACCTTCAATTATAGGTCTCGTGAAAATTTAAAACTGATAATTGTTACATTGAACCGGTAGCTGAAAATGCCTTGCGCCTCCATGACTTTGCGAAGGACATTTTTCGTATTCGTGCAATTCATCTGCGAGCAAACACCCTCTCTCATTATTATAATTGTCATATTGATTACTGACGCTTTGACTAAGCTACTGGTACAGAGCGCAGTTAAGTACTAGTGGGCTTGAGTCCTTGGTTATTTGTTTTTACTTTTTTGCATAAATATTGTTTATACCCAACTCCATTTTTTTGCGAGCAGAAGAATTCGCAGAATGTACTTTGATTATCGGTGGCGAAAATTGGTTTAAAATAACCTGTTCTTCTATCCACAGTACTACGTCGTATCCCGTTCCGTGATCATCATCTCCAAGATCATGATCTAAACTTATCTCTTCTACATTACCAGTTTTCAGCAACTCTATAGCTTCTTCTGGCCAGTAGACTCTTGTCCACCCATCAGGGGTTTCTCTCTCATCATCAAGGTAAATTTTCACTGACAGATACCGTTTTTGCACATAATATTATTTACCACATTTTAAACTTACTTTACCTCAATGGATAATAGCAAAGTCAATGTCTTTGGAAAAACTATTTTCTGAAAACCAAACTCTTCGTATTTAGTGCAGAATACTACTAAGCAATTCACTGACCCTATGAAAGTTGAATTAATTTAGTTGGTCGTAAAAACGACCAGTTATCTAAAACCAGTTCGTTGAGCTTAATAAGCACTTGAATAATCAATCAGAATGCTAATGATTGTTAGGGCCTTTAATCAACCGATTTCAATCTATAACTATAAGTACGAATATAACAGTCAAGCCACCTATTACGATTATTAAGCTAGCAGGTTGCATATTAAAAGTACCCAATGTAGTTATTGTTGAATCATAATCACTACTGAACATAGCTATGATAACTGCCGAAGTGACCAGGAATCTGACTAGCAAAACAAAAAAGCCGCTTTTGTCTGGGCAATGCTAGCTTGAGTTTTGGCTAGTAATCCTCTGGTATAACATCCTAGAGTAGTTTTACTCCTACTATCCATTATTGTCTTCGAGTTCCTTGGGGACGGTTATTTTATATTTTGGCACATAGACACCATTCTTAACGATGCTACGTTTACCGCACCCTAAATCCAGCTCATCTATTTTTATATGATTAAACCAGGCATGTTCAGCTTTTTCAGCCATATACAAGAATAAACGCTTCGCTTTTACTGAGGTGCAATTTATTAGTAACTTGTTTACGTTAGCTGGTCTTAAATTATTCAATCCCTCCATTAGTTCATACACTTCTAATAAAGGCTGCTTCTGGGGAGCCTGATATAAACACTCAAGTATAGCTCTAGCTGGACTAGAGACTTTCACTGTAAACCCTTTATACTCAAAGTCTATTAGGCCTATATCTGGAGGCAAAAATGAAGAAAGCGTGGTTTTTAGCTCTAACCCCCAATCGTATTTTCTAAACCAACTAGGCAGGTTTTCATGTTCACTTCCAAAGAGTTGAGCTCGTTTGGTAGATACTTCTAAATAATGAGATTTACCCTGAAGTGATAAGGCCGTCTTCCCTCCAGGGTGAACAGACAGGCCAAGCTGTGATTGCAATGCGCATATTCCAGCAAGATAGTCTACTTTCTTACCATGGCGCACTAGTGCGCCAGTGCCTATGGAGTCAAACCACTTGCTTTTTCTATAGCGCTTTTGCAAATCGTAGCTATAACCCTCTTTAGCAAGCCATGAGGATGTCAAAACAACATCTTCTGGCTGACTACGAAGAAGCCGGTTTAATTTTGAATCATTTAAGGTACTCATGGTACCTATAATAGCACTTATTTAAAATTTTTCGTGCTTTAAGTTTTTTTAATGGCAAACTGGTATACTCTGAGTACCTTTATCTAACAATTATCAAACTAATTTCATTCTACCATTATTAATTAGTTCTGGATGGTGGTTTTCATAAACCCTTTTTGCTGAGCGTAGCGAATCCGCAACATTGCCTTGTTATGGCTTACCCAGCACATAGAATCGGCCACCCATTGCTTGCACGCCAAATTTGCTCACCGAGCTTTAGAATAACATTTCGGTGTGCTTTTGAAGCGGGTACTATAGTGTTGATTAGGTAATGGAACTTCCAATCGTAGTCCTTTATTTCTTGGTAATTTGCCAAGGCCAAACCTGCGGTGCCCAAGTGCGCAAAAGTATGCTCTCTGGCCCTATTAAGTAAATTTTTTGCCATCCCTGAATAGACGACTCTAAAGGATTGGCCGCCAATTACACCATCACTTCCCACGCAGCTTAGTAATGAGCCAGCGCGTGAACTAATGTTGTAATTACGACATTTCTTCTGATCTCCATCATTATTCGTATATTTGGATGGTGGAGACGATAAATTTACTAGAACTTCGATTGGAGTATTGGTTTCAATAAAGTACCAACCTGAGCTGCTTGGGATGGCCAGATGCCATTGTGAGTTATCAAAATCAATATCTTTGACCTTAAACTTTGATGCCAACATACTTGTTATTTCTTGCATAATTTTCCTATACCATAAACGCTCCACTCACCGGAATTTTAGGAGCGTAGCGAGTAAAATATCCGAGTGCAGTGGCTTGTTAGGATGCTTTTCTGCAATCATTTATCAATTCATCAAACTCAAAACTAATAATATCAGTTTTAAATGGCATGTTAGAAAGAAGGTCTTCAAGTCGCTGCATAGCTTCGTTATTTATTTCATCGCTTACTAAAACAAATGTAACTTTAAAACCAAGTTTTTTTGAGTCGGATAATCGCTCATATATGTGTCTATAGCGAGATATTTGATCTTCAAACCTACGAGAATTAAAGAATCCACTCGATATTCTACGATGATATTTAATATCAAATGCATTCAAACTATTCTCGGTAGCGATAGCAGCATCAAGCCTGAAGTCCATACCATCCAAAGATAAGCTTAATTCTCGCTGAAAATTCTGACCTAGGTCTCGAGAGAGTTTTTTGAAAACAAGATCTTCAGCCATTCGGGCTTCATCTCTTCTAGCTCTGAAAAGCATACTTTCAACTCTCATTCTTCGCTCTCGATCTGTCTTGTTGAAGTCTAAAACATCATGAGATTTGAATATTTCGTTTGCGTCAAAGTCCAAAACCCCGGGGTTTATTTCTTCATCTACATCATCTACAGTTTGCTCTACAACTAAAGACTCCCTTTTATGCAGTAGATTTAGGAAGTTATCTTCATTCTCAAAATCTGATGGAGCATAAAGCACTTTGTAATTCCAGTTTAATGTAATGAAGAAGAGTAAAACAAGTGCAAACGGGAACAGCATTAAAAACCAGATATAGGTTTGCTGATTCGCCTCACTAATAAAGGGAAGCACTGCGCTCCCTGAAACTTCAGCAATTCCAGCAAAAATCGCTATAACCGTAAGTGGATTTTTTATTGTCGATATCGGTTTAGGCATTATGCCTCCTTTGCATCCTAACATTATATTACCGGACAACGCCGATAACCTCTCGATTTAAGGTAGCTTGTTTTTAATGTCCACTTTTAAGGCTAATACCATATAACATCGGACATTAAATTCTCTTTTCCCCAATGGATAGTAGCAAAATCAATGCCTTAGGAAAACTAATTTCTACCCCCCCCCTCATTCATCCAGCACAACAAAAGATGACGCACTTTAATTAGTCGTAAATTAGACGAAGTCTAAATTTGGTCACACTTTTTACAAGTGAATGTGTTTTATGAAAATAAATTGTTTGGTGTCATTGTAATTTACAAAGGTATGTGTAAAAAACACTTTATAAGATACTGAATTTCTGTGAAAAAAATTACAAGCCTATATGTAAACGAGGGATATCCCCGAAATTATATCCGCTCATTTATTCTATGATAAACTTCGCGGCCCTACTTGTTGCTTCACTTATCAAACAATTTGGATAGCATGTTAGATACCACTTTAATTTTACTTTTCATCCCAACGTTTCTGGTGATTTCTGCCACTCCTGGGATGTGTATGACCCTGTCACTTACGCTTGGTATGAGTATTGGTGTTCGACGTACCATGTATATGATGTGGGGTGAGTTGATTGGTGTGGCCCTGGTATCAGTGTTGGCTGTGGTTGGCGTTGCCAGCATCATGCTGAATTACCCCATGGCATTTATGATTCTCAAATATGGTGGCGGTGCTTACCTGATTTATCTTGGGATCCAGATGTGGCGTTCACGGGGCAAAATGGTTATTGAGCTGAATGATAACACCCCCAAAACTGTGTCTGGACGACAGCTGGCGATGCAAGGCTTTGTCACTGCGATCGCTAACCCTAAAGGATGGGCTTTTACCGTGTCTTTATTACCGTCATTTATCAATCCTGACTTGCCTATGCCACCACAACTCGCTGCTCTGGTTGCAATCATACTGTTAAGTGAATTTATGTTTTTGATGCTCTATGCCACCGGCGGAAAGACTTTAAGACGAGTATTGCAGCGCAGCGACAATGTTCGACTGATCAACCGGCTCTCCGGTAGCTTGATGATGGCAGTCGGCATCTGGTTGGCATTCGGTTAAAGGCACCTTGCACCGAAGCGCTACCAATGACATAAGTCGACTTTAAACCTGGTAGTTGGTAATCTACCTATCCTTATATTCAGGGACATAACAAAAACGACATGTCGCAAATCCAGGCTTTTATTTTAGCTATTGGCGGTTTTCAGGGCTTTCTATTATTTACGCTTCTTATTAGCGATAAACGAGTCAACTACGCCAGCAAACTGCTCGGTGTTTACTGTTTGTTGCTAGCAGCTACTTTGTTGTTACCGTTAATAGTTTCTGCAGCCAACAGTAACTTTTCCTGGCTTATTGGCTGGTTAGTCTTTCTTCCGGCCAGTTATGGTGCTCTTAGCTACTTATATTGCCGAACAGCTATGACGGGTTCATCATTAAGGCTCCGCGACATTGTGCACCTGTCCCCCCTCCTCATCTGTTATATACTTAATTATGAGATTCTATTCTCTGCAGAGAAGGCATTGGATTTTGTTAGTGCGCCTCAAGATACATTGGCGCTTAAGCTGACGCTTACCGTTTCCTACGGCCAAGCACTGCTTTATGGCGTGCTGCTAATAATGATGATCTATCGTTTCCAAAAGAAGGCCAAACAAAACCTTTCATCTTATAATCCAGACACCTTTAAGTGGCATTGGTGCTTGGTGGTTTTTATTGTTTTGATTTGGAGTCTAAAAGCCCTGTCGAGTGTCACCAACTTAGCGGCACCCATGGTCAATTTCATTGCCGATTGTTTGCTGGTTATCTTGATCTATTTCTTTGCTATTGCCCAATGGCGTAAACCGAGTTTATTCCATGTTCAACAGCTTCAAGCAGAATTATCAAAACCAGATGTGCCCAGTAAAAAAACACTAACTGACGGCTTATTAGATGAGAACATGCGCTCAAGCGTATTAAGTTTGGTGAAAAAAGAAGTTGAAGAACACCGTTTATACCGTAATAACAAGCTCACACTGGCTTCCCTAGCAGAACAAGTTGGTATCAGTCTGCATCACTTATCAGAGACCCTTAATCAACACGGTGGGAAAAACTTTAATCAATTTATCAACGAATACCGTGTGGCTGAAGTCTGCAAGCAACTTGATGAAAACAGTGATCGCAAGCTTATTGATATGGCTATGGATGCGGGCTTTTCATCCAAAAGCAGCTTTAATGCTATTTTTAAGAAAGTGACGGGGAAACCCCCTACTCTATATCGCCAGCAACAGGCTGACCGTTAACCGAAAGTCACCAGCTTTGCCCTGAAACGCACTAAAACTATCATTCTGGACGTCTAATGTTATAAATCTAGACGCAGCTCCTTCGTTGTAGTGTTGAAATTTAAACATCAACAACGAATGGAGTATTTTCATGCTTAAGACATTTTCTAAATGGTTTATTGGTTTACTGATTTGCGCAATCATTTTTGCAACCGCATTTCTATTGTGGTTTAAAAACGGCGTTAGCTTTATCTATGGCGCACATACTGAAGTGGTGGATCACACAGTCTTTACAACACCAGTTGAGCTCACCGCAATTACTAATGTGAATGTCCTCTCGCCCGACGGCCAAACCATGCTACCTAATCGTACGGTGGTAATAGACGATGGACGAATTATTTCAGTGGAAGACGATGGCCAAATACCTGCAAACGCTGTGACTATTGATGGGCAAGGCAAATACATCATCCCAGGCTTAGTGGATTCTCATGCACATTTATTACAAAGTCCGAATGACCTATTGCTGTATGTTGCTAACGGTGTAACCCATATCCGTGACTTAGGTGGCCCAGCTGAGCGCTTAGAATTGCGTGATGAGATCGAGCAAGGTCGTGTAGGCCCGAGGATGTTTGTTGCCTCACCCCCTATTGATTCGATGGGCTTATTAGAAGGTACTTTTTATGAGCTGATAACTTTCCATAAAACTACCCGCAGCGTCGAGCATGCCAAAGGCATGGTTAAAGAGTATGTAGAGCAAGGTTATGATGCCATTAAAATCTACCACCTTGATATGCCTAGCTATCGAGCCGTGAATCAATATGCCGCTGAATTGGGAATACCGACTACTGGTCATTTCCCATTAACTTTGGAGTTATCGGAGCTTGCCCTAACGCAACAACAAGAAGTTGCACATATTGAAGAAATCGTGCGTGTACTCATTCGAGAATTTGGTTCGATCAATGAAAAAGGCAGCGATGCGTTCTATCAGCACGTTGAAGCTCGAAGCAATGATATTATTGACGATCTTTTGGCCAATGATATTACCGTTAATACGGTGTTGTGGTACATGGAAAGCGTGACCGATCAATTCAACGATCTCGAGTCGGCTCTAAAGGCTGTCCCCATTGAATACGCGAATCCAGGCCTTGTTGAGGGTACAAAAGACTCTGATGACTTTAAAGTCGGTTGGTTGCCTGGATACAATCAATTCGAGCCCGTGGCTGATATCACTGAGGAAGAGCAAAGAAAGTCTAAGGTTTTCTGGGAAGCCCGTGAAAAAGCACATCATATCCTTCTGAAGGAAATGGCTCGTCGGGGTGTGAGACTTATCGCAGGCACAGATTCAGGAGGAAACTTGGTCGTTCCTGGTTTCTCAATACATGATGAATTAAGTTCATTGAACGCGGCCGGCATGAGTACGTCGCAAGCACTCGCCAGCGCTACCAGTAATCCTGCAAAAGTTATGAATAGCAACGCAGGTGTTATTGAGGCCGGTAGACGAGCTGACTTTTTAATACTCAATCAAAACCCACTCATCGATATTAACCATACTCGCAGTATCGATACAGTGGTTCTTAATGGGCGTGTGTTTGAGCGAGGGCAACTTGATGCCATGCTAGCAGCCGTTAAAGACGCCAATGAGAGAAGCCGCAAGCTCAATATTGACGAGTACCGTTAAAAGGCCATTATTGAGTTAACCAGCAAGTGCCAACAGAACACCAGCAGCGACAGCCGAGCCGATAACGCCAGCCACATTGGGGCCCATTGCATGCATCAGTAAGAAGTTATGCTGATTGGCCTCTAACCCTACTTTGTTGACGACGCGAGCCGCCATGGGTACTGCTGAAACACCAGCTGCACCGATCAATGGGTTGATAGGATTTTTGCTGAACTTACCCAGCAACTTGGCCATTAATACACCACAGGCAGTTCCGATTGAAAAAGCGATGGCTCCCAACCCTAAAATCCCCAAGGTTTCCAAAGCCAGGAACTTTTCAGCCACTAACTTTGAGCCCACGCTTAAGCCTAGAAATATGGTGACTATGTTGATCAAAGAGTTTTGTGCAGTGTTACTGAGGCGTTCAACCACCCCACACTCGCGCATTAAATTACCTAGGCAGAACATCCCAATCAAGGGTGAGGCGGATGGTAAAAATATGACGCAAAGCGCAAGAACAATAAGCGGGAAAACTATTTTCTCGGTCTTACTGACGTGACGCAGCTGCTTCATTTCTATTTTACGTTCTTCAACGTTAGTGAAGAGTTTCATGATGGGTGGCTGAATAATGGGGACCAGAGCCATGTAAGAATATGCAGCAACGGCAATGGCTCCGAGTAGCTCTGGCGCTAGTTTTGACGCTAAAAAGATTGCCGTAGGTCCATCTGCCCCGCCGATAATTGCAATGGCCGAGGCGTCTTGTAAGGTAAATTCAAAACCTGGTACAGAGTTAAGAGCGATAGCACCAATCAGAGTTGCAAAAATACCAAACTGTGCGGCTGCACCTAAGAATAGTGTACGGGGATTTGCAATCAGGGCACCAAAGTCGGTCATGGCCCCTACCCCCATAAAGATAAGCAAAGGAGCAGCGCCACTAGCAACGGAGATTGTATAAAAGTTATAGAGCATGCCATTAGCGAAACCAGCGTCTCTTGCTACCTGCATACTGGCCAAAACACCGGCTTGATTTGCCTGATGATAATCGTTAAGCAATTGAGCAGTATTTTGAAACTCTACACTGAGCGCACCAGCTATGGCTTGCATAACTTCCGGTTGCGCCACGTAAATAGCATTCTCGACGGCGTCTAACGCAAGGCCTGCGTTAGGGATATTTGCCAGAATGCCTCCAAAGCCGATGGGGACCAATAATAATGGTTCGAATTTTTTCGAAATCGCCAGATAAAGCAATAAAAAACCGATGCCAATCATGACCAATTGACCCCAGGTGAAATTTGCAATACCGGTGTCTTGCCAAAGTTTTAATAAGCCGTCCATTAATATACTCGTTTGTTATTTACAGGGTGCTACTTACAAAATCACTAAAGGTGTGCCAACTTTTACTGAGTCGCCCTCTGCGACCAGTATTTCAGACACCACACCGGAGTTGACTGCTTTCACTTCCGTTTCCATTTTCATGGCTTCTAAAATAATCAGAGTTTGACCGGCTTCAACCTGCTCACCAACTTTAGTTTCTACTTTGAAAATATTTCCCGCCATAGGAGCTTCGACTGTTTCACCATTCGACTGTGCTGGTGCCTCTGTTTGTGTGGGTTGAGACGCAGACTTGATATCAGCTATCTGTCCATCCGGTGCAACCGTTACGGAATAGTTTTTACCATTAACAGACACCTGATAAGACTCAGGCCCTGACATGGTGGTAGCAGATGTTGATGACTGATTGGAACTTGATTCTTGTCCACTATCGGTCTGACTGCCCGCCTCACTACAAGGCGCTGGCTCAAAGGCATCTGGATTGCCTTTGTTTTTAAGAAACTTAAGACCAATCTGCGGAAACAAGGCATAAGTCAGAACATTTTCAATCAACTCGCCTTCCAGGCTAATGTTCTCTTTTTCGGCGATTTCAACCAACTCATCGCTCAATCGTTCAAGCTCAGGCTCTAACAAATCAGCAGGTCGTTGAGTGATAACCTCTTTACCATCAAGCACTCGATGCTGCAGTTCTTCATTAACGGGGGCCGGAGGCTTGCCATACTCCCCTTTTAATACAGCAGATGTTTCTTTGCTGATACTTTTATAACGTTCACCTGTTAATACATTCAGTACCGCCTGTGTTCCAACAATTTGCGAGGTTGGTGTAACCAGTGGTAAATACCCCAAGTCTTTGCGTACTTTAGGAATTTCGGCCAATACGGCATCAAACTTATCTTCTGCGCCCTGCTCCTTTAGCTGACTTTCCATATTCGTCAACATGCCTCCAGGAACCTGCGATCGTAAAATACGAGAGTCGACACCTTTTAAACTGCCCTCCCACTGGGCATATTTTGTACGCACACTACGGAAGTAAGCCGCAATCTCTTCAAGCAATGCCAGGTCTAGACCTGTGCTGCGTGAGGTTTCTTCAAAAATAGATACGATGGACTCGGTTGGCGAGTGGCCGTAAGTCATGCTCATGGATGAAATACTACTATCCACCATATCTACACCGGCTTCCGCAGCTTTCATTATGGTGGCGGTGCTTAAACCGGTCGTTGCATGACAATGCAGAGCAATAGGTAAATTGACCGTTTCTTTTAAACGGCTGACCAGCTCCTCTGCTACATAAGGCTTTAATAAACCAGCCATATCTTTAATACAAATTGAGTGGGCGCCCATGTCTTCAATTTGCTTGGCCATATCAAGCCATTTGTCGATATTATGCACAGGGCTGACGGTATAGGATAAAGTCCCTTGAGCATGTTTGTCGCAATCAACCGCGGCTTTAATGGCGGTTTTTAAATTTCGGGTATCATTCATTGCGTCGAATATGCGAAACACATCCATACCATTAGCGGCGGCTCGCTCAACGAAGGCTGTGACCACATCATCTGCGTAATGTCGGTAACCCAGTATGTTTTGCGCACGGAACAGCATTTGCATCGGCGTGTTGGGCATCGCTTTTTTTAGCTGTCTTAAGCGTTCCCAAGGATCCTCGCCAAGATAACGGATGCATGAATCAAAGGTCGCTCCGCCCCAGGTTTCTAATGACCAAAAGCCAACCTGATCAAGCTTTTCTGCTATGGGAAGCATGTCATCCAGGCGCATTCTGGTGGCAAATAACGACTGATGTGCGTCTCTTAGAACAACATCGGTAACTTTTAAGGGTTTATCGTTCATTGCAATATTTATCCTTTCGAATTAGCTGAGCGTACGATTTATTGATGTTTTTTACGACTATCTTTTTTACGATATTCTCTATTACGGTATTGATGAACGGCTGAGGTGATTGCCGCTACGATTTCATCATCAGTAGATGTATTTCGCTGTGTTGAAGGCCCTGTTGAACCTGTTGTTGAGGGCAATGCTTCAGGCCAAAAGCGGTTAATGACTTTTGAGGAAATATGGATACAAATAACCAGCAATGTTAAAAAACAAAATACCGTTGTCATGCCAACCAGCATTAACGATAAACCGCTTATTAGTTCATTCATGAGAGCCTCTTTATTAACACAATACAATTAATACAACTATAGTTTTACTAGTTTAGTACGCATTCAAGTGGAATGCAGTTAATCAAGCGCGGATACTTTTGTCAAATAAGCAAGGGTTATAGAATTAATCAATTGCAGGCGTATTGAATTTAATCCAAATACACCAGTAAGCAAATAACCGCTAGGCCCCCGAGTCCGATAACCAGACTTGCTGAGTCGATACCGTATAGGCCTGGTATGGCCATAAATTCGCTACTGCTGAATACCGCTAACATGATCGCTGATGTTACTAAGAATGCAACTAACAGTATGATTGCTCGTTTATACTGATGCAGTGCTAGCTTTAGCTTATGTCTGAATTTTAGTTTATACATCATCCTGTACTCTGATCTGTTCTCTGGCCTGTTTGAGATAAGTTTTAACGCTTCCTAGCGGAATCTTTAGCAGTTCGGATATTTCTGTGTGCGAATGTTCGTATAACTCCGCGTAGACAAACACCTGTTGCTGGATGCTGCTTAATCGTTCTATTTCTCTTTGAGCGTCTATGTATATGGATGAGCTGTCCTTGCTGCTTAAAAGCCTCTCACTGTCGGACTGCCATCTTTCTTTTAAGCGCGTGAATATCGAAGTCTTGCGTTTTAACTGCAAGAACTCGTTAAAAGCAATCCGATATAACCAGGTGGTAAACTTCGATTTGCCATCGAACTGCTTGATCTTGAGAAAGGCTTTGACGTAAGTCTCCTGAACAATATCATCAATATTATCGCTACCAAGACGATGATACAGAAATAATTTCAGGGCCTGATCGTGCCGTGCGAACAATTCATTGAAAGCGTGTTGGTCACCGGTGGTTTGGCAGATCACTATCAGATGCTCTGTAGAAGCATTCTTCATATGATTTAGTTTTTATCAAACTTGGCTAATAATAGAAACACTATTCCCATTACACCAGGAAATGCCGCAATACCATTAATCAGATCATTTAAGTCCATATTTCCGTTGTCAGGAAAGTCTGCAATGAATGAGCCCACTAATATTGCTGCTGAAAAACCGATGAGTAGCAGCCCTTTCTTAATATCGCTGCTTGGTCGTAATACTTGATTAGCGATCTCTCTTATCACTTCTGGAGTGATGTCAGGATTGTGCTGGAGACTATCCTGAGTTGTGTTCAGGAACAGTCTTTTAATTTTATATTTATACAGCAACAATGAAATCGCCAGGATAGCAATAGTCGAAAAGACTATTGCTGGAACCATTATTTCTACAATATCATTATTCATAATTCATTAACGCCTTTGCCAGAGTTCGTGTCCTAAGTATAGAGTGGTTAATATATGCTCTAAGATAGGCATACTATTATCACCATTCATAAAAATCACATAGCCATTGTTACTGTTTGGAAAGAACATTGCCAGAGTATTTACCCCGGGATCCCTGCCTGTATGTAATAGAGCAAACTCATCATTAGAAAAGCCGGTAAACATTTCCCAGCCCAGACCAAAGTGATGATTTTCCCCTATGTCGATCTGTTTAGAAATAATGTTGTTGTATAGCTCTGGATTTTTAGAAGACTGCTCCATCATATAAATTAAGAATCTTGTGTAATCACCCACGGTAGTCAATAAGTTTGCTGCAGCATTGGCTGTGTAATATTTTTCCAGCTTTATTTGCTGCCCATTTTCATCATGATTATATGCATAGCGCTCCTCGTCCACACTGTCATCCCACCAAAAGTGAGTATCCGTCATTCCTGCAGGGGTAAATAAGTATTGTTGTGCCAACTCTTCAATTGTCGTATCAAACTTACTCTCTAGTGCTTTGCGTAAATACTCAAAGCCTTCTCCTGAATACTGATGCTGAGTGCCTGGAGTGAAGTTAAATTTAAGCGTTTTTTCTGTATTCATCCAGCGCCAATTATCAAAACCGGTTTGATGGGTTAGAACATGTCTAACCGTTAACAGCTTGTGACGATTATCGTCCACCAGATCAGGGTCAACCCAATAAGGATGCAGTGGCTCATCAAGTTCTAATTTACCCTCGCCCACTAGTTTTAAAGCAACAAAGGCTACGATGGGTTTTGTCAGTGATGCGACTTTGAAGATTGTATCTTCAGTGGCTGGCTCACCTTTTTTACGCTCACCATAGGCTTTGATGCTTTTAATCTTGCCAGCCTCAATGACGCCTATCCCTAAAGCTGGGACCTTACTATCAACTAATAGCGTTTCTATAAACCCATCAGTATCGGGGGACACATGGTCATAGCTTAAAACATTCGATAGCAGCCATTGGTCATTGTCTTTTAACCAGACGTGCGTGAACTTAGCGGTACTGGTTAGCCTATCTGTGTAGCCTACTTTTCTAATATAAAATTCATGTTCACCCTGCTGGATAGCGCCATAAAGTTTGCCATTTTTATACAGAGGGAATGTTTCAATAGAACCTTCAACAAGCTTTCTAATAGGTTTTTCATCATGGTTTGAACAGATATTGTTAAGCACACTGCTCATAAAATTAGATTTGTGTTGGATGCCTCCCTGGTCATGATAGAACACTAAATCCTTACTGACATGCTGCTGCAGATAGTCAATATCACATTCATTAAAGCCTCTTTGGAAGAACTCCGCGTCTTGCTGTGTAAGCTCCTCAGCTAAACTTAAGGCGCTCGTTTGATGCATCGATGCAACAAGCATAAGACCACATAACATTTTATAGATTATCAATTTCATGAATTAAAACTCCTAAGTGTTGTACCTATTAGATGCACTGGAGTCTTAGTTTGGATTTGAGACATGAAAATTAATATGAATAAGACTAATAATTATCCCAATACGGTTTGTCACCAAAACAGGATTGTAAATAATCGATAAAACTTTGAACCTTGCCTGATAAGTATTTTCGGTGTGGATAGACTGCATATAATCCCAGCGGCTCCTGTTGGTGTTGTTTAAGAATTGGTTTCAGCTTTCCCTGTGCAATATAAGGGCCGACTATAAATGTGGGTTGCAAAACAATTCCAGCGCCTGCTACGGCAGCCTTAGCCAGTACTTCTCCATTGTTTGCAGCGATGCTTCCTTTTTGCCTGTTAAGAACCATGCTTGCTGATTGGGTTGATACTAGTGCTGGCAAATCCTCATTCCTGTAACTGTAATGCAGATAACGATGCCCTTTCAGTTCCTCTAAGGATTGTGGTTCTCCATGTTGGTGTAAATAGTCAGGCGAAGCACACATAACCAATTGTATGGGTGCAATTTTTCGAGCTATTAGTGATGAGCTTTCGAGATCACCAATACGAATTGCCAGATCAAACCCTTCTTCAACGATATCAACTTTACGGTCATTCAGCTGAAGGTCGATGGTAACTTCTGGGTATTGCTGCTGGTACTCCGCGAGAAGCTTTCCTAGATGGAGTGTAGAGAATGACATGGGTGCACTAATTCTCAGGCGGCCTCTTGGTTCATCACCTTCTTCTTTTATAGAGCCTTCAAGAGTTTCTATATCTGATAGTATTTGTTGGGCTCTCTCGAGATATGCCTGTCCGGCTTCAGTTACAGTTACGCTCCTAGTGGTTCGATGCAGTAATCGAACTTTTAGATCCGATTCAAGCTGTGACACATACTTACTGACGAGCTGAGTTGATGTTCCCAGTTGTTCAGCCGCGGAGGTAAAGGAACCCTGCTGGACTACCGAAATAAACGCCTGCATTAAATCTAGCTTGTCCATAACGCTTCTCTTTATCAACATGCTGTTTACAATAATTCAATAAAAATAGCATTTATCACCAATATAGTTAAGAGTAATATTAACTCGTCAACTTAATTTATAGCTATTTACTGGAGAGTGAGTATGAAAAACACATTATTAACACATTTATTTGTCAAGAATCCAAGTTGGGCCCCGCTAGTTCTTCGAGTGCCACTTGGTATTATTCTATTAGCTCATGGTGCGCAAAAACTGTTCGGCTGGTTTGGCGGTTATGGTCTGGAAGGCACTGGCCAATGGCTGGCCAGTGTTGGTTTTGAACCTGGCTATTGGATGGCGCTTTTAGCAGGTAGTGCGGAGTTTTTTGGCGGCTTAGCCTTGATCCTTGGACTATTAACACGACCTGCAGCAGTTGTAACAGCTTTTACTATGCTGATGGCCATGACCGTTCACATTGGTAATGGCCTATTTGTCAGCAATAACGGCTATGAATTTGCCTTAATCTTGCTAGCAGCATCTATATCGTTGGTCATTTCTGGTGCAGGCAAGCTGTCTGTCGATTCTATTGTTAAGGTAAAAAATCAGTAAAAATAAGCACCTACTCAACTCAATTGAGTAGGTGTATTGTCAAAAGTTAATTAAGGTTTCAAACGTTGTTTCGGTGCTAGTTTTTCCTCATTAACCTGTCCATCCTGTCGATAAATCACTCCGTCTTTCATGACAAAATCTACGTCTGATATTAGATTCATATAACGTAAAACATCGCCTTCTACAGCTATAATGTCGGCTTGTTTGCCAGCTGTGATACTGCCTAAGCGATCTTGAACACCCATCATGACTGCTGGCCAGTAGGTTGCTGAACGAATGATATTCATCGCAGGCATATTCATATCGTTAGTTAATACCGCCATTTCATTCCAGGTACTTTGGCAATGAAATTTTGTTGGGATGCCACTATCAGTACCAACCAAAAACACAACCCCGGCTTCATTTAACTGAGCAATTTTTCTTTTCAATGTCGGTTGACGTAATGGTGTTAGCTGCATGTAATCCAGTTTGCCAGGATCGGTTAATGATGCTTTGATGTCTTTGATAGTGTCAGGCTTTAAGCCTCGATGCCAACAAGTATTATCTAAGCGCTCTGGATTTTTTATGAGTTCTGGATATTGATAAAGACCTTCAACGGTTGGTGTCCAGAATAAAGGGCCACCTGCAACTCGTCCGGTCGCGGTACGTTCTTTTAAAAGCTTCATGACATCTTCGGGGTATTCTGGCGCTGTCGTTAGGCCGGTATGCTCGAAATTATCGACACCAATTTTTAAGCCTACTCGGATTTCTTCAGGTCGATGTGAATGACCAATAACTTTTAAGTTATTTTCATGAGCTGTGTCGACTATGGCTTGAGCCACTTCCAGCTCCATTTGATCCTGATCCACCAGCTTAATCATATCAACGCCAGCCTTAGCTAGTTGGCGTACTTTCTGTTTGGCTTCACGGACTGTTTTGACTCCCCAGCGGTAGTGCTCAGATCCTGGGTAAGGTTCGTACTGTAAAAATGGTCCTGAAACAAATAAATTAGGACCTGCAATCTCACCTTTCTCTATCTGTCGTTTAACTTCAATTGAATCCTCAAGATTTGCACCTAAGTCACGTGCGCTAGTAACACCTGCAAGCAATAATTGCACAGCACTGGCTGGCATAATCTCATCAACCTGGCGCTCACGATAGGTTGGTTGCCAATGACTATAATCAGCATGCCCGTTCAACATCAGGTGAGCATGGCTTTCCCATAGTCCGGGCAATACATCCATGCCCTCGGTTGATACTATTTTGTAGCCTTCTGGTATTTCCAATTGCCCTACTTGGCCAACCGCTTTAATAGTGTCGTTTTCAACAAGAATGATGCTATTGGCTAAGGGGGGTCCGCCATAACCATCAATTAAGCGCCCGCCTTTTAAGGCATATTTTTCTGCTGTAGCATTGAAAGAAAAAAACGGTCCCAGGAGCAGAACCAGTAATACAGAAAGGAATCGAGAACGTATCATTATTACCCCCACGTATTTATTAGACGATTTACCTTATCCCTATTAATTCATTGAAGCAAGCGAAGTGGGCCAACTGTGATTAGGACAATATCAAAGTAGCCAGAAAGTAATAGCGCAGGAACTTACCAAGGGTTACCAGTATCAGAAACCATAGTAATCGAATGCGTAAAATACCGGCCATCACTGTGAGTGGATCGCCAATAACAGGAACCCAGGCAAATAGCAAAGCGACTATGCCGTATTTCTTAAATCGTTCCTCGGCACGCACAAACTCACTTTCTGACATCCTTAACCACTTCTGGATTACCGTCTTACTCGCCCAGTAACCTAGCCCATAATTGGTTAAAGAACCGAGAACATTACCGATTGTAGCAACGAGAACAAGAAGTTCTGGGGATAAGCCTTTGAAAAGTAAAGCCGTTAAAACAAGCTCAGAGCTGAGTGGCAGGATAGTGGCGGCAAGAAATGCGGCAATAAAAAGCCCGACATAGCCAAGTTCGGCGAAGTATTCCATTAGATACTACTGAATGATTGGAGTAAAAACACTAATTTCCTTAAAGCCCAGTTCTTTGGCTAAATCAAGAACATGAAGTACCTTTGCTGCGCTGACACCAGTTTCAGCATGGAGGTAGATTTCGACAGCTTCTGGGTTAGAAACATCCAGAAGAAAAGCTTCAATATCATCAACTTTTTCTTTATTAACGAAGCACCCTTCTTGAGCCACCTCTATAAATAAGCCATTTGACTCGTATGATTCTGAACATCCAACTAAAAAAAATATCGCGATAATTATTAGCAGCAACTTTTTCATTTAATAGTCTTTTTTAGTTTTTACTTGAAAGGTAGCTAACACTAAACAATTCTTCTTCATCAAGCCAGTTTTTTTGTAATTCAAAGCCAGATTTTTCGGCAAGTTCTTCGATACCGTCCAGTGTGTATTTATAGGAGTGCTCGGTGTGTATCAGCTCTCCCTTTGCGACTTCTATGCTCTGACCAAGTATGTTGTATCCTTGGCCTGATTTACTTCGCAGGTACATTTCTATTCGTTGCTGTTCAGAATTATAAAGGGCGTGATGTTCAAACTGATTGATGTTGATATCAGCTTCAAGAATTTGGTTAATGTGTCGTAAAGTGTTGAGGTTGAATTCCGCGGTAACACCTTGCTCGTCATTATAGGCGGCATGAAGTGTTTCATTATCTTTGTGTAAGTCCACACCGAGCAGGATACCGCCATTGCTTCCAACAAGCTTATGCATTTCCTTTAAAAAAGCGATTGCGTCTTCTGGCTCAAAGTTACCGATGGTTGAGCCGGGATAAAACACATGCTTGGCGAAGTGTTGATAGACTTCAGGTAGTTCAATCGGATCTGAGAAGTCGCTGGCGATTGGATAAACCTCTAACCATGGATAGCGCTCTGATAATCGTTCGGCAGATTTTTGTAAAAACTCTTCTGAAACATCTTGTGGCACATACACATTAGGATGGATATCCGTCAGTAGGTATTCGATCTTAGTGCAGTTTCCTGCGCCAGGTTCGATGATAATTGAGTCTGGACTAATAAGTTCGGCAATCTCTTTCGACTTACTCTGCAAAATTCCAAGTTCCGTTCGCGTAGGGTAATACTCTTCAAGCTGGGTTATCTTTTCAAATAGTTTTGAGCCGCGATGATTATAGAAGTATTTTGGATTAATGAATTTTTGTTCAGCGCTCAGACCGTCAAGAATATCTTGTTGTTCTTTGCTTATGGACGCTTCTTTTACGTTCATTGTTCTGCCCTAATTTGAAATGATTATTTATAAGTCACGAGCTAATCGAATACCACTAAACTGCCAACGCGCCTCGGGATAGAAAAAATTACGGTATGTTTTGCGAATATGGTTGCGACTGGTGACGCATGAACCGCCTCTCAATACATATTGGTTACACATAAACTTGCCATTGTATTCGCCAACCGCTCCTGAGGCTGGCTTAAATCTAGGGTAAGCGGAATAAGAACTTGAGGTCCATTCCCACACATCACCAAACAACTGTTGCAAGCCACTGTTTCCAGTTGCGGCAACAGGATGTAGCAGTTCATTATCGACCAGGTTAAACGAGTTTGAGTCAAGTTGAGGTTCTCCAGCAATCGATTCCCACTCTTGCTCTGTCAGTAGGCGCGCTTCGCTCCAGCGCGCAAAGGCATCAGCTTCATAATAACTGACATGCGCAACAGGCTCGTTAAGATTGAGCGGTTTTACTCCATCCAGGGTATATACAAACCAATCATCATTTTTTTTAAACCAATAGAGCGGTGCTAGCCATTGGTGCTCTCTGACTGTATCCCAACCATCGCTCAACCAATACTGAGAATCTTGATAACCTCCCTGCTCTATAAACTCCAAATATTCGCCATTAGTTGTTAGACGATTAGCAGCTGAAAACTGATGACGATAGAATTTATGCTGTGGGGTTTCATTATCATAGGCGAAGTCAGTTTGTGTAACTGGCTCATTGTTAATATCAGTACCGACAGACACAAGTTCTTCATCAAATCGAATCCATTCAATCGGCAAGACTTGCTCATTTTGAGCAACAAGCTGGTCACTAGTACGATAAGCTGGCAACAACGGATTCTGAAACAAGTTGTATTTCAGGTCAGTTAATAATAGCTCCTGATGCTGCTGCTCATGGTTGTTACCTAGGACGATCAAACTCAACACTTCGTTAAGTCGCTTATCTTGAGCTTGAGCCAAGGATTTAACAAAGTCTTTTACCTGTTCGGTAACATGCTTTCGATATTCATAGATTTCTTCTACGGAAGGACGCGACAAAAGACCTCGCTGTGGGCGCGGAAACTGCTCTCCAATGGCGTTGTAATAGGAGTTGAACAGATATTCGTAGCGCTCATTAAAGGGACTGAAGTCTGAATCAAATTTCTTGAGGATAAAGGTTTCGAAAAACCAGCTGGTATGGGCAAGGTGCCATTTTGCAGGACTGGTTTCAGCAATGGCTTGTAGATTGTAATCTTCAGGTTTTAATAGCTCACACAGCTGCTCGGTAAAAAACCGAATGGCAACAAAATCAGAAAGAACTTGTTCAACAAGCTCAGTTGACGATTCTTCTTTGACCTGATCAAGCATTAATAGTGACCTTTCCTGAAATCCATACAACGCCGTTCTCGCACTCCACTTCAATAACAGCGCCCTCTGCTGAAAGCTGCCTAGCCTTAAATTTACGTTGATTCAGCTTACTTTTCCAATAACTGGCTAACACTCGGTTAGCTGAGCCGGTGGCCTTATCTTCATTAACCCCGTGCTGTGGTGCGAAATAGCGAAGATCATAATCAAAACCCTTAGCTTGCGATTGAGTGGTTGCTATCAAGGCTCGCTCTGTAGCGAATGTCAGCTTATCAAAGTTGATTGCAAGCTCGGTTAAATCAAAGTCCTGTGGCCACTCAAAGATCCAGTAACCATTGCTGGGACCAACTTTAGATGCACTAACCGGTTTAATGTTACAAAAATCTTCAGCCCATACCGGAATATCGACTGGCTCAGACTCAATCACATCAAAGCCGATCCAAAGTTTCTGCTCATCATCTATTTTAGTTTTGATTTGTGAAGATTGGGTGATAAATTCGATTGGCTGCTCGACATCAGCTGTATCATTAACAACTTGTGCAGCCGCCAACAAGCCATGCCCACACAACTGAATTTCGGTTTGGGGATTATAAAAACGGATATGAAATCTTGAACTATTATCAGATGGCCACACAAAACAGGTAGCCGGAATATCCTTGCGCTTGGCGATAGATTGCATTTCTTCGCTCGATAGCGCTTCGTCCTCTAAAAAAACTAAAGCCTCAGTACCTGCAAACAGTTTGCCATGAAAGTCACCACTGAAAACAGATATATGAAAAACCCTTTTACCCTCTAATTCCTGCATAAACTCCCTCAGCTATTAAATACAACTCCTAGCCTACTGGATTATAGGTATTATTCAAGACTATGATTTTATTGGTTTTTATTTCTATGAACTCGTAGAAAAAACAGCTCGCCAATGATAATTAAACTAAGTCCAATCAAACTGGCCCAGATGACAAAGGGATCCATTTGCCATTTAATCCAAAGAAATACAGAAAGGATAAGGGCATCCAGCGCAATGGCGGTTAAAACAATTAATGGATTTGCACCAACATCTTTTCGCAGCTTAACCAACACTCCCCAATGAATGGCAATATCCATGATGATATAAAAAATCACCCCCATCGAAGCAATCCGACTCAGGTCAAAAAACAAAGTCAGAAATATCGCAATAACGACAGTGTAAACCACATTATGCTTTTGAATACTGCCAGGCATACCTAAGTGGCTATGAGGCACCAGTTTCATCTTAGTGAGCATGGTCAGCATTCGAGATACCGCAAAGATACTAGCAATAACTCCGGACACCGTTGCGACTATTGCAAACAAAACGGTAATGGTTAAGCCCCATTCGCCAAACGCTGGTTTGGCAGCTTCTGCAAGGGAGTAATCACGAGCGGAAACAATCTCTGGAATACTGAGGTTGCTGCTAACTGAAACTGCCACCAGCAAATAAACGAAGGTACAGATCCCTATTGCAATGGCGATAGCTCTGGGAATATTCTTTTTAGGTTCCTCAAGCTCATCACCACTATTAGTGATTGTGGTAAAACCTTTATAGGCTAAAACACTCAAAGCAACCGCAGAGATGAAACCCCAAGACGGATCAATATCTAACTTGTCTGTCAGCTGAGAACGATTAGCGGTATCAAACAGACTATTAAAATCAAACCCTGCCGCCCATAAACCTCCAAGTGCTAAAAGAAAAAGTCCAACAGCCTTAATAAAAGCCATTACCACCGATAGCCTTTCTATATATTTATTACCGACAATGTTAATCAGAAAGGCGAATACCAGTAACGCAGCACCCAGCGAAGGAACCGCCCATTGCCCCAATTGTTCAATCTCAAAGAGTTGTAATGTGTAAGTACCGAATGTTCTAGCAACCAGGCTTTGATTGATGATCATGGAAAAGAACATCAATAACGCAAAAATTGCTGTGGTAGCACCCTTTCCGTAAGCCTTTTGCAGAAACATGGCGATGCCGCCGGAAGAAGGATAGTTTTGTGAGAGCTTGATATAGGAATAGGCGCAAATACTGGTGACCATCATGCCAGCAAGAAAGGCCAGCGGGAACAGAGCGTTAGCTAACTCAGCGATTTGCCCCGTTAACGCAAAAATACCGGCGCCAATCATGACACCCGTACCCATCGAAACAGCGCCTAGTAACGTTAGCGACTTTTTAGAATCACTCATGCAGACTCCAACAATCTGTTTTCAAACAGCCTACGTGAATGAGATAAATTTTCAACCTCGAGCCTTTTCCTCCATAAGCCCAACTAAATTATCATCCGGATCTCGCAGAAAACCCGTCCATAGATCATGGTCTTCCATATTGGCAGCAAGTTGTGGCTCACGCTCACTTTTAGCACCCTGCTCTACAAATTCTCTGTAAACTGTCTCAATATCTTTAACATTAAAATAAAGAATGGAATTGGCACCAACGGCTCCTGCACCTTGCGGTGTGCTTAACATGATTCGAATACCATCGGCATTAAGAAAAGCAAGATTAGGGCCTGCACTAAACAAAAAATCCAAACCTAAAATGTCACGGTAAAAAGCTAGAGCCTTATCAACATCGCTTACTGTTATTGCGATTTGTTTAATAGTCGAAACTTGTGAAGTCATGATAAATCCTTTCGAAATTATAATTTAAATACTGACAAACGATTGCTGGTACCTTTAGCGCCTGCCTGAGTTGCCCCTGCAACAACGAAGATACTCTCTTCGAGTGTTACTGCTCCTAAACCGTGTCGCGGTACTGGCATGTCGTCTATGTGTTGCCACTTGTCTTCTTGTGGTGAATATTGCCAGACTTTTTTATAGACGCCTCCACCATTATCGAAATACTCACCGCCGAATACGTAAATGTGCTCTCCCAGAACTGCCGCGGCGAGTCCACCTTGCGCTTGTGGCAATGGTGCACGACTGTGCCATTTGTCAGCTTTGTAATCATAAACTTCGTGAGTAGCAAGATTACCGCCCTCTACGGTGCGTCCGCCAATGACGTGCCAAAGGTCGTTGATATATGCTCCTGCCGCGCTGTTACGTGCAGTAGGAATTGGATGCGCGCAATCCCAGGTCATGCTAGAAGGATCAAGCACTTTGTGGCTACTGGCGTCAGCATGATCGCCCCAATTGCCGTTGCTAGAACCCTTGGGTCGTCTACCGCTGGCTAAATGGATGCGTCCGTTGATAGATGCCCCGACTGTTTCGCACAGCGGATAGCTCATATGATTAGGATATTCGCGCCAACGATTGTTGTCTTCATCAAGAACCAATAAATCTCGACTACCCGTCCAGCTGCCGCGCTCGGAAACTGTAAAACCGCTAAATGCGAATAGTTTGTCATTATGAGAAATCAGAAAAGGATGATGCCTTGGTTCGGGTAAAGCAATCGACTGTTCCCATGTATCCGCGGCAGGGTCATAAGCGACCACATCTGACAGTACTTCAAGTTCATTGTTCTTTACTGTCAAACCGCCCGCCACATAAATCTTACCTTTGTGCACAGCTGGATAGATCTCCTGCACATTAAACGGCAGCGAAGCCTTAGTTTCCCACTTAGCAAAAGCAGGTAAGCTTAAAGCAGTTGCTGAAAGCAAAGAACCTTTTAAAAAAGTACGGCGTGAGAGCATGGTAAATTTCTCCTACGTGTTATGTACGGTGCGTCGTGACGCAGATCCTGCCCTAAGGGTACCGTTTAACTATTATTCTTGCAGTGAGTTTAAGCTAGTAATCGTAAATACTTTTATAGAGTCGCACTCATTTTTACTTAATGGCTCGTAGTTATCGCAGTAGTTCGACTCAAAACCAGTGACTGAGCCAGCTGACATTAGCCGTGGGCAAATATCCCCAGCAGCACCTTCTACAAAGTACATTTGTTGGCCATTGCTGTTTTGAGCGCTAAAAACCACCCCAAGCTCACCTCTAGCTAGCGGGCCACAGTCATTAGGCGTCAACACAATTTCTTTATCAATCGAACAAGCCGTCAACAATACAACTAACAACACAATGACTTTTCTATTCATAATTATTCTCGAGTCGTTATTAAGTTATACCTATCATGGTGCGTCGCGACGCACCCTACGAAAGATCTTTTTTAGGCACCCCACAAAAGCAAATACTAGACTGCTTATTATGAATTGCAATAAAAAAATGCCTGTGAGCTTTTCAGCAAACAGGCATAATTGCGACTAACGCTTAGGGGTGTTGATTCGGTTATTCACCGTGCCAGATAACCGCCGTCGATATTAATGGCTTGGCCGGTGACGAAGCTGGATTTGTCTGAGCAGAGCCACATGACGCTGTCGGCGATTTCTTGTGGTGTGCCGGTACGTTCCATGGGTTGTAGTTTGGCAAATTCTGCCTGAACTGCTGGGTCGTGGTTGGTGATACGTTCAACCATTTCGGTCATGATAACTGCGGGGCAGATTGCGTTAACGCGAATGTTACGCGCTGCGTATTCGAGGGCTGCGGTTTTGGTGAGCTGAATAACGCCGCCTTTTGAGGCGCAATAGGCAGGAAGGTTCATGAAACCTACTTCACCGGCAATTGAGGATATATTAACAATAACACCACTGCCCTGCTCACGCATAATGTCCAATTCATGTTTCATGCCATAGAAAACGCCATAGAGATTCACTTTTATGGTGCGGTCGAAGTTTTCAAAGGTGCAGTCGGCGGTTTCGTTTTGCTCGCCCTCAATACCTGCGTTGTTGATCGCATAATCCAGTCGTCCGTAACGGTCTTTAATGGTTTCGAAAAGCTGTTTAACTGATTCAAGATCTGACACATCATTTTTAACAAACAAAGCATCGCCACCTTTCTGGCGAATACTGTCCACCAGTTTTTCACCTCTATCCTGATCAACATCGCTGATCACAACGGTGTCGCCACGCGCCGCGAATGACTCTACGATTGCTTTGCCAATTCCTGCGCTACCGCCTGTAACCAGGGCCACTTTTGATGGTGCATTCATATTCCTTTTCTCCTGATATTGCTTTGGTTAACAATAACACCACTCGATATCGCAATATTGACATATATCAACTTATGAACCGATTTTACGATATAGTAAAGGGTATGCTGATCCGATAGGATTGATTCATTGCAAATGCTTAAGGAGAGAAGAATATGAGTAATCTTGCTAAGAACGAATTAGAGACTCAATGCCAGGAAAAGCCATGCTCAGCAATTGAGCGAGTTATCAAACCGCGAGACAAGGATTTAGGCGAATTTACGGTACGTCGTTCGATTCCCACAACAGAGCAGAAGCAGATTGGCCCCTGGGTTTTCTTTGACCACATGGGCCCTGCTGTGTTCCAGCCCGGTCAGGGTGTCAATGTCCGCCCTCATCCTCACATCAACCTTGCTACCGTTACCTACTTATTTGCTGGCGAAATCCTGCATCGTGATTCTTTAGGTAGCGAACAGGCCATTCGTCCGGGTGATATTAATTTGATGGTGGCCGGTAAAGGTATTGTTCATTCAGAGCGAGAGCGCCGCGAGCTCACTGATTCAATGCATCAATTGCACGGATTACAGTTATGGTTGGCATTGCCTGAAAAAGATGAAGAAATCGATCCCGCTTTTTATCATTACCCTAGCGCAGATATTCCTGAGCTTGAGGTGGATGGTGTCACTGTTAAAGTTATGATGGGCAGCGCTTATGGCAAAACCTCGCCAGTAAAAACATTTGCCAAGACCATTTACCTCGAAGCCAGAATGGATCACGAACAAAGCCTGAAACTACCCAACACTGAAGAACGGGGCCTGTATGTAGTTGAGGGTGAAGTGGAAATTGATGGTGTAACCATTGAAGAACATTCCATGGCCATTTTAAGTGGTAAGCAAGATTTAACGGTGACGGCTATCAAATCCAGCCGCGTGGCGCTGGTTGGCGGCGAACATTTGGGTAAGCGCTACATTGAGTGGAACTTCGTTTCCAGCCGCAAGGAGCGTATCGAGCAAGCTAAGCAAGACTGGAAAGATGGTAAATACCCCAAAGTACCGGGTGATGAGTTAGAGTTTATCCCGCTACCAGAATGAAAATAATTAAGTAAAAGCTTTAAAAAGGAGTCTTAAATGATTGATATTAATTGGACTTTAGTAGGCATGCACAGTATTACCCTGGCTGCTGCGTATATCCTTGCATTGCCGATTGCACTGAATCGCGAAGCCAAGGCTCGCGGTGCTGGTTTACGTACTTTTCCGCTGGTGAGCATCGCAGCCTGTGGCTTCGTGCTGATAGGTATGGATATATTCAATGGTGCTGAACCCGAAGCGCGCGTGGTGGCGGGCATAATTACCGGTATCGGCTTTATTGGCGGCGGCGCTATTTTAAAAAATGACGACCATGTAAGCGGTACAGCTACTGCAGCTAGCATTTGGGCTACAGGCGCCATTGGTATCGCGGTGGCTTATAATCGTTATGAAGTAGCTCTACTGATTAGTATTATTACATACCTCACCCTACACTTTGGTTACAACGCCAAAAAAGTGGTTAAAAATGGCGATACAGAACCCGAAGAACAATCTTAACGATTAATATTTGATGATAAAAAAGCACTCGGATATATGTGATAATGTCGCCACTTTGATTTCTGGTTTGATTTAAAACCTCCATGCTTACTCAAAAAGAACTTATCCACTACAGCCGCCATATCATCCTTCCTGAGGTTGACGAGGTAGGTCAGAGCAAACTGAAAGAAAGCACTGTATTGATTGTTGGCATGGGGGGATTAGGCTCGCCCGTTGCCATGTATCTCGCTGCCGCAGGCGTTGGAAACCTTATCCTTTCCGATCATGACGCCGTCGAGCAATCGAACTTACAGCGACAGATTGTGCACAGTCTCGAATCAATTGGTGACCCGAAAGTATCGTCCGCTAAAACTACCTTGGAAAACTTAAATCCCTGGATAAAAATCACAACCATTGAGCAGCACTTGGATGGAAAAGTGCTGGATGATGCGGTTGCCAATGCTAACTTGGTTGTGGATTGTTCTGATAATTACGCCACTCGTTTTGCTCTGAATGAATCCTGCGTACAGCATAGTAAAACTTTAGTGTCAGGCACAGCGATTCGTTTTAAAGGGCAAGTTGCTGTATTTAATCAAACACCAGGTTCTGCCTGTTATCACTGCTTATATCAGGCTGACCAATTCAATGATGAAAGCTGCGAGGACCAGGGAATATTAGCGCCAGTGGTTGGTGTTATAGGTTCCTTACAAGCAACAGAGGTCTTGAAAACTTTAATGGGCATTGGCAAGACTCTGGATAGTCGCCTACTGGTTTATGATGGATTAAATGCCAGCTTTAAGGACATGAAAATTACAAAAGACCCTGCATGTGAGGTTTGTGGCTTATAGGTTATTGATAGTAGGGACAAGGGTCTGCCCCATAAGGGACTCATGAGTTGTCCCTAAAGCAGAGCACTCACTAGAAACTTCATCTCAGGTCTTACCTCCTCTTCATTATCTTCTTTTCTAACTACAGCTTGATCCAGGTCAAGAGCTTTTCGCTCGCTTGCCGTTACTCTTACGCTCACATTCTTATAGCTGAATTAATGGGGCCTTTGTTATGGCAGATATGACTGAGCATTCTGACAACCAGAATTATTTAGGACTGCGCGGTATTGAATTTACCGAGTTTGCGAGTCCTGATAGCGATTATATGGAAAAAGTTTTCGAGGCTTTTGGTTTTTCTAAGGTTAAGAAACTTAAGGGAAAAGATATCTATTATTATAATCAAAATGATATCCACTTTTTGATTAATCAGGAGCGTTCTGGCTTCTCTCGCGAGTTTGCTAAAAGCCATGGCCCTGCAATTGCTTCGATGGGTTGGCGTGTTGATGATGCCGAACAGGCTTTGTCGATTGCGGTTGACCGCGGCGCTACAGCTGCCAAACCTGAAGACACAGATCTTCCCTACCCTGCTATTTACGGTATTGGTGATAGCCTGATTTATTTCATTGATACTTTCGCTGCTTCAAAGAATAAGCCAGGTTCTATTTACGAGCAGGACTTTGAAGATTTAAAAGAGCCTGTCATCGTTGAAAACAAAGGCTTCTTGCGTATCGATCATCTGACTAACAATGTTTATAAAGGGACCATGCAAGAGTGGGCAGACTTTTATAAAAATGTTTTTGGCTTTACCGAAGTTCGTTACTTCGATATCAAAGGCAAAGAAACCGCTTTGATTTCCTATGCACTGCGTTCACCCGATGGAAGTTTCTGCATCCCCATCAATGAAGGCAAAGGCGACGACCGCAATCAGATTGACGAATACCTGCGCGAATATAATGGCCCTGGTGTGCAGCACATTGCTTTTGAAACCAATGATATTTTAGCTTCACTGGACAAACTGGATCATTCGGTGATTGATACACTGGATATCCACGAAGACTACTACAAAACCGTTTTCGATCGAGTGCCTAATGTTCGTGAAGACCATCAACGAATTCAGGATCATCAAGTATTGGTAGATGGTGATGCGGATTCCTATCTTTTACAAATATTCACTAAGAACCTGTTTGGTCCAATCTTTATTGAGATCATCCAGCGTGCCAATAATCTTGGTTTTGGCGAAGGCAATTTCAAGGCACTCTTTGAGTCAATTGAACGTGATCAACAGAAGCGTGGCGTGCTTTAAACTGAGAGCTGAGGAACTGATAATGAAAATAGAACAAATTCACCACGTAGCCTACCGCTGCAAAGATGCTAAAGAAACGGTCGAGTTTTACACCAAAGTCTTGAACATGGATTTTATTCTGGCGATTGCCGAAGATCGAGTTCCTTCCACCAAAGAACCCGATCCTTACATGCATTTGTTTATGGATGCGGGTAATGGCAATATCCTGGCCTTCTTTGAATTACCTAACTCACCAGAGATGGGCAAAGACCCGAACACACCAGAATGGGTACAACATATTGCTTTGCGGGTTAAAGACGAAAATGCCCTGATGGAAGCAAAGAAGGAAATTGAAGCACATGGTGTTGAGGTTCTCGGTCCAACCAACCATGAGATCATCAAGTCGATTTATTTCTTCGATCCTAATGGTCACCGATTAGAACTGACCTGCATTACTGCCACTGATGACATGATGAAAAAACTGGACGCAGTGAAGTGGGACATGCTGGAAGAATGGAGTCGCACCAAGCAAGCGCCTAAACATGCAGACTGGTTACACAGTAGCGAGTTCGAAGAGGTAGAGGTTTAGTTTTATGACCGCCTATCAAGCAAAAACTCCTGACCAGAATGGCTTTGTTGCCTATACCGAAGAAGAGAACGGCACCTGGGAAATACTTTATAAGCGACAGATGGAGCTTATCAAAGGCCGTGCTTGCGATGCTTATTTGGAAGGCTTCGAGCGGCTAAAAATGTCCAGCAACAGTATTCCGCAGTTACCGGATATTAACCGTGTTCTACGCAAAGAAACTGGCTGGGAAGTGGCTGCAGTGCCAGCATTGATTCCTTTTGGTAAATTCTTTGAGCTATTAGCCAATAAGCAATTCCCTGCTGCAATCTTTATTCGTACTCGCGAAGAAATTGATTACTTGCAGGAGCCGGATATTTTCCATGAAATCTATGGTCACTGCCCTCTTCTGACCAATCCTGTGTTTGCCAGCTTTGTTGAGAACTATGGCAAGCTTGGTCTGGCTGCATCCAAGCAAGAGAGAGTCTATCTCGCTCGTGTGTTTTGGTTTACGGTTGAGTTTGGCTTAATTCAGCAAGCAAGCGATGATTTAAAAATCTATGGTGCCGGTATTTTGTCTTCTACTGAAGAAACGGTTTACAGCTTGGAAAGTGACAAGCCAGTGCGCAAACCATTTGAGCTTATGACAGCGCTTAGAACTCCCTATCGAATTGATATTCTGCAAACCACTTATTTCATTATTAAGCAATTTGAAGATATCTATAAAATCATGGATAGCAATATTATCGAGCATATTCATCAGGCCATTGAGCTCGGTGATTTTGAGCCGAACTTTCCACCAAAAGAGATTACGGCAAAGGCTGAACTTCCTAGAAACGAACACGACTGCTAATCACTCTATAACTAACACACTATGAAAATACCTGAACTACTGTCCCCTGCCGGGACATTAAGAAATATGCGTTATGCATTTGCCTATGGCGCAGATGCGGTTTATGCCGGGCAGCCTCGCTACAGTTTGCGCGTTCGCAATAATGATTTTGGACTGGACAATATTGCGATTGGTATTGAAGAAGCGCATACGCAAGGCAAGAAATTCTACATAGCCAGTAATATCGCCCCTCATAACAGCAAAATCAAAACCTTCATGAATGACATTAAGGAAGTCATAGCCTTAAAGCCGGATGCATTAATTATGTCCGATCCGGGTCTGATTATGATGGTTCGCGAGGCTTATCCGGAACA
Organism: Kangiella koreensis DSM 16069; assembly: GCF_000024085.1. Lineage (NCBI taxonomy): Bacteria > Pseudomonadati > Pseudomonadota > Gammaproteobacteria > Kangiellales > Kangiellaceae > Kangiella > Kangiella koreensis. The sequence continues at coordinate 1,320,156 of NC_013166.1, read as the reverse complement.
AGAAGTGCATCTGTCGGTTCAAGCCAACGCCACCAACTATGCGACGGTTAAATTCTGGTATCAGCAAGGCATCAAGCGCGTCATTTTATCTCGTGAATTGTCTATTAAAGAAATAGGAGAAATCAAAACTCACTGCCCTGAAATGGAGCTTGAAGTATTTGTCCATGGCGCTTTATGTATGGCTTATTCCGGACGTTGTTTATTATCAGGTTATTTTAACCATCGCGATCCCAATCAGGGCACTTGTACTAATGCTTGTCGCTGGAAATATGACCTTCATGAAGCAACTGAAACTGACTCCGGCGATATTATCGCCGTTAGCCAACCAGAACCAGCGGTACAAACCGTCGATCAACAGTCAGTCTTTTTACTACAGGAGAAAGAACGTCCGGGCGAATACATGCCAGTATTTGAAGATGAGCATGGCACCTACATCATGAACTCCAAAGATTTGCGTGCGGTACAGCATGTGGACCAATTTACCCGTATGGGCATCGACTCACTTAAAATCGAAGGCCGCACCAAATCACACTATTATGTGGCTCGAACCGCCCAAGTCTATCGACAAGCCATTGATGATGCAGTCGCAGGAAAACCATTCAATATGCAACTGATGGATGAGCTGGAAAAACTGGCCCACCGCGGTTACACCGAAGGTTTCTATCGTCGTCATGTGCATGATGAGTATCAGAATTACGAAACCGGAAACTCCCTACGCGACCGACAACTCTTCGTGGGTGAAATCAGTGAAAAATCGGACGACTCGATAACCGTAGAAGTCAAAAACCGTTTTGAAATTGGCGATACGCTTGAATTGATGACTCCCAATGGCAATCAGTATTTCCAACTCAATGATATGGAAAACATCAAGGGACAGTCTATGGATGTGGCCCCAGGCTCCGGTCATAGAGTGGTTTTGAGACTGCCTGAGAGTGTCAAAACGGCTAATATTGATTCTATGTCATTGCTGATGAAAAATTTGTAAACCGATAAGAAGCTGTGGATATTGGTTTACACCTAAAGATGCATTAAGAATGCTTTTATTGACATATGTCAAAGTCGGGCTGATTTAATGCGGTATGGTATCAAGTGCCAAATAAAAAGCATATTGGAGCTGATAATGACCCATTTAACAAAAATATCGATCGCTGTTGCTAGTGTCCTGTTGCTAGGTTCTGCCATCGTGCAAGCGGATGAATCTCAAGAACAAGCCAATAGTTTTGCCGAATCATTGGAAAATACCGATGTTAAGTGGCACTTACGCTACCGTCTTGAAGATGTTGATCAGGATAACGCGCTAGAAGATGCTATTGCCTCTACCCTGTTGACGCGGGTAACGCTAGATACACAAACTTATAATGATTTCAGCTTTAAGTTTGAAGTAGATAACGTCAGCGCTGTCACTAACCGTGATGACTACAACAGTACCTTAAATGGTAACACTGATTATTCTGTTGTAGCCGATCCGGAAGCGACAGAAATAAATCAGGCTGCACTGACCTACAGCGGCTTTGATAACACCAAAGTGATTGCTGGCCGTCAACGTATCAACTTAGGCACCCAACGCTTCGTCGGTGGCGTTGGCTGGCGTCAGAATGAACAGACTTATGATGGCCTACTAATCAACAATCGTTCGTTTGACAATGCCAACATTACGTATGCCTACGTCAATAACATCAATACTATTTTTGATGGTAATACCGATACTCGAAGTCATTTCCTAAATTATGACTGGGCTTTGTCTGACACAATGGATTTAAACTTTTATGGTTACTTCCTGGATTTTAAAGAAGCGCCTTTAAGTTCGACTAAAACGTTAGGTGCCCGTTTCTCATATGGTGGAACATCTGAATTACCACTATTTTTCAATGCAGAATACGCCAAGCAGTCTGAGTATGAAGACAACCCTGCTGACCTAAGCACTGACTATCAATTACTAGAAGTTGGGTACAAGCTACAAAACTGGACGTTTGCGGCGGGTCAGGAAGTACTGGGCGGTGATGCCAATGTTGCAGGTCAGGCATTTCAAACTCCACTAGCCACAAAGCATAAGTTTCAAGGCTGGGCAGATCAGTTCCTAGTAACACCTGATGCAGGTATAGAAGACACTTACCTTACGATTGGTACTAGTTTTGTTATGTCAAAAATCAGCGTTGTTTATCATGATTATCAGGCTGATGCGACTAATCAAGATTATGGCTCAGAGCTTGGACTTAACTACTCAACCAAAATTGACAAAAACTTAACATTTGTAGCGAAGCTCGCTGATTATTCATCGGATAGTCATTCCGTTGATACTCGCAAAATATGGCTAATGCTAGTGGCTAATTTCTAGTCACACTTACCAATGATTAGCCTAATGTTTGGCTAAAGTAGATAGAGAGAGAAATTATGATGGAAGCAATGCAACTAACCAGTTTGGCACCAACACTGCGCCGTAATGCGATGTTCAACTGCCTCAGTGATGAACAGCTTCAGAAACTGTTGGCCATCAGTAAACTCACCTATTTTAAACCAAACAAGCCTGTTATCAGTCAAGGACAGCCCGCCAAGTACTTCTTCTTGGTACTTGACGGGCAAGTCAAATTGCACCTGATTTCCACAGAAGGCAAAGAGAAAATCATTAAGTTCGTTAATGGCAATGACACTTTTGCAGAAGCACTCATGTTTTTGCAAAAAAAGTTCTATCCCATTAATGCTACAAGCACTAAACGCACACAAATTTTGGCGGTTCCCAGTGAGTATTTTTATAACCTACTACACAACAACAGTGATCTGGCTTTGAAAATGCTCGGTAATATCTCCTTGAAGATGCGTGGCCATGTAAATGAGATTGAGATGCTAACCGTTCTCGATGCTTCCCAGCGTGTTGCGCGATTTGTCTATGACATGATGCCGCATGATATTGAAGATGGTGGCACCTTCCCTATAAATATTTCAAAAAAATCTATTGCAGGGAAATTATCTATCAGGCCTGAAACATTCTCACGTTTATTGAAGAAGTTTGAAGATGAAAATGTGTTTTCGTTCAGTAATGGCAAGGTTATTGTTTTGCAGCGTGAGAGACTATCTCAATATTACTTAGAGTCTAGCGATGGAGTGGCCAGCTTGTAGGTGTCGCTGGCTCTGATTTTATCTCATCATTTACCACGTGCACTTTCCTTCGGTAGCTCGAGAATGTGTGAACACATATTCTTTATAGCTTTTACCTAACTCTGTTTTCGCTACTCAGCGAGTTACTTTTCTTGCGTGGTCAAGAAAAGTAACCAAAAGAAGACCACCCGTATATTGAGGTCACGTGAAGCGTGACTCCCTTCGTCACTCCCAAAATACTTAACGCACCAGAATTTACATCACATCCCTGTGCTGAAAATTCTTATCAAAATTATCCACGATTTTGATTGCTATATTTTGTACGTGTCTCAGCTCAATATAAATGGGAAATTGGAATTACCATTTGGGCATTTTCTTTTTGAAGAACCAAAATAGTAGATGTTTTCAGTTAGAGGTTAGAGCTGAAAAGTGGAACTAGAATTACTCCACCCATTTGAAGCTATCAAACATTGGTTCTATCGCGGCACAGAGTTGCTGGCGGGTTTCTTTATCAATCATTGAGTAGGCGAATTCATCGCTTCGTAGTGTTTCGTCGAGAGTGTTTTTGTTGCGGGCAATTTGTAGGTTATATCTCTTTACGCCCTTCTCAGCTAAGGTTTTAGCAAGCTTTAAGACTCTATCGGGATTGGTTAAGTTCCAGTGCACGGTAGTACGACACTCGTAATCAACGCCACTGTCTAGCAACAGGTCTAAGCTTTGCCAGTTTGCCTGAGCTGCGCCATCCACTCGAATAATCGCATCACCAAACTCTGGTAGATCTTTGACATCAAACCCAACCCAGTCAACATTAGAAAGCAGCGCTTTAAAGCGTTTTGGCGCAGAGCCTCCAGTATGCAGACCAACTTTGAACCCCATTGCTTTAACGGTTTCAATAGCTGGAACTAACGCCGATTGCAGCAAAGGCTCGCCACCACTGAAAACCACTGCCTCTAACAAGCCTTGTCTTTTTGTTAAAAAGTTTACCAGCTCCTGCCAATCGTAAGACTGATCGGCTTTCGTCGGTATCAGCTCAGGATTATGACAATAACGGCAACGCCAGGCGCAACCTTGGCAATATACAACGCAGGACAAATGATTTGGATAATCGATGGTAGTAAGGGGCGTAATGCCCCCTACTCGCAAAGTAACATCACGATCGATGTTACTGATTGGTTGAGCCACTTTGAACATTAGGCACGCTCTTTAAAATGTTGACGTTCTTTGTGCTCAGATTGCTTGCCTTTGTTAAAAGCTGATACTGGTCTATGGTAGCCCATAACGCGAGTCCAGACTTCGCACTTTTGGCGATCTTGATTGTTAAGTTGAGTCATTGTTTTCTCCTTTGTTGTTGAAAGAGTAGTTGAACTATTTAAATCGTACTTTTTTGCGTGAAACAGATTCACCAGCTCTGCATCTTGTAGATAAAATTCAAACATTAGCAGCACACCTTTTCGTTATTTTTACCACCCGATTTCTGTACCAGAGTTTCATCACAGCGTGGGCAATATTCATGCTCACCTTGCAGATAGCCATGCACAGGACAAATCGAGAAAGTTGGTGTGATGGTGATATAAGGCAAACGGAAATTGGTTAAGGTCTTGCGCACCATTTTTTTACAAGCTTCAGCGCTGGATATGCGCTCGCCCATGTAAAGGTGCAGAACTGTACCGCCGGTATATTTACTCTGTAGCTCATCTTGCAGCTCTAACGCCTCAAAGGCATCATCGGTATGACCTACAGGCAACTGCGATGAATTAGTGTAGTAAGGTGCATCTTCGTAACCAGCCTGAATGATGTCTGAGTAACGCTTCTTATCTTCTTTTGCAAAGCGATAAGTGGTGCCTTCTGCCGGAGTTGCTTCCAGATTATAAAGATGCCCCGTTTCTTCCTGATACTGCACCATGCGTGCACGAACATGATCAAGTAGTTCGATAGCCAATGCATGACCTTCTTCTGAGGTAATATCATGTTCATCATTGGTGAAGTTACGCACCATCTCATTGATACCATTTACGCCAATAGTCGAGAAGTGATTGCGCAGTGTGCCTAAATAGCGCTTGGTGTAAGGGAACAAATCACTGTCGATATAATGCTGAATGACTTTACGCTTCACCTCTAATGAATCTTTGGCCATAATCATTAACTCATCAATACGATCCAGCAGCGCCTTTTTGTCACCTTTATAGAGATAACCTAAGCGGGCGCAATTAATGGTTACAACACCCAATGATCCTGTTTGTTCAGCAGAGCCAAACAAACCATTACCACGCTTAAGAAGCTCGCGTAAGTCCAACTGCAAGCGACAACACATCGAGCGAACCATATTGGGTGATAACTCAGAGTTAACGAAGTTCTGAAAATACGGCAAGCCATACTTTGCAGTCATCTCAAACAACAGGTCAGAGTTTTCAGACTCCCAATCAAAATCAGGCGTGATGTTGTAGGTTGGTATGGGGAAGGTAAAGACCCGTTTTTTAGCATCCCCTTCTATCATGACCTCAATATAGGCACGATTGATCAGGTCCATTTCCTTTTGCAAATCACCATAGGCAAAAGGCATCTCTTCCCCAGCAATAATTGGGATCTGCTCACGCAAGTCTTCTGGGCAAACCCAATCCAAAGTGATATTAGTGAACGGTGTTTGCGTGCCCCAACGTGAAGGCACATTCAGGTTGTAAATAAATTCCTGTATACACTGTTTAATATCCTCATATTTCATTGCGTCTTTACGGATATATGGCGCTAAATAAGTATCAAAAGAACTGAAGGCCTGTGCGCCTGCCCATTCATTTTGTAAAGTACCGAGGAAGTTAACCATTTGGCCAATGGCACTGGACAAATGTTTTGGCGGACCAGAGTCAATTTTTCCTGGCACACCATTTAAACCTTCATGCAACAAGGTTCTTAAAGACCAGCCTGCGCAATAACCTGCCAACATATCCAGGTCATGAATATGCAAGTCAGCATTACGATGCGCTTCACCAATTTCAGGCTCGTAAATATGATTGAGCCAGTAGTTGGCAATAACCTTTCCTGAAACATTAAGGATTAGTCCACCCAATGAATAGCCCTGGTTAGCATTGGCTTTTACACGCCAGTCCGAGCCTGATAAATACTCCTCAACTGATGAAGTGATATCGAGAAAAGTCTTCTTGTTTTCACGAATTATTTTGTGTTTTTCGCGGTATAAAATATAAGCTTTAGCGGTAGCAAAATACTGATTTACAGCCAGACAATGCTCAACAATATCTTGTACCTGCTCTACCGTTGGCACCGTTAAATCGGTGAACCTGAAACTCAAAACATCAATCACCTGGCGGGTGAGTTTTTCTGCCTCATCGGCATCAAACTCTCCTGAAGCCTTGCCAGCTTTCATTACTGCTTCATAAATTTTCGCACGTTCGAACTTGGCTTCCGTTAAATCCCTCTTTACAATCTTGAGTGGCATCGGTGCCTTTTCTATTTCAATACCCATATCGTTATCTCCATTGCTCTCTGCAAATTGGTATTCAAACCACCACAGATTCAATATATTGTGTTTTCGAGATCGATTTAATCAATATGTGGTATCTCTATCCTTGATCTAGCTCAACTTGTTGTTATATTTTTTCTCCATGCAACTTGATGCAGATCAATTAGCTAACCCTCCCATAAACGTTACATTGTCCGTCTGATATCAGAGTCATTTTGAATGTGAAGCTTATGGCTACTAATGACAAACCTCTTGTATATTCTTGCTCGGGTTGTTCCAACTTGGCACAAACCGCCAATCACCTTGCAGTGACCCTTAACAAAGAGCAATTGGCCGAAATGTCGTGCATTGCCGGTGTTGGAGGCAATGTCCCCTCTTTGGTTAAAAAAGCCAAATCAAGCCGCAAGATTATTGCAATTGATGGCTGCCACTTAGCATGTGCCAAAGCTTGCCTGGGTAATCATGACGTTATTCCAGATGAACACTTGGTATTAACAACCTATGGCTACAAAAAACGCTATAACGAGGCAGTGTCAGAAGAAACAGTGAACAACTTATTAATTGAGGTTCGTGTGATAGCTAGAGAGATGTCTGAGGAATTAGCTGATGAAGTCTGAAACCATGAAGCAGCCAGTGCTATGGTATGAAATTCGGGGCAGTCTATATTTAAATATTAGTGATCGCTGCACTTTGGTGTGTCAGTTTTGCCCTAAAACCCATGGTGATCCACAAGTTCACCAATACAACCTGGCATTACAAAAACAACCTAAATCTCAAGAAGTTATAGCTAGCCTGCCTGACTTATCACAGTATCAAGAAGTGGTTTTTTGTGGATTTGGCGAGCCGACCCTGCGGCTCAAACCACTTATAGAAATTGCTCGCTATTGCAAAGAACAAGGCGTTAAAACACGTCTCAACACCGACGGCTTAGGTTGTCTTGTTCACAAGAGAAATATTATCCCTGAGCTTAGCGAAGTCATTGATACCGTGTCCGTTTCACTCAATGCACAGAACGAAGCCATTTATAAGCGGCACTGTCATCCGCAACTATCCAATGCCTATTCAGCGGTTAAAGAGTTTATAAAACACAGTGTAGGAGCCTTTAAAGCGGTTAGGGTCACTGCTATTGACGGTTTGGCAGGTGTCGATATCAAAGAATGTAAAAAAATTGCTGAAAACCTTGGTGCTGAATTTGTTTGCCGATATCTCGATAAAGTTGGCTGATTAAGGTTCGCTTTTTAAAGTTCTCTTATTAAAGTTCTCTTATTAAAGTTACCCGAACAACAGAAACACTTCTTGTTGATTATGATCAATACGCTCTATCCCGAATGCCTCTACTCTGTTTAAAACATCTTAGGATAAAAGATTATGAATCTAGAATTTTTAGCCCCTTATTTTTTAGGGCCTTACGGTGAAAACAATGATGTTTTCGAAAAGGTTCTAACAGAGCTATTACGCGATCATATTTATTGGCGTAGAAACATACACCCGGAAGACTTGCCGGCGATATCTACTTTCGCCTCGCAATCACCTGAGTACCAACAAGCGATTGCTAAAATGCGCACCGAGTTACACAAACTCACCGCATCACTAAAACAGTCGGTTCCCTTCTTTAGCCCTCGCTACATTGGCCATATGTGTTCCGACTTAATGATGCCTGGCTTGATAGCACAAATGGTCACGACTTTGTACAACCCGAATAATGTGTCATTTGAAGCAGCTACGGTTACTGTGGACTTAGAATTGAAAGTCGGTAAACAGTTTGCCGAAATGTTTGGCTTTAACACCGATCCAACGAAATCACCCTGTGCCTGGGGACATTTAACTTCCGGTGGTACGGTTGCCAATTATGAAAGCTTGTGGAATTTTAGAGCTGCGAAATATTACCCTGTAGCCCTTGTGGAAGCAGTAAAGTCATTGGAGCTTAAACTGCCAAACAGTATCATTCTCAATGGCAAACTGGTGGATGCTAATTTATGGCAACTAACCAATCTTTCTATTGATAATGTTTTAAGCCTCAAACACGAAACAGAGAAAGCAATCGCTACAGCCTATCCCGATCTCGGAGATAAGTTTAATGAATGTGTAGAACAACATCGTATCGAAACGGTTGGGCCCGCTTACTTTTATTCGAATCATTTAGGCTTGAAGCAACCCTTGGTATTGGTACCTGGCTCGGCGCATTACAGTTGGCAAAAAGGGATGCGCGTCATGGGCTTTGGTTCAGACCAATTGATAAAAATTCCCGTGCATTCCAATATGCGTTTAGACATAGATGCATTACGGAAAATACTAGACAATGCACTGAGTAAAAACATCCCCATCCTTGCCTGTGTTGGAATTTTAGGCACAACTGAATTTGGAACAGTTGATCCTATCCATAAGATTCTTGAGTTACGCAACGAATTCAGCGCTAAAGGATTAGACTTTTACGTCCATGTCGATGCAGCATGGGGTGGTTATCTAGCCAGCATGTTCCGTGAGGAAGATGGTTCTACCATGAGCCACGGTAAAGCTAAGAAGATGTTTAAGTACTTCCCTTCTAAAGAAGTTTTTAACTCTATAACCAGCGTTAAAGACGTTGATTCAGTGACCATCGATCCTCACAAGCTGGGATACTTACCTTTTGGTGCAGGTGGTTTTATCAGTCGTAATCAGGATATTACCGATTTGCTGACACAGGAAGCACCCTATGTGTTCGAAGAAATGGACAAATCAGTCGAAACACCAGCCACCAAGCAATTTGAAAAGCTTGGCCAGTATATTTTGGAGGGATCAAAACCGGGTTCGGTCGCAGCAGCCAGCTATGTCACGAATCAAGTATTACCACTAAACTACAAAAATTTTGGTCGTGTGATCAGACAAAGTCTAAAAACATCAGAATACTTTTTTGACAAATTGCTAGAGCTTAAAGACAAAATTAAAGGACGAGCCAATCTGTGCTTGCCTTATACACCAGATACTAATTTGATCTGCATCGTCATTAATCCGGTGGGTAATAAATCGATTACTTATCTGAATGATTTTACCAAGCAAATATATCAGCATTTAAAAATATCACGAGACAGCTCGCCAAAAGATCGTGAATTCATAGGTTCCAGCACGCAGATTATGCGCAAAAACATCAGCGAAAACCATGCAAAAGAATTATGTGAGATGTTGGGTCTGCAGGAACAATACTTTGTTAAAGACGTTCAGAATAGAACGTTAGAGAGCGATCGCATCATGTTGCTTCGCCACACTATTATGAATCCTTGGTTGGCGAATGATACCAATGGCAACGATTATGTAGTGAAATATTGTGACTATCTTGAATCCTTGATTCTCCGCTACTTAGATATCGAGTAGCTTAGATATCGAATGGCTTAATATCGAGAAGCTTAGTTTATAGCTGTTGAATCGGTTTCCCCTATTGTGAGATTGTTAGCAAGGAAGTTAATAATCTCACAATTTCACATCATAGCAACTGACGACAAATAATAAGCAAGATTACCCTTTTAATACCACTTCTTGAACTTAAACCAAATCAATAGCGCTACTGCTAAACCAAAACAGAAGCTTGCCACATACAAAAAAGCATTTTCATGCTCAAGACCCGGTAGTCCCGCCACATTCATGCCAAACACTCCGGTTAGAAAGGTTAAGGGTAAAAATATTGCCGAAATAATTGCCAGTACGTATAAACGACTATTTTGTTGGTGAGCTATTCTTGCCAGATATTCTTCCTGCAAAACAATGGTTCGCTCTCGCGTTAGCTCAATATCTTCCAGCAAGCGGGTAAATTTATCCAGATCGTCCCGAATATTATCTAAATCCAGCTTGGTGATTATTGGGCTTTGACTGCGATAGAGTTTTTCGAGTGCATCTTTTTGCGGTGTCAGATAACGTTTAATCGTAGCGCTTTGACGACGTAAGTGACTAATTTGAGCATAGAATTCATCAAATCCAACCCCGGCCAATGTATCTTCTTGTTGATCAAGACTAATATCAAGCTCTTCAAAAAACTCTTCTACTCGAATGGCTAGGCGCTCTATGAGCAGTGACATAAATTCACCACTAGTTTTAGGTCCTGTGCCCTGCTCCAAAGCTTTTGTGATATCTGTAATCGACCAACTGTGACGATTGCAGCTGGTAATGATCATGTCTTCTGTAACCCATAACCGGATCGAGATCATATCTTCAGGCTGAGCATCAGGGTTTAAATTTACCCCTCGTAAACACATCAAGATTGTGTTGTCTTCCATATAAAAACGAGGACGAGTTTCCGCTCGCAACAAGATATCCTGTGCTACTTCATTAACTCTAGGCTCCTGATCTAACCAATCTTTGGCAATTGGAGATGTATAGTTAATGTGATGCCAGATTAGTGGTTGGCCAGACTGCTCTTCATCAAGCGACACATTTTTCAGTAGCCCACCTTTTCGAGTCAGATGCAAGCTGGTGATTGGTGCGTGAACAGTTTCTGTCATAGCAGTGCCCTCCCTAATCCTTTTGCGAAGTTGACTTTTGATTTTTTGAACTAGCTGTCTGATTACTTTCTTTAGAGCGATCTTCTAGCGATTTCAATTGCTCAGATGTCTGTAACTTCTGTGCTAGCTGTTTGGCAACATCATCGGCAAAATGAAGATGAACATCTCTTTGCGGGAAGGCTATCACTATATTGCTCTCGCTGAAGCGCTTGTCTATTTCAAAGCGGAGGTCGCTGCGAATTGCTCTTAACTCTCGAATAGTACTTATTTTTGCCCAATACCACATTTCAAAGACTAAAGAGCTATCCCCAAAGTCTTCAAAGATAACCGAAGGTTCGGGATCTTCAAGAACACTTTTATTATCCTTCATTATCGCAAAAAGAATCTCCCTCACTTTTTGCACATCACTACCGTAGGCAACACCGACTTTAACCGAGTTTCGAATGTTCTGATCTAATAATGTCCAGTTAACTAAATTGGATTGCAGCAAGGTACTGTTGGGTATAACCATATGAGCGCCATCGATTCTTCGAATAATGGTTGAGCGATTCCCAACCTGAACTATTCGACCTAGCTGACCATCCAGCTCAACCACATCATTGATATGGACTGGTCTTTCAGACATCAATATCCAGCCGCTGATAAAGTTATCCATAACATTCTTGGCACCAAAACCTATACCAATTGCTACTGCGCCAGAAATAAAGGCAAAAGCAGTTAAGGGTACCTTTAAAAATGAAAGGATCGTAACCACAATAATGCCCAACATGACAAAAAACACCAGCCGTTGAATGATAACCACATTATCATCGCTAACATTCATCATCTTGAGAATTTTACGACCAATGAATTTCGCCACATAGCGACTGACTAACCAGGCAACAATCACAAAAACCAGTGCTAACAATAATTGCCATAAAGTAATGCTACTGCCCTCTTTCAAACTAATTAGGGGCTTATTCATGATGTCTTCAAATTTTGAAAACGTACTCATTAAAACTGGTATTAGTGGCATCTAGTAATCCTGAAACTCATATTAGCTTCGTCCTTTTTATTATATCTGATACAAAAAAGCCAGCATAAAGCTGGCTTTCTTAGAAAAGTATCTTTAGTTATTTCTAGATTGTTGCTCTGCTAAAAAATTGGCTGCAATCTCAGGCTTCTCACGAATCATGATAAGGTCAGATAAGATATTTCCCGCCTCTTTCAGAAACAGATCTTTTTGATCCTCATCAACAATTTCTGTTGCATCTCCAGAATTATCATCCTCAGCAGAATCTTCCTCGCTAGCTAATTCTTTAAGAGGTTCTAGTCCCTCAATTTTGCGGCGAAGATTTTCACGCTCTAATCGAATCTGGTCATTACGCTTACGCTCTGCCAAACGCTTCTCATAATTCAATGAAACCACTTTGTTATCGCGCTGCTCGGCCATTCTACCAATATCTTCCTCTAGAAACGAAAACTCCTGGCTGGATGTTTTACGCTCTTCATGCTTTGAGCGCAGGAAAGGAATAACTTCTGTCAATCCATCAGTTTTATTGAATTTAGTCGATTTTATAGTATCCCAGACTAAAGCATTATCGTAGGAGCCTTCACCATATTCACTACTATCAAAAATGGTTGGGAACTCAATATCGGGCTTAACACCTTTATTTTGGGTACTCTCACCGGTCACTCGATAGAATTTTTCCACGGTAAGTTTTAACGCACCAACCTGAGTTTCAGGATTTCGGATATATTGATTCAGGTCCGCGACACTTTGCACGGTACCTTTACCAAAGGTGTTTTCACCTAAAACTATGCCTCTGCCGTAGTCTTGAATCGCTCCTGCAAAAATCTCACTGGCACTGGCTGATCCGCCATTTACTAAAACAGCCAGCGGCCCTTTGTAGAGAATGTCTGCATCAGTATCTTTTAACACTCGAAGACGACCACCACTATCGCGTCCTTGTACAACTGGACCTTTATCAATAAATAAGCCCACCAAATTGACAACTTCTGATAGTGAACCGCCGCCATTGTTTCTAAGATCAACCACAAGCCCATCAATGTTCTGCTTGTTAAACTCTTTAATCAAACGGGCAACATCTTTTGTGGTACTTGTGACATCTTTACTGTTGCCATTGGAAGCGACTGTTTCAGAGTAGAAAGACGGAAGTTCAATAACACCCATTTTGAAGTTTTTATCATACTGCTCAACTTCTAACACTTTAGATTTGGCAGCCTGATCTTCAAGCTTGATTTCTTCACGAACCAGCTCAACAGTTTTTGGCATGCCATCACCGGCTTTGGTGTATGGAATAATTTGTAGACGAACAATCGTTCCTGCTTCGCCGCGAATCAAATCTACCACATCATCATTGCGCCAGCCAATAACATCAACCATCTCACCTTTTTCGCCTTGTCCAACACCAATAATTTTATCATTCGGATGAACTTGACCTGACTTATCAGCGGGTCCTTTATTCACAATAGACACAATTTTCGTAAACATATCTTCTTGAGTCAAAACTGCGCCAATACCCTGTAGTTTTAGACTCATATTGATAGCGAAATTTTCAAACTGCCTTGGTGTGTAATAACTGGTATGGGGATCGATCGCCGCACTGATAGAATTCATAAAGTAACCAAATACGTCTTCACTTTTGGTTTGAGACAAGCGACGGATTGCTGACTGATAGCGTTTCGCCAGTTTTTCTTTAATTTGCTCATCAGTTTGCTCAGCAAGTTTTAAATTTAAGGCATCATTTAATACACGCTTCTTCCAAATGGCATTCATTTCTTTTTCGTCTTTCGGCCATTCAGCTTCCCGACGATCATATTCGAACTCACCATCACTATTGAAATCTAGTGGCTTTTCAAGCTGCTCTAAGGCAAACAAGTAGCGCTCACGGAAACGATCTTCAAATAATGCAAAGAAATCGTAAGCAAGCTCAATACGTCCTGTTCTCAACGCATCATCAAATAGACTTTCATAGTCATCAAGCTGCGCAATGTCTTTTTGATAGAAATAACTGCGATTGGGGTCAAGTGCTTTGAGGAATTGATCGAAGGCTTCTTTTGATAACTCGTCGTCAAAATCTGGATGTTCGTAATGGCTTTGCATCAATAAAAAAGAAACAATACGTCCAGTTTCTCGGAATTTGTTTTCTGGTTTTAAATTTAGGCTGGCTGGCTCAGGAACTACAAAGGCTTCTTCCTCTACAACAGGCTCATTTTTAACCTCTTCCGCATACATGGTTAGCGGTAAGGTTAAAGCCAGTAATGTTATTAACCACTTATTTTTGTTCATCTAAATACCTTTAATGGGGAAAGCTTTCCAGTAATGACTCTTCTCTAGACTAAAGGTTGCGTATATTTACGTAAATTACAAGCCATAGAGTGTGTAAAAGTATGTAATTATCTAAAAAATCTTTTAATATCAATGCCTAATGGATCTATGTAAAACCAGACCATTTGGACCTGCCGCAATTTCGGCATCTTTTTGATTACCGTATGCACCTTCAAAAAATTGAATATCCCTGGCCGCATCGTAATTAGATGCTGTAAATACTTCATCCGAGTTTGTCTGAAACCCTCTAACTGCCACTTCGACTATTTCGGGGTTGCCATGTAACTCGTGACTTTCAATATAACGTTCAGCTTTGGGCTTCTGGTCAAAAATAGCAATATCTTGGTCACCATCCAGTAAATGAGTTTCAATAACATAAACTTTCATAAGACCTCCTTGGACTTTTGACTACCTAGTTTTAGTGTAGCGCTCTGACTTGTATCTCACAAGTTAAGCATGAATAAGTCCGTTAAATGTCTCAAAATTTGGCTAAAATGACGCAGTACAACTCTTTGAATCATAAAAAAAGGGCCCTGAGGCCCTTTTTACAGTTCAAGCTGATTTACATGAATGCCTGTAATCCAGTTTGTGCACGACCAAGAATCAGGGCATGAATATCATGCGTACCTTCGTAGGTATTAACCGCTTCCAAGTTCATAGCATGACGAATCACATGGAACTCATCAGCGATACCATTACCGCCATGCATATCACGAGCCATGCGGGCAATATCGAGTGCTTTGCCACAAGAGTTACGCTTAACCAGTGAAATCATTTCAGGCTTGAAGCGCTTCTCATCAATCAAACGCCCGACTCTTAGTGCGCCTTGTAAGCCAAGAGAAATTTCAGTTTGCATATCAGCCAGTTTTTTCTGGAACAACTGCATGGAAGCTAATGGCTTGTTGAACTGTTTACGATCAAGTCCGTATTGACGCGCTGCGTGCCAGCAAAACTCTGCGGCGCCTAATGCGCCCCACGAAATACCATAGCGAGCTACGTTCAAGCAACCAAATGGACCTTTAAGTCCTTTGATTTCCGGGAACTTGTTTTCTTCAGGAACAAAGACATTGTCCATCACAATTTCACCGGTGATTGAGGCGCGTAATGCGAACTTACCTTCAATCTTAGGAGCAGAAAGTCCTTCCATGCCCTTTTCTAAAATAAAGCCACGAATTTCGCCTTCATCATCTTTTCCCCAAACAATAAAGACATCAGCGATAGGGGAATTAGTGATCCACATTTTGTTACCGGTTAAACGGTAACCACCATCTACTTTCTTTGCGCGGGTTTTCATGCTCGCGGGATCAGAACCAGAATCTGGTTCAGTTAAACCAAAACAACCAACCCACTCACCTGTTGCCAGTTTTGGTAAAAACTTTTCTTTTTGAGCTTCTGTTCCGTAAGCATTAATCGGATGCATCACCAGACTGGACTGTACCGACAGAGCAGAACGATAACCAGAATCTACGCGCTCAACTTCACGCGCTACTAAGCCATAGGCCACATAGGATGCACCAGCACAACCGTAACCATCAATAGTTGAACCAAGTAAGCCTAGCTCACCCAGCTCAGTCATAATTTCACGATCAAAGATTTCGTGGCGGTTGGCTTCTAATACGCGAGGCATCAGCCTTTCCTGACAATAGTCACGGGCAGCATCACGGATCATACGTTCTTCTTCCGTTAACTGCTCATCAAGTAAAAGGATATCGTCCCAGTGGTCAAGTAATGCTTTAGACATGATAAAAATCTGTATGGTTATAGGTAAAAATTGAAGCACCGAATATACGCAATCTGGCCATAATTAACCAGTGGTTATATACACGTCTGACCAGAAAATATGAGAAAAGTGCCCAATCCTTGGGCTAAATCAATCCTTTTTCAGGAGGGATAGAAATTACAGTGCGTTATAGAATCGAGTGATGGCTACAGCAAAAGCTGCGCGAGTCATGACTTGACCAGGTTCAAAATGGGCTTTGATAGTTGGTTCCAGATCAAACATACCTTGCGTTACAGAAAAACGTGCATTCAAGATGCCTAAATCAAGAGCCAATTGAACATAGCCTCTTAATTCTTGAGGAATCATATTTTGATCCTCCACAACCACTCTGTCGGCACCAAAAATTGCAGTAATATCACCCGAGAAACTATTGGCAAGTTCTTCAAGACCAAGCGACTGAACTAATGAATAAGCAACATCCAGTTTACTAACGTTCTGTTCGGGGTTAAACATATTACCGTCAGCAAACATAACCGGAGAAGTGACTTGCGCTCTGTCTCGTAATGGTCCACCTACTTGAGTAACAGCATTAATAGCTGATCCATTAACGACCACATCCAAATCATCTGCTACATCCAAGAACTGCTTGCTATCTGCAGCATTTGACTGGCGAATACCGGCACCAAGTGTCAGATAATCAGCCATTTGCGAACGGCTAATAGCTTCGTCAGGTGCATAGCCACCAAGTAATGCATCGACAAGTTGCTCGCTCACTGCAGTTTCAATGAAGGCCTGTGCAGGGTGACCAACTACATCATTTAAGCCAACGAATCCATCGGTACGGGTAATTTTAACCACAGCGTCTATCTCGCCCGGTAAGGCATAGCCATTAGTCACATTAGCCGGATCCACATCAACACCTGAAACACCGCCAATACCATTGGCACGCAAAGTCCAGGTACCAGCTTCCGCAGGAGCTGTTACAGCAATGTTCTGACCTAAGACAGGCAATGCAATGCTTGAGCCATAACGTTTACCACTGGGGCTGGTTAAAGACATACCAACAGTGTTATCGGCAACATTGGCACGAACCATTAGCAATGAAGCTTCATCATTTACTTCGAAGGTCACGCCCTCATTCTCACCAACAGGGCTGAATGGAACTGTTATTTCGAACTCGCCGGCAATAGATGTCTGTGCAGCGGCATTAAATTCGCGCTGGATCTTGGTGGTTTCGCCAAAACTTTTAGTCTCATCAAGCACCGCCTTAACCGCAGCGTAAGCATTTGCGTAACCTGCCCCACTTTCCCATGGCTCAAGACCAGGCATGTTGGTCGCAGTATCTTGCATGATGCGCTTCACTTCGCGCCACGTTAGATTCGGGTTAGCCTCTAACATCAAAGCAACGATACCTGAAGCATGAGGTGCTGCCATCGAAGTACCACTCATTACGGTATAGTAAGGCACATGATTGGCATCCATTACTTCACTATCAGAAGTAATGCTCAAAGCACTAAGACTTGATAAAGATGCGCGAGCAGAAATCACATCAACACCAGGCGCGGTGATGGTAGGACGGTCTTCCCAAGTGAATGTTTCACCATCCACTACTGCTTGGCCTGTTTTGCCTTTAACGCCACGCGAACTGAAGTCAGCCAAGTTGCCCTGCTTGTCGCCCGCAGCCACGGTAATAACCCATGGAGCTTTTTTAAAGTTACCGGTAATGGTCGCTTCGCCGGAACCTGAGTTACCCGCAGAGAACACCACAATAACCCCATTGTCACTCAAGGCTTTAGTCGCAACGTTTGTAGGATCGTCAGGATTGAAATCAGTACCTGTATCACCTGTATTACCAAATGAATTAGAAATTACACGTATGTTGTAGTCATGCTGGTGTGTTAAAGCGTAATCAAAACCACCTATAGTATCCAGAATGAATAAACCAGCACCTGAGCCATAACCAATTAGTTTTGCGCCCGGAGCAACACCCTGATACAGACCACTCGACATGGCACCATTACCGCCAATAATGCCGGCAACGTGTGAACCATGACCGCCACCAATATCAGTGTTAGCAACATCTTCTTGATAGGTAATTGGCAAAATTCCTGAAAGAGAATTTAAATTGACCTGAGCCAAAACATTTTGTGTCACATGATTCGGATACTTGATATCGCTATGGGTACCATCTACACCAGAGTCATTGATAACAACACCGATACCACGACCAGAGTATGGCATACCCATATTACGCATTGACTGATCATCGCGTAAACGATCAACGCCAGTCAGTTCTGTAGAGCCGTCATTTTCCAACGTCAAAGGTGCGTTGTACCAGACTGATCGCACATCATCTCGCGCATAGATAGCATCAATCTGTTGCTTGGTTGCCGTGATACCAACCATTGGCAAACTGTTAAAACTGACTCCACTATTAACACCTAAACTTTCTAAAGCCTGTAGCTGTGACAAAGAAGCAGACTCATAGCCTTCAAAAGTGACAATCACCTCAAACGCTTCTTGCTCAGTTGCATCAGATAACAAATCAGTTAATTGAGGACCGAGCGACTTTGCGTGCCCCGTCATTGCAGATAAACCTAGACCGGCCGCCAGAATGGCACCGTAAATAGGCTTTGTTTTTAAGTTAAATTTACTCATGTTAGGAAACCCCCATTGGATTGAGAGCTCGAGCATCGCATGAAATGGCAGAAAGGATAATTGGGGAAATCCCCTATTGGGAGGTAGTGATAGTACCCTCGGATGGTCAGCTTGCTGAATCTAAATAAATTTATAGCCAGCAATTAAGCCAAAAGGAACTGAGGTTATTAAAGCTATAATCAAGCCATAGATTCCAAAACCAAATATTTCACTTCGACTAGCGTTAAAGTATAAAAAGCCTATTATCATTGAAAGAGTAAATCCAACAATTACACTAATGAATATCAGAGTAACTTGATTCAGGATAAATATTTTTTTGATTGGTTTAATAATTGCAAAAAACGTTAATAGCATTGCTGGATAGAGTATGATTAATGTCACAATGATAATAATGTTCGCAATCCAGTCTCCAGGTGAAAATATTAAAACAGCTATCCAAAGTATAAGACAGGTAATTAAAGGCGATACAACTAGAGCTAGCCTCTCCTTCGAACTTGTAGTATTTGCTTTAGTTATCATCAATCAAACCAATAAATTATGCTTAGCAGCATAGCGAACTAATTCTGCAGTATTGGAAACACCCAGCTTGTCCAACACCTTACCGCGATGATTTTCAGCTGTTTTAACACTGATATCCAGCGTTCGTGCGATATCTTTTGTGGTTTTGCCATCAACCACCAGGTGGAACACTTCGCGCTCCCGTTGGGTTAAGTTCTTATAGGGATCCTGCCATTCTTTGTCAGGCTGAGAATACTGAGTTGCTAAAACACTGGCTGCGTATTGGCTGTAATAGGTTTTGCCAGTCGCCAGAGCTTTAACCGCATCGATCAATTCTTCACTGGCGCTGTCTTTTAACAAGTAACCCGATGCCCCCGCTCTAACCATATGAATGACATACTCCTGCTCTTCATGCATGGTCAATACCAGAATTTTGCATTCGGGTAATTTGTCATGAATTCGCTTAACAACTTCCATGCCATTGAGTTCAGGCATTGAAATATCGATAACCGCTACCTGAGGTCTTGTTTCGAGAGCTTTCTCGACGGCTTCAAGACCATTGGATGCCTCAGCAACTACGGTGCAATCAGCGTCTTTACTTAATAAACTGACTAGTCCTTGCCTAAGGATTGTATGATCATCCGCCAGCATTACTCGAATCATGTTAATGCGCCTCCTTCACCTATAGAACCAGTGATAACCACTTTGATTTCACAGCCGTCGCCTGGTTGAGACTCAACCATTAATTGACCTCCAAAAGCTGCAACTCGATCACGCATGGCTGATAGTCCAAATCCTTCCACTGACTCTGAAGTTTCTTTGGTCATACCCACTCCATTATCCCTAATTTTGAGTACCAGCATCCTTTCGGTGGCAATAACAGTTATGTCGATATGAGTAGCATCAGCATGCTTAATGGCATTGGTGATCGCTTCCTGAACAACTCTGAAAACAAGCGTCTGAGTTTCGTCATCGAGGTTGACTGATAACTGCTCATGTAAATCGATCTTGATTGAATTTTTTTCTCCCATCACGCGCGACAGCCATTGCAACGCAGGTATCAGCCCCAAATCATCGAGAATTCTTGGCCGCATCAAGCGCGATATTTCGCGAGTATCGCTTAACGCCTGTCTGGCCAGAGTCAAAGCTTCCTCAAGCTCTTTAGGATCAGGCTCACCCTCTTTATGCATTTGCTGCAACTGGTTGATTAATGCTGTTAATAACTGCCCAACCCCATCATGCAATTCTCGAGCGATATGCTTTCTTTCATCTTCCTGCACTCGCCACACTCTTTTCGCCAGAGTACGCATTTGCTGATTGCCACTGAGAAGTTCCTGTGCAATCTTTTGCTGTTTCTGGCTAAGTTCGTTAACCAGTTCTGAAATATCTTTTTCGCTATTCATCGTTCACACTGAGCTCCATAAGTCCATCATCGAAAGCAACAATGTCTTGTTGTTCTATAAATACCGAACGTGAGTCTTCCGGTAGTTGCTTTAACAGATGATTGAGTTGTTGTTGTGCTCGTTGGCGATATAGTGTTGGCGAATTACCCGAGTGCTCGACCAGCAAAGCGCGCAGTCGATTCAACTGGAAGCTTCTCCAGTAATCGCCCATTCTACGCATAAGCTGATCAGCCTGGTTCAAAGATTGTTCTAACTGTTCCCACTCATTATTAATATAGAAATAAGCGCCTTCTAACTCTAGCAGGTGAATATATTCGTATTGATGAAGTGCCATGTCATACAAGCGTATCCTTTTGGCCAGCTCGGGAAAGGCTTCAATATTGTACTTTAAAGAACGCCTGGCCTGATCCAGTAAGTATCGTAGTTTGGTAGCCTCAGGTATGTTAGTTTTGTCAAACATATCAACCAGGAACTGTTCAGACTGAAGGGTTTTCTCTTCAGTGCGCAACAGCAGAGTCTTATAGTAAAACTGTTGCTCAACACTTCCCTTATCAATCACCAGATCATTTAATGCCTCCAGCTGCACCTGTAAAGCGCCCTGATTACCAGTAAGAGAATGCCAGTCAGCCAGCCATAAGCCAAACTCTACAACCCCGCGGATATCGTTACGTTCCTGTAATTGCTGATAAAGAGATTCTAACTTAGGAACACTTTGTTCAAAGTTGCCCTGCAAAAAGCTGAGTTTTGCAAGGTAAGCTTCTGCAACAAGAGACTCTTCTAATAATCCCAACTCCCTCGAGTCTTGTAGAGCCTTCTCAAAGATAAAATAAGCGCTACGCCAATTCCCCATGGCCAACTCCATTTGCCCGAGGTTTTCGCGAACCCTGATAACACCTACAGGATCCTGAACTTTCTGGTAAGCTTGCTCAGCCTGTTGCCAATAAACTAAAGCATTTTCTGAATTTGACAGTAAGTAATAAATGAAGCCGATATTGTTCATGCTTTCAGCTTTAAGCCACTCATCTCCAAGATTGATGCGCAAGGATAATGCCTGTCGATAATTCTCCAGTGCTTTTTCATAAAGTCCCTGCTCCTCATCTATGATACCCATCTCATTATAGGCATTGGCTTTTCCTTCCATGTCATTGAGCGTTTCATAAACTGCTAAACTCTGTTCGAGATAATCAATAGCTTCTTCATGTTGTCCCTGAATGGAATGGACAGATGCAAGGTTGGACATACTGGTTGCCATACCATTTTGATCATTGGCAGTTTTACGCTTGTATAAACCCTGTTGATAATAATCCTGTGCAAGTTCCAAATTGCCAAGACGCTGATATGCAACCCCCATTGCATTTAGTACATCGCCTTCCAAATTAATGTCCTGCAACTTTTTAGCAATGACCAAAGCTTTAATCAAGTAATCATCAACAGCGGTTTGGGCATCGCCTGACCAGATGGATACCTTTGCTAGTTCAAACCATGCACTCGGGTGGTTAGGATCAAGTCCAACCACTTCTTGCAGTACTTGCTCAGCTTTGGGGAATTGTTGAGTGGTGACATAGAGTTCCGCAAGTGAAAATTTAATATCAATGTTTAACGGGTATTGCTCAATAAGGCTAAGATAATCCATCTCAGCCTGCTCAAATTTTTCAGCGAGCTCATTCAATATAGCGGTTGAATGAATATGAATAAAACTTTGACCTGGACTTAAAGATTGGGCTTTAGCAAATGCACTTTCTGCCTGTGAAACTTCTCCTGTGTTTAAGTACACCTGACCAAGTTCAAACCACAGGTGCTCAGAGTCGGGTTGTTGAGTAATTAACTCTTTAAGTTTTATTGCTGCCTGTTGCCATTCACCTTTCTTGATTAATTCCTGTACTGCAGTTTGTAGAATAAATGCTTCACTGCTTTCTATTGAAGCCTGTTGGTTAATCTTCAAAGTCCGATTGAGATCAGATACTAGCTGTCTAACTATTGAGTCGGCAGAATCTGATTGCATGAAAACTTCCGAAACTTGCTGCTTATTAACGGTATTACCCGATATTGATAACACTTCAACAGTCAAGGTATTTTCGTCTTTGTTGGAAGCTATCACCCTTGCATTAACAATTTTGTTTACTTTAAGTAAATCAGCTAACAGAAGTATCTGGTTATCATTTAATGTGGATTGGTAGCCTAGCAAATCAAGAGTTTCTAACACACGGTCATTATTTACCAGCCTTAACTCTGGGTATTGAGTTAGCTGATAATTAAGATAGTCTGGAATGCCGTATTTAACCCAGTTATCAATTGACTGTCCTCGCGTCTCGCTTTCGAAAGGCAATATAGCAAGCGAGGTATATTGAGATGAAGCTATCGGTTGAGTTTGATAACGCCACCAGAAAACAACAGCCAGTACAACAAGGGCAATTGCAGCAACCAAACCAAAGGTCTTGTTTGCTCTAGCCTTAGGAGGCTGTTTTATCAGCGCATAATCTATTGCTAGCTGCAAATCTTCAGCGGAGTGATAGCGAGAATTACTGTATGGGGAAATCAGCTTTAATACTACTGATTTAAGCTTTTTAAACTCCTGACAAGATACTGGAAAGTTATTGGTACCTTTCTGTTTTTGTTCAATGAGTTTATCGAGAGAATTTGCTTCAAAAGGTAAAGCGCCACACAAGAGCTGATAGAGAATGACTCCGACGGCATAGAGATCGATACTACTACTTATTTCACTCTTCTGTAGATATTCTGGTGGCAAGTATTGTGGTGTTCCACTAATAACACCCTGCTCTTTTGATTCTGATAAAACAGCTAAGCCGAAATCTGCGAGATACAACTGGTCATTGTGATCAATGAGAATATTCTCTGGCTTAATATCACGGTGGTAAATATTATGACTCTCGGCAAAACTCAGAGCGTTTACAGCCTGATTGATATAGAGCCCAACCTGGGCATCTGTAAAAACCTGCTCCATTTTTTTATTGTGCTGTATTTTTTGCTCTAAGCTTTCTCCTTCTATCCAGTCCATGGTAAAAAAGTGCAGTTCTTTATCCGTATAGTATTCATGAACCCTAACGATATTTGGATGAGAGAGCTGCCTGAGAAGGAGAATTTCTTTTTTGAAGTCAGCAAGGGCTTGCTGATTTTTTGAGATTACTGGATGCAATACTTTCAGCGCAACGATAACATCGAGCTGCAAGTCTTTTACTTTATAGACGGCACCAAATCGACCTACACCCTGTAACTTTTCAACTTGGAAACGTCCAGCCAGAAGGGTTCCAGTTTCAAGAATTTCAAAATCCTCAATTACTTGAGTCTTTGATAAGTCCCCAGAATCATTTTGGCTTTGCTTCGGGTCATCATTCACCATTGAAGCTTAACCTTATAGTGTTAATGCACGAGTTGTAATATCGGTTTATTTAACAGGCTATCATAACTTCTTGATTCTGGCACCCGATTCATGAGATTGGATATCTGATTTTGTAAAACAATCGCCTCGGAACTTAATGTTATTTGCTGACTTATTATGGAGAGAATATCCAAATCTAATTCAGTTAACACTTTGGTGGACTCCTTACTGTCCGTATAGACCACACCAATTAATTGGTTATCTGAAAATAAAGGCACACAGGCCAATGCAGCAATCTGTTTCCGCTGAACACTCTCACGTTTAGCGAGCATCGCATCCTGACTGACATCCATGGCTACCACAGGGTTGGTATTATTGATTGCCTTCATCATAGCACCAACACTGCCTTCAAAAGAACGATTATCAAAATCTGCAGTGGACATACCGAGTACAGCTCCAACCTTTAGACTTTGAAAGTCGTTACCAAGCATGACCAGGCCACGTTGTGTTCCCATGAGACTAATGACTGAATTAAGTTGCTCCTGGAGAGTATCTACAAGCATATTATCAGCAACGTAACTGATAGCTTTACTTTGCTCCAGTCGCCAATGATTATGCGATTCAATGGCTTTAAGCTGTTGCACTGTCTTAGCTTCAAACAGGCAATCAACATCACCTACGGAAATCAGTTCGTTACCATTCAATAAACTGGCTTCAACTTTAACACCGTTAACCTTGGTACCATTCTGGCTAGACTGATCATTTAAATGCCAGCCATCAGCAAGATGTGACATCAGCGCATGCTGTCTGGAAACCGTTGGATGTTTTAAGACCAAATCACAGGAGCTAGCCCGACCAATTCGATAGTCGGACTGCTCATATAAATAAGCTTCACTCGCAGGTTTGTCTGAATAGCAAACGGTGATTTTAGCTGGCATAATCGTCACTAATGCTAGTTTGCAAGACGCAAACTAAAGCGTAGCGTGTTGGCGTAAGCAACAAGCTCTCCCGCAACATTATCTATATCACGACTGGAACGCCAAACATTCGGAATATCAGCTGGATCCGCCTGTTCAATAATTCGACTAAAGTCATCTACTTTATTACTGGCCTGAATGTAGTTCTGTTGTGTGATTAATTGTTGTACTTCAGTCAACTTACTGCTGAGGTCAGTGTAAAGAATCGGATCAATTTGAGTTGAAAATGCTGATAGTTTATTGCTCAAGCGGTTGTATTTAGTGTTAACAACGGTAAGTACCGGCCTAAGATCGGCAACAATCAGGAACTGCGAAAACTTACCGGTTGTACCGCGCGCACGATAACTACCTGAGCCCATAGTCGCAGTAATATCTTCAAACTGACCATTCAAGGGTGCTTTGAAGAAGCGTAGTGGTGTACCTGGCAAATATTCTAAATTATGTGTGTGAATATCAACTGTAGCTAAACCTGAAAAAGCGAAACCTTTATTTGAAGGCGGCTCAATAGTAATCAGCATTGGAAATGCTGCTAGCAAATTAATATTTAAAGTATCAGGGAGTCGATTAAGCAAACTGAGGTCAGTTATGTTAATTAACTCGGACGTGATACCAATATTGTCAGCTGTAAGGCCGACAGAATTTTCAAATGTTAAAGTTAAATCGGCTGATACGTTCCCTGTAAGATTGATTACCGCTTCAACTTTATTGCCTTGTACCGTCAATTCTACAGGATCCGCCTTACTGGCAGGTGAGCCTAAGCTCAACAATAGAACGGTTACGCTAAAGGCTAGAGCTTTAAAAGCTGACATCATCATTACCTCGCAACGTGAGAGAAATATTTCATTAGATAAAACTAATGCAACACACTACTTCAAAATACTTAAGTTTATGCATTAAAGCAAGAATGCATTACAACAAATTGATTAAAAAGCAGGCATCCTTGCCTACTTTTCTCGTTATTTTCAATAACAGTTAACAAAATACTGAAAGTATATTATGCATAAATCAAGCTAACTTATTGATAATACGAATCGTAGAAACGTCCGATTAACACCGCATACTCCGCTCGAGTGATAGTCTCAGCTGGCTCAAAGTAACCTATTAGCTTAGGCTCTAAATCAAAAGGCCCCTGCTCAATATGGAATCTAACGCCTACAATTGATAAGTCGAGGGCTAATTGAACATACCCACGCAACTCTTCAGGAATTTCACCTTGGTCACGAACTTCTATCGTTTGTCCGTTGTAACTAACAGTAATATCGCCACTGAAACCTTGAGCTTCCTCTTGCAATCCCAAGCTTTGTACCAATGAGTAAGCTAACTCAGCTCTACTGACATTGTCATTTGGACGGAATTTGCTACCTTTAGTTAACATAACAGCCCCCTGCACTTGCACTCGGTCTTTTAGGGCACCGCCTGTAGCACTGGCAGATTCAGCGAATGCAGCCTGCTCAACACCAACGTCACTAAAGTTCACAGCTGGCTGGTTCAATAAGTCGCGATATTGGCGTACTGCTGCCCCCATCACCAGATACTGAGCGAGCTCCTTACGCTTAAGAGCACGATCAGGGCGGAAGAACTTGTCATTAAAGCTATCCGCTAAACGCTCACTGATTGCGAATTGGATAGCGTTTTCTGCGGGATGTCCTGCAATATCATCAAGGCCTTGATAACCACCAGATGTGAATATACCAATCTCACCACTTACAATTTCTGGAACGCCTGGGCCATTGGTAGTTCCCGTTGGATCAGCTTCTACACCTGAAAGCGAAGTTAAGCCATAGGCTGATAATTTCCAGGTGCCCTCTTGCGCTGGTGCAGAAACACGCATAGACGTGGTTAACACTGGCAAGGTTAAGTTGCCAAAATATTCAGTACCATCTGGTGCTTCCAGTTTAAGTTTAATGGTGTTAGCTAAAGATTCGGCAGAGGCAGAAACCCAAACAGCATCCGAACCCACAGTAAACTCATGCACTTCAGGTTCGCCTACTGGCGAGTAAAGTACCTCAAAAGCTTCTGGTGACTCTGGTGGAAGAACAATCGCGTTACCATTGAAAGTATTCAGATTATTAACAGTTACGCTATGCTCAGGATTATAATTAAGCGCGGCAGCAACAGCAGCATAAGCGTTAACATAACCTGCGCCGACTTCCCATTTTTCATAGCCTGGCATATTCGTTGCCGTTTCCTGAATCAAGCGCTTGGTCTCAAGCGGCGTTAAACTAGGATTAGCTTCAAGCATTAAGGCAATAACACCTGCTACATGAGGTGTTGCCATTGAGGTACCTGAAATCATGGTGTAGTAAGGAAGATATTCAGTTTCAATGGCATCAAGATCCGCATCGCCACCATTAGAAACCAGATTGGTTGTCGCACGTGTTGAAATAATATCCACGCCCGGAGCTACCACAGTAATTTCATTGTGATAAGTCCATTCAACGCCATCAGGCATAGTAAATGTACCGCTTTCATCACGCTTACCGCGCGAAGAAAAATCGATTAAAGTACCTTGCTTAGTACCAGCGCCAACCGACATACCCCAAGGAATTTGCGCATAAGGGTTATGCGTATCTTCGCCCGCACCACTATTGCCGGCAGCAAATACAGAAATCATCCCTAGCTTGTATGCTTTGTAAGAAGCAACCGATATAGGACCATTGGGTTCATATTTACCGCTAGAGCCCCAAGAGTTGCTCATGACACGTATCGGAGAATTGAAGTCATAGATATGCGTAATGGCATAATCATAACCGCCTAAGGCATCAAGTATTGATAAGCCAGCCCCAGAACCGTAACCAACCAACTCCGCATCAGGAGCTGCACCTTTGTATTTGCCATCCGAGCTGATTCCCCAACCTGCAACCGTGCCTGCACAATGAGTACCGTGGCCAACATTCAAATCTGTGTTCAACTGGCCTTCAATCCAAACGCCACTTACAGGTGTTAGAGATAATGCGTCAGCGTGAGTAAGTGCCTGAACGTTCTCGACTACTTTTGAACCATACTCGAGGTCGGCCAGAGTCGCATCAATGCCCGAATCATTGACCATAACCGTGACACCTTTACCGGTGAAACTGATGCCATTAGTTTGAGCAAATTCGTTAGTCTGTAACTTTTCCGCACCGGTTAGCTCACGCGAATCAGCATTAAAATAGCTTAAGCTGCGATTGGCAAAAACAGAGCGAACACCATTTATTTTGCTGATTTTCTCAATTTGCAGCGGTGTTGCTACAACACCAATAATCGGTAACGATTGAAACTGAACGCCATCAGTTATACCTAAATCAATCAAAGATTGAATCTGTTCTGGTGCCAACTGATCAAGTTGATCAAAAGTTACCACGGCCATTGTGCTTTCGGTGACAGACATGGTTTGCAGATTCTGTTGCAACTCGCTGCCAATAACAGCTTCAGCGGCTGCGTTCATACTGAATCCAGCTAGTGCCGCAGCACATGCCAGTCTTTTAAATTGCGTGTTCATTAATACACTACCCCTTTGGTGATTAAATCTATTTCTATGAAGCACCATTGCAAGTCATTTTTGACTTATTAGCCATCCGCGTAATTACCCAGTTAAGCAGAGGGAAAACCCCTAACTATGAAATAGGAATATGGTGTTTGATATAAATAGAGAAATTAAAAAAGAGGGCCCGAAGGCCCCCAACGCCTCTCACGAGCAGTTACTGGTTCAGGTTCGAAACCTCTACATCTATAGTGTAGTCAGTCGAAACGCTGATATATCCGTTAACTCTAAGCGTATAGTCGCCCGCCTGTTCTGGTCTGAAAGAAATGATTTCTGGATTTTCTAAGGAAGCGCTGCTGGCTACTACCGTACCGCTTGCATCCAACATTTCGAAGTCTAAATCGGCTACTCCACCCCAGCTTAGTACTGCATCTACTGCAACAGTATCTGCGCCGATAGAAATGACATGGTCATTGACCTGCAAGTTTTCTGCAGAAGGGCCAATATTACCTTCAATAGTCTGTTGCTCAGTAGTGATTGAAGTGCCATTATCAACCAGTTGACCGTCCAGTTTTAGGCCATCAAAATTAATGGTTCCTTCAACATTTTGGATAGACAGACTGTGTATCTGAGACGAATCTAAGTCGCGTAGTACAAATGCTTTTGTAGTTGATTCAGGAGCGTAAAAATCAATAATGCCTTTGCTTTGACCATTCAGGAATAGCTCGCCATGGCCACCTTTTTTATTAGCGGTATAAAGCACTTGAATGCTATCGCCGATAAAGTTGAACATAACCTGGGCATTGTTACGACGGCTTTCTTGGAAAGTACCATCAGTACTATCAGCATCTGACTTAGTACTCCAGCGAGACACATAGTCAATCATGGAGTCATTCTCAGAAACCACTTTCCAGTTGCCCTGGCTTGACCATTTGGTGTTACCGGCCATGAACTCAGCACGCTTACCTTCAGTCACACGAGCGAGCTCTACCGCAGCTTTAACATTGATATAGCCGCCACCTACCTGATGAAATTCATATCCTTCCATTGGGTCAGCAGTATCACGGATGATATCTTCAATCTGGTCAGGTGAAAGATCTGGGTTAACCTCAAGCAGCAAGCCCGCAACACCTGCTACGAATGGTGTAGCCATCGAAGTACCGCTCATACCCGCGTAGTAAACGTCATATTCAGGATATTCAGGGTCAAGCACTGGACCTAATAGAGGCAGAGCTGTATTCAATGCTTTAGTTGAAATGATGTTGCTACCAGGAGCAGTTACATCGGGAGCTTTGAACTCATCACCTGCAACACCGCGACTTGAGAAACCTGCTAAATCACGATCTTCAGTACCTGCAGCAACATTAATTGTCCATGGTGCAACACCATAAGGGTTCAAGGTGTTGTCTCCAGGGCCATCATTACCCGCAGCAAAGGTTACAATAATACCCTGCTTATAAGCTTCATATGATGCCTGGTTAGTTGGGCTGTTTGGATCAAAGTTGGCGCCGCCTGCACTACCCCAACTATTGGTGATGACATCGATACCGTATTTATCTTTATTGCCAATCGCATAATCAAATCCAGCTAAGGCATAAAGAATTGAGATTGCGTCACCAGCACCGAGGCCTACTAATTTCGCATCAGGAGCGATACCGTCATGGTAATTAGCGCGGCGTGTATCATTGGCAGAAGCTGCGCCAGTACCTGCAACAGTACCGGCCACATGAGAACCGTGACCCGAGCTGGTATCACTGTTCGGAACACCTTCAAGGAAAAGGTTTAAACCGCCGGCTAAATCCAGATCGCCGACAATCTTAACGTTTTGAACCACTTTAGAACCAAGCTGTAAATCAGGATGCGTCGCATCAACACCTGAATCAAGTACAGCAATGGTCGCACCGCGTCCTGTAACGTTTTCAACATCATGCACATAATGGCCGCCAGTGATTTCACCGGAGTTGTAGTTGTAATACTTTAAAGGCGCATCGTAGTAGATACTTTTAACACGCTCATCTTTTGATAAGGCATTGATCTGTGCTTTAGTCAGAGAAGTACCGGCCATTGGAAGTGTTTCCATAGCCAAATAGGGCTGACCTAAATTTAGCATGACATCATCTAATTCTGAGCGGTCATGGGTAGTCACAATAACTTTGGTTGGCGTTAACGCTGTAGGTAACATTTCAGTTAACTCAGGTCCGATAATAGCGTCTGCGTGAGCGGTCCCTGCTACGGCTGCCAAAACACTGGCTGTGATAATTGATACAGTTGGTTTCATGGTTTGGTCCTCGTAGTCAAAATAATAATTATTTGTCTCGACTACGACTATGCACAAAGCCATTGAAATCAGGTATTGGGTAAAGCCCCTAGATCATGAAGGGGTTTTCCCCTAGTTTCTAAACCACAATG
This sequence comes from Kangiella koreensis DSM 16069, assembly GCF_000024085.1. Lineage (NCBI taxonomy): Bacteria > Pseudomonadati > Pseudomonadota > Gammaproteobacteria > Kangiellales > Kangiellaceae > Kangiella > Kangiella koreensis. The sequence continues at coordinate 1,289,326 of NC_013166.1, read as the reverse complement.
AAAAAAGCCACCTGCATGAGGTGGCTTTATTGGCATTAAATTCCTTATTTATAAAGGATTTCCTTTCCTATCTAACATTATCGGTTCGCCATAACCAAAGGCTTTGACTCTTTCCAGCTGAGTTGCGGCATCACCAACGATAACGTAGATCATTTCCTGCTCATTAGCATGTTTTTGATAGATGTTTTTCGCTTCTTCAACAGTCATAGCTTCTAGCTGAGCCTGCTCTTTTTCAACAAAGTTAAAAGGCAAATCAAACTTACTGACCTCATTCAGCATGACCAGTAGATTATTGATAGTCTCATACTCTCGAGTACTTCGTTTAATAAGCAGGTTCTTGGTGGTTTCCAAATCCTGCTGAGTAAAGGTTTCATCGTAATTGGCAATCAAGTCTTTGAAAATCTCCAGAGACTCTAACGTGACGTTCGCTCGAACCTGCGAATAAGCCATAAATGGCGCAATATAACGAGCTTTAGCAATATTGGTATAAGCACCGTAGGTGTAGCCTTTTTCAATGCGTAAGGTCTGGAACAATCGTGCACTGCCACCCGCTCCTAAACGGTTTTGAGCTACGGTGAACGGATAATAATCCGGAGCATCACCTTTCAAGCCGCTCTTACCAACGATAATGACGGATTGCTTTGCATCAGGAATATCGACGAAAAAGACCTTAGGTGAGTCAAATGACTTAGGCTCTTTATATTCCGGCAGTGCGATAGATTCGCCTTTCCACGCCTTGGAAAGCTTCTTTATGCCCGTCTTAACTTGCTCATTATTGATTTGTCCTACTACATGAATCGCAGCATTCTTTGGTGACAGAGCTTTATCATAAAAAGCTTTCACCTCATCCAAAGTTATAGCTGCAACAGATTCAGAAGTGCCGCCACTAGGTATACCTGCACGATGCTCCTTGCCATAAATCTGGCTATAGAATGCTCTGCTGGCAACTGAAAAAGGGCTCGCTTCGCTCTGCTTAATGTCGTTCAGTTGCTTGGCCTTCAAGCGCTCAAATTCTTTAGGATCAAAGCGAGGCTCTAGCAACATTTCAGTTAGCAATTCCATAGTTGGTTGATAGTTCCTTGCTAAAGTAGTTCCAACCACAGAAATTGAGTCAATACTCGCATCAAAACTGATATTTGCGCCTAATAAGCCAATCGCATCTTCCAGTTCTTCTGGAGTTTTATTAGCCGTACCTTCATTCATCAGCTCAGCTAATAAGTTTGCAACACCATACTGACCTTCTGTTTCCAGCCAGGCGCCTCCATCGATGCGCATGGCAAAACTCACAATTGGAAGCTCATTATGTTCCATGGTGTAAATTTCCAATCCATTATCAGCGACTGACTTAGAAATTTCAGGAACAGATACTGTAGGCGTTTCACCTAAAGGCGGTTCCGAGCGATCATATTTAGTTGGTGTCTTTTCATAATCCGCTAATGCATCAGCATCAAACTCTTTTTCTGCACCCTGAACAATCTGTTCCTCTACCACATTCGCTTTTGTTGAACCTTCGACAATCAAGCTTGGCTGATCTTCAGGAACAAAGCTGGTCATGATGAAGTTCTGACCTTTAATGTACTCATCATAGACACGCATAATATCTTTGCGAGTCACGCTTTTGATATTTTCAATATCTTTTGCAGCATAAGCAGGATCACCTGCATACTCATTATAGATTCCTAATTGGAATGCCTTACTGAGAACACTTGAAATACCATTATAAAAAGAAGTTTCCTGTCTGGCTTTGATGCGTTGTAAATCATTATCACTGAAGCCTTCCTTTTCAAAACTAGCAAGAGCTTCTTGGATACCTTTGTAAACCTCATCCAAATCAACGCCTTCATTAGCTCGAACGCGGATAGTGAAAGTACCTGCAATTTCATTGGAGCTATTGTAGGCTGCGACTGAAGGCGCTAACTTTTGCTCCTCAACAAGTACCTTGTAAAGATGAGCTCTTTTACCACGGCTCAAGATTTCTCCTAAAGCGTCCAGTGCGTATGAATCCTTGTGATATTCTTCAACCGTAGGAAGAGTTAATCGAATTTCAGGTACTTTAGCGAAATTATCTAAATGGTATAACTTTTTGCTTTCTTCCAGCTCTACCGAAATCGGCTCAGGGTCTTTTACAGGGGCAGAGGATTTTATTTCACCAAACCATTTACTAACCATCTTTTTGGTTTCTTCAAAATCGATATCACCAGCAATAACCAAAGTGGCATTCGATGGGCCATAATATTCACTATGGAATTCTTTAACATCGGTAAGTGTCGCTGCCTGTAAGTCGTCCAGATCTCCGATTACCGTCCAGTTGTACGGATGCCCTTCTGGGTAAAGATTCTTTAGAATGACATGCTGTGTATGACCGTAGGCCTGATTGTCAACTCGTTGTCTTTTTTCATTCTTAACAACCTGCTTTTCCCTTTCCAAGGCGCCTTCAGTTACAGTATTAATCATAAAGCCAAGACGGTCTGAATCGATCCACATCAACTTCTCTAGTGCATCTTTTGGAACAACTTCATAATACATAGTGCCATCTGTCCAGGTGCCACCATTGCGCGTGCCACCTAACTCTTCGACCAATGTTCGGTTTGTACCTTGAGGAACATTTTCTGAATCGTTAAAAGCCATATGCTCAAAGAAGTGCGCAAAACCGGTACGTCCAGGTTTTTCTCGATTAGAACCCACATGCACGATGGTAGCCATCGCAACAATTGGATCAGACTTATCCTGATGCAGGATAACTGTTAAACCATTTTCCAATTGATATTTTTCAAATGGGATTTTAAATTCGGCTTCTTGATTGGATTGAGTTTTCTCACTCTGTTGCTCGCTACCTGTGCCACTGTGCTGACAGGATAAAAGAGCAAAAGATAGTGATAGTATGAGTAGTATTTTTTTCATTAGCACATCCTGATTGTCAGATCGGAGATTAGATACAGCTGGTTAAATCTAACCGATTGTAATCTCACTTTTATTAAATAACGATTGGTAATTGTTAGCAGTTATTTCACATAACTCTTCATAGGAGATATGGTGTAAATCAGCGACAAACTGCCCTACTTCTTTAACATAAGCAGGTTGATTGGTTTTGCCACGATAAGGCACTGGCGCTAAATAAGGCGAGTCTGTCTCAATTAAAAGCCTATCCAGTGGGATCTGACGGCAGACCTCTCTTAACTCTTCAGCATTTTTAAAAGTCACAATACCCGAGAATGAGATATAGAAATCCAGTTCTAATGCTGCTTCAGCCATTTCAAGACTTTCAGTAAAACAATGGAGAACTCCGCCGCACTCCTGCGCTCTTTCTTCGCGCAAAATATCAATCGTATCCTGGCGAGCATCTCGCGTGTGAACAATGACTGGCAAACGGGCTTGTCGAGCGGCCCGAATGTGCTTTCGAAAACTTTCTTGTTGTAACTTATGATTCTCTGGATCTTTATTATAGAAATAATCCAACCCAGTTTCACCGATAGCAACCACTTTAGGATGTTTCGACTTTTCCACCAGCAAATCAACATCAGCTTCGGATACAGCATCATAAAGTGGATGAATGCCAACTGAGCAAGAAATATCTTCGTTTGCTTCTGCAATCACTCGAACATCATCGAACTTATCAATGGTGATGCCAACGCATAGCATATGCTTAACGCCACGCTCGCGCGCGAAGTCTAAAGCTTTATTGAGGTCATTATCGTATGCACCCAGATCAAGTCGATCCAGGTGGCAGTGTGAATCTATTAGCATAAGAAATTTATAGGTGAGATGGGTTACATCGTGTGAGTAGGTTTTTCGGAGTCTAGACGACCAGCTAGCAAGTTTTCAATTTTGTTTTTTGTTTGACCATTATCTTGATCGCTGAATTGAATTCCAATACCGGCGCGCTTGTTACCTTGCGAGCCAATTGGCGTGATCCAAACAACTTTACCAGCAATTGGTAATTTTTCTGGCTCATCAATAATGGCAAGAAGCATAAAGACATCGTCGCCCAAGTTATATTCTTTATTGGTTTGAATAAAGATACCGCCATTCTCCAGGAACGGCATATAGGCTTTGTAGAGATCTTCTTTGTCTTCGACATGAATGGTTAATATGCCGGGACCTGTTCTTTCTATCCGCATCGGGTAACTGCCTTAATCGTGAAAGTCTTAATAACCATTAACCAGTTTCTAAAATTATTAATCTAACGGTTTGTATTTACTGGCAATTTGGGTGACAAAAATCAACAAGCTTTGCCACGATGCCATTAGATTAACGGGACTTTTTTGCTTAATCAACCGTTGAAGCTCATTTATTTTCTCCAACAACAACAACCAACCCTGACCATTAATGGCCTTTGCAAGCCCTTCGAGCTCCTGTTTTTGCTGCATAAACAGCAAATCAGCCTCTTTGTTAGCTTGCTGAAGCAGTAGAATATCACGCACCATCAGTTGCATCCAAAACACTGCGTCCGCTAATTCTTCATGCCAAAACTGGGCCATTTCTATTGGACTACCCTTGCCGGCCACTAAATCATTGATTTGAACGATGAACTCGGCATATTTCAGTGTATCACCATTAACCCCAAAGTCTTCAGCTTTATATGGTGCTTGCGGAAACAGGTTTATTGCAGCCTCAAGAGCTTGGGTCATATTGCCCTGCCGCTCAATCAACCATGCTTTGACCTCTTCCGAGCCATCAACACTCAGTGATAATAACTGAGCACGACTGCGAATAGTCAGTGGAACACCTTGCAGTTGCGAGGTTTGCAGAATGAGTAAAGTATTATCTTGCGGCTCTTCCAGAGTTTTAAGCAATGCATTGAATGAGCTAGCATTCATGGCCTGAACATTAGTGATATTGGCCACTTTCCAACCACCCTGATGCGATGATTCCTGCATTGCGGTTATCAATTCACGCACCTGACCTACCGAAATTTGTGTTTTGTCCTGCTCAATATCCAGCAAATGGTAATCGGGATGGTGACCAGCCTCGAACAAGAAGCAGCTTTTACACTCACCACAGGCTTCATCCTGCCGATTAAGGCATAACAACCACTCGGCTAATGACTGCGCAAAGTTTTCGCGCCCAATGCCTTCTGGGCCCATTAACAAAATTGCATGTGGTAATGAACCCTGCTGGAACTGATCCTGTACACGCTTAAAACGACCTTGGTTCCATACTTCAATGGATGTCATGAGCCAGTAACCTGCTGCTGGTAGAAATGGATAAGTACTTGCTCGATCTGCTGTTGAACCTTTTCAAGACTACCGCGCGCATCAACAATCTTCATTCGTTCAGGCTCTTGTTGTGCAATCTGTAAATAGCCTTGGCGCACCTGCTCAAAGAACTCGACTTTTTCTTCTTCAAAGCGGTCAATTGGACCACGCTCTTGCGCACGCGATAAGCCAACTTCAACGGGTAAGTCCAACAGTATCGTTAAATCAGGTTTAAAACCTTCCAGCACCCATTGATCAAGTTCTGACAGTTTATTTAAGCCAAGCGCTCTGCCCGCACCTTGATAGGCAAAACTGGCATCACTAAAGCGGTCGCATAGTACCCACTGCCTCTGCTCAAGCGCTGGTTTGATTTTTTGGCTGACATGCTGAGCCCGCGCTGCATACATCAACAAGAGCTCGCTTTTCGCATCAACCTGCTCTTCCCGTTGGGATAGAAGCAGCTCGCGGATCTCTTCCGCGAAAGGTGTGCCGCCTGGCTCACGCGTATGCAGTAGCGAAATGTTCTTCGCTTCAAACCACGCTTTGATAAAGGCAATGTTGGTCGACTTACCGACACCTTCAGTGCCTTCAATGGTTATAAATTTTCCTCTGCTCTGAGTCGTCATCCTAACCAACCGCTATCGATTCAATTGATATTTACGAACAGCACGATTGTGCTCTTCCAACGTTTTACTGAAATGGTGGCTACCATCGCCTTTGGCAACAAAATATAAAGTATCGCCAGGCTTAGGATTCATTGCCGCATGAATCGCTTCGCGGCCAACCATCGCAATCGGGGTTGGTGGCAAGCCACGATGCACATAAGTATTCCAAGGGTGCGGACTGCGAATATCTTCGCGACGAATATTGCCGTCAAACTCCGGTAGTAAGCCATAGATTATTGTTGGATCGGTTTGCAGTCGCATATTCTTTGCCAGCCGACGCACAAAGACGCCCGATATTTCGGGTCGCTCCGCCGGTACAGCGGTTTCTTTTTCGATAATAGAGGCCATGATTAACGCTTCATACTGGGCTTCATAAGGCAGGCTATCAGCTCTCTTTGACCATTCTTCATCCAGTACTGTTTGCAGACGACTATGCGCACGTCTAAGAACATCTAAATCCGAATCGCCTTTAATAAATTGATAAGTATCCGCGTAAAACATGCCTTCTGGATGTTGCTGTCCAACAAACTGCATTGTGTCAAAAATAGCATCGTATTCCTGACTGTAATCTATTTCATGAGTTAAATCTGTGTTGAGCTCTAATGCGATTAACAACTCATAAATATTAGATCCTTCAATAACCGAAAACTGATACTTGATAACATCGCCCGCAACCAGCTTTTGCAACACATCCACTGCCGTCATATCCGATGTGATCGCATAGTTGCCTGCTTTTATTGGGCGTAACTCAGGTTTAAGTTTAAGTAGCAGCTGGTAGTAATAGAACTGCTGGATATTGCCGTCTTGTTGCCACTGACGCCCCAGACTATAGGCACTGGTGCCCTTTTCAACATCAAGTTCTTGCTCAATCCCTAGCGGCTGCTGAATAAACTCCTGAAAGCCATTCCATAAATACCAGGTGACACCTGAAAAGATAAGAACAATCAGAATAAAGAAGGTCAATATTGGTTTTTTCATTAATACTCTTTAGATCAATTATTGTAGTAAGAATTATTATGCATCACTCTCTGAACGCAGCCTGCCGATAGCTTTGAGCCAGCTCCTGCCAGTCAGGATAAAGCTCAAACTTGGTTGAGCCAACGACAACTACGGGAATAATACCGACTATTGCATTAGATACCAAGCAGTAGCTAGCTGAAGCCATATCTTTGTGGCTTATATCCGCCTCTACAAAGTTAGACTGTTCATTTAATAACCAGCGCCTTACCGTACCATTAACCCCAGCCTGACTCAGTTTCGGTGTCTTCCACTGCTCATTAATATAAAAATAGATATTAGATTTAGTACCACAGATAACCTTGTCATCCAGACTCATAATACCATCGAAACAGTCCTGCGGGACCTCCTGAGCAGCCAGCACTTCAGCCAAACGATTGCAATGCTTAACACCCGCCAAAGCAGGATGAATCATGGGAGGAGTTGAGCAAATAGATAAATGGACTCCCGCATCGTAGGCATTAGCTGCCTTAATTGCAGACCAGCTCATGATACGTTGAAGCTCTGGAGAGGCAGGAACTTTATAACCTCGAACGCCCGAGCCGCGGCTAATCGTCAGCCGCACAACACCGTCGGCAGATTGCGAAACTGCCGATTGCTCTTTAACGAAAGCCAACAACTCCGCTTTAATCGTTTTTAAGTCTAGCGACGGGAAACCAAGCCTTTCTGTACTAAACACCAACCGTTCACTATGCAAAGCCCAATGCTCGACTCGGCGATCAGTTACTTTAATCGTCGTGAAAAATGCATCACCATACAGCAAGCCACGATCAGATACGGCAAGCTCCCCACAGGGCACGCCATTCACCCAGGTATGCTCAGTCTGTTGGATATTATGTTTAGAATTCATCACAGCATTCTAATGCAAAAATAAACAAGTTACAGCGCAAATTAATAGCATTTATTTAAAAGCCAGAAAGCAAAAAGGCTCTCGAGTGAGAGCCTTTGGGTAAGTCTAATAAACTTCTATATCTTACTAAACACCAATGAACCATTAGTGCCGCCAAAACCAAATGAATTACACAAGGTATGTTCAATGTTAGCCTGACGTGCAGTATGCGGTACATAATCCAAATCACAACCTTCGCTTGGGTTATCAAGATTCACAGTTGGCGGTGCCACCTGATCTTGAATCGCCAGTATGCTGAAGATCGCTTCAACAGCGCCAGCAGCTCCTAATAAGTGTCCAGTCATGGATTTAGTTGAACTGACCATAACTTTACGCGCCGCATCACCAAATACTGTTTTAACAGCATTAGTCTCTGCTAAGTCACCAGCAGGAGTAGAAGTACCGTGCGCATTAATGTACTGAATGTCTTCTGGGTTTAGACCTGCATCATTCAGTGCATTTTGCATCGAGCTAGCCGCACCTTCGCCATCTGCTGGTGGCGAAGTAATATGGAAGGCATCGCCACTCATTCCAAAACCAGTAAGCTCCGCATATATCTTGGCACCCCGCGCTTTGGCATGCTCATATTCTTCAACCACCATAACGCCAGCACCATCACCCATCACAAAACCGTCACGGTCTTTGTCCCAGGGGCGCGAAGCCGCATGAGGGTCATCATTACGAGTAGAAAGTGCTTTGGCCGCAGCAAAGCCGCCAAGAGAGACTGGGGTTGAACCTTTTTCTGCGCCACCGGCTAACATTGCATCAGCATCACCATAGGCAATCATACGCGCTGCGTGACCGATAGAGTGCACACCCGTCGTACAAGCAGTGACGATAGAAATATTAGGGCCTTTCAAACCATATTTAATCGACAAATGGCCTGAAATCATATTGATAATGGAACCAGGAATGAAGAAAGGAGATATCCGACGTGGCCCACGCTCATGATTCAAAATAGTGGTTTCTTCAATGGTTGTCATGCCACCAATACCCGCACCGACACAGGCACCAATACGACTAGCATTCTGCTCAGTGATTTCTAAACCAGAATCTTCCCAGGCTTGCGCACCAGCGACAATACCGTATTGGATAAAAATATCCATTTTGCGAGCATCTTTTTTGGCCAATATTGGCTCAGCATCAAAGTTTTTAACCGAGCAGACAAATCGGGTGCTTAAATTGCTAGCATCAAAGTCCTCGATCATATTAGCACCACTTTTCGATGCCAAAATGCCGTCCCATGAATCTTTAATGTTGTTACCAAGCGGGCTTAGCATGCCTAAGCCGGTAACTACAACTCTACGTTTACTCAAGGAAATTACCTCTCGTTCAGTATTCAGTTATCAGCTCTCCATAAGCCATCTAGTTCGAAAACTTATCAGAGCATTTCTTCAGCCACTGTCTGGGTTTGTACCCAATTTCTTATCTTATAAAAACACAAATGGGTAAAATACTTTCGTATTTTACCCATTTTGTATTCGCTAACTATTACGAATAAATTGCAGACGAGTTAAATTACGCGTCAACATTCGCCTTAATGTAGTCAATAGCGGCTTGAACTGTGTTGATTTTCTCAGCTTCTTCGTCTGGAATCTCAGTATCAAACTCTTCTTCAAGAGCCATTACCAATTCAACGGTATCCAATGAATCCGCACCTAAATCATCAACAAAAGAAGCTTCAGCAGTAACTTCTTCTTCTTTAACACCTAATTGCTCAACAACGATGTTTTTTACACGCTCTTCGATAGTACTCATCTGTTTTAAATCCTCTTGTATATCACAGTATTATACTGCGACGGTAGTTTAGTTAACTCCAGCAAACTTGCAAGTTTAAATTCACTTTTTTAGCAAAGGTCAGACCTGCATCAAGTTTTGCATAATAGCAGAATTGGCCGGCATTTTAATATGACAAACCATGAATTTAAAGCGGTTATCGACCCAGTCGGCCAATATAGGCCACTGAATAGAACAACCGTTTAAATCATATGCATGCCACCATTGACGTTAATCGTTTCGCCCGTAATGTATCCAGCATCGTCAGAAGCCAGGAAGTATACAGCACTGGCAATCTCTTCTGGCTGGCCCAGACGCGCCATCGGAATCTGGTCAAACATGGCCTGCTTTTGGTCGTCATTAAGCGCTTTGGTCATGTCAGTATCAATAAAGCCTGGTGCCACCACATTGACTGTGATGCCACGTGAACCTACTTCGCGGGCCAATGATTTAGAGAAACCAATCAATCCAGCTTTAGCCGCTGAATAGTTTGCTTGTCCGGCATTGCCCATAGTACCGACCACAGAACCGATAGTAATAATACGGCCCCACCTTGATTTCATCATGCTACGCAAACAGGCTTTTGACAGACGGAAAATTGAGGTCAGGTTGGTGTTGAGAATACTTTCCCACTCCTCATCCTTCATGCGCATTAGAAGGTTGTCACGCGTGATACCGGCATTATTGACTAGAATATCTGGAGTACGACCATATTCACCCTTAATGGCGTCTAGAACGCTTTCGATGCTTTCTGGATCGGTCACGTTAAGCGCCATACCAGTGCCATTCAGACCAGCAGCTTTAAAGTTTTCAGTAATTTTTTCAGCACCGCTTTCGGAGGTTGCAGTACCAATAACCGTTGCGCCCGATTGGGCTAAACGGTGAGCAATAGCTTGGCCAATACCACGACTGGCGCCTGTTACTAAAGCAATTTTGTCATTCAAACTCATGTGTATTTCCTTTCTAATGTATTCTATTTTGTCAGCAGAACTTCATTCTACAATCAGGCTGAAAGTGCTGCTTCAAATTTATCCAAGCTGGCTAATGGCGCAGCGTTTAGCTCGCGATCAATACGCTTGGCTAAACCACACAACACATTGCCGGGTCCACATTCTAGCAAGTTGATTGCATCTTCCGCCTTTAATTTCTGAACGGTCTCTGTCCAGCGCACAGGATTGTACAGCTGACGAATCAAGGCATCCTTGATCGCTTTTGGTTCGGTTTCAATCGCTACATCCACGTTATTGATCACAGGAATGGTCGGCGCACTGATATTAATGCTTTCAAGCATGTGAGCAAGCTTATCGGCCGCAGGACGCATTAACGCACAATGCGAAGGAACGCTGACAGGAAGTGGCAAGGCACGCTTAGCACCAGCAGTTTTGCAGGCTTCCATAGCACGCTCAACAGCATCAGCGCTACCAGCAATCACAACCTGACCTGGAGAATTATAATTAACAGCTTCAACCACTTCGTCTTGTGCTGCCAAAGCGCAAGCATCACGAACTTTTTCATCATCCAGTCCAATGATAGCGGCCATCTTGCCAGTACCGGCCGGAACGGCTAACTGCATAAACTGACCACGTGCTTCTACCAATTTTACGGCATCCGCTAGCTCGATAACGCCAGCAGCGACTAAAGCACTGTACTCGCCCAAGCTATGACCCGCCAGGAATGCAGGCTTAGTGCCGCCTTCCTGCTGCCACAAACGCCATAAAGCAACGCTGGCCGTTAATAAAGCTGGCTGAGTGAACTCAGTCTGGTTCAACTTACCCTCTTCATCCTTTTGTACCAGCTGCCAAAGGTCGTAACCCAAAGCTTCCGAAGCCTCAGCGAAAGTGTGTTCAATGACTGGGTATTTGTCAGCGATATCGGCAAGCATACCCACCGCCTGCGAACCCTGACCTGGAAAGATAAATGCTGTTTTACTCATAATTAAATCTTTTTATTCAATTGGTTATCTGATTTATTTAAAGCTGATTCTGATTAGAATCAGCAGCGAATCATGTGTTTAAATGATTTAAAGCACCGCTTTAAGATCAAGAGCGGTACCCCTATGGCAGAATCTGCGTCACGACGCACCCTACCGCTCCATTTGAGGTATTTACCAAACTTTGAAGCCAGTAGCTAAGATGAGACAAGGCATTTGATGATATAAAGTGAGGAGTTTAGTACTCTTAATTGACGAACTTTAAATCAGCAAATAACGCAGTATCATCGACGATAATGGCTTCAAACCTAATATTTAATTAGAGCGGAGCCCCACGTAAACCCACCCCCAAAACTCTCCAACAAGCAAACATCGCCACGCTTAATGCGACCATCTTCAATCGCTTCACACATAGCCAGTGGAATCGAAGCGCTGGATGTATTGCCGTGACGATCAACTGCCACCACAACTTTATCCATTGAAGCGCCGAGCTTTTTAGCTGTCGCCTGGATAATACGGATATTTGCTTGATGCGGAATCAGCCAATCAATATCTTTTTTCTGCATATTGTTAGCTGCGAGGGTTTCATCAACAATCTGACTTAATGTTTTGACGGCAACTTTAAACACTTCATTGCCGCGCATAACAATTTGTGGCTCTGGGAATTCGCCTAGCTGCCCTCTTAGACCATTGTTGCAGTATAAGAGATCACCATAGCCACCATCTGCATGGATATGGGTCGACAAGATACCGGGCTCATCGCTGCCAGTTACTACAGCTGCGCCAGCACCATCACCGAAAATGACACAGGTTGAACGATCATCCCAGTTCACCAGACGCGATAACACTTCTGTACCAACTACCAAGACGTTCTTGCGGTGGCCAGTTTTAATAAATTGGTCGGCGATGCTTAAGCCATAAACAAAACCTGGGCAGGCGGTTGTGATATCAAATGCTGGTACGCCACCAATGCCTAATGCATGACCAATATAACAGGCGACACTGGGAAACATTTTGTCTGGCGTAGCAGTACCGACAACAATCATATCGATATCTTTTGCTTCGAGACCTGAATTGGCAATGGCTTTCTTTGCCGCTTCAAATCCTAAATCAGAGGCTGACTGATCATCGGCAGCAATATGGCGTTTTTTAATACCGGTACGCTCTGTGATCCACGCATCAGTAGTATCAACCATTTTCTCTAGATCGGCGTTCGTTAAAACCTTTTCCGGCAAGTAGCTGCCCATACCAAGAATTTTTGAATATTTCACACTTACTACCCTTTAATCATTCACCGGATATTTATCTACAAACGACTCATTTACTGACTTTGTGAGAAAAAATCCACTGAGTATCTACAAATTTTATTAACCACCCACACACTTCAATAAATTAACGCTCTATGGGTAACACCAGGTGGCTTACTTTATTTTGGATTTCCTGAGGAACTTGACGCTCAATCTCAGAAATCGCTTTATTTATCGCGCACAACGTCGCTTTGATATCAGCAGAACCGTGACTCTTGATCACAATTTCGCGTAATCCTAACAGACTTGCCCCATTATACTGGTCGGGGTTGATGCGCTTTTGGAAACTTTTTAAGACGGGTTTAACCATCGCCGCAATCAGCTTGCTCCGCCAATTGCGAGTAAATTCAACCTTCAGCTGATCATACAGGAAACGGGTAATGCCTTCACAGGCTTTCAAAACATTATTACCGGTAAAGCCATCACAAACTATAACATCAACATCGCCGTCAAAAATCTGATTGGCTTCGATGTAACCGACATAATTAATTTCAGTTTGTTTGCTCAAGATATCACCGGCCAGTTTGATACTGTCGCGGCCTTTGGATTGCTCTTCGCCAATATTCAGTAAAGCTACTTTAGGATTGTCGATACCATCAACCGCCTGGCACAAAACATGGCCCATCATGGCAAAACCCGTCAACTGCTCCGCGCTGGCATCAATATTAGCGCCAAGATCCAGCATATGACTCACAGTGCCTTTCTTATTTGGAAGCTCTACAACAATCGCTGGCCGATCGACGCCAGGCAAAGTGCCAATCAAAATAGTCGCCAAAGCCATCAAAGCGCCTGTGTTACCGGCACTCACGCAGGCATCGGCCACATTATCGCAAACAAGCTGCAAGCTGACGCGCATGCTGGAATCGGATTTATTTCGAATGGCCTGAGATGGCTTTTCATCCATAGCAATAACTTCGGACGCATGCTGAATACGCAAACGGTTACCGAAAATATCAAAGGCTTGAGGATTGAGTTGAGAAACCTGTTGTTTGACCTGTTCTTGATGGCCAACCAGGTAAATAGTGATATCGGAATGAATTTCCAGCGCTTTTAAAGCCGCTGGAATAATAACTGAGGGGCCATAATCGCCCCCCATACAATCTATTGCTAGAGTTTTAGTCACGGTAACAGGTCAACATAAATCGGTTGTTAACAGTAAACTTATCATTGTTTTAGCCAGCATTGAAACCAGCATTTAATAATAAAGTGTTTCGGACTTAACTCTGATCTTCTTTAAAGGTTCTGCAAAGAACCTCTATAAAAGAATTAAACGACTTTGCGACCTTTATAAAAACCATCTTTAGTCACGTGGTGACGACGATGGAGTTCACCAGTTTCACTTTCAACTGATAATGTTGGTGCGCTCAAAGAGTCGTGTGAACGACGCATGCCACGCGTAGAGCGAGTTTTACGATTCTTTTGTACAGCCATGAGGTTTCTCCTGCTTAATCAAACTTTAAATCTTTTAAGGCATTAAAAGGGTTATCCTTTTCTGCCTGCTCAATTGTTTCTTCTGGAAGCTCACCTGATTGGTAGGTCTCCAGCTCTTTACACTCACCAAATAAAGGTATGAGTGGTAGTGTTAAAATCAGCTCATCTTCTACTGCTGATTTTATATCTAATCCGTCTTCGCCAACAAGCACAGGCTCCACATCATCTGGGGCGTTGTTCATTTGCTCTTCCGAATACACCGGACGCAAAACTGCTTGGCGGTCAAGTTTGAACATAAAAGGTTCAGTACAGCCCTGACATACTAATTCGACTTCACCAGTGAGAGCCACATGCAGTGAAGTTGTACGAGTGTCTTTAACCCTCTCACCATTGATTTTACAGTGAATTTCGCCTTTTGATGAATTCAGCAACTGGCGAAAACGCTCGAAATAATCAATCTCAAGGGTGGCATCAATTTCTTTGCCCTGGTCCACGAATTTATTGGGACTGAGCGATGCCGGGAACCTGCGACTTGACATAGGCGCGCAATAATACATATATCTTGTGGTCTAGTCAAAGCAAACCCGCTATTTTTAAGCAAATTATGCCTATTTGATTGCTTTTTTAGCTAATTCTTACACAATTGAGCCTAAGCAACTGATTCTCTAATAAAAACTGGGATAAAAAGGGCTGATTAATATGCCGCAACCACACATTATACTCGCCTCTTCTTCGCCGTATCGAAAAGAGCTCCTGAGTCGAATTCTTGAGAATTTCGAGGCAATATCGCCCGATATCGACGAAACACCCTTCCCCGACGAAGAGCCCATAGAGCTGGTGGCGCGTCTGGCTCAACAGAAAGCCCTCGCAATCGCGGTCAGCCATCCCGAAGCACTGGTCATAGGCTCGGATCAGGTCTGCGTCCTTAATAATCAGATACTGGGCAAGCCAGGCACTATGGATAAAGCCATTGAGCAGCTTAAAGCCTGTTCAGGCCAAACGGTCACCTTCTACACCTCCTTATGCGTCACCAATGCAAATGAAACAGCCCAGAACACCACAGTCGTCGCCACCAAAGTAAGATTTAGACAGCTAAGTGATAAAGAGATCATCAGCTACCTTGAAAAAGAACAACCGTTCGATTGTGCTGGCTCTTTCAAATGTGAAGGATTAGGAATTGTCTTATTTGAAGCGATTGAATCGAAAGATCCAACCGCCTTGATTGGGTTACCGTTAATAGCTTTGGCAACCAAGCTTAGAGAGTTAGGTGTGCAGCTTATTTAAGATACGTAGGGTACCCCTAGGGCAGGATCTGCGTCGCGACGCACCGTTAAAACATGATGACTAGCTCCAGCTCCAAAATTCATACCACTTACTGTTTTGACGTCTGATACGCTCAGCTGCCTTATATCGGTCAATCGCATCATTAACATTGATATGTTCGTTCGGATCTATAACTTCAAAGGTTGGTTCTGGCTTATCCCTTAACCATTGAAATATAAAGTTATATTTATAGCTTAAAGCAATCACCACAAAACTTACTAGAAGTATCTGCCAACTGTACTTGCTGAGAAAAATTGCCATATAAAAACCGATGCCATAAAAGACAATATGGAGCACAAGAAAAGTCAAAATCAGGTGTCGTCTTTCCACTTAAATGTCCTTTTATTTTTGCTGTTAAAGCTCATCTCAATTAGCCTACTGGGGCCTTATAATTTTTCCGCCGCGTCAGGACGCAGATCCTGCCATAGGGGTACCCTACTAACTTTGATACTTTACTACCAGTAGTGTATACAGATAAACCTTTACCTGTAAGTAAAAAATATGATTAGAGTTGTCAGAAGAACAGAGATAGGAGTCAAAAATAGTATCGCCTTTTTATAGAAATTCTTTTTCCTTTCTGTCAATGAGTCATAATCTTCTTTTATTCTGGCTAAATTGTCCTTACCAAATAATACCTTCATCAGAATTGATTCGAAACACACAACTGCTATTAACACGTAGATATGGTTTTCTTTGTTTAGAACAAATATATCCAAGAAGTTGAGTATCAATAGTAATAGCGCATACAACACTAAGTGAGACAGTCCTACAAATATCCCGATATCTGCATTGTTAACAGTCTTCCCTTTCTCTTTTAAATATATGTAATATCCATAATATAGCCTTTTGTATATGGAAATCATCAAACCTCACCCTACGTCAATGTACAAATATGTCTTGGATATTAATGGTTTTGGCTCAAGAAAAGCAGTTACTAATTAATCTATCTTTCCAACTAACCAAAATAATATTGAATCTGATCAACCAGGTTGCGACAGGACTGTAAATACGAATTTCCAAATAAGTTGTAGTGGTTGAGGTAGTGGTAAAGATTGTAGATGACCTTTTTCTGTGGGTAAACACTGGTTCTCGAATAAACCGCATCATAGGCTTCATAAAAGCCATCATTAAAGCCGCCGAACATTTCGGTCATGGCTAAATCCACTTCGCGGTCGCCATAATAGACCGCTGGATCTATCAACCAAGGGCCTTGCTCATCAAACAGGACGTTGCCAGACCATAGATCGCCGTGTACCAAACTGGGGTGAATGCAATGGCGGTTGAGCCAGGTTTCCAGTAAATCCTTTCGCTCAAGTATAGGCTCTTCCAGTAATTTTTTCACTTTGGGGTCTTTGATTAAGTTGGTTTGATAGAGCAGTCTTTGTTTGACGAAAAATTGCCCCCAGTGATCGAACTTGCCATTAATCTGTGGATTAAGACCAATATAGTTATCCTCGTCGAATCCATAATAGTCTGCTTTAACTTTATGTAAATGAGCCAGGCCCTCACCTAGCTGCTCCATTAACTGTGGATTCCAGCTTGAGCTGTTCACTTTTTGCAGTACTAACTGTTCATCAGAAACCGATTGGATTTTGGGAATGTTTAAATGAGGAACTTGGTGGTCTTGAATGGTTTGGCGCAACAAGTCCAGACCTTTAGCCTCTTGAACAAGGTGGTCATTAAACTGGGAACTGTTACTTTTATTGAACATTTGATCGTGGCATCCGTAATTTATCAATCCGTTAACAGCTGTCGATAAATGGCTAGGCTTTCATCATCATAGCAACAGAAAATAATTTCTCTTAACGATTCCGCCCTATTGGAAAACACTTTGCAGGCATTGACCGCAATCATGGCCGCCTGTTGTTTCGGGTAGCCATAGGCTCCTGTACTAATACAAGGAAAAGCGATGCTTCTCAGTTCTTTTTTCTCAGCCAGTTGCAGGCTGTTGATGTAACAACTGGCTAGTAGCTCTGCTTCATTATTATCGCCGCCATACCCCTCTTTACCAGACCAAATGGGTCCCACCGTGTGAATGACATACTTGGCAGGAAGGTCGTAGCCTTTAGTAATCTTGGCTTCACCAGTCTCGCAGCCACCTAAAGTTTTGCACTCTTCCAGCAACTCAGGTCCAGCCGCACGATGAATGGCGCCATCCACTCCACCGCCTCCAAGCAAGCTTTTCTTGGCGGCATTAACTATCGCATCCACATAAAGCTGAGTAATATCGCCCGCATCCAGTCTTAGCTTCATCCTGACTCCTTGCCGTTACTTGTATAACCTTTTACTTGTATAACTTTTGATAAGCCTCCCTATCTATAGCATATTCGAGCGCATCAATACCAAACAGAGTTATCTTTTTGCTCAATGACTCACCCAGCCGCTCTGCGACTTTGATTGAAGGAACATTATCGGGTTGTATCATGCTGATAATTCGCTCCTGATTCAGGACTTCGAAACCATAGCCAATGGCAGCTTGACCCGCTTCGGTGGCATAACCTTTACCCCAGGCACTTTTGTGTAGTACCCAGCCGGCCTCAATCGCCGGCCATCCCTCAGGTTGAATAAGTCCTGCTCGGCCAACAAACCGCCCTGTACTCTTTTCTTCCAACGCCCACTGACCATAGCCATTGAGCATCCAATGCCCCGCCATGGTAGCCATACTGCGCCAGGCATCATGTTTAGACATGGGCTTGCCAGAAAATAAATAGCGGGTAATATCCGGATCGGCCATCATTTCATAATATGCAGGCAAGTCAGATTGTTGGTAATGGCGCAAAATAAGACGCTCTGTTTCAAGAACAGGTACTTTAATGACAGTTTCTTGGGAAGTCTTCACAGAAAATTGAGCTCTCAGGTATTAAGTTGCATCGATAAGTTCTACAATCTTACAAAAGGTCGACTGGAATGAACACTCTTATGAAACAGTTTCTATTAGCTTTACTGGTAACTTTTAGTTTTTCAGCAACCGCTGAATCTGGCTGGGTTGGTGCTTTAGCGCCGGACTTTAAACTCCAAGACCAAAATGAAGAATGGCGCAGCCTGGAAGATTACAAAGGCCAATGGCTGGTGCTGTATTTCTACCCTAAAGATGACACACCAGGCTGTACTACCGAGGCGAAAAACTTCCGCGATGGCTATAAAGACATTAAAGCCCTCAATGCTGAAGTGGTTGGAATCTCGCTGGATGATGTGGAGTCACACAAATCTTTCGCGGAGATTCATGATTTACCATTTAGCCTGCTGGCGGATGTGGATAAAGAAGCCGCCACCGCTTATGACGTTTTAGGTGGTTTCGGTCCAGTAGAATATGCCAAACGCCAAACTTTCGTGATTGATCCAAATGGCAACATCGTTTATCACTATGATGATGTTGAACCAGACACACACATGACTGATGTGGTCGCAAAATTAAAGGAATTGCAAAAAGGCCTGGCTGAATAACAGCCGGCCTAAGCTACCTTAGTTTTAGCCTCTGGCTCAAACTTAATAACTCGATCATCAGAAATATCCAGAGATAAGACTTTCTTTTCCATCATTTCTTTTAATAGCTTCCCTTCTACTTTGAAGTAGGAAGCTACATCACTATCAGTCGCCACTGAAACTAACTTGCGACGATTTTTACCCCTAAATCTACGCTCATTGATTTTTGCCCATGCCAAAAATATGGCTCCAAGCAGTACAATGACCTGAAGATAAATGAGCAAAATATCGGCAAACTCTTTATATCCACCGAGCTCGATCATATGGTTATAAAACAACTCAAAACCAAAGTACCAGGCAATCAGACTAATCAGTGGTTGCCAAAGATAAAAAGTTATTGCCCAGAAAATAAAAGTCACACTGAGATAGGTGATTTTATGGTGGGTCTTAAGTGCCTCGGGCTTATCAATGATTAAGTTTTTCATTCTAAATTCCTCGGTCAGGACTTTTCCAGGTCGCACGAATCCCTTCCTGGCGAAGCAAAGCTTTGGGGACTCCTACGATGACGGTAATAACGTTAATCAACCAGTAAGCCAGCGGATACCAGATCATCCAATAATAGTATCTACCAAGTCCCTTATCGTAAGAACTATCAATAACCAGACTGACCGCAAACTGGAGCAAGCAAGTCATGGCCAACATAACGCCGTTCCAACCAGGAATGATGGTGCCGATATGAAATGGCTCAGGGATATTAATGACCAGGCCAAGGGTCCAAAGGACAATGATTCCTGCGGCAACATAACTCCAGACGGCACTGATGATATACTCAGCGGCGACTATCCACATGCGGCGACTGCGCCATTTAAATAGCTGCTTAAAATATCGCTTAAAAACTTCCATGCCGCCCTGAGCCCAGCGCAATCTTTGCTTCCATAAACCAGCGAAAGTTTCAGGCATTAAAATCCAGCACAAAGCATTGGGCTCATAGCGCACTTCCCAATGGTTTAACTGTAAACGCCAACTGACATCAATATCTTCAGTAATCATGTCGGTGGTCCAATAACCAATACGATGCATGGCTGATTTTCTAAATGCCGATACAACACCAGAAACCGTAAAAATTCGGCCATAAATTCTTTGCGCACGCTTTATCAAACCAATTATTGAGGAGAACTCACCGACCTGGATTTTGCCTAATAACGTTGTTCGATTCCGAACTCTTGGGTTACCAGTAACGGCCCCTACGCGTGTTCCGCCATCATTAATGAAGTGGCTAACTAACCAATGCACTGCGTGCTCTTCTAGAATGGCATCACCATCAATTCCCACCAGGTACTCATGTTTTGACAGCATCGCTGCCATATTCATGGCCATGGCTTTGCCTTGATTAGATTCAAGATGCACTACTCTCAGGTTTTCAAACTCTTCACTCAATTCATCAAGAACTTCCCGAGTATTATCGGTGCTCCCATCATTCACGGCGATGACTTCGAAATTAGGATAAGTCTGCTGGAACAAACGCTCTATGGTTTCTCTCGCTAACTCTCCCTCATTAAAACAGGGTAATAAAACACTGACGCCAGGATAACTTTTAAGTTCTGGGGGTTCTGAATAGGACCTTCCACCCGCATGCTCCCAATGAAAGCGATAGTAAATGGCACCAATCATCCAGACATATGCCATAAATAAGGGATAATAAAATGCAAAGGAAAATAAGAATTCCATAAAATTATTCATCGGAAGTCTCCTCTGATGGGACGCTACTCAGTGAGATACCTTTGATGATGGTATTGAGTCTTGGGTGATCGTTGATGAAGTCATCAGGATAGTAACCAAAATGAATAAATCCTTGTCGCATAAACAGTTCCATTTGTTCTAGTAGAATCTTCTCTTTGATTTTTGATTGGGTGCGCCAATCAACCGTCTGAAGTTCAAGTACCACTTTGTTCTTATTGGGTAATTTCTCCATATGCTGAAGTAGTTGCTTCAGCCACTGCATCGGCTCTTTTGCCTGCTCCATAAACGGCATCGCCATGACTGCAGTAATGTCATAATTATCAGAAAAGCTAGACAGGTCCTGGGCATACCAGCGAGCTGCCTGCCGATTGATAATTGGCTGAGAGTACAGGTTACGCGCCGTAACGACTGAACCGTTATAACGCTCCAGAATAGTTGCTAATTCATGAGTAAAATCAATTAATGCGTTTGTTTTGATTCGAGTCCACTCATCAATTATTGAGGGAGAGCGCAAATCATCTATTGAATCAAAAACTAAACCATGGCTTCGATAATAATTAAGCGCTTCAGGGCTAACATCTTCAAAGTCAGTCAGAAAAGCGTCATCGTGAAATAACACACCTGCAACATAACTGTAACGAGCCAAATCCGCGTAGATACTCTTGATGGATTCTTGTGCTTCTGGAGAGAAAATGGATAAGCGACGATAGTTATTTGTTGAGGGTACTATCTGACCATCTCGCCATTCTTTAACCCCATGCTGCAAGTAAAACTCATCCCCCAGATTAAAAGCTGAAACAGGCATCCAGGCAAAAACCTTAACCTCGGCACGAGTTTTCAACTGCCAGGCAACTCGATTAAACAAGTCGGCTTTAACCGGCATCATGCGATTGGGAAAATAAAGTGCAGAAGCATTGCCGTCGCCATCTTCATCAGCAAAAGCCTGCAGATAGACATGCGAAACCTTAAGGGTACGAATGCGATCTAAAAGTGCACTTAAATTGCGATGCTGTTGCTCGGGATCGGGATCGTACACATAGTCCAGATCGATATGTACCGCTCTATGTGGAGCTTTATAATCGTAAGGTTCAATAGCGGTACTGATATCTGCATCAATGGGATTATCACTGATCAGGTAGCGACTAATATGTTCACTTTTATTGATCTTATTATTTACAGTTGCATCGATAAGGTTATTGGCACCCGTCCCCAAAACCAGTGACTGTTTAAAACCAACCTCTTGAGCGATTTCCCAGGTCTGTCCGCTATAACTACCATAAGGCCAGACGATCGCTCTTGGGGCAACACCGGTATGCTTATTTATTAGATCGTAACTGATTTTAAGATCATGCCTGATGCGCTCCTGATAGGCTTCTTCTGACTCATAGTCAGTTCCATCAAAGATACGTGTCATTGCCGCAGGTTGTGAATTGCCTTGTGGGTTACCAATCACGCCTTGATGAAGGTTATGGCTGTGTGATGCAATTTCGATCAGTCCAGAATCTTGCATCTCAATTATTTGTTCCCAAGTTAAGAACTCATTGGAAGACTTCAATATCCTGCCGTACTGCACAGACTCAGGACTTTCTATCCAGCTGGTTACCAAAGCAAACGTCGCTGGATAGTTATAGAGTTTAAGCAGCAGATAAATTTGCGTGTAAAAGCTGCGATAGCCATCATCAAAAGTCAGGTACACAGCTTTTTCAGGTAAGGGAGCTTTGCCGCTCCTGGCTGCGATAATGTCATCCAGGCTCACCACTGTGTATCCATTGTCTTTCAGCCACTCGAAATGCTGGATCAAGTTTTCAGTAGTAACCATCCCGCTATCTTGATGTAGGCTCTTAATGGGGTTTGGGGTGACATCGTGATAGCACAACGCAAAAAAGTCAGACTGCGGGCTTGCTGACGCGAAATGCGACACACACAGAATACAACTTAGAAGTAACTTTTTTATAACACTCATAAGATTACTCCATAGCTCAAATTAAACACTGGGCCATTTTCAATTTGTCCGTCATAAACTTGCTCGCTATAGCCAATCGAGTAGTTAAGGAATGAACGCTTATTGAGTTGCCATTGATGCTCATAAGAGATTCCCCACGTGGCATCTGATGAGAACCCTTGTTGCTGATAACTACCCACTTGAAAATTAAGCCCATGCCACAAACTGGTTGGTGCATGTTTATAGAGCATTCTGAAATAAGAAATATCTAACGAAAGACTTAGTGCAGAGTTAGGATTAAAGTACAAACGATTAGTGTCGGCGCTATTAGTTTCACTATATAAGAACTCAGACAGGGTTAAGCGTTGCTCAAAATCATGCACCAATATATGTGAGCCAGAAAGGCTATAAGCTTGGCGTTGATTACCGTCCGAGAAATCTGAGCCTTGCCAACCCAACGAATAATTGTTTCGTTCGTCTTGTCGATAGGAAAGTGAGAGCGCACTCAAATCTGCACTGACATTACTAAAGAAAGCTCTGACTGGAATCTGCTTGTTATAAGTTTGATGCTCAACGTTAAAGCTAAAGTAGTCATCAAAAAAAACACTGCTACTGAGCCCTGCTTCGAGCCCATTCAACTCTTCAACCTGATAAAGTTCTAACTCAGTAGTATGGAGCTTGCTCTGATATTTAGCCCCAAAGCCAAATGCACTAACACTTTCGCTCTGTGCAAAAAAGCTGGAGTGATTCACTTGCGACTGAGCGAACAATCGCCAGTGGTCATTAAATTGTGAGCTGTAAGCAGAAAAATTATAGTTACGGTCTTTGCTCGAAAAATTCGACCCACTACTATTGGCTAAAGTAGTCGAGAAATATAATTGTGGTGACGTAGCAATATCATAATCGTCTTTTAAGCGAACGACCGGAAGTGTTTCAGAAGTGTTTAAATTGTCGATTGCTTCACGAGCTTGTTGAAACTCACGGTCAGCAAGGTCATTATAAATTCTCGATATTTCGGCGGGCTGGTAATCGCCATCAGTGGCTTGAATAATATCAATCTGCTGATTAGACGCCTCAACAAATCCACGCCAACGCAAGACATCAGCATAGTTTTTTCGATACTCATTATTGCCCGGTGCAGTATTAAGTAGACTCTCAAGTTGAGATTGTGCTTTTCCTAACTGATTAATATAAGCAAAGTGCATTGCTTCCATCAAACGCGCCGACGGAAAGTCTGGGTTGGAGCTTCGGCGCGACTTGTCAGGACTGTAAATCCATTGCTGGTTATTAGCCTCAATGTGTTGCAAATACATCTGCGCAGGTTCGATATAACCACTATCAAGGGCTGCATAATAACCCGCCTTCAAAGCATCATTATTATCCAAAGCTACCTGTTTATTGGTGAAAGCCGTGTCTAGTAGCTCAAAGGATTTCAATGCCTGATATTGAGCTTGATAAGAGTCAGCTAAAGCAACAATGCCATAGTCTGGCATAGTTGACTGATAGTCTTGCGTGCTTTGAGCTAGTTGTAGTACCTGATCGTGCAGGCCAGCCTTATTCAACACTAATAAGCGATCAGCATAGGCCGTTGCTATGACTTTCTTCTCACTTGAAGAGTCGGCTTCTAATTGCGTTAAATAATCTGAGTTAGCCTTAAGGGCCTCATTGATAAATTTAGAATTTCGCTGAGCACGTGGGTCTCTGGCTATTCGTCTGACTGCTTTTGTGTTTTTTATCGAAGCCAGCTTAAGCCAATCATCATCTTGGTATATCTCAGGACGTTGCTTCATAGCTCGCTCAGCAGGATCAATGATTCCTAGTTCAAGCAAGTTAAGAGTCCTGAGCCTGGCAACATCAGCTTCACTAGAATCAAGAGCGAGAATCTTATCGTAGGTACTGACTTTTTCAACGGCCCTGCTCTGTTGCTGGTTATAAAGATAGGCCAGCAAAGACAAAGCTTCTTGATGTTCAGGATCTGCTTCAAGAACCTTTTGTATGCTCAACTCTGCAATGCTCCACTGTCCTTCCCTAATATCTAAAGCTGCTAATCCTAATTGAGCATTGGTGAAATTGGGATCTTGAGCAAGCGCCTGTGAATAGAGCTCTCTGGACAATGAATAGTTTTGTATCTCACGTGCGGATAACGCAACGACATTGAGCGCGTAAGTTGGCAACTCCTGATTTTGCAGATTAGACTGATAGAAACTAACGGCCTGGATATAACGCCCACTCCACCCCAGCAAAGTAACATAGTCAGCTAAAAGTCTTGGCTGCTGAATTTTGCTTGCAAGCGCCAGCTCATAGATCTCAATCTGCTGAAACAAAGACGGGTAATTAGACTTAATGCGTTTAACCCACAGCTCATAATTAGACTGTAGAAGATCAAACTCTAAATCTTTATCTTTTACCCAAGAGTTATTTGAATTATTACGACTTTCCTGGTCAGTAGAACTTTCCTTTATAGGGCTGCCATCACCTTCTAGTGAGCTTTGGCTCTGATAAGCTAAGACAGAATGTGAAGTAAAGGAACTTACTGCCAGCGTAAACACTAGCTTTATAAACAATGCGCTATCCGAAATATTATTATTTAATGCAAGCTTGCATTTTAATAAATTCCCAAGCGCATCACTATAGAAATGTGAGCTAGATCAAGGATTTTTATGTTTATTTGTGGGTCGAATGTATCTTTCTGTAAAGCAAGCTGACAAGTTTAAAAGCTCTTTAATTCTCGAATATCATCAATGATGGCTTGCGGGTTGCAGGTCTTTATCATTTCGACGGTATGAGCACCAAAGCTCACTCCAATGCCCCCTATTCCCGCACGTTGTGCCATTTCCAAGTCAAAAGTGGTGTCACCCACCATAATCGCCTGATCTGGCTTTGATTGTGTATGGGCTAACAGTTTATGCAGCATTTCTGGATGTGGCTTGCTTTGCGCTTCATCACTGGCAATAGTGACGTCAAACATAGACATTAAACCTGATTCGTTCAAAACTCGGTCAAGGCCATGACGCGCTTTACCGGTCGCGACTGCCAGCAGGTAACCTTGGCTTTTCAGATGCTCAAGGGTCTCTTCGGTACCTTCAAACAAAGGACTGGGTGTTTGATCACCTTCAACGTATTGATAGCGGTACTCTTCAGTGATCCAGTCATGATCATCAACTTCTGGAAACAGTCGGTAATAGCATTCAGTTAAGCTTAAACCAATAATGCCACGCACATCGTCCACCGATGGGATAGGCAATTTTAAATTGGTGGCGGTGGTTTGCATGGCTGAAACGATACGTCCTGTTGAATCCATCAAAGTGCCATCCCAGTCAAAAACGATTAATCGGGTCTGCTTTGCTATCATCGACGTAAATACTCCAGGGTTTTCTGTAAATCTGCGGGAAGCGGTGCCTCGACCCTAATGGCCTTATCTTCCGGGGTCACTTTAAAGGTTAACGAATATGCATGTAAGAATAAACGACCAGATAAGCCCTGACGCTTAAATTGCTCAGTCACATCATCGTTGCCATACTTGGGATCACCAACCAGTGGATGTCCTGCCTGTTGTGCATGGACTCGAATTTGGTGAGTCCTGCCAGTTACAGGCTCGGCTGACACCAAGCTGAAGTTTTTGAAAACCTCAACAACATTAAAGGAGGTTAAAGATGGCTTGCCGTTCTCTGTGACTCTGACCACTCGTTCACCTGACTTTAAATGGTTCTTAGCAAGCGGAAAATCAATGTGTTTTAGTTTAGCCGGCCATTTCCCTTCCACAAGCGCCCAATATTGCTTACTCATCAACTTTTTCTGCAGCTGTTCATGCAGAAAACGCAGCGTGCTGCGCTTTTTCGCGATTAACAAACAACCTGAAGTGTCACGGTCAAGTCTATGAACCAGCTCTAAAAATGGTGCTTCAGGTCTTAAAGCTCGGAGGGCTTCAATCACGCCAAAGCTCATTCCGCTACCACCGTGTACCGCCATGCCATGCGGCTTATTCAAGACGATTAAACGCTTATCTTCATACAAGATAGCGCTTTCGAGCTCTTGAACAATGTTTAGCTTTACTGGAACTTCAGTTGCCGTATTGGTCGTTTTAACGGGGGGAAGTCGAACCGAATCGCCTTCTTTAATTTTGTACTCTGCTTTAATTCGGCCTTTATTGACGCGTACTTCACCCTTCCTCAGCATTTTATAAATGTGAGATTTAGGAACGCCTTTGAGTTTTTTGAGCAAAAAATTATCGATGCGCTGACCGGCTTCTTCGGCATGCACTTCAACAAATTGGACTTTTGGACGGGATTCACTATTCATCGGGCGCAACTATACCTGAAAACATTCCAAATCAATAGCTTAAAAAAACAAAAGATTGCCCTGTCTATATAAGCAGTCTATAATGCGCAACAGAGCTACATGCTCAAAAAGAGCGCCTGGTGTCGCTCCTTCCACCTCAACTAGCAGCCGCTTTATAGTAAAGCAGGCAAAAATTGAGGCCAACGGAAGCAAACAACACCTCAATATGAAGGTATGAAACCAGCACATAGAGTAAAAATACTATGCAAAGCTGAGATACCATAACAGCAGAAATGATTTTTTAAAGCCGGTCACCGGAAAATAGCAGAATTGTAGAGTAGCTGATTGATACGTTTACACGATAAACGTTAACGTTACTCGGTTAGTTTGGCTTCTTTCGCGCACAACAAGCGGTAAGACGTGAAATAGCCAAACAGGAAATAAACAGGTTTAACAGTCAACTTAGTGATGAAAAAACAGTTTAAGAAACTAAACTTAGAGAAATTCACAACCAAAACCCCTTGCCCTTAAAAGGCTTGTCGGGTTTTTAGACCCTATTCCTAATATTCTTGCTAGCTCTTCCTGTGTCCGCAGAAATTGAGAGTTAATAACAAATGAGACGTATGTTGATTAACGCAACCAATCATCATGAAGAGTTGCGTGTTGCGCTGGTAGATGGCCAGCGTTTGTATGATTTAGATATCGAACTAGCAGGAAGAGAACAGAAAAAAGGTAACATTTACAAAGGCAAGGTCACTCGTATCGAGCCAAGCCTTGAAGCCGCTTTTGTTGACTATGGTGCAGAACGCCATGGTTTCCTTCCGCTAAAAGAAGTTGCCCGCGAATACATGCAAAATGCCCCATCGCGCGGCCGCCCTACTATCAAAGAAGCCTTAAAAGAAGGCCAGGAAATCATTGTCCAGATTGATAAAGAAGAACGTGGTAATAAAGGCGCGGCCTTAACCACTTCGATCAGTTTGGCCGGTAGCTACCTGGTTCTTATGCCAAACAACCCTCGTGCCGGTGGTATTTCTCGTCGCATCGAAGGCGATGAGCGCACCGAACTTAAGCAAGTTATGAGCCAGCTTCCTGTACCTAATGGTATGGGCTGCATCGTTCGTACTGCAGGAATTGGCAAAAGCCTTGAAGAAATTCAGTATGATTTTAATTACCTGATTGATACCTGGAATGGTATCAAGCAAGTAGCTGGAACTCGCCCTGCTCCATTCCTGATAACCCAGGAGTCTGACGTTATCACTCGCGCCATTCGTGATTATTTACGTCCAGATATCGGTGAAATCATTATTGACCGTCCTGAAATATATGAACGCGTCAAAAGTGAGCTACAGTATCAGCGCCCAGACTTTGTCAGCAAAGTTAAACTGTATCGGGATGAGATTCCTTTATTCAATCGTTATCAGGTTGAAAGCCAGATCGAAAGCGCCTTCCAACGTGAAGTTCGCTTGCCGTCAGGCGGCTCTGTAGTGTTTGACCAGACAGAAGCACTATTATCTATCGATATTAACTCGGCACGTGCTACCAAAGGCGGTGACATCGAAGAAACTGCTTTGCATACGAATGTCGAAGCAGCAGAAGAAATCGCTCGTCAATTGCGTTTACGTGATATCGGTGGCCTGATTGTAATTGACTTTATCGATATGGGTCCTCCTCGCAATCAACGTGAAGTTGAGCGCGTTCTTAAAGATTCTGTTGCACGCGATCGTGCCCGCATTCAAATTGGCCGTATCTCACGCTTCGGTCTTCTTGAGATGTCTCGCCAACGATTACGTCCGTCACTAGAAGAGTCGAGCCAGCACGTTTGTCCTCGCTGTACTGGTTCAGGTGTTATTCGTGGTACTGACTCACTCGCTCTCTCGATCCTACGATTGATGGAAGACGAAGCTATGAAAGAGTCAACTGCTGAAGTTCAAGCAGTAGTCCCAGTGGAAGTGGCCACATTCCTATTGAACGAAAAACGACGCAAAATCGAACAGATTGAAAAGCGTCAAAAAGTTCGTTTAGTAGTGGTACCAAACCCATACCTTGAGACACCTCATTATGAAGTGCTTCGAGTTAAGGCTGGCGAAACGCTTGAAGATAGCAGTTATAGTTTAATTGGTGATGCTCCTGAAATTGAACTGGTTAGAAGTAGTAAACAACCAGCCCCTGTCAGCGATCAACCAGCGCTAAAAGGTGTAAAACCAACTTCGCCGCCACCTGCACCTAGTAAAGCAGTAAAGAAGAAAAAGCCGGGGCTATTCGCACGTCTTTGGACTTCCTTGTTTGGTGATGACGAAGACAAGAAAAAGAAAGACAAGCAATCGAAAAACAATCGCGGCAAGTATGACCGTAATACTCGCGGTCGTAATACTCGCCATCAAGGCAAAAAACGTACCAACCAGAAAGGTCGTAACCAAACCCAGGCTCAAAACAAAAACCAGCCACAAGAGCAGCGTGATGGTAAAGACAATAAGGTTCAGCAAAAGACTGGTGGCCGTCCGCAGAAGAAACAAAACGACAAGCCACAAAGAAAGCAGACTGGTCCAAAGCACGAGCAAAAGCCGGAGCAAAAACAAGAGCAGCAAAATGTTGTAGAGCAGCCGAAAACTAAACGTCCTCCACGTAAAACACGTGCAGAGCGTATGGCTGAAGCTAAACAACCTCAGCAGCCAGAACAAGGCCAACAGCCAGCTGCAAAACAGGAGCAGCAACCTCAGCAAGCTAAGAAACCTTCTGTACGCTCAGCTATTAAAGGTAAAAAAGCTCAAGAAGATTCTGTTGAGGCTAAGCCAGTTGCTAAGAAAGATAAAGCAGGTACCGATAAGCCAACTAAAGGCCAAGACCAGACAAAAACAGCTAAAGAGCGCGCCCCAAAGAGCAAAGCTCAGGCTGAAGATATTATGGTCTATAAAGCTCACAAGTCTTTAGAGCGCAGTGTTTCTGATGTCATGGGCTACAGCAAAGATAAGAAAGACGAGAAGCCTGAAGTAATCAAGGCAACTCAACAGGCAGCCAATGACGCTCAAGTTAAACAGGCACCGGAAAGTGCTTCTCCGGCAAAAGCAGAAACTTCAACTGAACGGCATGAGCCTCAAGCGACACAAACTCAGGATGAGTCAGTTGCAACCAAGCTTGATGCCGAAACTGTTGAGCCATTTGTAAACCCGGAAGTAAAATCTGAGCCAAAAACAGCTGCCAGCACTAAAACAGAAGAGCCTGCCAAAGAAGCTGAGCAAGCCAAGGAGCCAGTAGCTAAAACTGAAGTTGCTAAAAAACCGGCTAAGCCACATGAAGCAACTCACGCTTCAGCGCCAATGGCAAAAGCAGTTAATCATGACTCAGTAGTATCAGCAGACTTTGCACCGAAACCTTATCAGTTCTCTGAAACTGATGTGATTACTACTGATATTAAGGACACTAGTGACAAACACAGTAATAGCCCAGCAGCAAAGACAAGTTCACTGAACTAAACCTGTTGCTTGATTGCAATTGCTAATCAAAAAAGGAGGCTTAATTGCCTCCTTTTTTATTTCAATCTGTATAGTTATCTATTGAGATACTTATCCATTAAGGTTTCAATCGGAGCATATCCTGCTCTATGACACCTTTTCCTTTCTTGATGTAGAAAACCGCCCCATAGTCTGACTCATCTAATTGCACTTGGGTATTGGCTGGTAGAGACTGACCGGCAAAAGACACTTCAAAAGTACCGCCAAACGCCGTAACAATTGCAGGAGTTGTATTCGAATGACCAACGATGGCAACAGTCTTACCACAATATTGAGTATTAATAAGCTCAAGCAAAGCCTGATTATCGCGTGGGTCGTAAAGATGAATATCAAAATCATAACGTGCTGCGGATGGCTTTATAGTTTGCTTAGTACGTTTATAGTCCGTACTAAAACCAACGTCAACGTGAGCCATAAAGTCTGTGTCAGCTAATGCTAGCGCCATCTTATGACCGAGTTCGCTCAGATCAGGATCTTTGTGCGCTACCTCTGCTTTCTGTAGATGACGCATAACAAAGACATTATAATGATCACATTGCCCACCTTCAGTCTCAGTAGCAGGTTCGCTTGCATAGAGCGAAGCACTAAACAACAAGCTCGAAGCAAGAGTGGTTATAACAAATCTTTTCATACAGACCTCTACAAGTTATCCAGGAACGATTGGTCCAATACTTCGACGCCCAACTCCTGCGCTTTCTTTAATTTACTTCCTGCGCTTGCGCCAGCAATCAAAGCAGTTGTTTTACTAGAAACTGAACCTGAAACTTTTGCCCCTAAAGCTTCCAGTTTCGCCTTGGCTTCGGGTCGACTTATACCCTCTAAAGTGCCAGTGATAACATAAGTCTTACCTTTCAATGGTAATTCATCATCGGATTTCTTTTTGATATCAGGCCAGTTTACGCCTAAATCCTTCAACTCTTCAATCTGCTCGAGGTTCTCTACATTATCAAAGAAAGCTCGAATATGGTGTGCGACAATCGGACCAACATCTGGAACCGATTCCAGCTCCTCCTGACTGGCTTTTATAATGCCATCTAGAGTTAAAAAATGATGCGCTATATTTTTTGCGGTGACTTCGCCGACTTCTCGAATGCCTAGTGAATACAAAAATTTGGGGAGAGTGGTATTTTTACTGTGCTCTAAAGCACCAATTAAATTCTCGGCTGATTTCTCCCCCATCCGATCAAGAGCTGCAATATCGCCGGCCTTAATTCGATAAAGGTCACTGATACTTTGAACCATGCCTTTCTCAGCAAAAATCTCAACCAACTTATCGCCTAGACCGTCAATATCCATGGCTTTGCGTGAAGCAAAATGCTTTATTGCCTCTTTGCGCTGTGCTGAACATATAAGGCCTCCGGTACAACGAATAGCGGCCTCTCCTTCTGTTCTTTCAACGGGCGAATTGCACACCGGACACTGTTCTGGTGTTAAAATAATTTCGGCATTAGACGGTCGTTTTTCGAGAATGATACTAACGACTTGAGGAATAACGTCACCGGCACGACGAATAATGACAGTATCACCAATCCGTGCATCCAAACGTTTAATTTCATCCATGTTATGTAAAGTAGCATTACTGACTGTAACCCCACCAACAGAAACTGGCTCTAATCGAGCCACCGGCGTCAAAGCACCGGTACGACCGACCTGGAAATCTACGCCAATTAGCTGAGTCATTTCTTCTTGCGCAGGAAACTTATGAGCAATTGCCCAACGCGGTGCGCGAGCCACGAAACCAAGCTCTTCCTGTAGCTCAATCGAGTTAACCTTATTAACTACGCCATCAATTTCATAACCCAGCGAGTCACGCTTTTCCGATATTGACTGATGGTAAGCTAAGCATCCTTCGGCACCTTTCACTAGCTTAATTTCACTACTAACAGGTAATCCAAAAGTTTTAATCTGTTCCAATCGGTCGAAGTGAGTATTGGCAAGTTTAAAATCATCAGACACTAAACCCATTGAATAGGCATAAAAAGACAGTTGGCGTTTTGCAGTAATAGAGGGATCAAGTTGACGTAAACTTCCAGCGGCAGCATTGCGAGGATTAGCAAAGCTTTTAGCGCCCTGCTCTCGTGCTTCTTCGTTCAAGGATTCAAACACTGCCTTTGGCATAAACACTTCGCCACGAATTTCGATTCGCTCAGGAGTCTCTGTACCACGAAGTTTTAAAGGAATGGCACGAATGGTTCTAACATTAAGGGTAATGTTCTCACCCGTTGTCCCATCACCTCGAGTAGCACCGCGAACAAGCTGCCCATTTTCATACAACAAACTAACGGCTAAACCATCTAATTTTGGCTCGCACACATACTCGATATTCTCGGTTGTGTTTAAACGGTCCTGAACACGCTTATTGAAACTCACCAACTCATCGTCACTCATTGCGTTATCAAGCGACAACATTGGCAGTTCATGAGTGACTTCCTGAAAGCCATTATCAGGTTTAGCGCCAACACGCTGTGTTGGTGAATCAGAAGAAATCAACTCTGGATGCTCAGATTCTATCTGCTGAAGCTCGCGTAACAATCGGTCGTACTCAGCATCAGGAACAGAAGGATCGTCTAATACGTAATATTGATGGTTATAATTATCAAGGGTAACGCGTAGCTCGGCTACGCGTTTTTCTAATTCGGACATCTTGTGACTCATGACTCTCGTCTATGCAGAATTCTTGGGGAAATGATTGTTGCGTTGTTATTGTTTGTTCAATAACTGGCGACGTTCAAACTCACTAATTTGTTCTTTATGGTGGGTTTCAATCTGACGGCTAAAGTTACTACGGCTACCGTCTAAAATACGACCACCTAATTGTTGTGTTATCGCCTGAGCAGTTTTAACCATTAACTCATAAGCTTTCATCGGTTTTGATGGACCCGGCAAGGTCATGAATAATGCCAAACCTTTAGATGATAAATTATCAATATCATCTAAATCAAAAATGCCCGGTTCGAAAGCGTTAGCCAAACTGAATTGAACAGCACCACGCCCATTAGCTTGTGCGTGACGATGGAAAATATCCATATCGCCATGACGCATGCCT
This sequence comes from Kangiella koreensis DSM 16069, assembly GCF_000024085.1. Lineage (NCBI taxonomy): Bacteria > Pseudomonadati > Pseudomonadota > Gammaproteobacteria > Kangiellales > Kangiellaceae > Kangiella > Kangiella koreensis. The sequence continues at coordinate 1,255,855 of NC_013166.1, read as the reverse complement.
TGCTCAACAAGGGTCTGCACTAATTCAGGGCCATGATAGGGTTTATCTTGTGAGGCAACGACATACAGTGAAAATATTAAATCAGGTTCTGCTTCGACAACTGCCGATTCCTCTTCAGGCTCTTCGAATAGCGAGGTCTGCTGAGGATTATCTAATTGAGGTTCGTTTTTAACGGCGGCTTTTTGCTCGGATTCTTTTGCCGGCTCACGCTTGAAATGCTCACTAGTGAACTCAAACAGTGCATCATCTAATACTGGGACACTCTCTTCATCAATGATAGGGTCTTTATGCTCTTGTTGCTGGTTGAGAGGTTTCTTTGCTTGGGTTTGCTCGACCTGCTCTTCTGAAAGCGGCTGAGACATGGCTTCAGTTTTACTTTGAGCAACAGGCTCTGCTCGAACAGAATCCTGCTCAGACTTTTCATTCTTGCCAATGACGCGTACTTGCCCAATACCATCGGGGTCATACCCAGTGCCATCTCGGTGCTTTTCTAAGCGCTGCTCATACAGATCACGCTCTACCTTTTCTCGTCTGACTTTACTGCGACGCTTTGCATCAAAATAAATAAAGCCAATAATAATCAAGCCTACGATTATCAGTAATAAAGTGAACTGCCAGTCCATCACTTCACCTTTTGGTTAATTGTATTGTTTTGTTATGAAGCTGCTAATGCTGCAGCTTCTTCTACGTCCACTGAAACCACGCGCGAAACGCCTGGCTCACTCATAGTAACACCTAATAAATTATGTGCCATTTCCATCGCAATTTTATTGTGCGTAATAGCAATAAACTGCAACTGTTCACTCATCTCTTTAACTAGATTAGCATAACGTCCTACGTTGGCATCATCTAGCGGCGCATCAACCTCATCCAGCATACAGAAAGGCGCTGGATTCAGGCGGAAGATCGAGAATACCAGTGAAATCGCAGTCAAAGCTTTTTCACCACCCGACAACAAGTGAATGGTTGAGTTACGCTTACCCGGTGGGCGTGCCATAACTGTAACACCTGTATCGAGTAGGTTATCACCCGTAAGTTCAAGATAGGCATGCCCCCCGCCAAACACTTTTGGGAATAACTCCTGCACACCTTTATTAACTTTATCGAAAGTCTCTTTGAAGCGAGTACGAGTTTCATGATCGATTTTACGAATAGCACTTTCCAGAGTCTCCAGTGCTTCGTTCAGATCTTCATGCTGCGCATCCAGATAGGTTTTACGCTCTTCTGCAGCTTTGAACTCTTCAATAGCGGCTAAGTTAATCGCTCCAAGACGTTGAATCTTGCCAGTAATATCTTCAATGTCGCTAATCCACTGCTGCTCGTTAGCCTCTTCCGGTAACTCTTCGAGAAGTGTTTCAACATTAGCTTTAGCATCTGCCAAAATTTCAGCTTGTGTATTTTGACGAGTTTTAGCTTCTTGCCAGTCCATACGTAATTTTTCCAGGCGGGAACGGACACCCTGAGCCTGCTGCTCAGATTCATGACGACGACGCTCGAGTGAACGCATCTTATCGTCAATCTCTGACAATTTATTACGAGCCTGTTTCAGTTCTTCTTCGACTAACAGGCGCTTTTCTAAAGCCTGCTCAAGTTCAATTTGATAATCTTCAGTTGGATCTTGTTCTGAACTTAAGCGATTTTCCAGTTCAACTTTACGTGATGTTAGCTCACCAATTTGTGAGTTAACACGTTCAAAACCAGCTCGGGTTGAGTTTACTTCGGCTTTGACGGCACTGACACGAATTGCTAACTGATGTTGCTCATCTTTAACCTGGCGAGCTTGTTGACGCTTGGCTTCAAGCTGCGCACGCTTTTCTTCTCGCTCAGTGGTCATCTGTTCGCGACGTTGAGTGTCATCCGCCATGCTATCCACCATCAACTCAATCTGTTGACGGCTTTTGGCTAACAATTCCTCATCATCTTGCAACTGTTGCAGGACATCGCGTTGCTCTTTCTGCAAACGCTCCAAACGACTTTTAGCTTGCTCTAACTTAGCCTGTTGGGAACCTACTTTTGCGCGTAATTCGCTATAAGTACGGCTAGCTTGTGCTAATTGAGATTGCTTGGATTGCCATAATTGTTCCTGCTCAGAAAGCTGCTCGGCCAAACGCTCTTTGGTTTGCTCCAACTCTTCCATCAAAGCTTCTTGCTGCTCAATTTTTCCTGCCAACTCATTAAGTTCAGCTTCTCGCTCAAGAATTCCAGCGCCCTGCTCGGACTGCTTCGACACTCGAAGCCAGTTTTTACCTAACCATAAGCCATCTTGCGTAATAACCGATTCATCCTCAGCAAGCTGGCCGCGAATATCCATAGCCTGCTCTAGCGAATCAGCAACTTTAACCTTGCTTAACTGGCCGGCTAATGCATCCGCATTTTTAATTTTACTGTGCAAGGTATTAGGATGACTGCCACCTGAACCATTGCCTGAAATCAGAATCAGTTTACCGCTGGCTAGCTCAGTCAGGGTATTAGCATATTCATGATTATCATCTACAACAACAGCTTCAAGGTATTCTCCCAGTACCGTTTCAGCAGCCAATTCCCAGCCAGAATCTACCGAAATATTTTGTGCGAGGCGAGATTTACTGTCGAGACCCTGCTGCTTTAACCAGCTGACCGATTCCTCGCTTTGTCCGCCCAACGCTGCACTCTGCAAAGCTTCTAAGGAAATTTTACGCGACTCAAGACCACGCAATTCTTTTCGAGAAACTTCCAGCTTTTGGTTATGTTCACGTTGCTGCTGGCGAATCTGATTGATTTGCTCAACTGCATTGGAAACTTCTTCTTCCAATCGCTCTGATTGTTCTTCTGCCAAACTCAATTCTTTGGCAATTTCTACCAGGTCATTTTCCATTGGGCTGGATTCTTGCTGATTGATTTCAGCGCGAATATCTTCAAGACGTTTAGTGTAGCGAGCGATGTGTGATTCTAGATGCTGAATGCGCGTTTTTTCGACTTCGGTTTTCTGTGCGTTGGCGTGGGCTTGTTGGTTAAAGACATCCCAATCTTGCTGCCACAAACGCATGTCTTCTTCCATGTCCTGCAACTGTTGTTGCTGTTCTTCGACCTGCTCAGTTTTAAGCTCTAAATCTGGTTCCGTTTGCAACAGTTCGGTCATAAGCTCTTCTAGTTTTGATTCATCAAAACGTAGTTGTTCGCGCAATTTGTCCAGTGAACTTTGAACTTGTGCTTTATCTTCCAATAATTGTGACTTTTGCTGACGTGCATGCTCGATAGCTTGCTCTAAGCGTGCAATATCGGCACCGATACCATAAAAGCGCCCCTGCACTTCGCTATGCGCATCGGTTAATTCAATGTGCAATTCCCGCGACTTTTCAATTTCACTATCGGAATTTCGCTGGTCAGCAATTTTTGCTTCGACTTCAGTTTCCATCTTTTGGATAGCATCGTCCAAAGCTTCAATTTTGCTGTTAAAAGTCTGCCAACGGATCGCAGCTAGCTGAGCTTTAAGCTCACGCTCTTCGGCCTTATATTCTTTATAGCGCTGAGCAGAGGTTGCCTGACGTTTGAGATGTGACAACTGCTTGCCTAACTCATCACGCAAGTCAGTTAACCGGTCAAGATTGTCCCGGGTATGGCGAATTCGGTTTTCAGTCTCTTTGCGGCGCTCTTTATATTTAGAAATTCCTGCGGCTTCTTCGAGGAAAATTCGCAACTCATGCGGTTTAGACTCGATGAGGCGCGAGATCATGCCCTGTTCAATAATCGCATAGCTGCGTGGGCCAAGACCGGTTCCAAGGAAAATATCAGTAATATCTTTACGACGACAGCGCGTTCCGTTTAAGAAATAACTTGATTGAGCCTCACGGTTAACCATGCGCTTGACGGAAATTTCGTTATAGTTGGCAAACTCGCCTTGTACCGTGCCGTCTGAATTATCAAACACCAGCTCAATACTGGCCTGGCCGACCGGTTTACGGCCTGTAGAACCGTTGAAAATAACGTCTGTCATCGCATCACCACGAAGGTTCTTAGCGGATGACTCCCCCATTACCCAACGCACCGCGTCAATAAGGTTTGACTTACCACAACCGTTAGGCCCGACAATCGCGGTCAGGTTACTCGGCAAGGAAACCGTGGTTGGATCTACGAATGATTTAAAACCTGCTAATTTAATTTGTTTTAATCGCATCTATTTTATTCGTCTATTTTTTAGTCAAAAGCTCAAGCTGAGCATGCTAGTCAACTTGGCAAGATTTTAATTGTATGAAAGGCCCTGTTACATTTACAGGGTTATAATCTAAAGCGTTTAAGTGTAAATTATTTTAATCCAATAAGCACACAGTAAAAGTAAAAAAATCGACATGGCACAAAACACTTTTCATGGTGCCCACTATCTCGCCGACGGATTCCGCATGTTAACCCAAAAAGGGCTCAAGCGATATGTTCTGATCCCTTTAGTAATTAATTTAGTATTACTCTCTACTGCATTGATTTTATTGATTTCACAGGTTTCCGACTGGTCACAATGGGTTGAGCAGACCATCGCTAGCTGGGGAGCCTGGGAATGGCTCGGTACTGCCCTCGCCTGGCTGATGTGGCCTGTAGTCATTATTGGTGGAATTTTGTTCGTTTTCTTCTTCTTTGCCATGCTGGCAAACTGGATTGCGGCTCCATTCAATGGGCTGTTGGCCGAAGCGGTTGAAAACAGGCTGCATGTGGCGGCTGGAAATGAGGAAAAGGTACTACCAGAGCAAGGCTTCTGGACTTTAGTTAAAGATATTCCCAGGTTATTTGGTCGTGAATGGACTAAGCTAAAATACTATATCCCCCGAGCATTGATCTGCTTGCTGATACTGTTTGTGCCATTGATCGGCGCGCTTGCCTTCCCTGTTATCTGGTTCATTTTCAATGCCTGGATGATGTCAGTGCAATACGTCGACTACCCAATGGACAACCATAAAGTGCCTTTTCAGGATATGCTCAGCGCCCTTCAACAACGACGTAGTGGCACTTTCGGTTTTGGTGCAATGGTGATGTTGATGACCATGATTCCATTTATCAATCTTCTGGTCATGCCGGCCGCCGTCTGCGGTGCAACCAAGATGTGGTATGAGCATTATCGGCAAGACATGTTGGGCAATTCACCTCCAAACAAAACCAACTGATAAAAAAACGCGCCACACTGACATGTGACGCGTTTACGGGTTAAGTGGCTAGGAGACTGCCACTTGGGTGTTAAGAACCCTTATTGCTCTTGCGGCTGAGTATCAATTAACAAGCACGCTGTGGCACCGTTGAAGCTACCCCCATCGGTTTTCACAAATACACTTAGACTATCAAACTCACCTAAAACGCCATTTGTGATTCCAGAGCAAACTGATTTTGCTGCATCTGGGTCATTAGCAACTAAATTACAAGTACCTAATGGACCATTATCATGGTAAACCGTTGCAATACCACTGACAGGGTTATTACCTTGCGCCGCTTTAATCACGAAACGCTTGATAAAGGCTCCAGCTTCAAATGGTGTGATTACAGCAACCTCTTGGTGCGAACCACCTTGCTGGCCTAAACCCATGTATTTACCCTGGGTACCGATCGTTTGGTCAGTAGCAAAGCAGAGCAAGTTAGAGCCACCGCCCGCTGGGCCAGTATCACCCGTGTCACCTTTCTCACCCTGAGGACCTTGAGGACCCATTGGGCCGGTAGCGCCAGTGTCACCGGTATCGCCTTTTTCACCCTGTGGACCTTGAGGACCCATTGGACCAGACGGGCCTTGCGGACCTGTAGCACCAGTATCACCTGTGTCACCTTTAGCTCCTTGAGGGCCCATTGGACCTTGTGGGCCTGTGGCTCCGGTATCACCCGTGTCGCCTTTAGGGCCTTGCGGACCTGTAGCACCAGTATCGCCGGTGTCACCTTTAGGGCCTTGCGGACCTGTAGCACCAGTATCACCCGTGTCACCTTTAGGACCTTGCGGACCTGTAGCACCAGTATCGCCGGTGTCACCTTTAGGGCCTTGTGGGCCTGTGGCTCCGGTATCGCCGGTATCACCTTTAGGGCCTTGTGGACCTGTGGCTCCGGTATCGCCGGTATCACCTTTAGGGCCTTGTGGACCTGTGGCACCAGTTTCACCCTGTGGCCCTGCTGGACCTTGTGGGCCTGTAGCACCGGTATCACCTTGAGGACCTGCTGGACCGGTATCACCTTGAGGACCTGCTGGACCGGTATCACCTTGAGGACCTGCTGGACCGGTATCACCTTGAGGACCTGCTGGACCGGTATCACCTTGAGGACCTGCTGGACCGGTATCACCTTGAGGACCTGCTGGGCCGGCGTCACCTTGAGGACCTGCTGGGCCGGCGTCACCTTGAGGACCTGCTGGACCGGTGTCACCTTGTGGACCTGCTGGGCCAACTGCACCCAATGTAAGATCATAAAGATCGTGTTCTTCGGCAGCTCCTCTAGCCTCGCCAACAAAATCTACAAGCGTGAAGCTACCGTAAGAATCTCCAAGCACTAACGGTTCAGAACAAGAGGTATGGAGTCCAATATCCTGGGCTAAGCCCCCCTCGCTAAAGTGAACATTTAACTGATTGCCCCATTTACTTCCAGCAGCAACGAATGTCACATTTTCTCCTGGGTAAATCATTGATGGATAACTCCATTTTTCTGCATCACGATCAAAAACATTAATATTTGTCGCGCCCACTGCACCAGTCATGTCACCAGAACAGGTTGCAGTTTCTTGAGAATTAGAGCCACTACAATCAGATGGATTATATTCAAAAGTTAACGAACTTGGCTTAGTACCACATATATTCAAGCCGCCAACAGCAACCAACTTCAATAAGTAATCACCGGATGGTACTGCTGGGGTTCCATTGTTTACATAAGGCAGCTCAACAACTAGACACTGGAAGTCAGTGGGTTCTAGTGGTGGTGCGGGATTAAAAGCCATAGCATCACACGTAGATTGATCAGCACTGATCACCAAGGGATTGGGATATGTCCCAAAATAAACCTGAGGGTCTTCAAAACCAGTACCCCAAATGACCAGGTTTGTCGGGGCATCGTGTGGATAAGGTTGCACCTCATGAATTTTCGGTGCGGCATAGATTAATTGAGCTGACACTAGCAAACTGAGACCCACTAAGGGCTTGCCAAATGCCTTAAGATTAGTGTTCATGAATTTTCCCTCCATTGAACATCCATTGTTGAATAACCTCCCAAAACCCGAATGACAGACAAGCTCAGCTTATCAATCAACAGTTTTAAGAACTCAGTGAACCCAAAGTTAGTAAAGCGTCTTCGAATACCAAGAATTGACGTACTTGAGAATTTAAGGCGGTGTTACAAATCTAGGACTCTGTTGTGCAATATATTTAGGAATGTTTGAAGTGTCGAATGTCCATATTTGATACAAATTGTGGCGATTTAGCAGCTTCTAATGTTAAATTTTTTGACTTTTTTATATTTTTTTTACACCACTGAATATTGACAACATGGCTTCAGCAAAACTGGAAGCTTAGCAATGCAAATATGCATTAAGTGTTTGTTTTTATGACCAAATCAAAAAACTTCGAAAAAAGGTGCAGTGACTTCATGAGTGGTAATGGGTGATTGACAGTCGATTGCCAAAATGTCGAATATCAATACAGTGAATTGGATCATATTTTGAGAATTACCCCAGCAAATTTTACATTTAGTTTTTAACCAACAGCATAAAACCTTTTACAGTGGCTTTGTAGAAGCTGGGGACGGAGTGTATGAAAGAGGAGTCATGTAACTTTCTGTGCATTTAAAGATAAGCTCCTATACAATCGGGCCATTGGAATAAAGATACTAACACTTTGAAAAACATACTCGTTGTAGACGACAGTAAATTTTTCTGCGCATTAATTGAAAAGAAAATCACGGAAAGCCTGGACTACCAGGTTATATCTGTTGGTACCTATGCTAGTGCAGAAGCTTTACTGGATGTCCTGGATATTGAACAGATTGATGCCTGTCTGGTAGATTTTCGTTTGCCCGATGCCCCTGAAGGTGAAATTGTCCAATTAATGGCCAAAAAGCGCATCCCGACGATTGTTCTGATCAGCGATATCACCGCTGAGATTCGTAACTATATCTGGAAATTTCGTATCGTGGACTATGTTATCAAGAGCGATAATTACGTCACCGAGTACATTATCGAGACTTTGCAACGTCTACAAATCAATCCCAGCATTAAAATTGCACTAGCTGATGATTCAAAGACCAGCCTGCGCATTATGAGCACCCTGCTCAGCGTTCATAAATACCAAACCCTACAATTTAATGACCCTCTGAAACTCCTTGAACACTTAAAGCAGCACCATGATATTAAAATGGTAATCACTGATTATGATATGGAAGCCATGAATGGTTACGATCTAACCAAAAGCATTCGCCGCCTCTATAGCAAGCAGGAATTAGCGATTATTGGCATGTCTGCACGAGATGACGTGTTAATGTCTGCTAACTTTCTAAAGTTTGGCGCTGACGATTTCATCATTAAGCAATCATTTTTAGCGGAAGAGTTCTATTTGCGGGTGGCTGTTAATACCAGCCGAGTCATTGAGTATGAAAAGCTGACTACTGCCGCAACCAAAGATTATCTAACAGGCCTTAACAATCGCCGCCACTTCTACGAATTAGTTGAGGTGATGCATAACTCGGCAGTTCGACACTCCACACCTATAGCCTGTGCATTAGTAGATATCGATCACTTTAAACAGGTTAACGATACTTATGGGCATCAGGTTGGTGATGCTGTGCTTACAGAAATTGCTAAGATTCTGGAAAGCTCTGTACGAAAATCCGACGTGGTTGCTCGTTTCGGTGGCGAAGAATTCTGTATGTATATGGTAGGTATTAACCGTGAAAACTCGGAAATATTCTTTGACAAACTTCTCAAGAGAGTTGAAAACACAGCGATTGATATTGATGGTTTAGAAGTAAAAGTTACTATCAGTATTGGAGTTAACATTAATCACCATCATGTTTTAGACAGTATGATTGAAATTGCCGATCAGTGTCTCTATGAAGCTAAAGAAACTGGTCGTAACAAGGTGGTTATTACACCCGAAGAGCCTAAACCTGCAAAAGAATAACCTTTCCAGTAGCCTTCCTTGTCGTGCTCACTTTCAAACTAACTAATAGTATTGTTTCTCCAGGTCATCAACAAACTTCTGTAATCGCTTTGCAGAAATGGGAAAACGTGTTTTCTGCCCTTGAGCAAATAAGGAAATCCTGAACTCCTCAAGCATCCAGTTAAACTCATCCACTTCAAACGTTGGAATTGCTTGATCTTGCGCTAAACTTTCGCGCACATCGACCCAGTCAGAAATAACAATCAGTGATTCAGCTTCTTTGAGAGGATTTAGCTTTGCTCGCTCTATGCGCTTTTCTATCGCAGATAGATAACGTTTAAAGTCTTTAATTTTATCTGCGCCGAATCTAAAACAAAAACCAGGCTGGAATAAATAGTCGCATTGATTACCAATGTCTTTGCGCGTGCTGGCAAGAGTTTTGCCCAAACCTTTAGCCTGGGCCAATATTCTGGATCTTAATTGCAATACCTGAACGAGATCATCTAATAACTCTGTGGTTGCTGGAACCAATTCTTTTTCCATTTTTTTGGACAGTTCAGCAAAAGAGGTTTTGTCATAAGGAATATTTGTTTGGACCAGATCCTTCAAGGAAGCCATAGCTGCATCATCGATTATTTCGTCGACACTGGCTAAGGTACTAACCGACAAAGTCAATTTCTGTTTATTGTGATACTTCTTTTTGAGGTAACTGAGCAACTGTGATTTCTCAAGCGCTAATAAGCGGCAAACACCTCGGACATGGACGTTCTCTGCTTGGCGCTTATTAACCACTGCAAGTATTCTGACCTTATCGCCACCATCTTCCAGCGCATAAGTGACAGGGATTTTAGTGCCGGCTTCCTCGAACATGCCCTCTTTAATAAAAGAAGCGGGCCAATGAGTAAATGTTTCTTCTTTCTTCTTATGGCTACTTTTTGATTTTACCTTAACTTGTTTCAACTCTTGTGACTGCTCAAGAGTTCTGCCGCTAGTCAAAATCTTACCTTTATCACCAACGATTTCAAAACGCATTAAATAATGCTCTGGTAAACTCAGCTCCTGCCATGCCTCTTTGGGCAAGATTACGCCTGTCATTTTAAATAGATGCTTACTGATAATATCGATCAAGCTACCTTGTTGCTCTAACACCTGTTCATAACAGGCTTGAGAAAACTGCGGAATCGGCACAAAATTTTTGCGGAAACGTTTCGGCAGGGAACGCAACATAAACTCTATTTTTTCTTCCAGCAAACCAGGCACCAGACGCTCAAAATCTGAGTCCTTAAATTGTTGACTCAGCGACTGTGGAATCTTAACCGTCACACCATCTTGCGGATGTCCTGGCTCGAAATGATACGACAAGGGTAACTCAATCGATTTTACTTGAATGGTTTCAGGATAGAGACTGGCGTCCTGCTCCTCTGCTTTGAATAAGACATCTTTATTCAGAGTCAGTAGCTGGTTATTCTGTTTGGCATTTTTCTTAAGCCATTGGTTAAGCTGTTTAACATTGCAAATCGACTCAGGTAAGCGCTTATCAAACCATGCAATAAGATCGCGCTCGTCCGTGCGCATGTCAGCCTGTCTGGCTTTGGCAATTTCCTGCTCAACATCAAGCCATAACTGCTCATTGTCCTGTTGAAACGAATGCCTTGGCTCAAGCTCTCTACGAACCAGGCCATGCAGAATAAATAACTCTCGACACAGCTCGGGCTCAATAGACGAATAATCAACCGTCCGATTAGAAACAATCTTTAAACCCAATAAAGTTTGCTGCAATGAGGCAACTACTGCACCACGCTTTTTCTCCCAATGAGCATCAAAGTAGTGACTCTTGATCAGATGCTTACCAATTGTCTCAATCCATGGCGTTTCAATCATGGCGGTTAATCGTGCATAATTTTGCGTGGTTTCCACAATCTCAAAAGCCATTACCCACGGCGGCTGCTTTTTAAAATTCGCAGACTGAGGATGAATCATAAATCGTGTCTGGCGAGTTCCTAAATAGCCTTTTTCAATATCTTTTTGACCAATAAAGCTCAATAAGCCCGTCAACAAGATAGAATGCAGCTTGGCGTAATAGACTTTGTCGTCCGGATTAATAGGCTCAGACTGTTTTTGTGTCTGATGATGTGCTGATTTAACTAAGCTCTTTAGCTGGCGAAAGGTGCTGCGCCATTCTCGATAGGCATTGAAGTTAACCAACTCTTCCTGACAGTAACGACGAAAGGCATTATTCGACAAATCTTCCTGCTGCTTGTGCAGATGATCCCACAGGTTAATAATCGCAATAAAATCAGATTGTGGATGTTTGTATTTAGCATGTTTCTGTTGAGCTAATTCTCTTTTCTCGAATGGCCACTCGCGAGGGTCTTTAACTGATAGGAAAGCAGCCAGAATCAAGGCTTCTCGAATACAGGACTCATCTTCTGCGGCCAGTAATATACGGGCCAGTCGCGGTTCAATGGGCAGTCGCGCCATCTTGCGCCCGATATTTGTCAGCTGCTTTTTGCCGTCAACTGCTTGTAGCTCAGACAGCAAATTCAAACCATCGCTAATTTGCTTTGCCGCTGGCTCATCAATAAACGGAAAGGCTTCGATATCACCTAAGCCCAACTGTTTCATCTGCAAAATAACCGCAGCAAGATTGGTGCGCAGAATTTCCGCATCGGTAAACTCTGGACGATTTAAAAAATCTTCCTCTTCATAGAGACGAATGCAAACACCGTCAGCAACACGACCACAGCGACCCTTTCGTTGATTAGCACTAGCCTGAGAAATTTTCTCAATCGGCAAGCGTTGAATTTTATTGCGTACCGAATAACGACTTATACGCGCAAAGCCCGGATCAATAACAAATCGTATGCCCGGAACCGTTACCGAAGTCTCGGCAACATTGGTGGACAAAATAATTCGTCGCTTGCCGCCAGACGGATGAAATATCTTTTCCTGCTCGCGCATGGATAAGCGCGCATAAAGCGGCAACACTTCACAGCCCTCAAAGCGCTCCTTACGCAGGAACTTTGCGGTTTCCCGAATTTCTGCCTCTCCAGACAAGAAGATCAGAATATCGCCGGGAGCAAAGCTCATCAATTCATCGAGAGCATGCCCAATGCGCTCAACTTGTGGGCTGGGATTTTCTTCATCATCAGGGCGGTACCAGACATCAACCGGATAGGTTCTCCCGCTAATTTCTAGAATCGGCGCAGGCTTGCCGTCAATAGCAAAGTGTTTGGAAAATCGCTCCACATCAATGGTTGCCGAAGTAATGATGACTTTAAGATCGGGCCGCTTAGGTAAAATGTTTCTGATGTAACCGAGCAAAAAATCAATGTTTAGACTTCGTTCATGAGCCTCATCAATAATTATCGTATCGTATTGGCGCAACAAGGGATCATGAGTGATTTCATTAAGCAGAATACCATCGGTCATGACCCGCACAGGTGTTACTGCACTGGATTGATCATTAAAGCGAATGCTATAGCCGACGAGTTCTCCCAGCTCAGATTTCAACTCTTCGGCAATTCGTCGTGCGACGCTGGTGGCAGCCACACGTCTCGGCTGGGTGTGGCCAATTTTGCCATAAACACCTAAACCTAGCTGCAGACAGATTTTCGGTAACTGTGTGGTTTTGCCCGAACCGGTTTCACCCGCAATTACCACCACCTGATTCTCTTCGATCGCTTTTCGAACATCATCGCGTGCCTGACACACAGGCAAGGCCATATCGAACTCAATATCGCCTGGGATTAGCTTCTTGCGTTGCTCGACAATCTTTTTAGAGTCTTGAAGAATTTGTTCGGCTTTGCTGATCAGCTTACTGACGGGCTGATTACTTTTTTGTCGCTTGGTGATAATGGACTTTAGTTTATTCAACTCAAATTGATCCACAAGCTGACATTGAGTCACCTGTTCAGTGATCAGAGTTTGAATCGAAGGCTTGTTAGTAGAAGACTTATCAGAGGCAGGCTTTTTAGAAACAGTTGGTTGTTTTGGCATAAACGACGATAAACACTCAGCAAACAGTCATAGCTTAAATAAACAGGCTCCTGCTAATGACCGAATGATATCGATAACTAACAGGAGCTTGAATAAACGATGTCGCTATTGTCGCTTAAATTACAGACTATGACAATTTCCAGAACTCATGTGGCGCGCGAACTTCACCGAGATATTTTGCGACAGGCTTATAGAAGTCTTTATCTTCCCAGTAACCGGTGTGACAGGCTGGATTCCAGGAAGTTGCGGCGCTACCGACGTTGATTTCAATATCTTCATCAACCGCCTGGTTATAGTCTTCGCTGACGTTTTTCAGTGGATAGGCCACTACGTCATCTTTGTCATAGAAGTTAAGCCACTTAGCGCGATCTTGCAGACCTTCTTCTAGAGCCTTGCCTACTTTCGGCATTGGACCATGGAAATCATCATGATGCGCAGAGTAAACACCTAGCGGACTAGCAAAAGTAACAATTCCGGCTAACGTCTGGAAGCTCTCAAAAGGACTCAAATCTGCACCATCGTTTGCTAAATCGTGAATATAGTCAGACATCATCACTGAACCAAACGAGTGAGCCATAAGCACTAAAGGCGTTGAATCGGTGTCGACATGGCGATGAGTCGCAAACTTGGCCATGCTCTCTTTAATTCGACCATGGATCGCTTCGTAAAGACCGCTGTCGCTACCTTTGCGATAACTCAGGCCAAGACGCATAAAGTCCACAAACATGTTGCGAACACCCTTGTAGGTCAGCTCATCGCGATAATCTAACTGCTTAAGTAGTTCACCGTGCTCGTCTTTAACCAAATCGCCCCAGTAAATCTCATGGAATAACAAATCGTCTTCCATACGGTTTTCAGGATCACCCTTCAGATATTCCTGAACAATTCGGTGTTTCAATTCAATAGAGAAAAATTCCTTCTCAGAACCAATCCCGTGGATAATAGCTACAGCTAAACGCTTCATTTCCCGCTCCTCGATTTATCTTTATATTTTGTTCACGCCTATATTGTTACAACTGCTCTTTCAGTTCAAGTAGTTACAAACTTTGAAACAAAAAAATCACACTAGTAAAACTGGTACGATGTGTTATTCTAGTTGCAATAAATTGCCATTAATCGATGCCGATTCTGGTATCGAAATAAACAAGTCAAAAAGGTAGGTTTTTCCATGAATTTGCTTATCCTCACGTTAGTCCTGATTGTCGCACTGGCCATCACGCTATACCACCGATTAAGCCTGCTGGTAACAACGTTAACTCTGGCAGCCATATTGGTGCTTTATAGCCTTCAAGTTTCAATTCCTTATGTACATTGGGTTATCTTCCTTGCCATCACTATCCCTTTGAACCTCAAGCCAATTCGCAAAATCATTTCCAGCAAGTTGTTGAAAGTGTTCAAAGGCATCATGCCAACTATTTCCGACACCGAGCAAGAAGCGCTGGACGCTGGTACTGTGTGGTGGGAAGCGGAGGTTTTTGGTGGAAAGCCAAACTGGAAGCGCCTGCACGATGTGCCCCCGGCCAAGTTATCTGAGGAAGAGCAAGCCTATCTTAATGGCCCAGTTGAAGAACTGTGCAAAATGATTGATGACTGGACCATTTCTGAATATGACCGTGATATGCCACCTAAAATGTGGGAATACATCAAAAAGAACGGCTTCTTCAGCTTTATCATCCCTAAAGAATATGGTGGCTTGGGTTTCTCGTCTTATGCCCAGTCGCAAGTCTTAACCAAGATCAATTCCTGTAGTGCCACTGTCGGCAGTATCGTTTCAGTGCCTAATTCATTGGGCCCTGCTGAATTATTGCTGCATTACGGTACCGATGAGCAAAAGAAACATTATTTACCACGCCTGGCCAGTGGCGAAGAAGTGCCCTGCTTTGCATTGACCGCAGTAGAAGCAGGCTCCGATGCCGGTGCGATTCCTGATAAAGGCATCATCTGCAAAGGCGACTGGAACGGGGAAGAAGTATTAGGCATGCGCCTGACCTGGAACAAGCGTTACATTACGCTTGCACCTGTCGCTACCCTGCTCGGCCTGGCTTTTAAACTCTATGATCCTGATGGTCTGCTCGGTGAAGAAGAAGATTTAGGCATTACCTGCGCCCTGATTCCAACTGACACCCCAGGGGTAAACTTTGGCCGTCGCCATCATCCTATCAGCACGCCATTCCAAAATGGCCCAACAACCGGTAACGATGTGTTTGTACCGCTAGACTATATTATTGGTGGCGCGAAGAATGCTGGTATCGGCTGGCGCATGCTGGTTGATTGCCTGTCAGCTGGTCGTGCGATCTCATTGCCATCTGGCGCAACCGGTGGCTCTAAGGCAGTTGCCTATACCACTGGCGCTTATGCCCGCATCCGTAAGCAATTTAAAGTTCCCGTTGGTTACATGGAAGGCGTGATGGAAGCGCTAGCACGCATTGCCGGTAAGACCTATCTGATCGATGCGGTACGTACCTTCACTGCAGCTGGCATTGATACCGGCGAAAAGCCATCGGTAGCTTCAGCCATCGTAAAATGCCACACCACCAACATGTCACGTGAAATTGCCACAGACGGCATGGACGTGCATGGCGGTAAAGCCATCATCATGGGACCGAAAAACTACATGGCCAAAGCGTATCAAAGCGCTCCCATTTCGATCACCGTTGAAGGTGCGAACATCCTGACTCGTAGCCTGATCATTTATGGCCAAGGCTCGATCCGCTGCCATCCTTATGTATTAAAAGAAATTGCTGCCACGCAAAACCCAAACACCAAGCAGGCCATTAAAGATTTTGATAAAGCCTTATTTGCTCACGTAGGTTTTGCCGCCAGTAATAAGATTCGAACTTTCTGGCTTGGCTTAACCAGCAGTCGTCTGGTATTCAAACCGAAATCGGACTTTACTGGACGTTATTACCAACAGCTGACTCGCTTCTCCAGTACCCTGGCATTTTTGTCTGACGTCACTATGGGTGTGCTCGGCGGTGAACTCAAACGTCGTGAAATGATCTCAGGTCGCCTAGGCGATATGTTGAGTTACATGTACATCGCCTCCTCGGTCCTGAAGTTCTATGAAGACAAAGGCCGCCCTGCCCATGACCGTGAGATCGTGCAATGGTCACTCGACTTCTGTCTGCATCAAACTCAAATGGCAGCTGATGGTGTTCTGCGAAACTTCCCAATCGGCTGGTTAGGCAAAGCCTTGCGCTTGGTGGTATTCCCATTAGGCATGCCAGTATCGGCACCATCCGACAAACTGCAACGCAAAGTCGCGCGTCAACTGCAAGAAGCAGGCCCAATGCGCGAAGAACTGACCCACGGTATGTTCAAAACAGAGTCTGAGTTCAACAACGCAGCCAAAGTTGATCGTGCGCTGCGCCTACAGCTTCAGATTGAACCATTAGTGAAGAAAATCGCCTCCGCATTATCGGTCAAACCGGAAAATCACCAGGTTGTTATCTTCGCTGAACAAGCCAAAAACGATGACCTCATTACCGACGATGAGTACAACTTGATCATTGAGGCTGAGAAAGCGCGCCTCGACATCATCAACGTTGACGACTTCGAACCAGAAGAAATGGTGCACGAGAAAGTTTAAACCTGTAACACCCCTTGCAATACCCCAAAGGCGTCCAGTAGGACGCCTTTTTTTTGTACATAAAAATCAAACCTTTTGTAGCAAATAGAAAATTCTCTTAAGTAGGGGCGCAGGGTCTGCCCCGTTGGGTGCCTGTGTGTGAGCCCAATGGCTTTAACCATCATATACAAACGGGCAGACACGCAGGTCTGCCCCTCCTTAACAAACCACCAACACCCATTTGCATTAAAGCCCAAAAAAGGCCAAACTGAATGCGCTTAAATTTTGAGGGGGTCTTTATGAAGTTTATTGTCAGTCTATTACTAGCAGGATTTTCACTATCTCTTTTCGCGCAGGACGCCCAACAGGTTATTTCTGATAAGGCTGATGCCATCGAGCCAAAAGTCATCGAATGGCGTCGTCACCTTCACCAGAATCCAGAACTTAGCAATCGTGAATTCGAAACCAGCAAATATATTGAACAGCATTTACGTGATCTAGGCCTTGAGATTCAGACCGGCGTAGCCCACACCGGCATCGTAGCCATACTCAAAGGTGGCAAGCCTGGCCCGGTAGTCGCTTTGCGCGCCGATATGGACGCCCTTCCCATTAAAGAGCGCAACGACTTACCCTTTAAATCTACCGCCATTGGCGAATACATGGGTAATGAAGTCCCTGTAATGCACGCCTGTGGCCATGATACTCATGTCGCTATGTTGATGGGCGTCGCTGAAATTCTAACAGGCATGAAAGACGAGATTCCCGGCACCGTAAAATTCTTATTCCAACCAGCAGAAGAAGGCTCGCCTCCCGGTGAAGAAGGTGGCGCGGAATTGATGGTTAAAGAAAATGCGCTGAAAAATCCAGATGTAGACGTTATCTTTGGTCTGCACATCTGGGCCGGAATTAATATTGGTGAAATCGGTATTAAATCCGAAGGTTTAATGGCCAGCGTCGACGACTTTAAAATTACCATCAAAGGTAAAGGGGCTCACGGCTCGACACCTTGGTTATCCGTCGACCCAGTAGTCACCGCCGCGCAAATCGTTAATAGCCTGCAAACTATCGTAAGTCGCAGCATGCCACTTACCCAGCAAGCTTCAGTCGTCAGCGTTGGCGCTATTCATGGTGGCGTTCGCTCCAACATCATTCCTGAAGAAGTGGAAATGCTTGGCACCATACGCGCGCTTGATGAAAATGATCGTAAAAATATCGCTAAGCAAGTTCGCGAAAAAGCAGAATTAATTGCTAAAAGCATGGGCGCCACCGCAGTGGTTGAAGTTCCCTACTCTAGCTCACTGCCAGTTACTTACAATGACCCTGGCTTAACAGCAGCCATGATGCCCACTCTTGAAAACGTTATTGGCAAAGACAAGATCCACATCGTCAATCCAGTCACCGGTGCTGAAGACTTTTCCATCTTCGCTAATGAAGTACCCGGCATGTTCTTCTTCCTTGGTGGCAAACCAATTGATACACCACTCAGTGAAGTGGGACCGCATCACACCGCAGATTTCTATGTAGATGAGGCAGGCATGAAAACTGGCGTTAAAGCATTATCACAACTAGCGCTTGATTATCTGAACAAATATCAAGATGCACATTAACCGTTAACAACTTCAATAAAAAAAGGTGCGTTGAGACGCACCTTTTTTATTACTTTGTTCTTAAAGTTTGGGGTAATAGCTAGCTAACCCTAAAGTAAAAGAGCAGATCCTGAATCAAGTTCAGGATGACACACCTTTTATGATCGAATTCAGTCAAGCAATATACCCTTACTCTATGTTTCCGATTGCCTAATAAAAATGAAATATGAAGTAACTGAATAACTCAAATTTGATTAAACAAACCCAAACTTTTGTCATCCTGAACTTGATTCAGGATCTGCTCTTAGCTCGCTCTCAGCTATGCTCATTCCCCATATACCAAAGCTCAGTGATAATTCTGTACAAGTCTTTCATCGCTTCAAGCTTGTCGATATCAACCTCCATTTGTGACTGCTTACAGTATTCTGTAACCAACTCTTGTTCCTGCTGGTCGGAAAGATCGAAGTTAAATATGATTCCCGCCAACTCAAACAGCGGATCGCTTAAAGCTGCGTACTCCCAGTCCACCAAAAATACTTGATGGCCCGAAAGCAAATTGCCTGGCGAAATATCATTGTGGCAACTATGGGAAGCCTCAAAATAATCGACTAACTTCTGTCCCTGTTCATACAAAACTTCTGAACGTAAGGGATCTGCACTTTTATTGGCTCCTGCGATTTCATAATATTTTGCTAGATGCTTTTTCATATCAAGCTCTGGCAATGATAATTCCGATTGATGAAGCTCACTTAGTAAACGACTCAACTCAACAATTAGATCAGGGTTATTGAAGTGTTGATTTACTGTCGGGCTGGCATAAAGCCAAATCGAAACACGAATATCTTCGCTGTCCAATAAGCACTTAGGTAACCATTTTGATAAAGCAGGATTCTCGCTGACTAAACGAGTCTGAGAGCGATATGCTCCGCTTGGAAGCTGATCAAGTTTTGCCTGATCGACCAACTGGACAAAATAGTCCTGATGAGAAAGGCTCAATTTAAAGTTAGTATTGGTATCACCTACTCTAAGCAACTGCCAGCTAGCTTGATTGGCACATTGGTCGACTGTTGTGGGCTGTAATTCAGCCAACAATTCAAGCAACTGCTGCCAACTTCTTGTTGAATAGCGCCACCAATCAGGCTGTTGTTTGTTGTTCATAATGTTTTTTCCACTCCAGCCAACCAATAATCGCCATCACCGTATAACCAGCAAATAGAATCGCTGTTATAAGCAGCCCTTTTTCCCAATACAAAAACACAGATACAAAATCAATCACCACCCAATACAACCAGTTCTCCAGAACTTTCTGCGCCAATAAATAGGTTGTAAACACCGCAAACCAGGTCGTAAAGGAATCGATGTAAGCAAAATCCTGTGTGGTGTACTTATCGAGCAGATAACCGCTAACAGCGACAATAACTGACAATCCAACAATCCACCACAAGTGTGTTTTTATTGACCAGCGACTAATCGGCTTGTCATTACCTTTGCGCCCGGTAAAACGCCATAGATAAAAGCCATAAACCGCCATCAATAAATAGTAAACATTAAGCAGCGACTCCATAAAAAGATTAACGTCAAAGAACAAAACCGTGTAAATCGCTGTACTAAAAAATGCCGCAACCCAACACCAGATATTTTCTTTAATCGCCAATAAAATGTAGGCAATGGCCAAAGCAACTGCCAGCCATTCCCAAACGGAAGTAGCAGCAACCTGCTGACCAAAAGTTTCTAAGAAGTCGCTCATCCTGTTCCTTATGGCTTTTTAATCCGGCTTAACGTCGCTGTTTAAAAACTTAGCAACGAACACCTGTTTGCCATAAGTCTTAAACGAATACTCGATGGTTTCATTGACCACCGCCATGACCGACTCAAAGTCACCAAAAATCTGCGTGCTCATGGTGTTAACGATAGCTTCAACGCGCTTATCGCCCATCAAACGCTCGACGATGTCCTGAATAATCGGCAGGAACTGATCGTCCAGCGGATACAAACTTAATTCAACTGAAATCTTCATCATGCTTTCCTTCTATTCCTTAAAATTGATAGGCGGCTCGAACACCAACGATTCTTGGTGTGCCATATTGGAAATAAGGCTCGGTTTCATAAAACTTACGTGGGTCATTACCGAAGCTGCCAAAGCCACGGTTAACAATTGTCTCGTCAGTCAGGTTGCGCCCATAGAATTCTAACAGCCAATTAGCATCTTCATAAGTAAGTGCCAGATGCCACAACTGATAATCATCGGCTTTAACCTGATGACGGTCCGACAAATAAAACTCATCTTTGAATTCAGTTTGCAGATTCAGACTCCAGTAGTCGTTCAAGTAAAAATCAGCGCCAGCCACCCACTGTAACTCTGGCGAGTGCGCCAGCTCGCGACCGCTCAAATCATAAGGCACCGGAGGATTAGCGGTCAAATCGGCTAGAACATGGGTAAAGCTCTGCAAGTTTTCAAACTCAGTTTTAAGCAGACCTAATGAACCATAGAGGTGAATCCAATCCAGCGAACGCCAGTTCCATTCAATTTCAGCGCCATAGCTTTGAGCGCCACCGGCATTGATGTTGTAATCAGTGAAATTACAGGGACACTCGCCGCCTTCCTGCAAGGTACGGCCATCTGCCTGCGAGGTGACGTAAGATTGCTTGGACTGAATATCATCGCGGTCTTGATAGAACACTGAGGCCTGCAAAGTTAATCCAGCATCAGGCCACATTCCTTTAACACCCAGCTCATGGTTGAGCATGTATTCTGAATCATATTCGCGCTGCGATTCGGGCAGCTCCTGCGCGGTATTAAAGCCTCCTGCTTTGTAGCCGCGCGATAGCAAGACATAAAGCATGGTCTGTTCATTGGCCTGATACTCCAGCGAAACCTTACCACCCCAGAAATTTTCAGAACGATCGTCGACAAACGGCTGGTTATCTCTGTAATCAGCTGCCTGACGCTCATAACGCAACCCGCTCGCCAAAGTCCAGGCTTCATTCAACGGAATATCCAGCTGACCATAAAGCGCCGCATTTCGCGTATCGTACTGGTTGGTGAAATCCACAGGATTGAAAGTATATTGACGTAACAGATCAACCGACTGGTCACGGAAATAAGCGCCGACCACCCACTGATTCGATAAGGTTTCAGATGATGACTCTGATAAAGAGCCCTGCCCACCTATCAGCTTCACGTCTAAACTCAGGTTACGATTGTCTCTTAAGAAACGATCAAACGACGAATACCACCAATCAAAACCCCAGTCATCACTATCGCACGGCGTGCCTTCGCAAATACCCGTATGGCTCCAATCTTCGTCATACGCATAATCCAGTTCGCTATCGGCAAAAGACAAGGTGCTTTGCAGCTTGGTAGAATCCCATGCCCATTCCGCGATAAAGGAAGCGCCAATCGTTTCCTGGCGATCATGACCCGGCTCATCAGAATAGGTCTGGCGCGTATTATCGAGACTAAAGGCATCGTAGCCATTGTCCACATCCACCACAATCAGATTAGAAGTTAGTGAAAAGCTGTCATCCGGCTGATAGACCAGACGCCCTTTGATGCTTGATTCATCAAAGTTCTGGGTATCGTCGCGTCCGAGGAAAATATTGTCAGTGTAGCCATCGCTACGATACTGACCCACCGCAAAACGATAGCCCCAGGCTTCCGATAACTGATCACTGCTGATCAAAGAAGCGCTACGACCATTGTAGGATTCAAACGAAGCAGCAACCTTCAACAAATCTGCTTCAGGAGCAGCCGATACCATATTGACCAAACCCGCCAACGCATTGGCGCCATACAGAGTTCCCTGTGGCCCACGCAAAATCTCAACCTGCTGCGTATCCAGCATTAAAGCGCCGCCAGCAATCCCCGTCATATCAATGCCATCGACAATCAGACCTACCGAGTAATTGACCGGCTCAACAAACTCGCTACGCTCGCCTACGCCACGGATCTGAATAAAACGACCGCGCGCCGCGCCAGTGGCGAAATTCACATTCGGCGCCAGATTGAAAATATCATCAAGATGATAAGCATTGTTCTTACGAGCCGTCTCGCTATCAACCACCGTCACACTCGACGGCAAAGTCAAAGGACTCTCAGACAGATGCTCAGCATTAATTACCAAAGTCTCAATGTCGTCATCCGCCTGCTCATCAGCAAGCAAACCAAGCGATATCGCCAACAGACTGGTCAAAACAAGAGGTTTAAAAGAACGGATTGCGTGTTTCAAAAGACAACTCCACATATAACTTATGTTTGGGCTATGCGGAGTAACAACAGAAAAGGCAGAGATACAAGCTCAAAAGCGCCAACCAATCCCTGTAAAACAATCGACCTGAAGCTAGTTAAAACAAAAAAGCTAAAGGTCATTCCATAAACGGCAAAGCAAATCGTCTGCACTCCCTGTCCCTACGCCGGTATAACCCGGATCAGGTTCAAAGGGTCTGGCGCTCAAGCAATTACAAACAGTAACCGCAATGAGCCAATTCTCAGGCAAAAGCCGCCCCTCGGGAATGCTCGGCATTATACACGCCTTAAAAATAAACAGCGAATGGAAAGATGGGGGGATTATTGCGGGGGTTGAATGAGGTGGATATGTAGGGTGCGTCGTAACGCAGATCCAACCATAGAGGTGCCACTCTTTGGGACTATATAGTCATAGTTCAAGCCACTTCATAGTATGTTTTAGGTATAAACATTTCTAAAACAAATCTTTTACCTTCATTCTCTATATGTACATCTATGCCTTCTTTCGCAAGAGATTCTCTTACAAACTGCAAGCCATAACCACGTGCACTATCTGGAGAGTTCGGCACTCTAGGAATTTCTGAACCAGTCATATCGTTTCTTAAGTTCTTGAACCTTAGCAAAACATAATTTTTTTCCTCTTTGGCTTGGATACCAACATAGTTATCGCGTCCATGATGTAATACGTTAGAATATATCTCCATAAGAGCCGTAAATATTGCTCTGCTGTTAATCTTGATGGGGTCAATATTTTTAACAGATCTACCGATCCCAACCTTTAGATTTTTAAACTGGCTAGAGGCAAACTTAAGAAGTTCAGCCAAAGAAACCAGTCCTTCTTCATCATCTATCCTCTCTTGTCTACTTAAATCAATTAAGTCCTTTGCTTCGTTTATAGATGAGTCCTGAATTTTTAGGTTTAACTCGTTTCTAGCATATTGAAGAAATGTCGAAGTGTCATACATATAAAAAGTATCTAGTTCTGTAGCCTCCGTATATATTTCATTTATAAGCTCTTTTCTTGGCCCAAGCTTTTTCCCTCTTTTTTCAAACCACCAATCTTCTTTTATATCTCCGGTAACTAAAACAATATATTTATAGTTCTCTGACTTTGCTTTTTGAATAATTTCTTTCCAAAGTATTAAATCACCATACTTTCTGATGTACTCTTTATCTTCAAAATGATAGGAACCTTCCTTACCTTTGTCTTTATAACCAGGGGGGAACTGAAACTCGTAACGTTTCTCACCTTCTTTATATATTGATGATAGCTCTTTTTTATCAAAGCCTTTACCAATTTTTCCTTCAAATGTTTTGAACACAAAATCTTTTATTTCATCGTGATCACTAACATCAGACTGTTCTTTTTCTAAACGCTCAAGTTCCTCAATGAAATCATTTATGTACTTAATACCATTTTCGACATTTTCTGGCGTTATAAAAGCGTCAGGATTTATAAGAGAGTGCCTTTGCTTAAGCTTTAGATTATTGAGTCCAGACCTTAAAGAAGTAACCAGCTCTTCATATTGTTCTTTTGAATCTTCAAGAAGTGTACGAACAGTATTAAACTTGTTTTTTTGATCACTAATAGCATCGTATCTATTATTAAGGAACTCTAATGCTACTTGAAAACCAATCCATATGCGCTTGTTAAACTGATCATTTTCAAACACACTCATCAGATCATTACGCGCAGATTTTGGTAATCTATAAAGATCCAATATCACATTTGAATCAAAAGTAAACAGCCCTTCGCTCCAAATCTTTTCAAAGTCTATCTGATCACTATTTCTATGTAGTTTTATTAATTTTTCTATCATGCCATATATTCTATATTATTTGTAAAACATGCCTAAGCTCATCTGAATGAATAACTTATTACAGTCCAATAACTCGGTTCCAGTCAGATACATACATATAGATTCTTTGAAACTCAGAGGGAAGCAGCATACGGTTATGAGCAATAAAATTTCTTGCTCTTTCTAACTCTTCCATTCGTTGCTTTAACCAGTGTTGAGATGGGATCAGATTATTAAAGAGTTCCCATTCCTCAATAATAATTTTAGCTAACATTCCGAAATCAACAAATCCTAGCAGATCACTTTTCTCTCCCTCCAACCAAGAGTCTTTTAATGCGCTTTCTTGCCTTCCTTCTGCGTGACTTTTTATTCGTGAAGGTAGCTGGTCCCACCAATCTAGCCCCTTCTTCTCTTCAAGTGTTTCCCTTATGAATGTACGCAATTCATTCTCAAAACAATTAAGAATCGCATACACTCTAGCCATTTCTAATGCATTATTTCTTCTTGTAAGACCGAATGGTGATAATGCTTCAGCTAATAACTCTTTTTCTGTATATTGCGAATCCGCGCCGATTTCAATGCCTGCACTTTGAAAGCTGGACGCCTCAGATTCAAACATTAGACCTCTAAAAAAGAAGTCACGAATATCTTTTTTACTAGTCAATTAAGTGCTCTTTTAAAGATTTGAATATAGCGTTGTAAACTTCAACATCCTTTGTAGCAGGCAAATGGATTTGAATATTGTAATGAAGTCCCACCTTCCCAGCAGGTAACTGAGGCAATGTTTTTTGGTTATCTGTATTAATGGACTTTTCTTGGTTCTTACTCTCATCTATATGGGTAGCTTTTTCTGACTTTGAAGATAGATCAGCTAATTCTAATAAAGAGTAAAACGTATTTGTATGTAATCTTGCTACATTATCGCTAGCATTGTGATAACTCTTAAATTTACCCTGAATTAAATCTTTATCTGCAGAGGTTGGATGCGCTTTAATTAGGAAAATATCGCTATACGCCTCTTTTAGTGCTTGTCCCATTATTTCTTTTGACTTGGCATGGTTTCTATACTCATGGTACCGCTGCGTGGGGGTTCCGTCTGGCGAAAGAAAACCCAAAGACTTAAGCAAGGGAATAAATGGCCTGTGATTGTTGGATTTATAACCCCAATCTTTTAATATTTGCTGAGTAAATTTAACTGGTGCTTGCGCATCTCTAATCCTCGCAAAAAATTCCTCAAAAGCTCCAAATGCTTGTGTATAACTCGTTGGCAACCCCATATCATTATCCTTATTTTAGAAATGTTAGATCACAGTATTTTAAGAAAATACTTTTACTT
The DNA here is from genome assembly GCF_000024085.1 of Kangiella koreensis DSM 16069. Lineage (NCBI taxonomy): Bacteria > Pseudomonadati > Pseudomonadota > Gammaproteobacteria > Kangiellales > Kangiellaceae > Kangiella > Kangiella koreensis. Next base: position 1,230,244 of record NC_013166.1, on the reverse strand, counting down.
TGACCCTACCAATTGTCAAACTCCTGCTAATGATTGTTTAGTTATCATTAATTCTTACAACCATTCTTATCACAGGTTATCTTCTGATGAGTGGTAACCCAATGATCTAAATGATTTTTAGTATCAACTCCACAGCCGGTTTTACCACCTTTAGAACCTTGGTGGATAATTCCCGTAGGTGTATGTTTTACAGCCATCTTAAATCCCTCCTTATAGATTAATTAACATTACTTTGTGATGATGGACAGCCCCCCATACTAATTAGCTTTTCTAATAATGCAATTTAATTGTCAAAAGATTTTACAATTCATTTTCCTGCCCGATCATGAGAGTTCAGTAATTTACTGTCTTCTCAGGCCTGACTTCTTTATCCCCGTAATAAAAGTTATACTTCTGCCAACTTGTTGAATAGTCGAATATCGATCTCCTTACACGGGAATAACAAAAAGATTGAGCAATCTATGAAGAAGAAAAAAGTTTATATCGCTTATACCGGCGGTACGATTGGGATGAAGCCGAGTGATAAGGGTTTTGTGCCGCAGGAGGGTTTTCTGGAGAATACTCTGGCGAGCTTTCATGAGTTTAAGCATCCGGATATGCCGGAGATTACGATTCGTGATTATGCGGAGCCAATTGACTCGGCGAATATGACGCCGGAGGATTGGTATCTGATTGCGCAGGATATTCAGAACAATTACGACGATTACGATGGTTTTGTGGTGTTGCATGGCACCGATACGATGGCTTATACGGCGTCGGCTTTGTCGTTTATGCTTGAGGGCTTGCAGAAGCCTGTGATTCTGACCGGGTCGCAGATCCCATTGACTCAGCTACGCACCGATGCGCGCGATAACCTGATTAATGCAGTGTATCTGGCGGCTAACCACCCTATTCCTGAGGTCTGTCTGTTTTTCCATGACCATTTGCATCGCGGTAATCGTTGCACTAAAACGGATGCCGATGGTTTCGCAGCGTTTTCTTCACCCAACATGCCACCGCTGGCCAGTATCGGCAGCACCATTAAAGTGCGCGACCATTTAGTGTTTAAGCAGAACAAGCCTGCGTTGAATGTACAGAAGTTTAGTTCGCCGAAGATTGCGATTCTGACCCTATTCCCCGGTATTTCTGCCGATCTGGTTAAAGGCTTTTTGAGCCAGCCACTGGATGGTGTTGTGTTGCAGTCTTATGGTGCAGGCAATGCGCCGATAAAGAACCAGGCTTTGATGGACGCCATTCGCGAAGCCTGCGCCAATGGCCAGGTTATTGTGAACTGCACCCAGTGCTTGAAAGGCAGCGTCAATATGGCGACCTATGAAACGGGCAAAGTATTGATGGATGCAGGCGTGATTTCTGGGTATGACATGACCACCGAAGCGGCATTGGCCAAATTGTATTATTTGTTTAGCCGCGGATTAGACAGGCAGACTATTCGTCAGAAGATGAGTGAGAATTTGCGAGGAGAACTGACGGAACCGGAGTGATTGGTTTTTGTTTCGTATTGATAAGGGCAGACCGGTGTGTCTGCCCTTTTTGTATGTAATCCATGAAAGATTTGGGCGGACACATTGGTCCGCCCCTACCATCTAAGAGCCAAGAGCAGATCCTGAATCAAGTTCAGGATGACAAGCCTGTGGAGTTGGGCACTATTCCTTATGCTTGTCATACCGCGGCTAGACCGCGGTATCCAGTGCCTTTGTCTTTTGGTGGGCCATGGCCCGCCCCTACCTAAACTTGTTTAAGTCACGCTATGACGAGCTAGGACAAATACTCTTTTAAATACTCATAGTTTGGCGTTAACTGTCCTTTGTAGACGATGACTGCGTCGGCGAGGTCTTTTGGCAAGCCGCATTCTGCGAATGGTTTGCTAAGATCCATTTGCATGATTTGTGGTGCGTAGGTGGTTAACGCTTTGGAGAAGTCGTTTGAGGCGTCGATCGGCAACTCGCATGGCAGGTTGTCGATGGACATGACGGTGACACCTTGCCAGCTGATGCCGTCTTGACTGTCGCCGGTGTCGACGTTGTAGGTGAAGGCTGGGTTGTCGCTGTCGGATGCTTTGGTGGTGCATTCGAGGCTGCCGTTGATGTCGCAGCTGATGTCGCCGATGACTAGTGGCAGTTTGTCTTTGAATTGCTGCATGCGTTCTTTTGTCAGGTGTTTCGGGTACATCTCTTCCCAGTATGGGGTTTGCAGCAGGATGTTGAATTTTCCGAGCACTTGATCGAAGGTGCTTTCGTACAACTCACTGCCTTTTGCGACGAATTCTTTCATGCTGAATTCACCACCGTCTTTGCGGCGGTTGATGTGGCGACTGCTCAAGACTGCGTAGAAGCTACCTTCTGGCAAGTTACCGGCCAGGAAGTCTTTGGCGCTGACTTTCGGAAGTCCTAACCATTCGCATACTTCGATCGATCCTTTACCGACTTTACCGGTACCAACCACTAACGCGCGGATTGGTTCGCCTTGCGACAGGTCAAACTGCTCGAGCGATTGCTTAAGGTTTTCAACCGTGCCGTAGGTGTGGGTCATTTTCAGTTCTGATAATGGCGTGGCTAATTCTTTTTGTGCCAGCTTTTCGCCAAGCACAGCAAAGCTATCGACTGCGCCAGCAATACCGGCATAACGTCCGAAGGCGATAGTTCTTTGCCCCGTGGCGGGATCTACGATCGGTTCATAATCTAAAAGCGTTGCATCTTCATCCAGAAATTTCTGCAGCAACGGCATGTTGTATTCCTGACCTTTAATAGTGTGCGAAAACGCTAAATGAACCTGTCCATGTTTGATGGAACCAACGGGCGGTTCTTTAATGCCTAATACGAATTCTGCTTGGTCTGGAGAGGAAGGATAAATGGCGCCGGCGGCTTGGTAATCTTGGTCTGGAAAGATGCGGATATCGCAGGGTTCTAGTTCAATGGAAAGGCCTTGTTCGGTTAAGGTCTTAACGGCCTTTGGTGTTAATGGGGCTCGTTTTTCCCACTTATTCTTATGTTCTTTTCGAATAATCGTTTTAAGCATAACTACCCTATTTTGCTGAATTTTTTAGATATAGCTGACTGGAATAATTGTTATTCGTCAGAATTGTCGACTGTTTTAGAATCAATGGTTGACTCGATTGTTTTCAAGTCAATGGTTTTCGAATCAATAGTGTGACCTTGCTGGCGGAGCCGGTCATTGCTCGACTGGCCTTCAAAGTCGTTACGCATTTTTTTGCCGGTCTGAATTTCACCTTGCGCTGAAATGGTGAACGGCTCGTCGCTGCTATTGTGTCGTGCGTTGTACAACATAATCGCCTGCATACAGTTCTCGCGCTGCGCTTCGGTTAAAGCACTGCCGTCCGGCCATTTACCCGTTTCGACCGCTTCAGTGAAACGTTCGACGATGTCAGGCGTTAAAGAATCGACTAGCTTGGCGTAATCTGTTGACACGATTATGATCTCCACAACAACGGCTTTCTGGGACAACTGATACGAGAGGCTGTTTCCGAAGAACTAGCTTCCCAGAACGAAAGTGGGCGCAATTATCCTCGATTTTGTTATCAGTTGCCAGTATCAAAAAGTATCAGGACTAACCTATTGTTTTTGATGCATATCCTTTTCGATTTCCTGTAACTGCTTACGAATCAGAACGATATTGTTCAAAATATGAGCTTCGGTATTTTGAGTACGTTCCAACGCTTTCTTTTGTTCTTTGACTTCGTCCAGATTATTAAGCACCAGGGCAATAAACAGGTTAATGATGATAAAGGTGCCGATAACGATAAAGCTGACATAAAATATCCAAGCCCAATCATGTACGGCTAGATCGATATACATAATCTGCGTCCAGCTTTCCAGTGTGACAATACGGAACAGGGTCAGCATTGAGGTGCCCAGATCGCCCCAATATTGCGGATTGCTTTCATGAAAGAGGTTGAAGCCCGCGACTGCATAGATATAAAACAATACCAGCATCAGAACCACCACATGGAACATGGAGGGAATGGTTTTGATTAAGGTGGTTACAATAAGACGCAGCTCAGGCAATACTGAAATCAGACGCGCAACGCGCAACAGGCGCAGCAAACGACCAATCACCGCGAATTGGCCAGTAAAAGGAATTAAAGCGACGACAACAATCGAGAAATCAAAGACATTCCAACCATCCTTAAAGTATTTTTTTACATCCGGCGCGCAGGCGTAGAGCTTTAAAATCACCTCAATGACAAAGATGCCTAAGATTATGGCATGAATAGTTTCAATCCAGTGCAATTGGCCCTGCGATAGGCTTCGACTGGTTTCTATGCCGATCAAAATACCGCTTAATACGATAACTGAGATGATGAATCGCTCGAACCACTGGTTGTGAACTAAAGCATTAACCTTTGCTTGCATAGTAATTTGTCTTTTGGGCAACCTGACTGAGAGCCGAAAATTACCAGCATTCAAGGCTTCAAGCAATCATAAAAATGTAACCACAGTCGTCAATCAATACTATTTTGCAACCTATCTGGCTATCAATGAGGAATAGTTAATAAATAAAAACTATAAAGCTCTGAAACTGTCAGTCTTTTATACAAAATTTATAGACCTTTTGTATAAATGTGATAGAGTTAACCAATTGCGAACCATTTGGTTCACGTTTGGGGCTAGACACGTATCACAGGGCACTTATGTCGCTTAAGGTAAAAATTCCGGCTGACTCATTACAGCTAGGCATGTATGTCGTAGAACTCGACAGGCCTTGGCTTGATGTGCCTTTGATGTTCCAAAAGCTAGTAGTCAAACGCGAACTCGAGCTTAAAACCCTTAAAGAATACTGCAAATACGTCTATATCGAAGTTGATGAGCAATTCTGGTCGTTACAAAAAGACAAGCTCAAAGCAAAAGCAAAAACCGCCCCGCTTCCTGAAAATACTCCACTACATCATGAGCTAAAGCGTGCTCAAGGTACTTACGAAGCCGCGCGCGAAGAAGCTATCAACTTATTCGAAATGGCAAAAATGGGCATGTCGATTGATATCGCTCATACCCGCCGCGTCATTCAAAGCTGCATGATTAGCATTATGTCGAACGCTAATGCCCTGTTCTGGTTAACCCGCATTAAAGACAAGCACCAATTTACTGCTGAGCACAGTGTACGAGTGGCAGTACTTGCCATTGCATTAGGCAAATATCTTAAGCTAGACCAACAGCAGCTTGAATTGCTGGGCTTATGTGGCATGTTGCACGATTTGGGTAAAACACAAATCCCTGAAGACATTCTGGATAAGCCAGGTCTTTTAACTGACATTGAAATGCGAGTGATGCAAAAGCACACCATTTTAGGCTATGAATTGGTCAATTCAGATCCAGCCATTAACCACACGGTTAAAGACGTTATTAAGAATCATCATGCGCACATTGACGGTACAGGCTATCCCAGCCTGCCCACTGAGCAAATAAGCCTCTACTGCCGCATTATCAGTATTGTTGATGCGTATGACACCATGACGAGCGATACTTGCTATAGCCGTAGCCGCTCTGCTCGCGATTCACTCAAAGAACTATTCAATCAGCGTAATAAGCAGTTTGACGGTGACTTGGTCGAAGCATTTATTCGCATGCTAGGTATTTATCCACCGGGCACTTTGGTAGAAATGAACAATGGTGAAGTTGGCATTGTCATTTCCACACATCCGGAAAAGAAATTGAAACCTAAGGTTGAACTGGTTCGTGACAGCGAAGGAAAACTACGCAAGTCTCTGATCATCGACCTTAGCAAGAGTCCTTCTGACAAGTCCGGTATGCGTTACGCGATCAAACGTCCATTGGCTGATGGCGCCATGGGCTTCGATATGAGAAGTTATATTCAGCAGACTCACCATATTGAATCAAATAACCAACGTTAATTGTTAGAGCTCTACTTCTCCACATAATATTGACGTTCGGCCGAATACACTCCCCTGCATATTTTTAAAGCAAAAAAGCAGATCCTGAATCAAGTTCAGGATGACAAGCTTGTTGAGGCGATACTATTGGAATGTGTCTTATGCGATTCTAGTTTAAAAGCTTATCTTTGAGATACCGAACGCAGTTTACAAAAGCACTCCCAAGAAAACCTAACAAACAGCGCTAAAAAATTTGTCATCCTGAACTTGATTCAGGATCTGCTTTTAAATAAACCAATGTAAGTGTTAAGACTCAGTTATCGGTATCACTTTACTCACTCTACAAAATGACGCCTAAGCGCTTGATTTATAAATCTCAGCGCAAGACAATGAGCCTTCATAACGATAACGCTTAAACGGAATGCAACGGGAATTTTCATGACACCAGATTTAGCATTAACTCTATCCGCAGTTTTAGCCATCGGGATCGGTGCGCAATGGCTAGCCTGGTATTTAAAGCAACCTTCTATTCTGTTTTTATTATTGATTGGCATTATTATCGGCCCTGTCCTTGGATGGTTTAATCCTGATCAAGCACTGGGTGATTTGTTATTCCCCTTTATATCGCTTGGCGTTGCGGTGATTCTTTTTGAAGGCTCTTTGACGCTAGAATTTCATGAAGTAAAAAGTCATGGTCGCGTGGTACAACTTCTCGTATCGGTTGGCGTGCTGATCACTATCGCCATTGCGGGCGTTGCTGCTTACTACCTGTTTGATATGCACCCGCTTATTGCTCTGCTTTTTGGCGCACTGGTGTGCGTCACCGGACCTACCGTTATCATTCCGATTCTGCGCAATTTACGTGCCAATAAAAATATCAGCAACGTTCTGCGCTGGGAAGGTATTATCATCGATCCCATTGGTGCAATCGCTGTGGTATTAGTCTATGAATACATTATATCTGGAGGTTCAGGCGAAGGCGCATTGCTACTATTCGGTAGGATTATATTGATCGGTGCGGTATTAGGTCTTGTCGGTGCGGCAGTTTTAGCAACCCTCCTGAAAAAGCACTGGGTTCCTGAGTATTTGCGAAATATTTTCACGCTGGCATTTGTTCTGCTCGTATTTTCTGTCTCAAACCATATTGAACATGAGTCAGGGCTATTAACGGTCACTATTCTTGGTGTAGCGCTAGCTAACTGGCCCAAATTCCCCAAGGACGACATTCTTGATTTCAAAGAGTCATTGTCGATTCTTCTTATCTCAGTACTTTTTATCGTGCTAGCAGCAAGACTGGATTTAGCGAGCGTACAACAAATTGGCTACACCAGTTTAATTCTGCTGGCAATCATCATGTTTGTGGCACGTCCACTTGGCGTATGGGCTTCCAGCATCGGTTCCAAGCTAAGAACTAATGAGAAATTAATGATTAGCTGGATTGGTCCACGCGGTATTGTTGCAGCTGCCATCTCATCTTTATTCGCTATTCGGCTGGAAGAATATGGCCTGGCAGGAACTGAGTTTTTAGTACCTTTAGTGTTCATTATTATTATAGGCACGGTGTTAATTCAAAGCTTAAGTGGTGCATTTGTCGGCAACTTATTGGGCGTGCGAGAGCGATCAAACAATGGCGTATTAATTATTGGTAGCAACCCTGTAGCACTTACTGTGGCTAAAGCACTGAAGGATCACAATATTGATGTTCTTATGGCACACAACAATTACACCAATATTGCTAAAGCTCGTATGGAAGGCATTCGTGTTTACTTCGGCAACCCGATTTCGGAACATGCTGACCGAAACCTCGATTTAATTGGCTATGGTCATGTGTTTGCCATGAGCATGGACCAGGAGCTGAACAGCCTCAGTGAGTTAAATTTCAGGCATACATTTGGCAAACAGAACATTTATCGCTTGCGTTCGAGCAAAGATAAAAGCAAGAACGACCGCCAGGAAAAAGATGAGTACTATCAGTCACCCTGGCTGTTTGGCGAGTCGGTCACTTACGGGCAGCTTGCCAGTATGATCGCTAAAAATGCCAAGATTAAAGTAACCAATATCACTGAGAACTATAATTTTGAGCAATACCAGACGGATAACCAAAATTATGTTGCCCTGTTTATGATTGATAAAAATGACACCATGAAAGTTTTTTCGTCAGAAACTGAGGGCAAGAACATCAAGGAAGGTACTAAAATAATTTCCATCGTTATGGATACAGAGGATCCAAAAGGTGAGCGCCCGACACCAGCTGGCGCACAAAAAGAACAGTTCCAGAAATTGGCACAGAAAGAAAAAGGAGTCAGTTAGGTTGGTTAGCCAGAGACAAGCAAACAACTAAAAACAAAGGGTGTTAGCCACACAAGTTTAGACTACGGCTAGCACTCTTTTAGCGTTTTCTAACCTACTTATTCGGGCTTTGAAATTGAAGTACTGAACGTTAACAAGCCTTGTCTTAAAGACTCTTCAAAGCCCAGCTCAAGAACAGTGTTTCTACTTTCATAGTTTGAAATCTTCTCGATACAGACCCAGCAATCTCGCTGTTTTTCCTTGCCATAATAAAGCGCCAAATCGGCAAGTTGCACTAGCTTGTTCCATGAAATATGTTTCTCAGGATTTTCAACACATGGATATACCACTGAGCCAACGGTACAAGTGATATCAACAGTTTTACCCTGCCCAGCAGCATACGAATCCTGCTTAATGGCTTGAATGACGCGTTCCGCCAACACTTGCAAACCATCAGCATTATCGAGTCGAGCAACTAATAAAAACTCCTCTCCTCCCCAACGCACAAATAGATCAGTGTCTCGAATAGTGTCATTAATCCGTTGAGTAAACTCGATTAAAATCTGGTCGCCTGCTTCATGTCCGTAGGTATCATTAATATACTTGAAATGGTCAATATCCAATAAATAGATACCCAGTGCATGGCCATCCTGATTAGCCTGCGAGCGTTTTACAAAACTCATCTCGCGGCCAATGTTCTGCTCAAGGAAGCGACGGTTTTTCAAGCCTGTTAAAACATCTAATACACTTAACTCTTCATACTGTTCTGCTAGACGCCTTTTCTGATTTAATCGAATAACGGTTATGACTACCAATAGCAGTAAAATAAAAGCAATCGCCACCACTAAGCGAATCTGATCCTCGCGTCTTTCCTGCTGGGCTTCTTTCAGTGCAATTTCTTTTTCCAGCAATTCATTACGTAATCGAGATTCCTGTTGTAGTCGATGAAGCTCAGCGGTTGAAGCCACTGACGTCGAGCTCTGTTTTAACTGACTTTCCAGCTTCTCATCAAACAACTTATAAAACTGCTCCATACCCGCATATTTGATAGCATCATCATTTAACTCTGATATGCGTTTATAAACGTCAATTTTAACCTCTAGCGGCACGTTCTCATGTAACGGTAGACAAACATCCAAATCAGCTTCCTGGCCCAACTTAAACTTAACCAGCTCTCTGTAACAGTAGAGATAAGAAAATTCGGTGTTATTAACCGCTGGCTCGTCATAGGTGCGAGCAAGGTACTGTTCCGCCAACTGAGTGCGACCGATTTCTATAGCAGACAATGCAGAGAAGATTAAAGAAGAGAATTTTAAATGAGGTATCTCAGTGTTGCTGGCGTTTATAATTTCAAACCATTCCAAGGCTTTCTCATATTCAAAAGTGTGTAAAGCGTAGGCTATGCCAATATTAAACTGTGGGATAATCATGGCTGTGCGAGAAGTTTCAGCAAACTCAGGGTCTTCACTTGCTCTCTGCCTGATTCTTTCAATCGATTGCTTGTGCAGCTCAATCCCTTTTCTTATATAGTCCTTATCACCATGAATAATATACAGGCTAGCTGTATTAACCATTGCGTCATTTAGGGTAAAAAAGTCAAGGCTCTCGCCCATCGATAATGCTTCCTCATAACTTTTAAAAGCTGCAGCAATATCGCCTTTACCAGACTGATACCAGCCCATCGAAGTCAAGACTCTGGCAGCCATTGGCGTATCATCTTCCTCAATAGCTGTTTCATACAGTTCCAGAAAGTTATCGATTCGTTTTTCATAACTGAGATCACTCACCTGTATGCAGGCAAAACGATATCGAATATCAAATGATAAAGGAGGATTATTATCGCAGACGTCCTGAGCTTTCGAGTTTCTATAATTAAAGAAATGCTCGAAAGCCAGCGCTCTTTGGAAGTTATAATTCTGTGCGGGAGTTGTGGTCTGATCAATTTGGGAGTTTAACCAATCAAGCCGCCCTTCAGGTGACATCTGCTCATAGAATTCAGGAAAGGGGGCGAGCTGCTCAAGCTCCTGTCGAGAAATCCTTTCCTCTTCGGCAGCAACAGCTGGATTGAAATAAGCGATTAACAACGCTGCCATTAATATTTTATGGATTGTCTTTATCATTAACCGCATATTTGAAATCAATTCTCTAAGCTGTTCTTTGATTGTATCAATATCAACCGATTTGTCTATTTTTGAAACAGTTATGAAAAGGTTTTAAGGTAATTTTTGATTATGTATAACTAAGTCCTTATCTCGGCTTATTTCATAATAAAATATTAGGCCCAGACAAAATAATAACTCTGCCACAAACATAGAAGCATATTGGTACAGGTCAAAATGCATGGAAACCAGCGCAAAGTAATGCAACAACCCAAGTCCGACCGCGATTAAGAGCCCTTCTCTAACAAATTTATCTACAGCCCTAAAAGATACATATGAAAAATAGATTGCTAGATTTAGTCCTGAGCTTGCCAATACAATTGAATAGAAACCAATAGCTTTTTCAATAGCAGTATTTAAAGATTGGGCCTGATTCCATGTCTCGTACGCTGGCTCAAGATTAATAAAAAACAACACATATATGACAAATGTAAGCATCAGCGCTGTTATTTTATACATAAAGGATATTCTTAATACCCATCCGAGAACAATACACGCTGCACACCACGAACGGTCCAGGGACCTTTGCCACCACCGGCAAGTGGCATTAAACGGTAACGTTTTTCGCCATTGGGCTTGGTTTCGCTATTGAGAATATGGACAATTTGATTCGCCAATTTGCTGGCGGCTATCTGGGTTTTCCATGAACGATAACCTTTTGGCCATTCGAGAGTATATTGGCGTGGACGAGTGCCGCCCCAACCAGGGACTGTACCGATATTCGGAAAACGATTACCCAGCTCTGTGATGCCAGCTTCTGCAAGTAAAAAATCAAGTCGAGATATTAAAGAACTTGCAACACGACTGTTCCAGCTTAGCAATGGCAAGCGACCCTGCTCACCTTCCAGGTGTGCGGTACAAAGTGCTGCTAGATAGGTCCAGCCACTGTTCATTTTTGCATCTGCGTTTTCATCAGCATTGATCGCTGCTTTAATTACTTTTTTGATGTTGTCGACAGTAACTTCTTTTTGCGGTGTGCCGCTGACATTAAATAATTCAGTAACCGTTTTAACAGCCATATCGCGCCATTCATCGTCCCAATCACCACCCCGCTCCAGTGTTTTGGCTAGCTCGTTGGCTCGATAGTATAAAGGCTCAACCGCGGCATAATGCAACGCGTATCCAATCCTCGGCTTGGGCCAAAAGAAAGCAAGCAGGCGATCGTGCCATCCGGCAACCGCTTCACCTGCTGGCTTTTTGAGATAGTAGGCTTGGTACGGTGCATCTTCAATCCAGCGCACCAGCGCACGAACAAACTCTAAATCATCCGCACCTTTTTCAGGTACGTAAGGCGGATAAGTGTCTTCACCAATCAGCTCAATACCCTGATCATCAAGTACCACAGGGTCATCAGATTTGACTTCGATATCCGCCTGTACACGCGCTTCCGCGTAATTCATGTAGGTATCTTGCTCGGCAAAACTCATGCTGTCCCAAAAGGCAAGCGCATGGTCACTCAGGCAAGCAGCAGGCTCCTCACTTCCAGAGTCATAGCCAATCGTGGTTTGTTGCAGAAAGTCGATATGATCACGTAAGAAGGTATCGTCAACTTGTGCGTTGTTGCGGTAGGCCCAGGGCACCATCATGCGGGCGAGTACTTCTAAGGTAAAACGCCTATCCTGGCGGATAAGATCACTCAGGCTGCTATCACTTAAACCTATCGGCATTTTGCCGTATTTCCAGGCATGACGCTGCGCATCATGAGCTGGCGAGAACCTTTTAAACCACACTTTCCAGGCTGCAATAAAGAATCCAGCACTGATTTCGAAGTCTTCGGCCTGCTTGAATGTGACTCTCATATTTTCCCTAAGTGATTACTTTTTAAGTAACAAATAAGATAGCGGTATTGCCGCTCCACTGCAAATATAAAGGTGCTAACCATATTGCATATACCACTAACTATTTGGAGTTATTCATGCCCACTATCAAGATCCGACCAAGATCGCTATAATTCCGCGGCAATTCTAACAATTACTAGTCATTTGGCATGAAGCTCGATTTACCGCAGATCACCGATAAAACCAATTTTGTCCATTATCTGGATGGCCTGGCTGGCTCCAGTCGCGCTCTGGCCTTCGCTAAGCTGGCTGAAACCCGCGAGCAACCAATTGTGGTCATCAGCGATGACACGCCTGCATTGTGGCAATTGCAAAAGGAAATTCGGTATTTTCTGGGCAAAGACTCGGATATTCCGGTTTTAGTGTTCCCGGACTGGGAGACCCTTCCTTATGACAACTTTTCACCCCATCAGGACATTGTTTCAGAGCGGTTACTGACACTTTATAAGCTGCCACGATTAAAGCACGGCATTGTATTAATTGCTGTCAACACGCTCCTGCAACGCTTACCACCACAGCAATACATCGAACAAAACAGTCTGATTGTCCATACCGGGCAAAAGCTGGATATGCACGAAGTACGCAGATTATTTGAAGAAAGCGGTTACCATGCGGTCAACCAAGTCTTTTCGCATGGCGAGTATGCAGTCAGAGGTTCGATTCTTGATGTGTTCCCAATGGGTTCAGAGCAGCCTCTGCGGTTAGACTTTTTTGACGATGAAATCGATAGCATTCGCTACTTTGATCCTGAAAGTCAGCTCTCTGATGAAAAGATTAATAAGTTCGAGTTGCTTCCAGCCAAAGAGTTTCCATTGGATGAAGAAGGTGTCGGCAGTTTCAGACAGAATTTCCGCGCTGAATTTGAAGTCAATCTACAACGTGTCTGGCTTTATCAGGAAGTCAGCAATGGTAACTCGCCAGCCGGTATTGAATACTATCTGCCATTGTTTTTTGAGAAGCTGGATACTTTCTTCGATTACCTACCGCAGCAATCCCTGATTTGCACGCTGGGCGATCACCAATTGCATGCCGAGCACTACTGGGACGAAATCACCGAGCGCTACGAGCAACGTCGCCATGACATTGAGCGTCCGATTATAGAACCCCATAAGCTGTATCTTGCCGCTGACGAACTGAATTCCGAGTTAAAACAACATATCAGGGTTCATATCAAACAAGAACGCCCTGATGCCGAGTATCAAGCCAGCCCAATGCCAATGATGGCGATTGATCATAAAGCCAAAGATCCGGTGAACCAGTTTCGAGGGTTTTTACAGCAATGGGCTGGGCAGTGCTTTATTGCCACCGAATCGCCGGGGCGCCGCGAAGCTTTAAAGGATTTGTTGGCGCGTAATGACATCCAATCCTCTGTTATTGAACAATGGCACGAAGCCTCTGATGCTAAGGGTTTAGTCATCGGCGTTGCACCGCTAAGCAAAGGTTTTGCCCTATCTGATCTGGCCGTTGTTACCGAAACAGAACTATTTGGCGAACACGTCATTAAGACTCGCCGACGCGACAGTAAAGGCGCAGACCAAGCCGAAGATATGATCCGCAATCTGGCGGAACTTAAAGAAGGCGATCCTGTAGTGCATATCGAGCAAGGTATTGGTCGCTATCGTGGACTGGTTAAATTAGAAAGCGGAGACATTGAAGCTGAATATCTGATGATTGAGTATTCCGGTGGCGATAAGCTTTATATGCCGGTTCAGTCATTGCACTTGATTGGCCGTTATTCAGGCACCAACCCTGAGCTAGCTCCCTGGCATAAATTAGGCACTGAGCAATGGGATAAAGCCCGCCAGAAAGCCGCAGAAAAAGCGCGTGATGTGGCCGCTGAATTACTCGATATTTATGCGCGTCGAGCAGCCAAAGAAGGTATTCAATATCAACTCGATGAAACCGAATACCGCAGATTCTGCGCAGAGTTTGCTTTTGAAGAAACCGTCGATCAAACCACATCAATTAATGCTGTGATTCGTGATATGACCTCGCACCTTCCCATGGATCGCCTGGTCTGTGGGGACGTGGGCTTTGGTAAAACCGAGGTTGCATTACGCGCCGCTTTCATCGCAGCACAATCAGGCAAGCAGGTTGCAGTGTTAGTTCCAACCACCCTGCTTGCTCAGCAACACTTCGAGACTTTCAGTGATCGATTTGCGGACTGGCCGATGAAAGTGGCCAGTTTGTCGCGCTTTGCCACCAGCAAGGAGGTGCAAGCCACCTTAAAAGGTCTAGAGGATGGTACCGTTGATATCGTGGTCGGCACTCATAAACTGATTCAGCAAGATGTTAAGTTTAAGCGCTTAGGCCTGCTGATCATTGATGAAGAACATCGCTTTGGTGTGCGCCAAAAAGAGCAGTTGAAGAAATTCCGCACCGAAGTGGATATTTTGACCTTAACCGCTACTCCAATTCCTCGAACCCTGAATATGTCGATGTCAGGAATGCGCGACCTATCTATTATCGCTACCCCGCCTGCACGACGACTTTCGGTAAAGACTTTTGTTCGAGAATATCACAAGCCTCTAATCCGCGAAGCCATATTACGTGAGGTTTTACGCGGTGGTCAGGTTTACTTCCTGCACAATGCGGTTGACACCATCCAACGCACCGTAGAGGAGCTTCAGGAATTATTACCCGAAGCGCGCATTCAATTAGCACATGGCCAAATGCGCGAGCGTGAACTGGAACAGGTGATGCGTGATTTTTATCACCAACGCTTTAACGTACTAGTTTGTACCACCATTGTCGAAACCGGCATTGATAATCCGAATGCCAATACCATGATTATCGATCGTGCAGATAAATTTGGTTTAGCACAGTTGCATCAGCTTCGCGGCCGTGTGGGACGTTCACATCACCAGGCTTACGCCTATCTGCTTACCCCAGCCGGACGGAAAATTACCAAAGATGCTGAGAAGCGTCTGGATGCCATCGCTTCCTTGGAAGACTTGGGCGCTGGTTTCACGCTGGCAACACACGATTTAGAGATCCGCGGTGCAGGTGAGTTATTGGGTGATGAACAATCAGGTCAAATGCAGGCTGTCGGCTTTAACCTGTATATGGACATGCTCGAAGATGCCGTTAAAGCACTTAAAGAAGGAAAAGAGCCATCGTTGCAACAAAGCCTAAAACAAAAAACCGAAATTGACCTTAGTGTGCCGGCCCTGATCCCGGATGACTATATTGGTGATGTCGCCACGCGCCTATCCCTCTACAAAAGAATAGCCAGCGCTAAAAACAAAGAACAACTGGATGGTTTACAGGTCGAGTTTATTGATCGCTTTGGCTTGCTGCCAGAGCCGCTGAAAAACCTGTTCACTATCACCGAGCTAGCCTTGAAGGTTCAACCACTCGGCATCAGTAAAATTGACTTGGTGCGTAGTGGTATTCGCATACGCTTTGCACAAGATGCCAAGGTAGATCCGGCAAAGCTTATTCGCTTAATACAGCTTAACCCTACGCGCTATCGCTTTGAGCAAAATGTCATTCTGAAGATTCTGACTGAAGAGGAAGACATAGCACCATTACTCAAAGAAATTGACACTGTCATCGAGAAGATTTCATAAAATTTGACACTCTGCCCAGTCGACACAATTATGACTGGGCTTTCCCTTCATTCATGGTAAACTCTAACCACTAAACGCGTTAACCAATAGACTTATGAGTAAAAGAATCATTATCTTGGCAGCTTGTTTGATGCTCGCTTTCAGCACAAACTCTGCTCTCGCACAAAGTGTTTTTGATGTTGAATTTATTGTCTTCAAGCGCATTGATCAGCAAGACAATGCCGCTCAGGTTAAAGAAACCAATTTACCCGAATTGAACGATGAAATATCTTTGAATGAGCTTCCTGAGGGTTACAGCCAGCTTTTAGCAAGTCAGTTCAAACTTGAGGGCGTTTATAATCGCTTGAGAACCAGTCCGAATATCAGACCATTGTTACACTTCGGTTGGCGCCAACCTTTGATGGATAAAGCAGATACTCCCTGGCTCCATTACAATCTTTCAGACGAGGCTGAAACTGAAGGCCTTGAACAGTTCGAAGGGGTTATTCGCTTTAGCCGAAATCAGGGCTTGTTAGTAGAGCATAAGGTTATTGGCTTTAAGCCCATGCGCATTCCTCAACAATTTCTTTCGTCAGAACCTCAAAACTCATCGAACGAAAACTCAGATGAAGATATGAATGCCATCTTTGTTGACGCAGAAGCCTTAAATGATCAGATAGTTGTCGATCAGCAAATGCCCGATCAATTACATGGTTATTTTGTCCTATCTGAAAATCGCAAGGTCAAACTGGACGAACTTCATTATTTTGACCATCCTAACATGGGGATACTACTCAAAGTGACCCCTCATAAAGCCAGCCTGGAAGAACAGGAAGCGCTTGAGAACCCATAAGCTTTTAAATTTAGAACAATAACTTAATCAGGAAGATCCATGAGCAATATTTTAGTCATCGGTGGTGGTATGGTCGGCAGCGTCATTGCACGCGACCTATCGGAAAAATATGACGTCACCGTTGCTGATGTTAGCAATACGCGCTTAAAACTCTTAAAAAAACGTCACCCTTCGTTCACCACGATTGAACTCGATGTTATGGATCTCGATAGTGTAAAAAGTGCGGTTAAAGCTTTTGATCTTGTGGTCTGTGGCGTGCCTGGCCATCTTGGTTTTCAAGCGTTAAAGAATATCATTGAGTCTGGTAAAAACGTTGTCGATATTTCTTTTGCTCCTGAGAACTCTTTAGAGCTGGATTATCTGGCTAAGAAACACAAGGTTACCGCGGTAATCGATGCAGGTGTTGCTCCAGGCATGGATAACCTGCTATTAGGTTTTCATAATACCAGAATGGAAGTCAGTCATTTCGAGTGCTTAGTCGGCGGCTTGCCTAAAATCCGCAAAAAGCCCTTTGAATATAAAGCAGCATTCTCACCGATTGACGTCATTGCAGAGTACACCCGCCCTGCCCGCTTTTTTGAGCAAGGCCGCATGATGACAAGAGAGGCCCTCAGTGATCGTGAGTTGGTGGAATTCGAGAAGATTGGAACGCTTGAAGCTTTTAACACCGATGGTTTACGCTCGCTAATGTTCACCATGAATAATGTCCCTAACATGAAAGAAAAAACACTTCGTTATCCAGGTCATGTTGATGC
The DNA here is from genome assembly GCF_000024085.1 of Kangiella koreensis DSM 16069. Lineage (NCBI taxonomy): Bacteria > Pseudomonadati > Pseudomonadota > Gammaproteobacteria > Kangiellales > Kangiellaceae > Kangiella > Kangiella koreensis. The sequence goes on along the minus strand of NC_013166.1, from coordinate 1,212,954 downwards.
CATTAGAACCTTGAAAGCCAGTGGCTTTTTCAGTAAAGATAAAGTGTCCGTTCGTGGTCTTGAAGTTACTCCATTAGAAGTTACTTCTGAGATCTTAATTAATGAATGGAAACTGAAACCGAAAGAAGAAGAATTCACCATTATGCGAGTGACGATTCATGGTCAAGAAGGCGAAAAGCATAAGGAATATGTTTACACCATGTATGATGAATATGACAAGGTGAAGCATGAAACTTCGATGGCACGAACTACTGGGTTCACAGCTAATGCTATTTGCCAATTGCTACTGAAAGGAAAATTTGATAAAAAAGGTGTGTTTGCACCTGAGCATATTGGTGGTCACACTGATTGCTGTAAAACGGTTTTAGACTATCTAGAAGAACGAAAAGTACGCTACCGTTTAGAGGAAAATGTTTTATCAACCTGAAGCCATTGAAGGCCTCATTTGTGAGACGACACCATGTCAACTAAAACGCAACACATGCTTCACCTGCATATCGAACTGGAACACCTTAACCTTCCTGTTTGGCGCGATATTCTCATTGACCCAAACGCTAATCTCGAGGACCTCCACTATTCCATTCAAGCCATTTTTGGCTGGGAAGATTACCAGCAGCACGAATTCCAGATAAATGGAAAGCGTTATGGCTACATTGACCCAGAAGGTGACGGTGATGAGAAGTGGCTGAATGAGGCAAACATTGCTATCACCGATGTATTAAAAAACAAAGACGATAGCATTGAATACACTTATGACTTTGCTGACCATTGGCATCATAAAATTACTTTTGTTGGTTTTTCCGATACTCAATCAGATAGCTATGTAGAGTGTATTGATGGTAAAAACGCCTGCCCCCCTGAGGATGCAGGCGGAGTAGCGGGTTACGAGCATTTACTTAACGTCTTACGCTCCCCGAATCACTTTGAACATGATGAAGTCAGTACGTGGTTTGGTGAGGGATTCTCACCCAATCGTTTCAGTATTGCCGAAGCCAACACCAGCCTCCAAGACAGCTTTAGCTACGAGGATGAATGACCAACTTATAACAAACAAACCCAGCGGAGGTTCAATGAAGCCATTAACGGATCAGCATATTCAAGACGTTAAAGAGCATTTTGATTATTTCGATACAGACAATAATGGCCAAATCGACATTAAAGAATTCGAGCGCTTGTTAAAGGTGCTGTCACCTGATGCAACTGCAGAGCAAGTTAAACGTGGTTTTGATTTAGTGGACAAAAACCACAGCACTCATATTGAATTTGATGAGTTTCTAGAATGGTGGGAAACTTGCTGGTGGGAGTTCTAATACATCGAATGAACTCATTCAGCTAAGCTATTGAGCTATAAAGGCGTATTTCAACTGAAATGCGCCTTTTCATTAATATTTCTAATCAATCCCCTCCCCCTCATAACCCCAGCCCATACAACAGCTCTGACCAGCGCAATCATTGACTAATCTTTAACCAGCATATCCAAAATTAACTGGCGAAAATTGCCCTCTGGTGGTATGGTAGCGCCGCAAAATTATTTATCGCTAAAGTAGTCTAATCTTAGTTACTTTAGTGTAGTTTTAACTGAATTTAGAGGTATTTATGGATTTTTTGAAAGAGCTAGGTATCGAAGCCGTCAACCAGTCAGCTAGTTGGGGCCAAGGTTACACCGACACTCAAGACGCAGGGGTAATTGAATCGATCAATCCTGCAACTGGCGAAGTTATTGCCAAAGTTAACGCCAGTTCTGCAACAGATTACGACAAAGTTATGCAGGAAGCCGAAGCTGCTTTTGAAGAGTGGCGTAAAGTTCCAGCTCCTCTACGCGGTGAGCTTGTTCGTAAAATTGGTAATGCCTTACGCGATCACAAAGATGCTTTAGGTAGTCTGGTTTCTGCCGAAATGGGCAAAATCAAGGCCGAAGGTGATGGCGAAGTTCAGGAAATGATTGATATGGCGGATTTCGCTGTAGGTCAATCTCGTATGTTGTATGGTAAAACCATGCACTCTGAGCGTCCTGAGCACCGCATGTATGAACAATGGCATCCACTAGGTATCACTGGTGTTATGTCAGCGTTCAACTTCCCGGTTGCTGTTTGGTCATGGAATGCGTTCATCGCAGCTATCTGTGGTAACACAGTGGTTTGGAAACCATCTCCAAAGACTCCTCTAACAGGAATTGCTGTACAAAACATCTGTAACAAGGTTTTAGAAGAAGCTGGTCTTAAAGGTATCTTCTGTTTGTTCATCGATACTGAAGAGAATAAATTATCACAGCGTTTCATAGAAGACGCACGTGTTAAGAAAATGTCTTTCACTGGTTCAAGCGAAGTTGGTCGTATGGTTGGCGTTAAAGTTGCTGAGCGTATGGGTAAAAGCTTGCTTGAGCTTTCAGGTAACAACGCACTTATCCTTGATAAAACAGCCGATATGGACATTGCAGTTCCAGCAATCGTCTTCGGTGCTGTAGGTACTGCCGGCCAACGTTGTACTTCAACGCGTCGCCTAATCGTACACAAAGATGTGGCCGATCAAGTCATCCCATCAATCGTCAATGCTTACAAGCAAGTTAAAATTGGCAACCCATTAGACACTGATACTTTGATGGGCCCGTTAGTTGACGCTAACGCTGTTAAGAATTTCGAGAACGCAGTCGCTAAAGCCAAAGAAGCTGGCGGTGAAGTTCTAGCTGGTGGTAAAGCAATTGATGGTCCTGGCTTCTTCATCGAGCCGACGGTTATTCGCGCAGAAAACCACTGGGATGTTGTGCAAACTGAAACGTTCGCTTCAATTTTGTATGTTATGACTTACGAAACGACTGAAGAAGCGATTGCCATGCAAAATCAGTCTAAAGCGGGTCTTTCATCAGCTATCTTCACTCGCGATATGAAAGTTGCTGAGAAGTTCCTTTCTGCACTAGGTTCTGACTGCGGTATCGCAAACGTCAATATCGGTACTTCGGGTGCTGAAATTGGTGGCGCCTTCGGCGGTGAAAAAGAAACAGGCGGTGGTCGTGAAGCTGGCTCTGATGCATGGAAAGCTTACATGCGTCGTCAAACCAACACCATTTTCTGGGGTGACCAACCTACTTTGGCTCAGGGCATCAAGTTCGACCTGGGTTAATCATTGTATTTAATTGAAGCCGCATTTTGCGGCTTCCCTTGTTTATATCCTTATTAAAGGAGTTCTTTATGGCAGTTTTTAATCTACGTGCATACGACGATCACGAACAAATCGTTTTTTGTCGTGATGTTGACTCTGGCTTGAAGGCCATTATCTGTGTTCACAACACTAACTTAGGTCCAGCGGTTGGCGGTTGTCGTATGTGGGATTATAACTCTGACGAAGGCGCACTGATTGATGCTTTACGCCTATCGCGCGGCATGACTTACAAAAATGCTATGGCTGGCCTGAAAATGGGTGGCGGCAAATCTGTAATTATCGGTAACTCTAAGACCATGAAATCTGAAGAGCTATTCCGTGCATTCGGTCGCTTTGTTGAAAAGTTAAGCGGTAAGTACATTACTGCGGAAGATGTCGGTATCAATCCAAACGATATGGCCATCGTCAATAAAGAAACCAATTACGTTTTAGGCTTGGAAGGCAAATCTGGTGACCCTTCTCCGGTAACTGCCTACGGCGTATATAAAGGTATTAAAGCAGCAGCCAAACATAAATTTGGTAGCGATGATTTAAACGGTCGTAAAATTTCCGTCCAGGGTTTAGGTCATGTAGGTTATTACCTGTGCAGACACTTGCATGAAGAAGGTGCTAAGTTATTTGTAACCGATATCAGTAAAGAAAGCATTGAACGCGTTGTAAACGAATTTAATGCGACTGCAGTGGGTATTGATGATATCTATGGTTTAGATGTTGATATTTATGCACCCTGCGCTTTAGGTGCAGTCATTAATGACAACACTCTTCCACAGATTAAAGCATCAGTCATTGCCGGTGCCGCAAATAACCAGCTAGCCGAAGATCGTCATGGCGACATTCTTCTTAGCAAAGGTATCTTGTATGCACCTGATTATGTCATCAATGCTGGTGGTATCATTAACGTATCATTCGAAGAAAATTATAATCGTGATGCTGCGTTGACCAAAGTTGATGAGATTTATGGCACTTTAACTGAAGTGTTCGAAGCCTCTAAACTTAGCGGACGCCCTACTAACGTGATTGCTGATGAATTGGCACGTCAACGTGTAGCCGATGCAAAAAAGAAATAATTCAAACTCTTAAATAAGTTTGAATAAAAAAACGGGCGTTTAGCCCGTTTTTTTTATGTATGCTCAAAAGACTCTATCGAGATGAGTCAACTCACACTAATCGATAGCATACTGGAAGTAAATGCGGTAAGCAGTCGACCAGATAGGATAGTCCACTCGAACCAGGTATGCCGCATATTCTTTACGATCACACCCTGTCACGGTAAACAATGTATCTACTAACTCGTTAGCCATTGGGTATTTAAGTTTCTCTGAGAAGTTAGCATCATGGCTTGATAGCACCAAATCTGCCTCATCATGGAAACGGTCATACCAGAGTGCGTCAGGACTGGTAATCATGGTTGCTAATTGAGTATTCATCGAATAAATACCTGCATTAGCAACACTACGCATGGCATAACTGCGCTCAAGGAAACACACCATATATAAGCTTTTAATTGGTGTTCTCACCTGCACGCTGACACAGCTGGCTTTTTTTCCACCATAAAAAGGTCCCAACTGCTCTTCCGGATAATTTTTCATGGCAGCAATATTAAAGCCATTAGCCTGATCCGGTATCGCTGGGATAATGATGGAGTTTTCTCCGCGAGTAAATTCATTAATGCTTTTAACAACACTTGCGCTAGTAAGTTCTTCTATTAATGAGACGTTTGCAAGTTTGTCAGCAACCTCCTCATCCTGAGAGATTAATTCTGGTTTTTCTAACTCAAGCTTTTGTTCTGAAGGACCAACTGGAATCACCAAAGGACGGGCAGTTTCTGTTTTGATGCAATTGTCAAAAAAGGTCAGCGTATATTGCTGAAGGAATTTATGGTCCTGCTCATTCTCTTTAAGAATACAGGCGAAAAACAGATTTTCCATCTGTTCACCGGTAACCGTTCGAGAAGCTTCAAAAAGTGATTTTCGCTGATCGGACTTATTGCCCTGAGTTTGGGTACTCTTATCTGAAGATTTGATAAGCGCTTTAAGGGCTGAGTGACTTCGTGAATACTCATAAATCAAGTTCTCAAAACGAACGACCATAGCTCTGGCTTCTTCAACCAGCTTGGCATTCATTTTGTGTTGTTCGGCCAAATCAATAAATCCACGTAAACCAGCAGGTCCAGGTAGTGAGTGAATAACTTGCAGGCCATCCACCGCTTTATTGATAGTTTCAACCATACGCTGACAGGTAGACTTATTAGCATTGAGCCAATTTGCCATACCGGTAATGGTTTTAGCATGATTCGGGAAATCATCGACGAGGTTCGATAGGCCGTTTTTAATGCGCTCACCCTCTCGATCAATAAGCGCTAATTCTGAGCGGGATAATGTCTTACTCACTGTACTGCCTTCTTGTTGTGATACATTGGTATATTAATTAGATACATTATGACACAAGCAACCATTTATCTCATATACAATAAGATAACCTAATGGCAAATTTGCATCAGAAACTGATGTTGCGAGTCATAAATGCATCATTCCATTATCTATCCTGAGCTAACCAGGCCCAAGCCATTACAGCCTGTAATGGCCAAATGCACTATATCTCCTTGTTTAGCAAGGAACAATGCATTTTAGACTTGTGAAGAATATCAATAAAATACAAAAAGATACAGTATTGGATACAAATATGATGCATCTCGGATAGCTTGAGGTTTTTGCCTAAATAACAGGCCGATGCTTGCGAATTGAGCGGAACCAAATACCGAGAACATTGGCAAAGATAATCAAACCAGCTCCAACTAGTTGTTGTGAGGATAGAGTTTCATCTAAAAAGACAAAACTGAACAGCATGGCGATGGGTACATAGAGATAATAAACCACCGAAGTGACTACATGATTTAATTCGGTACTAACCTTTATCCAGAGACTATGAGCAACCAGAGTGCAGACCACACCCAACACAATCAACCCTATCCAGCTTTCTTTAGGAATCGACCATTCCGCCTGAGGTAGACCAAAGCTGAAAATAACCATAGCCACAAAAAACTGACCAAACGTTCGACGCTCACCATTGATATGACGATACTTCTGATGCATCAAGGGCAACAAGGCATATAAGAAACCGGATATCACCGCAAGGATAAGACCAATCGTCATGCCATCATTAAGGTCGAACTCCGGCACCACCATATAAACACCGGCGAAAGCCAACAGCACGCAAAAAAGTTCAAGCCAATGTGGTGGTTGTTTATGCACAAACCAGCCAAGCAAAAGCAAATGCGCGCCAAAGGTTGAAACCCCAATAGCAGCAATTGAAGCTGTTGAAAGTTGAATGCTGTAGAAATAAGTGAGCCAGTGTGTAGCAAACACTAAACCCAGCAAAAAAATGAATATCCAGTTTTCTCGGCGCGCAATTAATGGCTTTCGCGTCATGCCTGCCAGCAGTACCAGGCCTACCACACTGACCGCCAATCTAAAGGCACCGATCAGCCACGGATCGACCTCAATATACTTGATAATAACCGGCACCATTGCCATCAAAAAGACAGCTAAAACAGCCAGCAAAACTAAACGCCAATAACCTGGATTCATACTTTAAAAATCAATCAGTTAAAAACACTTATTAATAAATTTGTTTAGAATTTATCACTATACGAAGGACGCATTCTTTCACACCCAATTTCTAACGGGTAGTTTTTTCCTTATTTCCACCCGAATTTTCTTGCATTTTTCGCTAAACAAAGTATAAAGCACATTCCATTTTGTGCTGATTGGCTATTTTTTGCTCACGGTCACTGATTAAGTGAATGGTGAGTTTGTCAGCACGCCTGGTAGGTCTGGGAAGTTTCTATCGTTACGCCCCCAGAAATTTGTAAATAAGCTTGTTTATGGCTTCCCTGTACAGGAGATTAAAGAAGTGTATAAAGACTTCGACTATAACCAAGAGATTGATCCTACTGGCGCAACAGAAACTCAGTGGCCTTCTTTTAAGAACGTCAACGAGAACGATGAGCGAAACGATCATTTCATACACAGAAACGGCAAAATCTTTGCGGGCACTCATTTGATCATTGATCTATGGGGCGCATCAAAGCTTGATAACCTACAACTGATGGAGCAAGCTTTCCGTGAGTCTGTAGTTGAGTGTGGCGCAACTTTGTTGCACATTCATATGCACCACTTTACACCTAACGGTGGAATTTCAGGTGTTGCCGTTTTAGCAGAATCCCATATCAGTGTGCACACCTGGCCAGAGCGCGACTATGCTGCGTTTGATGTCTTTATGTGTGGCGACGCTGAACCTCATAAAGCGGTAGAAATCCTGCGCAAAGCATTCCACCCTTCAAAAATTGAAGTGAGTGAAATTTTGCGTGGACAAGTTGAGAAATAAAGCCGAAGGCATTTAATCGACATGGCAAAAAGATTTATCGAAACCCTATACAGCACTTACGGGCAAAGCTTCATTGTTGATGAAGTTTTGTTCGAGAGTAAAACCGAACATCAGCATCTGATCATTTTTAAGAATGAGCAGTTTGGTCATGTTATGGCGTTGGACGGGGTTATCCAAACCACCGAAAAAGACGAGTTCATTTACCACGAGATGCTGACACATGTGCCGTTATTTGCACATGGTAATGCAAAACGGGTTTTGATTATTGGTGGTGGCGATGGCGGTATTTTGCGTGAAGTATTGCGTCACCCTGAAGTCGAACAGGTCACCATGGTGGAGATTGATGCTGCCGTAGTGGATATGTGCAAACAATACTTCCCGAAGCACTCTGACGGTGCTTTTGACGATCCACGAGTTAATCTTGTGATTGCTGATGGCGTTGATTTCATTGTTCATAATGCTAATGCTGAGAACGGTGACAGGTTTGATGTCATTATTTCTGACTCAACTGATCCGGAAGGCCCAGCCGAAGTGCTCTTTACTTCACGCTTTTATCAAGGCTGCAAAAACAGTCTTAATGAAGGCGGCATATTAGCAACGCAAAACGGTGTTAGCTTCATGCAGATTGATGAAGTGAAAACCACTTATAACCGCTTCAAAGGTATTTTTGACGATCGCTGGTTTTATGTAACGGCTGTGCCAACTTATATCGGTGGCAATATGACCCTTTCCTGGGGTAGTGATGATGCGACTTTGCGCCAGCACTCAGTTGAAACCATACGAGAGCGATTTAGTAAGGCTAATTTTAGTACCAGGTACTATAACCCTGAACTGCATGTCGCCAGCTTTGCCCTGCCCCAGTACGTGATTGAGGCGCTCAAGTAAAGCGTGCAAGAGAACACAAAGGCGAACTCAAGAGTTCGCCTTTTTTGTATCCCGCGTTTAGAAATGATAGTTTTATAAACGCATTAGGTATATAAAGTTTAATCATTAAGCATCTTCATAACCTGAAGATCGAATTGGAGAAACCAGCACAATGGTCGTTGATCAAAATGAAGCTTGGAGCATCGAAAAAGCCCGCGCCCACTACAACCTTCCTTACTGGAGCGAAGGCTATTTCGACTTGAATGAGCAAGGTAACCTGGTGGTGAAGCCTGATCGTAGCCGCCCAGAGTTTAACTTTGAACTTTCAGAAATCTGCAAGGAGCTACAAAAGAAAGGATTTCAGATGCCTGCTCTGCTTCGCTTTGGCGATATTCTGCATAATCGCGTCAATAGTTTGTGCGAAGCATTTAATCAGGCGATTAAAGAATACGAGTTTCAAGGCCGCTATACGATCTGCTATCCGATCAAAGTCAATCAGCAGCGTCGTGTGGTCGAAGAAATTGTGCAAAGCCAGGCTGCCATTAACAACAACAACGATAAACAGATTGGTCTCGAAGCTGGCAGCAAGCCAGAATTAATGGCTGTGCTTGCTTTATCCGAGCATACCAATTCAACTATCGTCTGCAACGGCTATAAAGACCGTGAGTACATTCGTACCGCCTTAATTGGTACGCAACTTGGTCACAAGGTCTACATTGTCGTAGAAAAGCTGACAGAGCTTCAATTAGTGCTTGAAGAAGCTGAAAGCATGGGCGTAAAGCCAACTATTGGCGTTCGAGCTCGACTAGCTTCAAAAGGTGAGTCTAAATGGCAAACCTCTGGTGGTGATCATTCCAAATTTGGCTTGTCTGCCAGCCAGATTTTGCGTTTGGTTGAAACGCTGCAAGCCAGCGACCAGGTGGATATATTTAAACTACTACACTTCCACTTGGGTTCACAGATTACCTCGATTCGTGACATCCAGAATGCACTCAAAGAATGCGCTCGCTTTTATGCGGAACTGCATGCGCTTGGCGTGCCAGTAGAAACCGTGGACGTGGGTGGCGGTCTTGGCGTGGATTATGAAGGAACTCGTAGCCAGAGCCATTGCTCAATCAACTATAGCTTGTCGGAATACGCCAATAACGTAGTGTGGGCATTTTATGATGTTGCCAACGAGAATGATTTACCTCATCCGAATATCATTACAGAATCAGGTCGAGCACTGACTGCTCACCACGCGGTATTAATTGCCAATGTTATTGATTCAGAAGCTCCTGAAAAAGTTGAGCTAGAAGCGCCTTCCGAAGAAGCGCCACTGGTGTTACACAACCTTTGGGAAAGCTATCAGGAAGCCATGAACACTAAAGATAACCGTAAACTTATGGAGACTTTCCATGATGCCGGTTACTTGCTGACAGAAGCTCAAGGAATGTTCAGCCACCAGGTCTTGTCACTTGCTGAGCGAGCGATGGCTGAGCGTCTGCACCGCATGATTTTGATGTTGGTCAAAGAGAAGTTAATTCCTGAAATTCAAGAGCATCAAAATACGCTAGACAATTTAAATGAAAAACTGGCCAGCAAATACTTCGTTAACTTCTCTATTTTCCAGTCATTGCCGGATGCTTGGGCGATTGACCAGATCTTCCCGGTGATGCCTTTAGTCGGGCTGAAAGATGAGCCTATGGAAAGCGTCATTATTCAAGATATTACCTGCGATAGTGATGGCGTGTTAGAGCAATATGTTAATGCACAAAGCATTACCCCTACTTTGATGCTCCCTACTTATACGCCAGGCGATGAATATTTGCTTGGCTTCTTTATGGTGGGCGCTTATCAGGAAATATTGGGCGATATGCACAACCTGTTTGGCGACACGCATACTATCGACCTGGTACTAGCCGAGAATGGAGAAATTAAAATCACAGGGACTGACTACGGCTCAGGTGTTGACGAAATGCTTGAATACGTGGATTTTGATGCTAAATCCATTTTGGAGTCTTATCGTCGCCAGCTCAAAGCAAGCGACCTTGAGCAAACGCAACAACGCCAATACCTGGCCGAATTACGCGAAGGTATTTATGGCTACAGTTATTTAGAGGATTAGACTGAAAATGACTCAGTTGAAAAGACGCTGGCCAGCCGAATGGGAAGCTCATGCAGCGACCTGGATGGCATGGCCGTGTCGTACTGAAATCTGGACCAATGGACTTGAGAAGGCCCAGCTAGCTTTTGCCGAAGTAGCCAATACCATTGCTGACTATGAGCCACTTTTTATGCTGGTAAAGCCTGAACATAAAGCTTTTGCCACCAAGAAGCTCAGCAGCTCTATTACTTTGGTAGAAATGACTATTGATGATAGTTGGACGCGTGATACAGCGCCAATCTGGATCGCAGAAGATGGCAAACCACTGGCTTTAGATTTCCAATTTAACGCCTGGGGCAATAAGTTCTCACCTTTTGATAATGATGCCAAAGTTGCTGATAACATCATAAACTATAGTGGTATACAGTCGCGTCAGATCGACATGGTATTAGAAGGTGGCGCGGTTCACTCTAACGGACAAGGTACTATTTTAACCACTAAAGAATGCTTGCTTAATGCAAACCGTAACCCCTCAATGAACCAGCAACAGATCGAACAGGTTTTGCTGGAGCAATTTGGTGCTGAGCAAGTTGTATGGTTAGAGAAAGGCGTTGCTGGCGATGTGGATACCGATGGACATATCGACAATATTGCCTGCTTCGTTGAAGAGGATTTAGTGATTAGCCAAAACTGTGACAAGCAGAGCGAGAACTTTGCTATATATGAGGAAAATCGCCAAATTCTTCGTGAAAACAATTTGAAACTGGTTGAGGTCTCCGAGCCTGAAGCACGTTATGAGGGCGAACTTCGTGTGCCTCTTTCGTATATTAATTTTTATATTGCCAATGATGCGATCATTATGCCGTCTTTCGACTGCAAGCAAGATGATGAAGCAAAATCAGTTCTGACTGACCTCTTCCCCCATCGCACTATCCATCAAATTAATGCCAATGAAATTTTAGTCGGCGGCGGCGGCATTCACTGCATAACCATGCAGCAACCCCAAATTTAATGAGCTCATACATTTGAGTCTTAATAGGTGATAACACTATGAGAAACGTAACATTTGCAGCAACCCAGTTTGCGGTTAGTGCAAACTTTGATGAGAACATCGCTAAAGGTGAAGCTTTAGTTAAACAAGCTGCTGAACAAGGCGCGAACGCTATTCTTTTACAGGAATTATTTGCTGGCTATTACTGGTGCAAAGATCAGGATCCTAAATATTTTGATTGGGCTGAGCCTTATCCAAGCAGCCGTGTATTACAGCACTTCTCAACAGTTGCGAAACAGTTAGGCGTAGTTTTGCCCATCAGCTATTTCGAAAAAGCTGGCAATGCACACTTTAATTCTCTGGCAATGATTGATGCCGACGGCACCATCATGGACAACTACCGCAAGATGCACATCCCAGATGGGCACGGTTATCAAGAGAAGTTTTACTTCTCACCAGGCGACACAGGGTTTAAAGTTTGGGACACCAAATTTGGCCGTATGGGCGCAGCCATTTGTTGGGATCAATGGTTCCCTGAAGCTGCACGCATTCTAGCGCTGCAAGGTGCTGAAGTGATTTATTACCCTACAGCCATTGGATCAGAGCCACAAGATCCAAACTGGGATTCGCGTGAGCACTGGCAACGTGTCATGCAGGGCCACAGTGGGGCAAACATGGTTCCAGTAGTGGCTTCAAACCGCGTTGGTACCGAACAAGGCGACACCTGCGGCATTACCTTCTATGGCTCTTCGTTTATAACAGATCCATTTGGTGCCAAAATCCAAGAGATGGATAAAACCAGCGAAGGTGTGATTTGCCAGGAATTTGATTTAGACCAGGTAGCGAAACAGCGCGCTAGCTGGGGCTTATTTAGAGATCGCCGTCCGGAATATTATAACCGTATCAATCAGTTCTAAAGCCGCTCACAAATAACAGGCAACGCATAACAAAAAGCCCAGCAAATAGCTGGGCTTTTTTATTCTCACCAAAATTTAGATTAACACTTTTTATTGGTCTGGCAATTGCCATAATTCGATCTTGTTTCCTTCCAGGTCCATAAACCAGGCAAACTTACCAAAACCATCTTCAACGACAATGTCGCCGACCTGCTTACCACCATTGGCTACAACTTGCTTAATACAGGCTTCCACATCATCAACCATCAGGTTAATCATGAAGTCTTTATCTGATGGTGCGAAATAATCAGTATCTTCCTTAAAGGCGCCCCAAACGGTATAGCCCTCTTTCGGAATATTTGCTACAGGAAAACTGGTACCGCCATAGCTTGGATCGATTTTAAAACCCAAAGCTTTTTCATACCATTCTCCTAGAGCATCTCTATCTTTGCACTTAAAGAAGACACCACCGATACCTAATACCTTTCCACTCATATTCAGTCCAGAAGCTTATCAAGACTATCTTCATTAACACCATTAATGACGCTAGTATACCCCATAGCCTCGAGCTCATCCTTAGCCTTAGCAGCTCGATTTCCACTTCGACAGTAGACAACAAAAGTTTGTTCATTAGCAAGATTCAGCTGACTAATACGGCTACCGATCTCATCTACAGGTATATTTACGGCACCAGAATAATGGCTATTGTTATACTCGCCATCAGTTCTGACATCAATTATTGTGACATCATCCAAAGCACCTTCTTCAGTAACGACAAGTCGTGCTTTGAATTCTTTTGGACTTAATATATTTCCCTCAGAAGGCAGAGGATCAAATGACATTAAACCAATTTTCATACCATTAAAATCACCTATCGATGAATCAGAGGTATTTAAATTAAAAGACTCCGCAGAGCTTGGAGTCGAATAAATAAAGCTTAATGTCGCATCACCCTCAGCAACACATTGAACGCCTTTAGGACACCTTGAATCATTCACAATATCGAGAAATTCTATAGTAGAATCCTTAAATGAAACCTTATCACCCACTGAAACCAGATACTCTTTAGCCAGAAGCTTATCAGTCGTTGAGTCCCCGCTTTCAACAGTAGGCGTAGATGCACAAGATGCAATAAAATATGTGATTGATAGTAAACAAACTAGTCTAAAAGCTTTCATAAATCCCCCGCAGGTATAAAAAGAATACAAGCCCATTGTTATACGAGATAAGAAGAGAATCAAGAAAGGAATGGCACCCCCGACAGGATTCGAACCTGTTACCTTCCCCTTAGGAGGGGGACGCTCTATCCAGATGAGCTACGGGGGTGCAGAAGTGCGATAGTTATTTAATATAGGGCTTTAATACTTCAGGGATATTAATACTGCCATCGGCATTTTGATAATTTTCTAAAATAGCCACTAAAGTACGGCCTACTGCCAATCCTGAGCCATTTAGGGTATGCAACAACTCGGGTTTGCCGGTTTCTGGGTTGCGCCAGCGTGCTTGCATGCGTCGAGCCTGGAAGTCACCGGTGTTACTGCAAGAAGAAATCTCGCGATAAGTATCCTGGCTTGGCAACCATACTTCAATATCGTAGGTTTTGGTTGCACCAAAGCCGATATCTCCAGAGCAAAGCGTGACGACTCGGTAAGGAAGCTCAAGTAGCTGCAAGACTTTCTCAGCATGACCAATTAGACGTTCAAGCGCCTCCATTGAATCTTCTGGCTTAGCAATATGCACCAATTCGACTTTTTCAAACTGGTGAAGGCGGATAAGCCCACGAACATCGCGACCATATGAACCTGCTTCACTGCGGAAACAGGGAGTATGTGCCACGAACTGTAAAGGTAACTGATCGGCTTCAATAATTTCGTCACGAACCAAGTTGGTTACTGGAACTTCAGCCGTTGGGATCAGATATAAAGGACGGTCATCCTGATTTTTACCTTGCGCTTTAAATAGGTCTTCTTCGAACTTGGGCAACTGACCGGTACCAGTTAAGCTTTCAGCATTGACCATATAAGGAACGTACACTTCTTCATAGCCGTGTTCTTTGCTGTGCAAATCGAGCATGAACTGAATCAAGGCTCGATGCAGTTTGGCAACTAGGCCTTTTTTTACGATAAAGCGGCTAGCGGCTATTTTTGCGGCGCTGGCAAAATCCAGACCACTTAAACCTTCACCCACTTCGACATGATCTTTTGGCTCAAAATCGAATTGACGCGGCTCACCCCAACGACGAATTTCAACATTATCATTTTCGTCTTTTCCTTCTGGGACTGACTCATCCAATAGGTTTGGAATTCCGTAATGAATCTCATCCAATTGAGTCATAACTTGATTAAGGCGTTCTTTAGCAGCATCAAGCTTACTGCCTAAATTGGCAACCTGATCTAATAACGGCTGAATATCTTCACCACGAGCTTTGGCCTGCCCTATCGACTTAGAGCTGGAGTTACGCTCATTCTGCAACTCCTGCGTTTCAACCTGAATAGCTTTACGCTCTTCTTCAAGTTTATTGTATTGCTCTACATCAAGCTCAAAGCCGCGCTTTGCCAGATTCTTAGCAACAGCATCAATGTCAGTACGTAATAATTTAGGGTCAAGCATCGTCTTTTTTGAATCCGTTATAGGTTTGCCGTAAATTTCAGGCGGCCATTCTACCACCAAGCCAAGCCCCAAAAAACACGAAAAGCATGCAAAGTAGTAAATTGGCGCTAATATTGATGCCTGCCTTGAGCCACAAGTGCTGCTGCATCAGTTGAAAGGTTTCGACTGAAAAGGTCGAGAAAGTGGTCAACGCCCCAAGAAAGCCAATAACAACGCCAAAACGTACACTATTGGACACTTGAGCCGCTTGCCAGAAGATTAATAGGAAACCAGCAATAAAACAGCCAATCACATTGGCTAGCAAAGTTCCCCATAGATAATGTTCACCAAGGAGCCACTCGGCCAGATCGCGACACTTAAACCGGGCAACGGCACCAAGAGCACCTCCAAGACCGATGCTGGCAATAACGGCTATATTCATGAGTTCCCCTTGTTGTATTGAGAGCTATATTGAGCGCTTTTAGTTTTGAGCCAGGCCAGTTTTTCAGCGATCTTTTTCTCCAGCCCTCTGTCCACGGGATAATAATATCGAGTATCGCCCTTTTCATCTGGTAAATAGGTTTGTCCGGCAGAGAAAGCATCGGGCTCATCATGGTCGTAGCGATATTCAGTGCCATAATCCAATTCTTTCATCAACTTTGTCGGAGCATTGCGAATATGTAGCGGTACTTCGTAGGTCGGTTCGTTTCTGACATCACGCAGCGCATTGTTATAAGCCTTGTAGACTGCGTTACTTTTTGGCGCACATGCCAGATAAATAATCGCCTGGGCAATCGCTAACTCCCCTTCAGGACTTCCTAAGCGCTCCTGCACATCCCAGGCATTCAGCGCTAAGGTTAAACCACGCGGATCCGCATTGCCGATATCTTCACTGGCCATTCGCACAACACGGCGCGCCACATACAAAGGCTCACAACCACCATCAATCATACGACAAAACCAATACAGAGCCCCGTCGGGATTGCTTCCCCTTACTGATTTATGTAGCGCCGATATTTGATCATAAAAGTGTTCACCACCTTTATCAAAACGACGCAAGGATTGGGTCAGAGTTTCTTCTAAAACTTCATCATCAATTACGGGTGAGCTTTCGTTTTTAGCTAAGGCAAGTTCGCTGGCCAGCTCTAGAAAATTGAGCAGGCGACGTCCGTCACCATCAGCTGCATCAACTAAATGTTTCCGGCTGTCATCGGCAATTGATAAATGATATTTACCAAGCCCAAGCTCCTCATCAGTCAAAGCGCGACTGATCAATTTGTCTAAGGCTGTTTCTGACAAATCTTTTAATACAAATACACGGGCTCTGGAAAGCAAGGCGTTGTTTAATTCAAAGGATGGGTTCTCAGTAGTTGCACCAATAAAGGTCAGCGTGCCATCTTCAACATAAGGTAAAAATGCATCTTGCTGAGCCTTATTAAAACGATGCACCTCATCGACAAATAATATAGTTGGTTTGCCTTGCGATTGATATTGGCGCGCTTCATCCACCGCTGCGCGTATATCTTTAACCCCGGCAAGGACTGCAGAAATGGTAATAAAATGGGCATTGGAGCTTTGTGCAATTAAGCGAGCTAAGGTTGTTTTTCCTGTACCGGGAGGCCCCCAGAAAATCAAAGAAAACGGACGCTGTGTTTCAATTGCTTGGCGCAGCGGTTTTCCAGCGGCTAGAAGATGCTCCTGCCCAACATAATCGTTCAAAGATGTTGGGCGTAGCCTGTCAGCCAATGGAGCATTGAGTGGTGAATTTGAAAATAAGTTCGATTGCCCGCTCATAAGGAATTAAGGACGCTCGGCCTCAAGTGGTTCCTGCTCCACCACTTCACGACTATCTATAACATCAACTCCCTCAGGAACGGTAAATTCAAAGTGGTCTTCATCAAACGGTGGATTCATAACCACATTGGTGAAATCGACTAAGGTCGACTGCCCCAGGTTATCTTTTACCTGTAGAGCAACCAGATCATCACCATTAAACTCAATGATTAACACTTCATATAAAGCATCAGGATCGCGAGGCATCAGGTGATAAATCATCACACCTTCTTGCTGGCCTTGTACCGCAGCCACTTCATAATTGGTTGCTACATCCAGTTGCGCCTGGCTCAATAATGCAGCTGGTGAGTTAGCTAACGTTTGATCAAGGCTCGAGACATTGATTTGTTCAATATCAATATCAAACTGCCACAAGTTAACACCATCTGCGATAATTTCCTGCTCAAATGGCTCGCTCACCACCCAACGAAACAACTGGGGTCTTTGCAGTTCGAAATAACCGGAAGACTCATCGATCAAAGTACCGAACTCATCTGTAATGACCTGACTAAAGTTAGCTTTAAAACTATCAATCGCAGTCAGCTTTTTTTCTAAGTCCTGAGGCGCATCAGCAGCTACCAAAGTACTAAAACATAATAAAGCACTGGCAGAAACAAATTGGGTTAATCGATTTTTAATACTTTTAATCATTATAGATACCATAATATGGTCAACGTTAACTAGTTTATAGCCTAGTTATACTGAATTAGGCCTTAACATCATTCTCGATGGTAAAGGGTCTATGCGACATCCAGCGTCAGTTCTGAATCAAATACTTTGAGCGTCAACGGTGAAGTTAAGACAAGGCATAAAATTTAAACATTCCATAACCTCGTAGTGACAACACACCTAACTCTTGTATAAATCCAGCGTCAGCGGTGCAGCCAAGACGCGGCGTTCTTTATTATTGAGCGAGGAGTTTACGCTCTTGTAAATGACTATGCTTAATAATAAAGAACAACAAAGTATTGGCAAGCAAGCTAGCTGGATCAGTCTTTTGGAGGAGGCGGAGCCAACACCTCCCTCCCCCCGTTCGAACCCATCTCCGACACAATACCAGCAGCCTCCATCGCTTCCACCATTCGTGCGGCTCGGTTGTAACCAATCTTTAAGCGACGCTGAATACCTGAAATTGAAGCGCGACGTGTTTCTGTCACAATGGCTACCGCTTGATCAAATAACTCATCTTGCTCACTGTCTTCATCACCATCCATACCCGGCATACCTGGGATGGGTACTTCACTGGTTCCGTTAATAACCTCTTCTATATAGTCCGGCTCCCCACGCTGTTTCCAATCTTCAACCACACGATGTACTTCATCATCATCAACAAAGGCACCATGAATCCGAGTTGGAATATTAGAGCCTCCGGGCAGATACAACATATCCCCCATTCCCAGTAACTGCTCCGCTCCCATTTGATCGAGAATGGTTCGGGAGTCGATTTTAGAGGAAACCTGGAAGGCAATCCGCGACGGAATATTCGCTTTGATCAAACCTGTAATCACATCAACCGACGGTCTTTGTGTTGCTAAAATCAGGTGTATACCTGCCGCACGCGCTTTTTGTGCAATACGGGCAATAAGCTCTTCGACTTTTTTGCCGACAATCATCATCATGTCAGCAAGCTCATCAATAACAATCACAATCGAGGGTAACTTCTCGAGTGTTGGTGGCTCTTCTTCCAGGCCATCCGTAGGCTGCCAAATTGGATCTTTAATCGGCTCGCCTGCTTTAATCGCATCTAACACTTTTTTATTGTAGCCAGCCAGATTTCTGACGCCTAGCGCAGACATTAAGCGGTAACGACGCTCCATTTCACCCACCGACCAACGCAATGCGTTAGCGGCATCTTTCATATCGGTTACCACTTCACACAAGAGATGTGGGATACCTTCGTACACACTTAACTCAAGCATTTTCGGGTCAATCATAATGAGTCGCAAATCATCAGGAGCAGACTTGTACAGCATGCTGATAATCATGGCGTTAACACCAACCGATTTACCGGAGCCGGTAGTACCCGCCACCAACAAGTGTGGCATTTTGGCCATATTTACGACAATTGGATTGCCGGCAATATCTTTACCCAACGCCATACTTAACGGTGATTTCACTTTCTCAAATTCATCACAGGCCAATACTTCGCGTAAACGTACAATT
Organism: Kangiella koreensis DSM 16069; assembly: GCF_000024085.1. NCBI lineage: Bacteria > Pseudomonadati > Pseudomonadota > Gammaproteobacteria > Kangiellales > Kangiellaceae > Kangiella > Kangiella koreensis. The sequence continues at coordinate 1,193,990 of NC_013166.1, read as the reverse complement.
TCCCGCGACTCATTGGGGATTTCAATCCCGACATAAGTTTTGCCAGGAATCACTTCAACCACACGAACCGAAATAGTCGATAGTGAACGAGCTAAATCTTTAGCTAAATTCGAAATTTTACTAACCTTAACGCCCGGTGCTAACTCAAGCTCGAATCGGGTAATCACAGGTCCTGGATGAACTTCCATGACCTGCGCCTCGACACCGAAGTCTTTCAGCTTTAACTCAACCAGGCGCGACATAGCTTCAAGCGCCTCCTCCGAGAAATGATTCTTAGGAGGTTCCGGCTCGTCCAACAATTCCATGGCCGGCATTGGCCCAACGGGAACATCATCGAACAAACGCTTTTGTTTGGCTTTCGCCGCAACTTTTGCTGGTGCGGGTGATGGTACAACGCGAGGTTCAACCCTGACCGGGCTACGAGTCTCACGTTTCACTTTTTCCTGTTTAAGCGCTTCCTGACGCTTAACAACTGATTCTTTTACCGACTTTTGTTCTTGCTTACGGTCTCTGAAATTTTCGTACCATTCAACCAGCTTACTCCAGCTTTGCACAAACCATACGCCAACTCTGTCCATGATGCTTAGCCATGAAATCCCAGTGAATAGAGTTAAACCAGACAAAAACAGCGCCAATAGAATGAGTGTGGTGCCATATAGGCCAAGTCCATCTATCGTCAAACTGATAATAAACTCGCCCAAAATACCGCCCGAGGTGTAGCTTGGCTGAATTTGAGGGTCAAAGAAGTGCAAGCTACATAAACCCGCACCACCGATTACCGCCATCAGCAATCCGAGTCCTTTGACGGCCCAGAACGCATTGGGGTGTTCGTGTTCAATATTCCTTTCGGTGTACAGTATATAGCCTAAGTAGGCGAATATAATCGGGATTAAATAAGCTAAATAGCCAAATAAATGTAAAAAGAAGTCCGCAAACCAAGCCCCACCCTTACCAGCAGAATTCTGAATTGGACCACCATTACCATTGGTAAATGAGCCTGGGTCATTATGGCTGTAAGTCAGTAACGCTAATAAAAAGAATAATGCTAAAGTGACCAACAGGATCATACCGCCTTCACTAAGGCGTTTACGCAGGATCGCCTTGGACTCCAACGCTTGCGGAGACTTTCGAGTAGCAGATTGTTTAGTTTTTGTTTTACTCAAAATACTTTCCTTTCATAATTTGCAGTTATTCTAAAGCATGTTTCAGCTATCTCAAGCAGTTAATTGTGGCGAATTCTGAACTGTGAGCAATCCCTAACGCTTATCGGGATTGATAGGCAACAGGCTGGTTTCCTTAACCTCTTCCATCACCATATAGGAACGTGATGCGCTAACACCGGGCAACATGAGCAAGGTTTCACCCAATAGCTTACGATAGGCCTTCATATCTGCAACACGGGCTTTCAATAAATAGTCGAAATCACCGGACACCAGATGGCACTCTAGAATCGTTGGTAACATGGTCACAGCTTGCTTAAATTCTTCGAATACATCAGGGGAAGTTCTGGATAGACGAATCTCAACAAACACCAGCAAAGAAGCTGCCAGTTTCATGGGGTTTAACTTGGCCGAATAGCCTTCAATAAATCCATTAGTCTCAAGCCTTTTGACTCGCTCCAGACAGGGGGTTGCACTTAGCCCAACGCGCTTTGCTAATTCAACGTTAGAGATCCGACCATTTTGCTGCAACTCATTCAGAATCCGCAGGTCAATTCTGTCCAATATCTGCTTGCTGTCACTCTGAACTTTCAAAGTATTTTCCTTGCCAAAATAACGCTTATTTAGTGTTTTATACTACAAAACAGCCAATAACAGCAAACAATTCTTTATATTCATCACTATAATAGCGCATCCCTCTTTGAGGTAAACCTTGATTTATTGGAGCTGAAAATATGTTGATTGGGGTCCCAAAAGAAATTAAAAACCACGAATATCGCGTGGGAATGGTGCCAGCTAGTGTTCGTGAAGTGATAGCTCATGGGCATCAAGTTATCGTTGAAACCAATGCTGGTATTGGTATCGGTTTTACTGATGAAGATTATCAAGCTGTTGGCGCAACTATTGCACCCTCAGCTGAAGAAGTGTTTGCTCAAGCGGACATGATCGTCAAAGTAAAAGAACCTCTGGCAGATGAGCGTAAGCGTTTACGCGAAGGACAAATTCTATTTACTTACTTACATTTGGCTCCAGATATGCCACAGACAGAAGACTTGGTTAAGTCTGGTGCCGTGTGCATTGCTTATGAAACAGTAACTGGCGCAGCTGGTGGCCTTCCGCTACTGGCTCCGATGTCAGAAGTTGCTGGGCGTATGTCAATTCAAGCCGGTGCCGAATGCTTAGAGAAATCTAACGGCGGCCGTGGCATGTTATTAGGCGGCGTACCAGGTGTCCAACCTGCCAAAGTCGTAGTCATTGGTGGCGGTGTTGTCGGTACTAACGCAATCAAAATGGCGGTCGGCATGGGCGCACGCGTCATTGTTCTTGACCGCAACGTCAATGCATTACGTCGTATTGATGCAGAATTTGGCTCACAAGTGGAAACGGTTTACTCAAGCCATGACTCACTTGAGAAACACGTTATTTCGGCAGATCTAGTAATTGGTGGTGTTTTGATTCCAGGTGCCGCTGCTCCTAAGTTAGTGACAGAAGATATGGTAAAGCGTATGCAGCCCGGTGCTGTATTAGTTGACGTTGCCATTGATCAGGGCGGCTGCTTCGAAACATCTAAAGCGACAACCCATGCTGATCCAACTTATATCCTTCATGATGTGGTTCATTATTGTGTTGCCAACATGCCGGGAGCTGTGCCGCGCACTTCAACCTTCGCATTAAACAACGCAACATTACCATTCATCATTAATATTGCTAACAAAGGCTATAAGAAAGCTTTAGCAAACGATCCACACCTGTTGAACGGTTTGAACGTCTACCGTGGAAAAGTTACTGAGCGTTCAGTAGCCGAAAATTTAGGCTTCGACTATGTTGAGCCAACTACTGCATTAGGTATTAGTACCGATACGATGTAAGTAGTAGTACTGCTGTAACAAAAAAAAGCCACTCTATAATGAGTGGCTTTTTTTATGAGAAGTATATTATTTCACAACTCTCAAGCTATAGTTTCCTGAGCCTGAGTAAGAATAAACGATCAACCTGTAATAGCCTGAGTTAGCGGCATAACTAATAGTTTCATCAGACTCTGGTGTTTCTGAAATAGCTACCTGATACCAGTTATAGCCATTCCATCGTTCGAGCTTTAAATCAAAGTCTGCATTAGCAGGTCCTGTCAAATCGGCAGCAATATTGCCACCCGAATAATAGAACCAGCTGCCATCAGGCTGTATTTGAGATCCCTGATGGCTCAAATAACCGCTGTATGCATCACCTTGCTCTGGCGGTTCTGAATCTGTCACGCCGTAGTTATACACGTTGGTCCAGGCGCAATATTTATAACCACTCCGAGCTAACCAAAAATAGCTGCAATTAGAGTCATAGCTGTCGCGACCGGTTCGCACTTCGTAACCAGAAAACTTCATGCCATTGAGATGATAAAATTGGCCATTCTTCTTCATTGAAAAGTGCAAATGAGGACCGCTTGACTGGCCTCCATTACACAAGGCTTGTGGCTTATCATTGGCGTAGTTGGCGACTCGGACGTTACGGCCTACCCTTGAGCCAGTGGCATACTGAATGTTTTCAATATGATAATAAGTGGTTGACCAACCATCCTCATGGATGATTTCCGAAAAGCATGGCGAGTGATTTTTTATGGTTCCTGGTGCTGAGGATGAGACCCAGATATGGCTTAAATTATCACCCCAATAACCGCCTGCATTAAAGTCCAGGGATGACTGAGGATAAGTACCACTACCATGATTGGTGTGACTACCACCATTACGCCATGACTCACCTGCTGGGAAAGGTAGTTGAAAATAGTCATTAATATCAGCAACTGTCACTAGCTGCGCTTTTGATTCTTCTTCTTCTTTTTTCTTGCCTTCAAATAATTTTCGATAAGCTTTCCCAACCTCTTTAGATGATGTTGTATCGCCTTTGCCACCGCGTCTTCTTAAGATCCCCATGGCATCATCGCCCTGTTTGGAGAGAATTACCATAATCGCATTTTGCGCGTCTTTATCGCTGGTTAACTTGTCGTTGCGCCCTGTCTGGCCGTAGGCGTGGCCTCGATAAAACTCTTTGGCTAAACGACTACTGATATCTTCAAGTTGCTCTCTAAAACCGACTTTCTTTGATAAGTTGCCAAAAGGTCGTTCTATTTTTGAGGCTGTACTGGCTCGGGTGACAATACCAGTTTGATGCTCCATCAGTGCAATCAGCACTTTTGGACTAACGGATGAATATCCGGCGTAGTGAGAAATTTCTTCTGCATACGGCACCAAATGAGGTGCATGAACTTGCAGATATTCCTCAACATCAAAGTTGAGCATTTCGTCATAACTATAAATGAATTCGTGTTTCGAAATGCCTTGTGAGTGAGTGCCCTGCGACTGGTCATCTGCTTCTTCTGCGAGTATTGGTGTTGCATAAACACCTAATGCCATTAAGCAAGCCAGTACACAAGACTTTCCCGCAAGCCTGCTATTGAACAATTTCATAATATCCCCTCATTCCCCTGGATATAAAGCATGAATACGCTTTATTTTAATTAAATCTTAGAGTTGAGAAGTTTAATCGAAATTGAAGGAAAGAGAGACAGTAGCAGGTTGTTTTTATTGCTGAAACAGGCAGCACGTCAAAAATGTACTTTTTGATACAGCTGAGATAAAAATAGATGCTAACTTAAAGGGAATAAACTAACGCATCAAAGGCGAGTTTGTTATTAGCCCATTAATAGAGCCTAACGCTAAAACTCGATCGTCGCTGCCACAAACAACAAAACAATGGCTACGGCAATGCAAACATCTCTTACCAGGTGGCTCTCTGTTGGTGCAGGCTCTTGATGATAGTCATCGGCTGCGTCAAACAAGTCTGCATCGTCGGCTGTGAATTCAGCAGCTTGCCAACCATCAACAATATCACGAGCTTCTGTATAGTCTTCATCGTGAACCCAGACTTTGACATTGTTCATGGCGGCGGCTTCGCCAACCGCTCCCTGCATACCGGCACCGCGTACTTGCGCATAAATATCAGCCGAAGCTAAGACTCCCACCAAGATGTTTGCATCCATAGCGTTTTCTGCGTGATATACAATTTTCATAGTCGCTTTCCGTGATTTCTTATTTAGATCGATCAAATTTTAAGCATAAAAAAACCGCGCCATTTGACGCGGTTTTTTAGATCTAAATATACAATTTTATAAAATTATACTTTAGTTACGTTAGCAGCTTGAGCGCCTTTAGGGCCTTGCTCGATATCGAACTCAACACGTTGGCCTTCTGCTAAAGTTTTGAAACCGTCACCTTGAATAGCACGGAAGTGTACAAACACATCTTCGCCTTGCTCTTGCTCGATGAAACCAAAACCTTTAGATTCGTTGAACCACTTAACGGTACCAGTGATCTTAGACATAATAAAACTCCAAAGCTAATTGCTTAAAAAAATAAAGTTGTTGCCAAAAACGGCGGTCTTACTGAGATAAAATTGACACTAACTTAGGTAACAAATAGCGAGGTACGACTTGAAGTGAATCTATGAAGCTAAGGCCCACTGATTTACTCGGTGTATCATCGAAAATGTATCCATTCGATAGCTGTTATTTTAACCAGCGATGAAAAGAATACTATATACACCGCAGAAGTAAAGATTTTTTTTAGCATTTAACCGAAAAGTCACACTTTTGTCATAGTCGGAAATATGCAATAGTTTCAGAAACCTAGCCACCACTTATTAAGTCAAGCAAGGAATAAAGCATGGCCAAAACTGAAAACAAAACCCAGCCAACCGAGCAAGACGTAGCGAGCTTCTTGCAGCAGGTAGAGCCTGCTCAAAAACTAGAAGACTGCCAGCAAATTCTTAACATGATGAAAAAAGCTACTGGGGCTGAGCCTAAAATGTGGGGTGGCAGCATCATTGGCTTTGGTGAATATCATTACCAATATGCCAGTGGCCACGAAGGCGATTGGTTCTTAACGGGCTTTTCACCACGAAAACAAAACATCAGCGTTTATATTATGGCTGGATTTAAGCGGTACGAGGAGCTAATGGCTCAATTGGGGAAATATAAAACAGGCAAGTCCTGTCTTTATATCAATAAGTTAGAAGATGTTGATAAGGCTGTTCTTGAGGAGTTAATCAAGCTTTCGGCTCGCTATGTAGAAGAAAACCAGTCAGGCTGCTAGTGAGCCTGCTGGTTGTCTAGCTCATTATCGGCAACTTGTTGCAACAGTGCTGAAAACCAGATTTTCTTTACTTTCTCAGCGTCTAAGCCATATAGATTAACATCTCTAGCGATTTGTTGAATCGCAACGTCAATCTCTTTTTCTTCATTAGAATGCTCAGTAGTCATAAGAATCTCCCATGCGTTAGCCTACTAAGCAGATTAATGCTAATTCGCCTTAATATCAATGCAAATCTGCATCTGCAGATACTCATCAACTGCAATTTCTATGAAAACCATAGATGAAGATTATCGAATAAAGGTTTATTTTTAGCCTTTAAATCCCTACAATTTGCCCTTAAAAATTATTAATAGACAAGAATTTAGCGGAGATTACTAATGAGCGAAACTCGCCATTTTAAGTGCCTGATTTTGGGCTCTGGACCAGCCGGATATAGCGCTGCTGTTTATGCGGCACGTGCTAACTTGAACCCGGCTATTATTACCGGTATCCAACAAGGCGGCCAATTAACCACCACCACTGACGTTGACAACTGGCCCGGTGATAACGAAGGTGTTCAAGGACCAGAGCTGATGGTCCGCATGCAAAAACATGCTGAACGATTTGGTACTGAGATGATCTTCGACCATATCCATACCGTTGAATTGAAAAACCGCCCTTTCACACTTACTGGCGATAGTGGTACTTACACTTGTGACGCTTTAATTATCTGTACTGGCGCTTCAGCTAAATACCTTGGCTTACCATCTGAAGAAGCTTTCATGGGTAAAGGTGTTTCGGCTTGTGCAACTTGCGATGGATTTTTCTATCGCCAACAAAAAGTTGCAGTTATTGGTGGTGGTAATACTGCGGTTGAAGAAGCGCTATATTTATCAAACATCGCTAGCGAAGTTCATTTGGTCCATCGTCGCGACGAGCTACGCTCTGAAAAGATTCTTCAGGACAAGCTTTTTGAGAAAGCTAAAAATGGTAATGTCGTGCTCCATTGGCATCGCACCCTTGAAGAAATCGTTGGTGACGATATGGGCGTAACTGGTATCCGTATTAAGAGTACTCAGGACGATTCAATAGAAGAATTAGAGTTACAAGGTGTCTTTATTGCAATTGGCCACAAGCCTAATACTGATATCTTTGAGGGACAGCTCGAAATGAAAGATGGTTATATCGTTGTTAAAAGTGGCCTCGCCGGGAATGCGACAGCAACTTCAGTTGAAGGCGTGTTTGCCGCTGGCGACGTCTGTGACCATGTTTATCGTCAAGCTGTTACTTCTGCTGGTACAGGCTGTATGGCAGCTCTGGATGCTGAGAAATACCTTGATCAATAACTCTGCCATGTAGTGTGCTTTCTATGATAAACAAAAAAAGGCCGTTCAATCGAACGGCCTTTTTTTATAGCTGTAACTCTTTAAGCCTGTTAAGCGTATTGCTTTGCTAAAGTCATCCAGGATGCTCTCTGCTCTTCAAAACGCTTGCGAAGTTGATGGTAATTATCCATCAAGGCTGAATGTTCATAACTTTCGATTAACTTGTTTTTCTTTGCTTCCACCCACCGCTTTTGAGCTTCATAAACTTCGGCTAAGTGCTGAACAAGCTTTTCATACTCATCATGCAGCATTTGCATCACTTCTTCTGCGTTAGGCAAATGAGCAACTTTGCTTTTTGCCTTTAATAATAAAGTCTCGGCCTTGGCTTTTTCGATCTTCTCGACCGGTACTTTTTTCAAATTAGAGGTAATACCAACCCAGCTTAATGACTTAATCCACCATTTTGAAGGATCAAAGTGCCACCAGCGAACGCCATTACGATAGTCATATTGAAATTTATGGTGATAGTTATGATAGCCTTCGCCGCCCGTCAAGACCGCTAATACCAGGTTGTCACGCGCTGAGTTTTCTTCGGTATAAGGACGCGTGCCCCACATATGGGCTAGCGAATTAATGAAGAAAGTTAAATGGTGTGACCAAACCAGACGCAGAACGCCGGCAACCAAAATCATTTCCCAGAAGATGCCATAAGCCAAACCTAAAACAACCGGAACCAGAACATTCAAACCAACGCTTAATTTCCAATAGTGCTTGTGCTGGAACATCACAATCGGGTCGCGCTGCAAGTCTTTGCAACGGTCATACTGCTCGTCGTAACGACCATTATCGCGGCGTACTAACAGCCAACCAATATGTGAGTGCCAAAAACCTAAGCTGGCCGAATAAGGATCTTTTTCCTCATGGTCAACATGCTTATGGTGTATGCGGTGATCAGAAGACCAATGCAAGGCGCTGTTCTGCAATGATAAGCAACCGCCGATTGCAAGAATAACGCGTAAAACAGGGTTGGCTTCATAAGCACGGTGCGACCACAAACGGTGGTAGCCCATTGAAATGGCAGTGCTTGAGAATAACCATAGCCCTACTCCCCAAGCCCAGCTTGAGAAATGGAAGCCGTATTGAATGCCATACCAAGGAACTAAGGTAATGGCAGCAAGGAAACTTAATCCAAAAAAGATGATGTTGGTCCAGATGGGTCTTGAATGTGTTTGGGTAGAATCTGTCATGTAGTGCCTCTAACTATAAATTAGCGTACACTTGTACGCTAAGTCTTGGGCTAGTATAACCACGGAATATGACAATTGCAATCCAGCGTACACCTGTACTCTTAAGCCATTGTTTTCTATACTAGGGATAATTACTGAGGAGAACAGCATGGCCGGAGCGCGTGCGTTACAGAAAGAAAAAACCCGTCAGGCCATAATTGACGCGGCATTGATGCATTTGTCGGCAGAACACAGCTTTGCCAGTCTGAGCCTGCGCGAAGTGGCTCGTGAAGCCGGCATAGCCCCCACTTCTTTTTACCGACATTTCAATGACATGGACGAACTGGGTCTGACTTTAGTTGATGAGTCCGGCCTAACCCTACGCGAGCTTATGCGCAAGGCACGTCAACGAATCGAGAAGAATGGTAGCGTTATCAATACCTCGGTGGAAACTTTCATGGAGTTCGTTGAACGAAACCCTAATATTTTCCGCCTGTTATTGCGGGAGCGTAGCGGCACCTCACTAAAATTTCGTGAAGCTGTAGCTCGTGAAGTGAACCATTTCAAAGATGAGCTCACCGAATATTTAATGACCGAGTCCGAATATACGCAAGAATTTGCTTATACTTTAGCAGAAGGTTTGGTCACACTGGTGTTTAACGCAGGTGCTGAAGCCTTGGATCTGAATCCCATAGAGCGTGAAAAGCTCAAAGAAAGAACTATTCTGCAATTACGCTTTATCACTTTTGGTGCGGCTGGTGTAAAAGAACAAGCCTGAGAGTTTTTATCGTCAGGCTTTTCGTTCTGGAATAACGATTAAGCAAAAAATGCCTTCACCTGCTCTTCAATATAATCCACATCCGCATCACTAATATTTAAATGCATCACCCAACGCATGGTTTCTGCTGGAATAACAGTGATACCCTTATCTTTGAGATAGTTGGCTAGGGCCTCAGCAGTTGCCATTGTCGTTTTTACAAACAACATATTGGTTTGTACCAAGTCCTGATTAATCGATAACTCTTCAATATCCTGTAATCGTTGCGCAAGCTGCCTGGCATGACGATGGTCTTCCGCTAAACGCTTAACATTGTTCTCTAAGGCATAGATACCAGCTGCCGCTAAGATACCGGCCTGACGCATACCGCCGCCTACCATCTTGCGCCAACGACGCGCCCATTTAATCAGCTCCTCACTGCCACATAGAACTGAGCCAACCGGTGCCCCCAGCCCTTTAGACAAACAGATGGAAATAGAATCTGCATATTGAGCCAGATCTTTAAGCTCACAACCCAACTCTGTGATTGCATTAAATGCACGCGCACCATCAAGGTGCACCGATAAATTCTTAGACTGAGCAAACTCATAAGCCGACTTCATATATTCAAGACTGATTACTTTGCCATTATGGGTGTTTTCCAGGCACAGTAGCTTGCTACGCGCAAAGTGGTAATCATCTTTTTTAATCACCGCCTCGATCTTAGAAAAATCCAAAGTACCATTCGGCTCAACCGCAATCGGCTGGGGAATGATACTGCCCAAAACGGGCGCGCCACCCGCTTCGTACAGATAGGTATGATAACCCTGTCCAACGATATACTCCTCGCCACGCTGGCAATGCGCAAGCAGTGCAACCAGATTCGACATGGTTCCCGAAGGAACAAACAGTGCAGCCTCTTTACCCGCCATCTCGGCCATCATAGCTTCCAAGCGATTGACCGTCGGATCATCATGAAACACATCATCACCCACCGCAGCCGTCGACATGGCGCGACGCATATCCTCGGATGGCACAGTTACCGTATCACTTCGTAAATCAATCATAGGATTATTATGTTTAGTTAAGATTTATTCATTGTAGATAAATAGTTTTTTCTAGCAACAAAAAAGGCGCCCGCAGGCGCCAATCACTCTCAAACTTACAAACCTTAGTCAGTAGCTAAGCCACTTCCCTCTTATTCATGCGGACGCTGTAATCTCTCTGAGTAAATAAGTCCAGTCCACACTCCAGTTTCGATATCCAGTCGAGAAACTGTCGCACACTTAAAACACCTTTGAAGGGTGCACCATGCTGCGGTACGATCATTTCGACATCCAGATCTGCAACCATATTGGCCCAAAGACGACAGGCCTTATTGGCGACCATATAGCGTTGGTGAAATCCTTTCATATACTTGATGTGTTCCGCAAAATCTTTGACGCCGCTAAAGTCATCATCATCAACAATAGAAGCGCCCATATCACCCGTAAATAAAATCTTGCTGACAGGGTCATACACCTGAAAGTTACCAACAGAGTGCAGAAAGTGTGCAGGTACTGCGTATAGATGGTTATCGCCTAAACGTATCGCTCCACCCTCGTCGTCGAGGCCAATAATTCGCTTGGATAATTCTGTTTCGTTCACCTGGTTATAAAATGACGACGCAAAGTGTGGCAAAAAGCGCTCCCACAGCTTTGAACAGATGACTTTTGCAGGCGTTTGCATCATCCAGCGACCAATTGAAGCGATAATGTCCGGGTCTTGATGTGACGCGATGATGTAGTTTAATTGATGAGTTGGCGATAGTTTTTCAATTTCCAGCTTTAACTTGGCATAAGTCAGGTCGCCACCGGGATCGAGCAAGGCTGTTTTGTCGCCATCGATAATTAAAAACTGGTTAGCCTGGACCGCTTCACCAGTGACCAGATTATTGAAGGCATAACACTTATGATGCCCGTCATTGTATAACTCTATCGCCTTACTCTTGAACATGATAACAACCTTGCTTCTGCCCGATACTTTAAGTGGGTTTAATATAATCGAGCGCAGATTTTTAAACTTGATCTGAATCAAGCCCATGATAACTAAAGTAATCTTTTGTATGGATTTTGTACGGCCATTTACTGCTGACTCAGGTCGGCCTGGTGTGCTAATCTAATTGGGTTACCAGCAGTATTTTTCAGCACAATCACTATCAACACTACGAGTCATTATGAGCAAAGTTTCCATCCTTAAACCAAGCGGTCAATACTCTGATATCCCTTTATATTCGGGCAAGATTTCTGCTGGCTTTCCGGGTGTCGTTGACGAGCACATGGAAGATACGCTCAGCCTTGATCAGCTACTGATTCAAAACCCAGCGACGACTTTTTTCGCCAAGGTTGAAGGCGACTCAATGATCGGGGCTGGAATTTTTCAGAATGATATTCTAGTGGTTGATCGCTCTTTGACCGCCAAGGACAAAGATGTGGTTGTAGCCATGCTCGATAATGAGTTCACCGTTAAGCGCTTGTGTACTAGCGGTGCCTTACGGCTACAAGCTGAAAACCCGGCTTATCAGGATATTCTAATCACTGGTGAAAGCGAGCTGGTGATCTGGGGCGTAGTCACTGGTTTAGCACGGAGCTTGCGTTAATGAACAAACCGCAAGCTACCTATGCGTTATGCGATGTGAACAGTTTTTATGTGTCCTGCGAGCGCATGTTTCGTCCGGATTTATACGGCAAGCCGGTGATTGTGCTAAGCAACAATGATGGCTGCATCATTGCGCTGTCCGATGAAGCCAAAGCGCTTGGCATCCCCATGGCAGCACCCTATCACGAAGCTCGCCCAATTATTCAGAAACATAAAGTCACCTGCTTTTCATCGAACTATGGTTTGTATGGTGATATCTCCAAACGCTTTAATTGGATACTGGAGCAACACTGCGATCAGGTTGCACCTTATTCGGTGGATGAGTCTTTTATGCGATTTGAAGGGTTTCAGAATGATCTAACTCAACGCGCTCAAGCTATTCGCTCAGAACTTTGGCGTTGTTTGTCTCTGCCCGTTTGTATAGGGTTAGGCCCAACAAAGACACTCGCAAAAGTCGCCAATCATTTTGCTAAAAAGCATAAAACAACAACTCATGGTGTAGTCGATCTGAGCAACCCGGCGACTCGAAAATGGGCGTTAAAGCAAATTGCTGTAGCTAAAATATGGGGGATTGGGCGCCAGCTTTCCAAGAAACTGATCCTGCAGGATATTCACACCGCCTGGGATCTGCATAACGCTGATTACAAAACCTTGCAACGGATGTTTTCCGTCAATATGGAACGCACCATTTTAGAACTGCGTGGTCAGCCTTGTCTGAAGTTTTCTGAATTGCCTGAGCCTAAGAAATCGATTCTAAATTCACGCTCTTTTGGCAAACCTCTTAGTATCTATTCTGATTTAAAAGAAGCTGTTGCACACCACACCAGTCGTTGCTGCGAAAAACTGCGCAATCAATCCTCTCTCGCTTCATCAATTACCGTATTTCTTTACGGGCAACGCAAGGAGCTGGTTTACCACAATCGGCCAAGTGTCACTCTTCAACTGCCTGAACCAACAGATGATACCAGTATTTTTCTGCAAGCCGTTGAGCAAGGATTAAGACATATTGTGAAAGCAGGTGAATCTTATAAAAAGGCAGGAATCATGCTCAATGGAATAGTCGATAGTCATGGTTATCAGCCTGATATTTTTGAAGGCGTGCCGCAACGGCCAGAGCTGATGGAAAGTCTCGACAAAATCAATCGACGCTACGGCCAGGACACCGTGAAATTTGGAAGTTTGGGTTTTGCCAAAAACTGGGCTATGCGCGCCAATTCCTGCTCCCCCCACTACACCTCACGCTGGCAGGATATCTTAAAACTCAGTTAGGTATAAATTTAAGAAACTTTAAGTTTATACCCAACCATCGGGAAAGCTCGATACAGAATATTCAGGCATATCTAGAGAATGTCTCAGCCAGTGTTCATGAGTAGGAAGCATACTTTTTGCAACTTCCAGCCTTCGTCTTACCATGGGATGAATAACTGAAGGTATTGATGAATGACTGTTTGCTTGGTGCATTTGCTCTTCGAACTTCATGCCAAACAATATATTTTGATAACTTAAATGGCTCCAAAGACCAGCGTTATCAATAGGTGAGCGATTATCCCCCCCTTGCAAAAGATGCTTGCTATCATAACCCATAAAACTTTGGTCTTCGAAATCAAGTGGTGATGGTGGCTTTATTTTCCAGAACTCTAGCTTTGCCTTAAGCCTATCAGTAATATGTTCAGGTTTCTGTACCGTGCGCCAAAACTCAGTATCCACTCTGCGCGTTAAGCAGTAATGCATATTAATAAAATCTAAAATCTCATAAAAACGATTACTGAGTATCCGGTTGTAGCGGAAGGACATATCATCAATGGTGGACTCATCAAATGGAAAGTGCTCAGCTAGCATTACCACGCCAGTGTCACTCAAATAAAGCCCGGTCGATTCAAGTGGCTCAATGAAGCCACCTGATAAACCTATCGCTATACAGTTACCTTCCCAGGCTTTATGACGCCGACCCACTTTAAAATCCACAAACCGGGCGGGAAGTTCATCACAGCTTCCTCCTTGATACGCCCTCAGCTCTCGCTCAGCCGCTTCTTTGCTAATAAAAGCGCTCGAATGCACATAGCCTAATGAGCGTTGACTTTGCATTGGAATGTCCCACACCCAACCATTTGATAGCGCGGTCGCTGTGGTATAGGGCCTTACCATCCCGGGATAATATTTATCATAAGGAACATGCATCGCTACCGCGCGATCGCACAGTAACCATTGAGAGCAATCCTCAAAACCTACACCCAGTTTTTCCTCAATCAGTTTTGCTCGAAAACCGGTGCAGTCAATAAACAAATCAGCTTCCAAACGCCCAGCATTATCTGTATTCACAGCTTTGATTTGCTTGTCACTCTTCATCTCAACGTCAGTGACATTGGCTAAAACATGATTTACTCCTCGAGAAACTGATATATCACGAAGGTAATCTGCAAATTTCTGAGCATTCATATGATATGCATGAGAAAAAGGACTACCCCACCCTGACTCAGATAATGTTTTAGGAGATAAAGCTAATTCACATATTTGAGGCTGCGCAGAACAAATATCGCCAAATGGGATACTCTTATCGCTCAATATCCAGTGATGAGCTAATGTATCTAAGGGCTTTGGACTGAATCGATTAAAGGGGTGATAGTAAAAAGAGTTATCATTATCAACCCAGTTCACGTACTTAATTGCCTGTTTAAAAGTTGCGTCAGTGGACTTCATAAAGTCCACTTCTGTAACGCCAATAGTAGCTAGTAGGTGTCTAATTGAGGGAACGGTAGCTTCGCCTACAGATATTCTGGGAATGTCTGGAGATTCGACTAACTCAATACTAATTTTTTTTTGAGTACCTTTCTTATTAATGGCAGCATCTAGATATGCTGCGGTCATCCAGCCTGAAGAGCCCCCACCAACAATCAATACTTTTTTTATCATAGGTCTATACCACCCATCCAGCAGGCTTTGAAGAATACCTGTATTGCCTCATTCCAAGGGTTCTTTGTAACCAGTCAGCATGCTTTGGAAGTTTATTCTTTGCCTGTTGCAGGCGATTTAATATATAGGGATGCACATTAAGTTGCGATGCTGTACTTATATCAATGCTTGGGATTTTTGACTTAAAATGCATCCCATATAAAATGCATTGATAACTTTCATGATTCCATAACCCCGCAGTATCAACAGGAGCTCTAGAGTCAAAATTAGCACCCAAATTACCCAACGAGCCAGTATTCTGGTTTAGGAAAAACTGGTCATCAAAATCTGACATACTCGGTATTTTTCTTTCCCAGAACTCTAGCTTTGTCTTAAGCCTATCAGTAATATGCTCAGGTTTCTGTACCGTGCGCCAAAACTCAGTATCCGCTCTGCGCGTTAAGCAGTAATGCATATTAATAAAATCTAAAATCTCATAAAAACGATTACTGAGTATCCGGTTGTAGCGGAAAGACAAAGCCTCTATATCTTCATCCCTATAAGGAAAGTACTCTGCAAGCGCCACAGCGCCTAAGTCACTCAAATAAAGCCCGGTCGATTCAAGTGGCTCAATGAAGCCACCTGATAAACCTATCGCTATACAGTTACCTTCCCAGGCTTTATGACGCCGACCCACTTTAAAATCCACAAACCGGGCGGGAAGTTCATCACAGCTTCCTCCTTGATACGCCCTCAGCTCTCGCTCAGCCGCTTCTTTGCTAATAAAAGCGCTAGAATGCACATAGCCTAATGAGCGTTGACTTTGCATTGGAATGTCCCACACCCAACCATTTGATAGCGCGGTCGCTGTGGTATAGGGCCTTACCATCCCGGGATAATATTTATCATAAGGAACATGCATCGCTACCGCGCGATCGCACAGTAACCATTGTGAGCAATCCTCAAAACCTACACCCAGTTTTTCCTCAATCAGTTTTGCTCGAAAACCGGTGCAGTCAATAAATAAATCAGCTTCCAAACGCCCAGCATTATCTGTATTCACAGCTTTGATTTGCTTGTCACTCTTCATCTCAATGTCAGTGACATTGGCTAAAACATGATTCACTCCTCGAGAAACTGATATATCACGAAGGTAATCTGCAAATTTCTGAGCATTCATATGATATGCATAAGACAGTGGAGTCCCCATGTCCCATGGTGAATACATAACCGGAGCGAGTCCCATTTCACAAATAATGGGTTGCTCTGAACAAGTTTCCATAAATGGAATACTTCTATCGCTTTTTAGCCAGTTTTCAGCTAAATCATCTAAGGGTTGCTTTCTGACTCTGGTAAACGGATGATGGTAAAATGAATTGAGCTTTTCCCAGTTAACATATCGTATTGACTGCTTGAAGGTTGCATCCGTAGCAACCATAAAATCAGTTTCATTAATACCAATCGTTGCTAGCAAATGTCGTATCGAAGGAATGGTAGCTTCGCCTACAGAGATTCTAGGGATATCAGGTGACTCAACTAAAGTAATTTCCACATCAATTGGTGCTTTTAAAGCTTTAAGAGCTGAATTTAAATAAGCAGCCACTATCCAACCCGAAGAGCCTCCACCTACGATTAAAAGCCTTCTTCTTTTATTCATTTACTCATAGCCCAAAATTCGTCTTAAACCTGGTGCAGCGTAGTCAACTAATTCTTTTTGTCTATCTGGCAGCTCATTTGGGACTTTAAACTTACTTCCATAGAGGTTCTCTCGTGCAGTACCACTTTGTTTTCTATCAGAGCCGACTTTAATTCTATCTCGCCAATCAGATGGGAGTTTGCCACCTTCACAAACAGTAGATAACAGGCCGGAAAAAAATGTTTGGGCCTCATTAGTATCGATATTCTTCAAGTGTGCCACAATATCTTCGTAGCGTACTATCTCAATCTCTGAAGTCATCCATGAAACAGCGTTATGCGTATAAATCTCGTATAATGTAGGTGCTTTTTGATAAATGCCAAATATCATCATGTTGAGTATTTGTTCTATCGTAAACTTACCATTTCTCAAGTGTTCTAAATTACCCTGAAATGAGTCCGATAAAAAGAATCGAGCTCTTGCGAGCACCCAATCATAAGGGTCTCTTACAACAACAATGTGCTTCACTCCGTGCAAAGCCATGGCTGATTCATCTGAGAACAGTAAATGTCCCCAGCTGAGTTTTGGATCATTTATATTGTATGCCTCAGATTTATGCTGATTTAATAATGGGATTTGTATAAATGCTTTGTGATACTGCTGCTCTACAGGAACGAACATCCTAAAGATATTTCTAATTAAGTGTGTCCCGCACTTGGGTACAGAGTTTAAGAAAATGGGCTGAGTTAATTTGCTCTGCGCAAAATTTTTATTTAGTTCGTTTAGGTTATCGGGTTTAGCAATAATTCTTGGCATAGTATTTATCTTTTTCTTTAAGCTTGCTTGATAGCATAATATTACTATAAAAAAGCCGACTTTCGTCGGCTTTTTTTCACTACCTTCTATTAGAAATCGTATTTAAGGTTCAAGAAGTAACTACGCCCAATAAAGTCATATTGACTATAAAAAGCTGAGTTACCAATCTTACTTCCCATACCAGTACTAATCCGTGGTGGCTCTTTATCAGTAAGGTTTCTCACACCGAATACAGTTGAGATACCGCTATCTTCAAAGTCATAACCAAAGGATAGTGAATGGTAAGCAGTACCTGGAGCGTGACCTACTCGTCTTACATTATCAGTCCCGGGTCCGGCGGGTGAAAAAGTGATGAACTCATTAGCGAAGTCATAGTTATCAGCTTTGCCGATAAAGTTGGTAAACCAACTAACATACCAGTTATCCCTAGAGAATCGCACTAAGCCATTACCTGTATGTTTAGGATCTCCCAGCGTGCCGTTAAAGTCTTCAACAGTATCAACAAATAAACCACGTTTAGACTCTTTTTGGTAAGTATGCTCAGTAGAAAGAAGTAACTCACCGAATGGCAGCTCAGTTCTATACTGAATTTTAAAGTCATAACCACTATTTTCTTGCTTGGCAATATTGATGAACTGATCTCTTACAATTGAAATTCGGTTATCAATTGGATCGCGTTCAAACTGTGCGCATAGAGGATCTGTGGCAAAAAACTCAGAGTCGTAACATTGGAATACAATGTTCCCTGCACCAAGTTGAGTTACTTCACCCTCAATTAAGAAGTCAAAGTAATCGATAGATATACTTAAATCTGCAAAATCTGGTCTCCAAATGATACCCCATGTATTTGACTCAGAGGTTTCTGACTCTAATACACCGTAGCCGCCACCAGTTGATACCGTTGCCGAGATAGCTGCGCCAGCAAAATCACCAGGAATACCATCTGCCGCACAGTTATCTGCAAGACGTTGCGAAATTGCATTATCATCTAGATTCTGTTGCCAGTTAATACAAGGGTCAATGCTACGTTGACCTATAAAAGATGTTTGATCGGCTAAGAATAGCTCATATAGTGCTGGTGCTCTGAAGGAGGTGCCATGTGAGCCACGTATTGTAAACCCATCAACAATTTCCCAAGCTAAGCCAGCTTTATAAGTGGTATCTGAGCCTGCATCAGGCACATCTGTGTATCTTGCAGAAACCGAAAGGTCTAGTCGTTCTGCACCCGCCACATCAGCTAATAATGGCAATTGAATCTCACCAAAGACAGCGTAAGTTTCTACAGCTCCAGCGGTAACTCCCGCAGCGCTTGAACCCCAAACGTTTCTTAATAAGGTCTGCTCTCCAGGAGTGTCTTCAATTTCATCATGCTGATACTGAATACCAAAGGCTACGCCGCTGTATTTACCACTGGGCATTTCGAACGCATCACCGGTAATAGTGGCTTCAAATGTTCTTTGATTGTAAATTGTATTCCCCGTATCGACTCCAAATAGGAAATCACTAACTTCTGGTGAAATATTCCCAGCCAAAAATTGTGGGTCTAACCATGGAATATCTACACAGTCAACTCCACGTACGGAGGTAGTCATACCTTGGCAAGAACCAGTAAGCCAGTTTTGATCTACAATTGAATCATTATAAATAATAGCGTTACTGTAGGTACCATCAGAGCGGCTGGCTTGTAATGACATATCCCAATACCACTCTCCAAGTTCACCATTTAACCCAGTAACAAAACGGCTGTAATCTACACTGATATCAGAGAAGCTATGATCGGTAATAGGGGTCGGGCTTAGCCACTGCGCACCAGTCCACCCTTCGCTGAGTGAGTTTCCAGCAAAAAAGTTCTCATTGTAAATATAGCCCCAGAATTGGCGATAACCCTGAGTTTGCGTCTCACGTCGGTTCAATAATACTTCCGCATAACCGGTTGTGGTATCAGAGAAGTAATACTCCCCAAGTGCCATAAACGTAGTACGCTCAGACTCTGGAATAAGACTTTCTCTATCTTGGAACGGATGATCTGCGTTTAACACTGGAGATAAACCGTTTACAAGAAACCATCCCTCCGGCATTACAATATCACCAGCATGACTTGGTGGCGCGGGTGGATTAATATAGTTACCTAAGTCACCATCATAATCATATTGCGCCAAGTTACCGGTAACATTGGTGCTTCCATAGAAATCTTCCGCATAATCATATAACCAAACATGACCCCATGCTAAGTCATTACAATGATAAGCGCCTGTTCTTGGATCAATGATATCCGCTCGTCCGCCTGTTGCGGCATCAAAGTAATATCTCTCACCGCATGCAAAATAATCGCGGTCACCACGAGCTAACTTTGATTGGCGATCATGGTCGAATACAAGTCGGAAGTTTCCACTGTCACTGCTATCGCCCCAAGTAGCACTAAACCGTGAGCGCTCACCGCCAGAATCAGCAGGTTGCGAGGTAAAGCCTTCAATAGTACCGCCATCGCCCTGTTTCGTAATGATGTTAACCACACCTGCTACCGCATCGGAGCCGTATAAAGAAGACGCACCATCTTTAAGAATTTCAATTCGATGGACAGCAGACAAAGGAATAGTGTTAAAGTCAAATGAAGATACTTCACCGCGTGTACCTGCAGGACCAGCACGACGACCATTTAACAGAACAAGAGTTCTATTTGCACCTAGCCCCCGCAATGATAATGTTTCAGCCCCAGTACCACCGCTTTGTACAAATTCTGTAGAAGTAGCTGCGGTTACCTGAGGAGAGCCAGAAGCCAGAGTCGACTCTCTTAAGAGAGATCCTATATCAGTTAAGCCCCGATCAATGGCATCTTCAGCCAAAATGACCTCAATAGGAACAGTATCATTAGCTTCATCAACTCGAATTCTGGACCCTGTGACGACTATTCGTTCCGCCTCAGTTTCCTCAGTTTCTGACTCTTGCTCTGCCGAATAAACAGGCATTGCCAGCGTAGATAAAGCTAAAGCACAGCTCACGGCTTTACATAAGGGCTTTAATTTCAACCCCGCCTTCACTTCATTTGTCATTTTATTACTCCCCTTTTTACGTAGTAAAATGTGATTACATTAGTACAGAAAGATACATCTCTTTGAAATAATTGTTTTTTTCTTTTTTGCCAACGAGGCCAAAATTTCCTAACAAACTTTACCATTATTGACAAACATGAACAATAAAATTGCTAATAGATAGAGATAATATTTCTAATGAACCAAATAATATGCTGAAATTTCTCCCTCACAGGACAGTAGCAACAATAAAACAAACACGCTGAAGTAATTTATCTGCACAAAAAAGGCGCCTGTTGGCGCCTTTTTTGTGTGTTGCTACACCTAAGAAATTAAATCAGTTCTAAAGCGGTGTTTAAAGTTGTGCTTGGACGCATTGCTTTAAAACCAAGGTTATCATCAGGCTTATAATAACCACCGATATCCATTGCTTGCCCCTGAACTGCATTAAGCTCATCTACGATTTTTGCCTCATTGCTGGTCAATGCCTCAGAAACTTTGGCAAAAAGCCCTTTTAGCTCAGCATCATCAGTTTGGCTAGCAAGCTCTTGAGCCCAGTACATTGCCAAATAGAAGTGGCTTCCGCGATTATCAAGCTCGTTAACTTTGCGTGATGGCGACTTACCGTTATCAAGGAACTTACCTGTTGCACGATCAAGAGTATCAGCTAAGACCTGAGCCTTCTTATTGTTGGTTGTCTGAGCCATATGCTCGAAAGAAACTGCCAATGCCAAGAATTCGCCTAATGAATCCCAACGTAAGTGGTTTTCTTCCATAAACTGCTGTACATGCTTAGGAGCAGAACCACCGGCACCAGTTTCAAACAGACCGCCACCATTCATCAATGGCACAATTGAAAGCATTTTCGCGCTGGTGCCTAGCTCAAGAATAGGGAACAAATCAGTTAAGTAGTCACGTAATACGTTACCAGTCACTGAAATAGTGTCTTTACCGTCTTTCATGCGTTGTAGCGTAAACTTGGTCGCATCAACTGGTGACATGATATGGATTTCAAGACCACTCGTATCATGATCTTTCAGATAAGTTTCTACTTTCTGAATCAATTGCGCGTCATGAGCACGATTTTTGTCTAACCAGAAGACTGCAGGCATGCCACTTAAGCGTGAGCGAGTTACCGCTAGTTTGACCCAATCACGGATTGGTGCGTCTTTAACCTGACACATGCGCCAGATATCACCTTCTTCCACGGCGTGTTCAAGAACCACATTACCGTCTTTATCAGTAACGCGAACATGACCATTGCCAGTCATTTCAAAAGTCTTATCGTGCGAGCCGTATTCTTCCGCTTTCTGCGCCATCAAGCCAACGTTTGGTACCGTACCCATAGTACGTGGGTCAAAAGCGCCATGTTCTCTACAGAAATCGATAGTGGCGCTGTAAACACCTGAATAGCTGCTGTCGGGAATAACTGCCTTAGTGTCTTTAGGCTGGCCATCAGGACCCCACATCATGCCAGAAGTACGAATCATTGCCGGCATGGAGGCGTCAATAATCACGTCGCTTGGAACATGCAGGTTAGTAATGCCTTTGTCTGAGTTGACCATCGCCAGCTCTGGATTCTTAGCATAAACCGCTTCAATATCTGCTTTAATTTCATCGCGTTTTTCTGCTGGTAGAGACTCTATGGCAGATAAGACATTACCAAAGCCATTATTAGGATTAGCACCAACCTGCGCCAATGCATCGGCATGCTTTTCAAATACGTCTTTGAAGAATACCTTTACACCATGACCAAAAATAATCGGGTCAGAAACCTTCATCATGGTCGCTTTCATATGCAAAGAGAAAAGAACATCCTGCTTCTTCGCGTCTTCAACTTGCTCTTCCAGAAACTTAACCAATGCATTCTTATTCAACACAGTCGCATCAATCACTTCACCTGCTAGCAAAGGAGTGGATTCCTTTAGAACTTGCTTGCTACCGTCATTACCAACGAATTCAATTTTTACGTCATTGTTACCATCAACAGTAATTGATTTTTCGTTGGAGAAGAAATCACCAGACTGCATGCTGGCAACGTGTGACTTAGAATCTTTGGACCATTCACCCATTGAGTGAGGGTTCTTTTTCGCGTAATTTTTAACCGCATTCGGTGCGCGACGGTCAGAGTTACCTTCGCGCAATACTGGGTTTACTGCACTACCCTTGATTTTGTCATAACGGTTACGGATATCTTTTTCTTCATCACTAGATGCATTATCGGGATAATCAGGAAGTGCGTAGCCCTTGTCCTGTAATTCTTTGATCGTAGCTTTCAACTGCGGAATCGAAGCACTGATATTCGGCAATTTAATAATGTTAGCTTCAGGCTTTTTAACTAATTCGCCTAATTCAGCTAAAGCATCAGGAATACGTTGTTCTTCTTTAAGATATTCAGGGAAACTGGCTATTACACGTCCTGCCAGGGAAATGTCACTGGTTTCTACTTCGATGCCAGCAGCTTTAGCAAACGCCTCAACAATTGGTAGCAAAGAATAGGTTGCTAGAGCTGGGGCCTCATCAGTTTTTGTATAAATAATCTTTGAACTTGTCATGATGCATCCTAATTTATGTGCCGCGAATCAAGAGCTAGCACGTGATGAATTAAAGTCCTGGGCGCTATTTCGCTGTGCACCCTAACTGTTGGTGGCGCAAATTATACGCGAAAATTTCATTGCCTGCATGTGGTGGCGATAAACTTAACCACACCAATACTGATATTGGTCAAGATAATGGGTACAATCGGTTGATATTCAAGCAAGGCTTGATTCAGCGGCCTCAATTCTGAACAAAATATAAACAGTAACAATACTATTTATGAGCAAACTGGTTCTATTCAACAAACCCTTCAATACCCTTTGCCAGTTTACTGGTGAAAATGGTGACAGTACCTTGGCTGACTACATTGATATCCCGGAGGTCTACCCCGCCGGTAGACTTGATAAAGACTCCGAGGGGCTATTGCTGCTGACAGATGATGGTCAACTGCAGAATCAAATTGCCAGCCCGAAGCACAAAATGGAAAAGACTTATTGGGTACAGGTTGAAGGTGTACCAGAAGATAATGAGCTTGAGCCACTCAGGCTAGGAGTAATCATTCAGAATTATAAAACTAAACCAGCGAAGGTGCGCTTACTTGAAACACCTGAGGTATGGCCTAGAAACCCACCAATACGCGAACGCAAGAATATCCCCACATCATGGCTAGAAATAACTATCAGCGAAGGCAAAAACCGCCAGGTTCGACGTATGACTGCCGCTGTTGGCTTCCCAACATTACGGCTTATACGTGCACAAATTGGTCAATGGCAGCTAGATGACTTAAAGGTTGGAGAATATAAAGTCATTGAGGTGTCGACTCCCAAAGCGATGGCAGGCCCAAGAAACAAAAGCACCCAATCAAAAAGGTTTAGCCAACGCCATAAATAAGCTAAAATACGCGCTCATTTCAATCCTGTAAATACATAGGCCTGCATGCTACCTGTTCATGTCACTGTCGCGGCAATTATCGAGCATAATGACCGCTTTCTTATGGTCGAAGAGAAAACGTCTAGGGGCGAAATCGTCTTTAATCAACCTGCAGGACACTTGGAATCCGATGAAAGCCTGGTAGACGCTATTATTCGAGAAGTTAAAGAAGAGACTGGGTTGATTTTCAAACCGAATGAGTTAGTCGGCACCTATACTTTGAACCCAGCTGCTAATAATCAATATTACCAACGGTTCTGTTTTACCGGTAACGTTCAGCAGCCGCTAAAGCTAGCGCCAGAAGATAGTGATATTATCGCAGCCCATTGGATGACTATTGATGAGATTTTGGCCGTTTTGCCACAGCACAGAACCGGCTTGATTGTGCAATGTCTTAAGGACTATCTCAAAGGCCAAAGATTCTCACTTGAATCGCTACTATGCACTCAGGATGAGCTTGCCTTACAGCGAGAAGGCATTAACTTTTTAAAACAGCTTCAAGCTAAGTAATTTTATAATGACTGATAAAGCACCTGAAAACACTCACGTTATCGTTGGCATGTCCGGCGGTGTCGACTCTTCTGTTTCCGCTTACCTACTAAAAAAACAAGGCTATCAGGTTGAAGGCCTGTTCATGAAAAACTGGGAAGAGGATGACACCGATGAGTATTGCTCCGCAGCAGAAGACCTAGCCGATGCGCAAGCAGTGTGCGATAAGCTTGGTATCAAGTTACGAACAGTCAACTTTGCAGCAGAATATTGGGATAGAGTCTTCGAATATTTCTTAGAAGAATATAAAGCTGGGCGCACTCCAAACCCTGACATCATGTGCAACAAAGAAATTAAATTTAAAGCCTTCCTTGATTACGCACAGTTACTAGGCGCTGATTATATTGCGACTGGGCATTATGTTCGTCGTGGTGAGGCTGACGGAAAGGCAACGCTATTAAGAGGTCTTGATCTCAATAAAGATCAGTCCTATTTCTTGTACGGTGTTAGCCATGAAAAAATAGCAAAGACGCTGTTCCCAGTAGGTTGTATTGAAAAACCGGAAGTCAGAAAAATTGCCGAAGAGCAAGGTCTGGTGACCGCCAAGAAAAAAGACAGCACCGGAATATGTTTCATTGGCGAGCGAAAATTCACTGACTTTTTACAACAATACCTGCCCGCCCAACCAGGTAACATAGAAACGCCTGAAGGTGAAGTTATTGGAAAGCATAATGGCCTGATGTATCACACTCTTGGTCAACGTAAAGGCTTAGGGATTGGTGGCAGACAGGACTCATCTGAGGAACCTTGGTTTACCTTGAATAAAGATCTTAAACGTAACGTGTTAATTGTCGGCCAAGGTCATGAACACCCTCTATTAATGAGTCACGGCTTAATTGCGGACAAATTAGATTGGATTGCAACAGAACCGCCTTCTGATGAGTTTAGATGTACAGCAAAAACTCGCTATCGCCAAGACGATGTACCATGTCAGGTTAAACGCTTGAATGACACCCAATGGCTGGTAGAATTCGATGACAAACAGCGAGCAGTTACGCCAGGACAATCAGTAGTCTTCTATCAGGGCGAAGTCTGCCTCGGTGGCGGCATAATTAAAGAAATAAGACGATAATATGAATCAACCGAATTACCCCAATATTGTTCTAGCTTTGGCTGGTATTTGCCAAGCTTTAGAGTGTGTCCGCGCTATTGCAAGAACCGGAGAAGCAGATCCAACCGACGTTGAGATTATGCTTGAAAGTGTTTTAAAAACGAATGCAAACAAAGCAGAAGATATTTATAAGAACCATAAATATTTACACACTGGATTCAAAGTGCTTAGCGAGCAGTTATCAGGCAACAAAGCGGATGCGGACTTTGGCCGTTATTTGGTAGGCGTGCTTAACTTAGCAAAACGATTTTTATCCGATAGCAAAATGCAAGAGGTGATGGCCTCCAGAGTTAAGCAAGCCAATCGACTCCATGAGTATCACGAAGGTATAAATCACGATCTCATTGAGCAATTAGCTAATATTTATAAGGACACGATTTCAACCTACTCGGCTAAGATTCAAGTAACCGGCAATGGCCGCTACCTTGAACAGTCTGCTAATCAAGCAAAGATCCGTGCTTTATTACTCGCTGCAATACGGAG
This sequence comes from Kangiella koreensis DSM 16069, assembly GCF_000024085.1. NCBI lineage: Bacteria > Pseudomonadati > Pseudomonadota > Gammaproteobacteria > Kangiellales > Kangiellaceae > Kangiella > Kangiella koreensis. Next base: position 1,167,787 of record NC_013166.1, on the reverse strand, counting down.
CGCTGTCCTTTGGGATCAGGTTGGTGGTAAAAAACGACAGTTCATCTTTAGTAAAAATAAGATATTACAAACCGCAAATGCCTACTTGGCTTAGTAGGCATTTGCATTACTCTTGAAGATAAAGCCTACTAGGGCCTACATTTAGATTCTGAAACCTTCCATACAACTGGCTCCCAATATGTCTCATCTACAATAGTCAAACGCTTTTGGGGTTCGAATTGTGCTGCAATATGGTAGGTCTTATTCGGCTCAACAGTTAACTGCAAAGTTTTAGCCCTTTCTATACCCGGTTTCCGTCGGGACATCCTATTATCCGGAATATATTCATGTACCTTTAAAGTATGTAGTCCGGCGGGCAGCTTTATAGTATCTCTGAAATGAAATCCGCTTTCTCCATCAATTTCAAATACTTTAGCAGGGTATTGATACTTTGTTCCGGGCGGAGTAAAAAAGACCGAAAGGTACCCACACCCCGTTAGTTCAGATTCATTCTGGACTGAATCATTTGCAGAAACCTGTAAGCTCCAAGCAGGAGTCATATAACTTTGAGCGACGGTATTAAGTGTTACTACACCACTCCCTCTTTGAACTTGGGCTTCAATAGTACTACCTGGTTTCAATTTAAGGCCATCAGATATATTGGTGATAATCTCCCCATCAACACTCAATCGTTCTATAACATCACCCGACTTAAGACCTAAAGCCTCGGCATTTGAGCGGGGCGAAACAGAAAGGACTGCACTTGCTTCTGGATCAATCACTACACCAAAATTTATAAAACTATAAGCAGGTTGAGATAAAACAAATGATAAAGAGCTTGAATCTGTATTTTCTTTCTTCTCTAGACGGTTAATTTCTGCAAGGGTACTGCTAATTTCTCGCTTTAGATTTTCAGCAAGAATTTGTGCTTCTGCGCTTCTTAACTCTTGAGTTTTGCCTAACACACCCACAGGACCTATCAAAAAGGCAAATAACAAAATAGCTTTGATCACCATAAGTGGACTCCTATATATGGGTTGCATGAGCGTTACCTCCATTTTTCATCAGTGCATTTAATTGAGACAATGTTTGGTTTTTCTGATGCCAGAGTTGCAACTTATCATGCAGGTTATCTCGATTATGATAGGCTTCAGCAAGTTTGCTATTAATTAGCAATAGCTCCTTTTCTAATTGAAATTTTTCAACATAAACAAACTCACTAAGAGGCTCGTGCTTTAACTGCTCAAATGCCGCTTCAAGCTTCTTGGATTCATTGATGGCCAATAGCAACATTTTTGTTGGTTGTGAAAATTCATCATTAGACAACTGCTCCTGAAACAAAGACTGCCAAGAAACAATGGCCAGTAAAAAGCTCGCCGCCATAGCATAAAACCAAACGTAACCTGATTTACTTATGCTGGGGCCAGTTTTGGAATAGCGTTTATCAAAAGCGTCCATAACAGCGGATTCAGCAGCTTGGTCAACTTTTTCAGGAATAGTTAGCTCTTTAGCTTCCTGCCAGCTACTGAACAATTGGTGCTCTATCAATGATTGTTTACTCATAAGAATTAACCTCTTTACCACTGTAGCGTTCCAACCGAGCAAGTTGGGATAGTTTCTTTAAAGAACGGCTATAAATTTGCTTAGAGTTGCTTTCGCTAATGCCCATTTCTGAAGCAATCTCTTGGTGTGTATACTCTTCAATCGAAAATAAAATCAGTACCGCTCTCTCTCTTACCGATAATGCTTGTAAAAGCGTGTCTAAATCGTAATCAGCGAAAGATTGATGTTGCGCTGAGAAGGTATCATTTACAAAATGGTCATCTTCAAAACCAACAACCTCACGCCCATTGCCTCTAATATGATCGATTACACAGTTGTAAGTTACTCGCTTTAGCCAAGAGCCAAGCTTTGAAGGATCTTTAACGTCGCTTAAACGAGTCATTAATTTTAAGAATACCTGCTGTAATATGTCTAATGCCGCATCTGGATTTTGCAACATCCTGTAAGCCAAGCTGTATACCGGCTGCTTATAGATGTTATAAATTTGACCATAAGCAGTTCTGTCACCAGCCAGAGCTTGTTTTATAAGTTTTTTTGAACAAGGTGTTGCAAAAGACACAAAGAATAAACCCTTAATCAGATTAATACCTAAGACGATTAAGTATCAATAAAAGTGACAACTCTTTGTTTAGTATAGCAGTGAATAAACAAGCACTAGTAATTAGATAGTAACGAAAATGGCCTCATTGAGGCCCTGTATCAGTTTTAAATGGCGCTTGGCCAGAGCCACATAAAAGTAGCGCCTACAATAAGCCCATATAATAATCCATCTATCAAATATTTAACCGTCACAGTCCACGGTTGACCAAACTAGATGGGGCTTTTCAGTATAAGCGCTCACGTGCCCCTTAGGGTATGGCGATAATCGACAGGGATGTCGTGAATGCCAACGACCTTTGGAAGTGCCCTTGGTGAAACGTCTGGAGCGGTTTTTGGTGATACCTAAAGGTATTTCCTCCAGCCTTGCATATCAAGGCTGTCAGTCACCTACTCTACTTTACCCCAAGCAAGTTTGTCCCACGACCGAAGGAAGTCCCTTTAGGGGTGGAGCCCAGGTAATATAACATTAGCTTTTCGATGGGGTAATAAAAAAGCCCCAGCATTGCTGCTGGGGCTTTTCAGTATAAGCGCTTGGCGATGACCTACTCTCACATGGGGAAGCCCCACACTACCATCGGCGATGAGTCGTTTCACTTCTGAGTTCGGGATGGGATCAGGTGGTTCCAACTCTCTATTGTCGCCAAGCATAAAAAATTGAGTATCTATGCTCGGACAAGTCTTTCAATTCGGTAGAAGCCGTATGCAATCTGTATGCAGTATTCACCACGTCGGGTGTTAATAATTATGTCTAAGTTATTGCCTACATAACAAACCACTTGGGTGTTATATAGTCAAGCCTCTCGAGCAATTAGTATCAGTTAGCTTAACGTCTCACAACGCTTCCACACCTGACCTATCAACGTCGTAGTCTACAACGGCTCTTCAGGAGACTTAAAGTCTCAGGGAGATCTCATCTTGAGGGGGGCTTCCCGCTTAGATGCTTTCAGCGGTTATCCTGTCCGAACATAGCTACCCGGCAATGCCACTGGCGTGACAACCGGAACACCAGAGGTTCGTCCACTCCGGTCCTCTCGTACTAGGAGCAGCTCCTCTCAAATCTCCAACGCCCACGGCAGATAGGGACCGAACTGTCTCACGACGTTCTGAACCCAGCTCGCGTACCTCTTTAAATGGCGAACAGCCATACCCTTGGGACCGGCTACAGCCCCAGGATGAGATGAGCCGACATCGAGGTGCCAAACACTACCGTCGATATGAACTCTTGGGTAGTATCAGCCTGTTATCCCCGGAGTACCTTTTATCCGTTGAGCGATGGCCCTTCCATACAGAACCACCGGATCACTATGACCTACTTTCGTACCTGCTCGACGTGTCAGTCTCGCAGTTAAGCTGGCTTGTGCCATTACACTAACCTCATGATTTCCGACCATGATTAGCCAACCTTCGTGCTCCTCCGTTACTCTTTGGGAGGAGACCGCCCCAGTCAAACTACCCACCACACACTGTCCTCGATCCGGATAACGGACCTGAGTTAGAACTCAAAACATACCAGGCTGGTATTTCAAGGTCGACTCCACACACACTGGCGTGCATGCTTCAAAGTCTCCCAGCTATCCTACACAAGCAGGTTCTAAGTCCAGTGTGAAGCTGTAGTAAAGGTTCACGGGGTCTTTCCGTCTAGCCGCGGGTACACAGCATCTTCACTGCGATTTCAATTTCACTGAGTCTCGGGTGGAGACAGTGTGGCCGTCGTTACGCCATTCGTGCAGGTCGGAACTTACCCGACAAGGAATTTCGCTACCTTAGGACCGTTATAGTTACGGCCGCCGTTTACCGGGGCTTCGATCAAGAGCTTCTTCCGAAGAATAACCCCATCAATTAACCTTCCGGCACCGGGCAGGCGTCACACCCTATACGTCCACTTTCGTGTTTGCAGAGTGCTGTGTTTTTGATAAACAGTCGCAGCCACCTGGTATCTTCGACCGGTCTCAGCTCAAGGAGCAAGTCCTATCACCAAAACCGGCGCACCTTCTCCCGAAGTTACGGTGCCATTTTGCCTAGTTCCTTCACCCGAGTTCTCTCAAGCGCCTTAGTATTCTCTACCTGACCACCAGTGTTGGTTTGGGGTACGATCGGTGTATATCTGAAGTTTAGAAGATTTTCCTGGAAGCCTGGCATCAACCACTTCAGTCCCGTGGGACCTCGTCATCAGCTCTCGGCCTTAAAGCAACCCGGATTTACCTAAGTCACAAGCCTACCACCTTAAACGCGGACAACCGTCGCCGCGCTGGCCTAGCCTTCTCCGTCTCTCCATCACAATATACACCGGTACAGGAATATTAACCTGTTTCCCATCGACTACGCATCTCTGCCTCGCCTTAGGGGTCGACTCACCCTGCTCCGATTAACGTCGAACAGGAACCCTTGGTCTTCCGGCGTGCGGGTTTTTCACCCGCATTAACGTTACTCATGTCAGCATTCGCACTTCTGATACCTCCAGCAACCTTCTCAAGTCACCTTCAACGGCTTACAGAACGCTCCTCTACCAATATACTAAAAGTATATTCCGCAGCTTCGGTGTATCGCTTAGCCCCGTTACATCTTCCGCGCAGGCCGACTCGACTAGTGAGCTATTACGCTTTCTTTAAAGGGTGGCTGCTTCTAAGCCAACCTCCTAGCTGTCTAAGCCTTCCCACATCGTTTCCCACTTAGCGATAACTTTGGGACCTTAGCTGGCGGTCTGGGTTGTTTCCCTTTCCACGACGGACGTTAGCACCCGCCGTGTGTCTCCCACGCTGTACTCCTAGGTATTCGGAGTTTGCATCGGGTTGGTAAGTCGGGATGACCCCCTAGCCGAAACAGTGCTCTACCCCCTAGGGTAATACGTGAGGCTCTACCTAAATAGATTTCGAGGAGAACCAGCTATCTCCCGGTTTGATTAGCCTTTCACTCCGATCCACAGTTCATCCCCTCATTTTGCAACATAAGTGGGTTCGGTCCTCCAGTTGGTGTTACCCAACCTTCAACCTGACCATGGATAGATCACCGGGTTTCGGGTCTACCTCCAGCAACTGAGCGCCCTATTAAGACTCGGTTTCCCTACGGCTCCCCTATTCGGTTAACCTCGCTACTGAAGAGTAAGTCGCTGACCCATTATACAAAAGGTACGCAGTCACACGACTAAATCGTGCTTCCACTGCTTGTAAGCATGCGGTTTCAGGGTCTATTTCACTCCCCTCACTGGGGTTCTTTTCGCCTTTCCCTCACGGTACTGGTTCACTATCGGTCGACAGAGAGTATTTAGCCTTGGAGGATGGTCCCCCCATGTTCAGTCAAGATAACACGTGTCCCGACCTACTCGTTTTCACTTCCAATTCGCTTTCGTGTACGGGGCTATCACCCTGTATCGCCAGACTTTCCAGACTGTTCCACTAACTCATTAGAAGCTTAAGGGCTAATCCGCGTTCGCTCGCCGCTACTGACGGAATCTCGGTTGATTTCTGTTCCTACGGGTACTTAGATGTTTCAGTTCCCCGCGTTCGCCTCAATAACCTATGTATTCAGTTATTGATAACCAGCTTATACTGGCTGGGTTTCCCCATTCGGAAATCCTCGGATATAACGTTTGTTGTCAACTCCCCGAGGCTTATCGCAGACTACCACGTCCTTCATCGCCTTCTGTCGCCTAGGCATCCACCGCATGCTCTTAGTCACTTGACTATATAACCCCAAATAGTTTGAGATCACATAATGCAAACAACCTAGTTATTACTTCGATATCTATCCGACTTATGATAAATATCGCTAACATGATGAATACAAATTTTACTTACAAATTTTTTTACTAGCTTCTACCAAATTGTTAAAGAACTTGTTCTGGTCATAAATACCCAGATGAATAAGTCTTCCTATTCATCTTGATACTTCAGAACCCTTGATCGGAAATGGTGGAGCTAAGCGGGATCGAACCGCTGACCTCCTGCGTGCAAGGCAGGCGCTCTCCCAGCTGAGCTATAGCCCCATTTGATATCGGTCAATCTTGTGTTTTAGGTCAATACCTTAAACGCAAAATGCAAACGCCATCGTCACCATTAAGCAACAACGTAATTTGGTAGGTCTGGGCAGACTTGAACTGCCGACCTCACCCTTATCAGGGGTGCGCTCTAACCAGCTGAGCTACAGACCTATTATCTGTCTTGTTACAGACACTATATGGCCTGCACAACCGATCAAGTTCAGTGGATAAGACAATTTGTGTGAACACTTATGAGATTTACGTAATCTTAGTCTGTAAGGAGGTGATCCAGCCGCAGGTTCCCCTACGGCTACCTTGTTACGACTTCACCCCAGTCATTGACCACACCGTGGTAACCGCCCAATGTTAAGCTAGCTACTTCTGGTGCAAACAACTCCCATGGTGTGACGGGCGGTGTGTACAAGGCCCGGGAACGTATTCACCGTGGCATTCTGATCCACGATTACTAGCGATTCCGACTTCATGTTCTCGAGTTGCAGAGAACAATCCGGACTACGAACAGCTTTATGAGATTAGCTCCCCCTCGCGGGTTGGCAACCCTCTGTACTGCCCATTGTAGCACGTGTGTAGCCCAGGTCGTAAGGGCCATGATGACTTGACGTCGTCCCCACCTTCCTCCGGTTTGTCACCGGCAGTCTCCTTAGAGTTCTCAACTTAATGTTAGCAACTAAGGACAAGGGTTGCGCTCGTTACGGGACTTAACCCAACATCTCACGACACGAGCTGACGACAGCCATGCAGCACCTGTCTCAGAGTTCCCGAAGGCACCAATCCATCTCTGGAAAGTTCTCTGGATGTCAAGACCTGGTAAGGTTCTTCGCGTTGCATCGAATTAAACCACATGCTCCACCGCTTGTGCGGGCCCCCGTCAATTCATTTGAGTTTTAACCTTGCGGCCGTACTCCCCAGGCGGTCTATTTATCGCGTTAGCTGCGCCACTAAGTATTTTAATATACCCAACAGCTAATAGACATCGTTTACGGCGTGGACTACCAGGGTATCTAATCCTGTTCGCTACCCACGCTTTCGCACCTCAGCGTCAGTATCAGACCAGGGGGTCGCCTTCGCCACTGATGTTCCTCCAGATATCTACGCATTTCACCGCTACACCTGGAATTCCACCCCCCTCTTCTGTACTCTAGACGACCAGTCTCAAATGCAGTTCCCAGGTTGAGCCCGGGGCTTTCACATCTGACTTAATCATCCGCCTACGCGCGCTTTACGCCCAGTAATTCCGATTAACGCTTGCACCCTCCGTATTACCGCGGCTGCTGGCACGGAGTTAGCCGGTGCTTCTTCTATAGGTAACGTCAATCTCAATGGGTATTAACCATCAAGCCTTCCTCCCTATTGAAAGTGCTTTACAACCCGAAGGCCTTCTTCACACACGCGGTATTGCTGGATCAGGCTTGCGCCCATTGTCCAATATTCCCCACTGCTGCCTCCCGTAGGAGTCTGGGCCGTGTCTCAGTCCCAGTGTGGCTGATCATCCTCTCAGACCAGCTACAGATCGTCGCCTTGGTAGGCCATTACCCCACCAACAAGCTAATCTGACGCAGGCTCATCGAATAGTGAGAGCTTTCAAGAAGAGGCCCTCTTTACACCGAAGTGCACATGCGGTATTAATCCGGATTTCTCCGGGCTATCCCCCGCTACTCGGTAGATTCCTACGTGTTACTCACCCGTCCGCCACTCGTCATCAAAAAAGCAAGCTTTTTCATGTTACCGTTCGACTTGCATGTGTTAAGCATACCGCCAGCGTTCAATCTGAGCCATGATCAAACTCTTCAGTTTAAGTTTTCTTGAAGGCCGAAACCTTCGGTATATCTTGACTCGACGAATCACCAACTTTGAATTACATCTTTGTCCTATAAATAGAACGAATTGTCTTTCAGGGTGTTGGTCACTCAATCGATAAATGGATTACATCATCGACATAAGTGCCCACACAAATTGTCTTATCTATCTGTTAAAGAACGTCTTGACGAAGAACCAGCTCCGCTCAAGTGGGCGCACATTATATATCGCCCCAACCTCCTGTCAACATCTTTTGATAATCTTTTTTAACTTTCTGTTAAACAAACAATTATCAACCATTTCGCTCCTTCGAAATGCCTCCGAGTTTCCTCAGAGCCGGCGCGCATTATAGTGCGCCTCAACTTCCTGTCAACACCTTTTCAAAAACATTTTTTTATCGCTTTTGAAACCGCCCTTCCTGGACTTGCCTTCCGCGACTTATGCCTCGAAAGTGGTGCGCATTATAAGCACCATTTCGCACTTCGCAAGCTCTTTTTGAAGGTTTTCAAAAGATTTTTGCGAGCTGGTCATTATAACGCCAAAACGGGTAAAATTTAAACAGGAATCTACTTATTTAGATTAATATTGCTAATAGATAGGATAAAACTGTATTAGCTTTTACATTTGCTGCAATTAAGCCACTAGTGGAAGTGGCTTAATTGTAAGTAGCTATTGTCATTTTTCCTTATCTTCGCTTTCAACATGTTCTTCTGATGGCTGAGCTTCTTGTGATTTTCGTAGTATTCTTTCTTCCTTTATATCTTTGATACGCCATAAAGTCATAACTGGGCCTGATAATGCATAGATGGCGAAGCCACTAAATAAAACCAATGGGGGTTCGGAAGCAATTAAAACGAACACAAGGACAATAATCAAAACCCCAATAAATGGGATCTTGCCTTTCCAGTCTACTTCTTTAAAGCTTGAGTATCGGAAATTACTCACCATCAACAAGCCAGCAACCATTGTCATTACGGCAATGTAAATGCCCCAAGGCTTTGAGTCCCACTGATACTCTGCACCAAGCCAGACCAAACCAGCAATAATCGCGGCTGCCGATGGGCTAGCTAAACCTTGAAAATATCGCTTATCAGCAGTCCCCACCTGAGTATTAAAGCGGGCCAGGCGTAAAGCCGCACCAACAACATAGACAAAAGCAGCTAACCAACCGATCTTCCCAGTATCGTACAAAGCCCAATTGTAAATAACGAGGGCTGGGGCTATACCAAAAGAAATCATGTCCGCCATTGAGTCATACTCAGCACCAAAGTCACTTTGGGTGTTTGTCATACGAGCAATTCGACCATCCAGACCATCCATGATCATAGCTATAAAGATGGCGATTGCAGCACTTACAAAGGCACCTTGCATTGATGCCACAACGGCATAAAAACCCGCAAACAGGCCTGCCGTCGTCAATAAATTAGGGAGAAGGTAAATTCCGCGTTTTTGTGCTACTTGCTTATTGGCTTTCATTAAAATTGTTACCTGATGAATCTAAATCATTGATGTAATTACATTAACACACTCAAGAACAGCTGGAGAAGTGTTTTATAGAGTGTTACTTTATAGCTTCAAACCCATTGTACGCATATGGGTATATTGACAGCGACGAGGATTCTGTCAATATACGCGCAACTTATCAAGTAAAAGCCAAACATGAGCGAAACGCAAACCAGCAAGCGCTTTATTATTAAAGGCAAAACAGATACTGGTGAAACCTTCAGACCCAGTGACTGGGCAGAGCGCATGTGCGGAAACTTATGTACTTTCCGCAACCGAAGAATGGTTTACTCTCCCCTCTTAAGGCCCGCCGTCATAGAGGGTGTAAAGTGTGTCATAATTTCAAACCAGTTATCATTAGAACACCCCAATCTATTCAAACAGTTGCTAGATTTTGCCAAAACGAATAAATTAGAGCTTATTGAAGAAGGTGCTTGAGTCGAATCTCTTATGATTCAACCCTTATTAACCAAACAATCGAGAGAACGGAAAGTTATGGTAAATATCAAACTCATTATTTTGGCCACCATTTTCGGGCTGGGGACTGCTACAATAGTCAGCGCAGCTCAGCCTATATATAAGTGGAAGGATGATAAGGGAAACATTAAATATACCCAAACCAAGCCACCTCACGGCGTTAGTTATGAAACAATCAATCAACGCGTCAGTGATTCAAAGCCCGTAACTGAACTAGGAAATGAGCAAAGCCAGGAGTCAAGCAATATGACTGATGCGCAAGACGAAGTCATTGCCAAGCAAGAAGCTCAGAAGAAAAACATTGAACAACAGAATAAAGAGATAGCACGTAAAAACTGCACCATTGCAAAAAACAACTTGGAAGTTTTGGAAAATAGAACTCGTATACAAATTGAAGAAAATGGTGAACGCAGAATGTTAACTGATACTGAGCGTGCAGAGCGATTAAAGCAGGCTCGTGAGAATGTCAAAAAGTACTGTGAAAAGTAATTGCCAATTTTGCTTTAACCTCTTAACTGATCAATAAAAAAGCCCTCAAGTATGAGGGCTTTTTTATTAGGTTACAAAAATCACATGGGATAGGCTGAAACCCAAAGAATCCAACTATACCAAGTTTTTTCATTCGTTTGCTGTCTGTAAGTATGTGACCAGCGTTTTGATTCTGTCCAATTCATATATTCAAAAGAAACCGATGTATTACCTGCACGGGCATGCTGGATTTTATCTTCTGCAATCTTAATCATATATGAACGAGAGGCCGGGCCATGTGCTGCCTGGATAGCTTGATTTAAAGCTAGTACCCCGTACAAAGGCTCTGGGTTATTGCCATAGTAAACTTTAACTTTTTTAGCGCCGCAGAGAAGAACATCGTTAGCTTTAGTTAACACGTCTTTATTACTAAAGTTATTACAGCCATAGCCCCACAAATCGGACTGGAAAGGTGAAGTAAATCGCTGTCCGCCCTTCAGTTCGAAAGAGCCGTCTTCTGCAACAATTCGCATACCTTCTTGCACAACGCCATACTGGATTGGTACTTTCGATTTATTTGTTTGATCCATCAAACGCGCAGGCGGATCTTCTGAACCCATGGCAAGTAATAGCATAACTGCTAAGGCACCTACACTTGTCATAGTCTTTGCCCAAATTTTCATGACTCACTCCTCTTTAGAATTTTAATAAAATTGTTTTGCCGTCTCTTTCGTAACCCGCAAAGCTGGTTCCGTTGTTCACCAAAATGGTTTCCTGACCGATAAAGCCAGACACAACCACACTTTTTATATTTTGAATTTTTAAACAACGAAATTGAGTAGCTAACTCACCAAACTGACGACTCTCTGCATCATCACCGAAATTACGAGACTCAGCATCGTCACCAAATTTCCGATTATCGGCCATATCGCCATAATTACGCGATTCCGCATCATCTCCAAACTGGCGACTCTCAGCATCATCACCGAAATTACGTGACTCAGCATCGTCACCAAATTTCCGATTATCAGCCATATCGCCATAATTACGCGATTCCGCATCATCTCCAAACTGGCGACTCTCAGCATCATCACCGAAATTACGTGACTCAGCATCGTCACCAAATTTCCGATTATCGGCCATATCGCCATAATTACGCGATTCCGCATCATCACCAAACTGACGACTCTCTGCATCATCACCGAAGTTACGAGATTCCGCCAAGTCTCCATAAGAGCGAGTTAACAGACATTCTTCCGGAAGTTGGTAGTAGGAACCATTAATGGTCAGGTAGGCTGCACTGTCTGCTGGTTTCTGCTCTGTCAAGATAAGTGGATGAACGCCTTTATATTCGGTTTTTTGAGGCGTAGTTGCAGCTGTATACACAGGCATACACCCAGACGTGAGTAATATGAACCCCGCGCAGCTCCCTACTAGCAATTGTTTTTTCATTACCTTCCCTTAATGTCACAAGCGATTAGATATTCAGACAAGCTATGTATCGTTAATTGTCGATTTATTGAGTAGCAGGTACGTTAACAGTGTGCTTAAAACCCCAGCGCACAACGAATATATCCAATCAAGCCAGTCAAACGTACCGCCCGCGAATCCAAGCCCCTGAAGCGTTTCATAAAAAATAGCACAGCCCATACCAAGTGGCAATAATTTTGAAAGTGTTAACTGGGTCACCCATAAGCCTACTAAAAATGAGGCGCAGGCACTTGACCATAATATGTCGGGAAGATGGTTGGCTATCCACCCTTCTCGATACAATAGTGGAAAATGACTGATCAACTCAAATAGCCAAGCGGATAAGCTCGGAAACTGCCGAGCGAACCATACGAAGCCCGCCACGTCTTCGCCGGATTGAGCGTAAATAATGATACCTATTGCGACTTGCACCCCAATAAATAACAGCCAGAGAATGTAACGAATGTGCATATTTATGGATTTATTAATTTTTTTTCATTGTATCTATTATGCTGCTACAAGGTAGATAATTTTTAACCAAATAAAGATGTATTTTTAATGCATCTTTATTTTATAATGTCTCCATACTTTTAATAAACTTGTACTGAGAAAACCATGCAAATCTTAGACTCAAAAAAAGAGAATGCTATCTGGCCATTGTTTCGATTGGGCTTTAGAGTTTTTTTCCTGGGCGGTGCCTTAGTTGCCACATTATCAATGGTTCTCTGGCTGACATTTTTAGCCGGTCATAACTTGCTACCTGGTATCGACAATTCGATCTGGTGGCACGCCCATGAAATGTTGTTTGGGTTTACGCTGGCCATCATTGCGGGATTTGTATTAACCGCCATGCAAAACTGGACCGGTATTCCCGGAGTTCGTGGTTGGCCACTCGCAATAGCATCGACTCTATGGTTTTTACCCAGAGTTTTACTGCCCTTTCTGGGAGAGAAAAACTGGCTGGTGATTGCTTTAGATGTTTCCTGGCTTCCACTGGTCGCCATCTTTTTGGCACTCCCAGTAATACAGGTGAAACAATGGCGTAATCTGTTCTTTGTTCCTTTAATGTTACTGTTTACTATTCTAAATGCGCTTAGCTATTACGCAGCCTATACTGATGACTGGTTGTCCGCAGAACGTATTTTCATTACTGCAGTGCTGGCTATCACATCATTGATCACCGTCATGGGTGGCCGAGTCATCCCGTTCTTCACTTCAAGAGCTACCAATACTGATAAACCTATGCCGATTCTTGCACTCGAATGGGTTTGTTTAGGCTCTATCTGGCTGGCTACTTTTGCCTGGTTATTATTACCAAGAGGCGAAAGCATGAATATGATTGTTGCGGCCCTGATGATTCTGGCGGCAGTTGCGAACATAGTGCGAATTTTACGCTGGAAAACCGTTCCAGCGTTGAAGGTACCACTACTATGGATATTGCATCTTGGCTACTGGTTTATTCCTGTGGGCTTGCTAGTATTCGCCAGCGCCCTATTGGAGCAGACTACAACCTATTCAAATGCCTCACACTTTTTAACTGCCGGAGCACTAGGCTCAGTAGTTTTGGGCATGATTGCTCGAGTTTCATTGGGACACTCAGGGCGGCCATTACAACCGAGTAAATGGATGACGGTAGCCTTTGTTATGGTGCTTTTGGCTGGGGTTATTCGCGGCTTTACCGCTTTGGTTGCACCAGCCTATTTAGCTGATAGCTACCAGGTCAGTGGTGTTTTGTGGATTCTTGCTTACGGGCTATTCGTGATCTTCTATTGGCCTGTATTAACCAAGCCTCGAATTGACGGGCGACCTGGCTAAAACTCAGCGTTAATAAAAAAAGCTCTAGAGTGTTAAGGCTCCAGAGCTTTTTTGTTGCTGATAAGTTATTGCTTTATAGACAGCTTATCGCCCTCAACATCCAGTGTTAGCGTTTTACCCACATCCACTGTGCCCGCCAATATGGCTTGAGCTAATGGATCTTCAACCTTATGTTGAATCGCACGTTTTAACGGACGGGCTCCGAACACTGGGTCAAATCCTGACTCAGAAAGCAGTTCAAGTAAACCATCAGTAACCTTAACCTCAAAACCTTGCTCGCGCAGCCTTTGTAGCAAACGCTCCATCTGAATTGCGGCAATCGACTTGATTTGCTCTTTGGCCAATGGGTGGAATACCACAATTTCATCAATCCTATTGATAAACTCTGGACGGAAGTGCTTGCCAATAACATCCATCAGCATCGACTTCATGTCCTCATAGTCTTTGTCACCACCTTCAGTGTTGGCACTATGCGCCTGGATCAAATCTGAGCCCATATTCGAAGTCATAACAATGACGGTATTTTTAAAGTCTACCGTGCGCCCCTGACTATCCGTTAAACGCCCATCCTCCAGCACTTGCAGCAAGACATTGAATACATCGGGATGCGCTTTCTCAACCTCATCAAACAGAATCACAGAATAAGGTTTGCGGCGAACTGCTTCGGTCAGATAACCGCCCTGCTCATAGCCCACGTAGCCGGGAGGTGCACCGATTAAGCGAGCAACCGCATGCTTTTCCATAAACTCAGACATGTCGATACGCACCATATTGTCTTCGCTGTCAAATAGGAACTTGGCCAGCGTTTTACACAGCTCTGTTTTACCAACACCCGTTGGTCCAAGGAACAGAAAGGAGCCATTGGGACGATTAGGATCTGATAAGCCAGCACGAGAACGACGAATGGCATTTGATACAGCCGTAACCGCCTCATCCTGCCCAATCACATTGTTATGCAAGACATCTTCCATGCGTAATAACTTTTCCCGTTCGCCTTCGAGCATTTTGGATACTGGAATTCCGGTCCACTTAGAGACAACTTCAGCAATTTCAACGTCAGTCACTTTATTGCGCAACAACTGCATCTCAACCGTATCCTGCTCTGAAACTTTAGCCAGTTTTGCTTCAAGCTCAGGGATAGTGCCATATTGCAACTCTGACATACGAGTTAAGTCGCCAGCGCGCTGAGCAGCCTCAAGCTCCACACGAGCTTTATCTAGGTCAGCCTTGATGTTTTGCGCGCCGTGTACTGAAGCTTTTTCGGATGACCAAATCTCGTCAAGTTCAGCAAACTCTTTCTCCAGCTCAGCAATTTGTTGCTCTAAATCCAATAGACGTTTCTTAGAACTTTCGTCCTCTTCTTTCTTTAAAGCTTCACGTTGAATTTTTAACTGAATCAGACGACGTTCAAGCTTATCCATTACCTCAGGCTTTGAGTCTATTTCCATACGAATTCGACTCGCCGCTTCATCAACCAAATCAATTGCCTTATCCGGTAATTGACGATCAGTAATGTAACGTTGGGATAAAGTCGTCGCGGCAACAATCGCAGGATCGGTAATTTCAACCCCATGATGCACTTCGTAACGCTCTTTTAAACCGCGCAAAATGGCAATAGTGTCTTCGGTGGAAGGCTCATCCACCAACACTTTCTGGAAGCGACGTTCCAGTGCCGCATCCTTTTCAACATACTGGCGATACTCATCCAAAGTGGTAGCGCCTACACAGTGTAGTTCACCACGGGCCAGTGCTGGCTTGAGCATATTACCCGCATCCATAGCGCCTTCTGCCTTACCGGCACCAACCATGGTATGCAGTTCATCAATGAACAGAATGACTCGCCCTTCTTCTTTGGCCAAATCATTAAGAACAGCTTTCAGGCGCTCTTCGAATTCACCGCGAAATTTTGCGCCGGCAATCAAGGAGCCCATATCTAACGACAAAACACGTTTGTTTTTCAGCCCTTCAGGTACTTCACCGTTAACGATTCGCTGCGCCAATCCTTCGACAATAGCGGTTTTACCGACACCGGGCGCACCAATTAGTACCGGATTATTTTTGCTCCGACGCTGTAGGACCTGAATACAGCGACGGATCTCATCGTCGCGACCAATGACCGGATCCAGCTTGCCACTTTCAGCACGAGCGTTCAGATCAATGGTGTATTTTTCCAAGGCTTGGCGATTATCTTCTGCATTCGGATCATTGACGTTTTGCCCCCCGCGGATCTGGGCAATTGCATCTTCCACCATCTTAGACGTGACACCTTGTGCCTTAAGTAATTTACCTAAAGCGCCTTTATCTTCAAGAGCAGCCAATAAAAAGAGTTCAGATGAAATGTATTGATCTTGGCGTTGTTGTGAAATCTTGTCACAAACGTTAAGCAACTTACCTAAGTCGGGAGAAATATGAACTTCACCACCGGTACCGCTGACTTGTGGCAGTTTTGCCAATTCAGAATCCATGGCATTCATCAGCTGCCCGGCTGGGGCGCCAATCTGATTCAGAATGGCCGCAACACTGTTGCCCTGCTGCTGGAGCATGGCCAACATCAAATGTAGCGGCTCAATGTATTGGTGATCCTTACCCAGCGCCAGCGACTGTGCGTCGGCTAAAGCTGATTGAAACTTACTGGTAAATTTATCCATTCTCATGCAAAAACCTCTCTGGAGTCATTGTCACATTAAGTACGCAAACTCAAAATAAAACTCTATATGCTTTACAAAATGTGGGTTTTTAGACCATTTTCAAGAGCTTATAGAGCATTTTGTTTAATAATTAGTCTAATGAATTGACTTTAATCAGTTTTTTATAAGAAAAGAGAAAGTGAAATGTAAAAAGTACTGAGGTTGAGAGCTGACTAGCCGGAAGTTGATGATTCTGTATGGTCATGCTTATAGCTAACATCTGTTGAGAATGGATTTCGATGGCCCAGAAGAACCTCGCCCAAATGGTGCAAGCTATCATTGTGACTGAAGTAATGGTGATTAATCGTAGGAAATTGAATGATTTTTGATTGAGAACGAAGCAGCAATGAAGTAAAAACGCTCCCCTGCCCACGAACCCCAACAATACGACAGACAAAAATAGAATGCTTGCTTAATTCTGCTAGCTTTCTGATACCAGGTTTAACGCGGTAAGGTTCTTCATGATCGAGATGGATTTTTCCATGTGGAAACAGCGCTATAATTTCACCCTGATCTAACGCCCTTCGAGCTTGACGAAAAGCAATATCAGCACGGCCACTACGATTGACCGGAATACATCCTGCACGCTTAAACAGCCAGGTTAAGCCAAAGCGATTATATTCTTCAGTGGCGATCATGAAACGAATCGGGCGGTTACTGGCGGCAATCAATAAAAGAGGGTCAAGACCGGAAATATGATTTGAAATTAGAATCGCGCCGCCTTCAGTCGGCAAGGAAAAACGCTCAAAATCCAAACGATGGAAACGCATACAGTAATATCGGCTTAAACCATCAATAAGGTTTAAGAATGGCGAACCCCAGTCAATGTGATTATACTTTTTGGCCCCTTTGATTAGTTTAATGACAACAAAAGCTACCATTAATACCACAGCCAGCATTATCCACCAAAATGTCGTCATTCTCTTCTCACTAACCTATCTCTCAATTATTCTGCTATCCAAATCATGCTGGCCATTCGCCCAGTTTGACCATCTCTGCGGTACGAATAAAATTGATGTTCGTTTTTAAAAGTGCACAGCTGACTTAAGTAAACATCCACACCCAGGTTTTCTAACTGCCTTTTCGCCAAGCCCACCAAGTCTGCCTGCCAACGTCCTCGGCTATTTTGCACAAACTGGGCTTGATTACCATCATTCAGATCAATAAAGGCTTGTCTAACCTCATCACCCACCTCAAAGCAATCCTGACTAATGGCTGGGCCAATCCATGCCATCAATGACTCAGCTTGGGCGTATTGACTGACGGTATTTAAAAGAATCCCATCAGCCAAACCACGCCAGCCGGCATGAGCAGCTGCAACCCAGTTTCCCCTGCTGTTGGTAAAGAGGACTGGCAAACAATCGGCTGTCATCACAGCACAAGCTGCTGCTGGCTTTTGTGTTGTGATGGCATCAGCATCCAGCAAAGTATCTACACCCGAGTATTCCACAACTCTGTTGCTGTGAACCTGATTCAGCCATTGTACCGGAGGGTGTTCAGACGCGCTCTGCAACTGCTTTCGGTTAACAAATACCTTCGATTTATCATCACCAACATGCAGCCCAAGATTCAAACTATCAAAGGGAACCTCACTTACACCGCCTGTACGCGTGGTTGACAGGGCTTTGATATGACTTGGCGCCGGCCAGTTTGGCCTGATGAACTCGATCATTCTTCTGCTTCGAAAGTATCTCTGTTCACACGTAGATCATCAAGCAGTCGAGCCATGTCTTGCGGCATTGGTGCGCGCCATTCAATATATTCGTCTGTTTCAGGGTGTTGTAGTCCCAGCAAACTGGCATGCAACGCCTGACGCTTAAAGTTATCCACGGTATTACGCAATTCTGGTGTGATACGCGTTGGCACTCGATAACGACCGCTGTATAAAGGATCGCCAATTAGTGGGAACTTCAAATAAGCCATATGCACACGAATCTGGTGAGTACGGCCCGTTTCAAGTCGAAGCTTTAAGTGAGTATGGTCCAAGAACTTTTCCACCACTCGATAATGAGTGATGGCTCTCTTGCCATCGGCAACAACCGCCATTGAGGTGCGCTTGGTAGGGTGACGGCCAATCGGCTTATCAATTGTCCCGCCGGAGACCATGACACGATTGACCACTGCATCATATTCACGGGTGAAAGCACGATTTTGTAGCTGTTCAACCAGACTGGTATGAGCTGCAATAGTTTTAGCCACTACCAGCAAACCCGTCGTTTCTTTGTCAATCCGATGAATAATTCCAGCTCTGGGTAAGTTGGCAAGGTCTGGACAATGATGCAGCAAAGCATTGACCATAGTACCATCCTGATTTCCGGCACCAGGATGAACCACAAGGCCTGCAGGCTTATTGATGACTAATAGAGCGTCATCCTCATAAACAATATCAAGATCAATTGCTTCAGGCTTCCATTCGCCTGCAACTTCGATCTCGGCATTAATTTCGATATCTTCGAAACCCGCCATTTTATATTTGTTGGAGGTTATCACTTCGTCATTAACTTTAACGAAGCCATTTTGGATCCATTCTTGTATTCGAGAGCGGGAATATTCACTAAATTGCTGAGATAAAGCAGCATCCAGTCTTTTTCCGTAAACTTTTTCGTCGAATATATGTCTGAGTGCAATAGATTGGGTGGTCATTGTAAAATCACGTAAAAAGATTGGCCTATAACTGATGGTCAGTTAGAATGAGCCACATTGTATCAGGCTGAACACAAACAGAAAGAATTAAATATGCAAAAACACAGTATTATCGTCCTCGCGCTATTGGTATTTTCATTTGCTGGTTGTTCCAGCACTCCTAAAGAACCTGACTTAAACAAAACCAAAGTTGAATCAATGGCGGCGCAAGAGTTATTTGACGGCGCAAAACGGTCAATGAGAAATGGGAACTACGTCAGAGCAACTGAGCTTTTAGAAGAAATCGACACCCGCTACCCTTTTGGTAGAATTTCTGAACAAGCAAAACTTGAACTGATCTACGCATACTTCAAAAGAGCAGATTATGAGTCGGGCCAAGCCCTTGCTGATCGCTTTTTGCGCCAACATCCCCAACATGAAAATGCTGATTATGTATACTACATGAAAGGTGTTATGCACTATGAACAGGAAGTCGGCACATTCAAAGAAGTTTTTTCTGCTGACATTGAAAAACGTGACACTAGCAATATTAAAGCTGCGTTTGACAACTTTAAAGCTCTGGTTGAAGTGTACCCTGAAAGTGAATACGCACCAGATGCAAGAAAGCGCATGATTCAAATCCGCAACCTTTTAGCTGATTACGAATTACATGTTGCTCGGTACTATATGCAAAGAGACAGCTATATTGGCGCAGCCAATCGAGCCAAATACATTGTTGAAAACTTCCCAAAGACACCTGCGGTTCCGAGCGCACTTGAAATATTAATCAATTCCTACAAAATACTTGAGTTGCCTGAGATTTCTGAAGAATATCGCAAAGTACTATTATTGAATTATCCTGATTACAAACTGGCTGAATTCTAAAATCAAAGACGGGCTCAATAAGAGCCCGTCTTTTTACTAATAAACCAGGTGATAACTTTAAGTCATATTAAAAGCCCTTATATAGCGTCCTCGCCTTCTTCACCCGTACGAATACGTACTGTACGCTCAACATTAGTCACAAAGATTTTGCCATCACCAATTTTACCCGTACGCGCCACTTCGATGATAGTTTCCACACATTTATCAACCAGCTCATCATTAATAACCACTTCAATTTTTGCTTTTGGTAGAAAATCCACCATATATTCAGCACCGCGATATAATTCCGTGTGACCTTTTTGACGACCAAAGCCTTTCACTTCGGTAACCGTCATTCCGTTAACTCCCAAGTCGGTTAAAGCTTCACGAATATCATCAAGTTTGAATGGTTTGATGATGGCTTCTATTTTCTTCATTTGTTTATCCTTTATAAAACCTTAATCAATCAAGATTTAAATTGTCGCCCAAACCCTGAGGTTATGGGATAACGACGATCACGACCAAACGCTCTCTGGGTAATTCGAATCCCAGGAGGAGCTTGGCGACGCTTATGTTCATTGATATCAACCAATCGAATCACTCTACGAACAACCTCCTCATCGTGACCCAACGCAATAATATCATCGAGACTTTTATCTTGTTCGACATAAGCTTCCAATATGGCGTCAAGGATATCATACGGTGGTAAATTGTCTTCATCCTTTTGGTCAGGTGCCAACTCGGCCGAGGGTGGACGCGTGATAACTCGCTCAGGAATCACTTGTGAGACCGTATTTCTATATCGAGCCAGACGATAAACCATAGTTTTTGACACGTCTTTCAGCACATCCAGTCCTCCAGCCATATCACCGTATAAAGTACAGTACCCGACAGCCACTTCCGATTTATTACCCGTAGTCAGTACCAGTCGACCAAACTTATTGGACAGTGCCATCAGCAAAGTACCACGACAACGTGCTTGAATATTCTGCTCTGTTAAGTCAGCTTCAGTATCTTTAAATTGATGCGAAAGCTGACTCATAAATGCTTCGTACATTGGTTCAATAGATATCACATCGAACTCAATTCCTAGTGCCTTAGCCTCCTCCTCAGCATCTTCGATACTCATGCTGGCGGTATAGCGAAATGGCATCATGACAGCGTTAACATTCTCTTTACCCAATGCATCCACTGCAACCGCCAATGTCACAGCTGAATCAATTCCACCGGATAAACCTAGCAGTGCCCCTTTGAAACCATTCTTATGAGCATAATCTCGCACGCCTAGTACCAGTGCCTGCCAGATTTCTTCTTCACCATGAAACTGATTGAGATAGGGCTTGCTCGGCTTGATAGCGCCTGTTTTGGGATCAAAATCGATATAGGCAAAATCTTCCGCCATTTCCGCCATTTGGAAAATACGTTGCCCTTCTTCATTGTACACAGCCGAGCAACCATCAAAGATCAACTCATCCTGACCGCCAATTTGATTGACATAAACAATGGGCAGTTCGTTTTCACGAGCTCGAGAACCCATCTCAGCACTGCGTAAGGTTCCTTTTCCATAGCAATAAGGTGATGCATTCGGACTTAATAAGATGTCCGCACCAAGAGCTTTTACTCGAGCGGTTGGCTCTGGATACCAAAGGTCCTCACACACCAACAAACCTAACTTAAGGCCTTTAAATTCAAACACACAATCTTCAGAGCCTGATTCAAAATAGCGTTTTTCATCAAAA
Source organism: Kangiella koreensis DSM 16069 (assembly GCF_000024085.1). NCBI lineage: Bacteria > Pseudomonadati > Pseudomonadota > Gammaproteobacteria > Kangiellales > Kangiellaceae > Kangiella > Kangiella koreensis. The sequence goes on along the minus strand of NC_013166.1, from coordinate 1,146,206 downwards.
ACGGAGTAATTCGGCAACAATTGTTTTTTGTATTGAACCAACAACTGCCCGCGATGAATCACGGTTGCAACATTAAAGAGCCCTTCAGCTTCTTTGATTGGATGTCCTATGACCATAGCCACTTGCGAATCAAGAGCAAGTAAATCCTCAACGGCATTATCTATGATCGTATAGAGGTCAGGCCGCAACAGGAGATCTTCAGGGGGGTAGCCGCATAGGGAGAGTTCTGAGAAAACCACAATATCGGCATTATCTAATTCTGCTTGTTTAACCGATGACTTGATAAGCTCAAGATTCCGCTGAATATCACCAACGGTATAGTTATTTTGTGCAATTGCAATTCGCATCGCCAGGCTCAAGTTATAATTTGCCCTATATTTTCCAACAATTTCAATTTTTTTCAATGAGTTATGCAGCGAATGCTTGAAATCAATGCAAACTCAACCTAATCTAAGTGACACACATCAATAGTTCAGGACGCTTAGTGTTTGATAACAATAAAAAAATAGATTTCGGATGGCAATTTTTACGCTATTATTCTGTAGCGAGATTGATTATTGCATTACTACTCTTTTTACTGCCTTTCATCGCCAAGTCGCAGTCCGGCTTATATGATCAAGACCTTTACACTACTGCAGCCATCAGTTACGTCATTCTAGCTAGCCTATTACTATTCTTGTCCTTTGTTGAACACCAGTTTCATATTCAGGCTTACACTCAACCCTTTACCGATATATTACTTCTTAGTTTGCTTGCCTATGCAGGACAAACAGACAGTGCAGGCTACATTGTACTGATGGCTTTAGTCGCCATTTTTGCCCTGCTTCTTGTTCGAAATCGGCTTGGAATGCTTTATGGTATCTTTGTCAGTATTGGCTTAGTTCTTATCTACCGTTTTCGTGAAGGCTCGTTTGACCAAACATTCTACTCCGAGGTCAGTCTACAAATAGCTGGAATCCTGGTCGTGACCCTGTTGGGGAATATTCTTGCCAGACGCCTGACCTATTATGAAGAAGAAACCGCTGAACAGCAGCGCTCAATTGCACACATGCACCGGCTTAACAGTCAAATCATCGAAAAAATGAATCGGGGCATCATCGTGGTTGACGAGCAACACCGAATTCGACATATCAATCAAACGGCTTGGTATGGGTTAGGTTTACCCGACACTCCAATTGGCAAGCCGCTGGCGGCCATTACTGATGACCTGGATTATCAGTTAAAACGCGCATTCCGCTCATCACATGAGGGACTACCTTTCAGAGCTACCAATACAGGGCCACAGCTCCTACCTCGCTTTGTTTCGTTAAATGCTAACAATATGACACTGATTTTGCTGGATAATTACTCTGATGTGATCAAAAAAGCACAACAGTTAAAACTCGCTTCACTAGGCCAATTGACCGCCAGTATTGCACACGAAATACGTAATCCACTCAGCGCGATAAACCAATCCATTCAGTTACTTTTAGAAAGTGCAAGTGAGAACGAGCAAGATCAACAACTGATGGAGATTATTGAGCGTCAATCAAAACGTATTAATGAAATCATTGATAACATTCAGAAAGTTTCCAAACGCAAACCACCCGAACGCCAAGTGTTGCTATTGGATCGCTTCCTGCCAAGCTTTATTAATGAGTATCAGCAAGGACTACAAGAAAAAGCAGTCATAACAACCGAAGGTGTGGCGCCGGGATTAAAAGTGGCCTTTGACCAGTCGCAGTTAAAACAGGTTTTATCTAATCTTTTCGATAATGCTCTGAAATATAGTTTCCTCAACACGAATAAATACCAGTTGCACCTTACCGCTGGGCGTGACCCTTTAAGCGGAGACTTATTTCTTGATGTGATTGATGAAGGTTCTGGCGTATCACTGGAAGAAAAAGATAAAATTTTTGAGCCTTTCTATACCACCAACCATAATGGAACGGGTTTGGGCTTATATATTTCAAAAGAACTTTGCGATGCCAACCAAGCTAGACTGGACTGCATTCCTGTGGCTTTTGGTGGAGCATGCTTCAGGATTAGCTTTGACACCACAAGTTTTTCGATAGATTCCGAACTCGCTGAACAGTTAGCTGAGCTCGAAGATGAAGAGTCTTCACAGGCAGCAGACACCCGGCTCCATGAAGATCGTAGACGATAGTACAAGGAATATAAAAAGCATTATGAGCGACAACAAACCCAGAATCCTTGTTATTGATGATGAAGCGGATATCAGACACCTGCTCACCATGACCTTAATTCAGATGGGCCTAGATGTTTCAAGCAGTAAAGATCTGACCGATGCCAAGAAACAGCTAACAGAAGAAAAATTCCACTTTTGTTTAACTGATCTGAAGCTACCTGATGGTAATGGCCTCGACTTTGTGAAGTATGTTCGAAAACAATACCCTCACATGCCGATCGCAGTTATCACAGCCTTCGGTAGTACAGACAACGCAATCGAAGCAATGAAGTTGGGTGCCTTTGATTTTCTGGCTAAACCAATTGACCTTGCGCACTTACGGCAACTACTCAAGCATGCCTTTAAATACGTGGGGGGCAAACAAGTTGAGCCACAAGCACCTTTTACATTCTTGGCAGGTAGTAGTGAAGTGATCGACAAGCTTCGTGAGAAAATGGTCAAGATACGTGGCTCTCAAGCACCGATAGTAATAGAGGGTGAAAGAGGCACAGAAAAAGAACGATTAGCACAAATTTTACATGAACAAAGTTCACGCTCGGATCAAGCTGAAGTGTTTTTAGATTGCTCCAGCCAAAGCCCCGAAGAACTTGAACATATGCTTTTTAGCAAAAATAATGATAACGAATGCTTATTATATCAAGCCAACAACAGCACTTTAATACTTAGCAATATCCATACTCTGTCAATCATTACTCAAAAGAAATTATTGCATGCTATTGAGCAAAAAAAATTCCCCATAGAGTCTGAGCAAAGCGACGAATCATTAGATCTTCGTATCATCGTCTGCACAGAAAAACCCCTTATCGACTATGTGCACTCTCAACAATTACGAGATGACCTCTACTTCAGGTTAAATGTCATTCAGCTTAAAATCCCATCAATTACTCAACGCTTATCAGATTTGGATACCCTTATAGACAGTTATCTGGAAGAGTTAGCTGAGAACAAGGAACTGAGCCCGAAAGCAAGACAAACGCTGCATAATTACGAATTTCCATTTAATTACCGTGAACTTGAGAACATTCTTGAAAAAGCCTGCGCCTTAGCTGAAAGCGACACTATTGAGGAATCAGATTTATTGCTTGCTCAGAGCGAGGATCTAGATGCCAAAAAACTACAACCGCAATCCTCTGATAAAGGATTTACGCGTGGCAACCTCCCTCTTGATCAATTTATTGAAAAAGTTGAAAAAGCTGAGATCGAAAAAGCACTGAATGAAACCAGATGGAACCGCACAGAAGCAGCTAAACTCCTGGGCATCAGCTTTAGAACCATTCGTTATAAGATGAAGAAGCTAGGGATTGAGTGACAATTTCGGACAGCCACTTGAGAAAAGTCGCACAGCATTCAAAGCCATAAAATCTGGTCACACAGTTCCCATAAAATTAATATAGGCATCCTTAATTTTAGCAGGAACCTACAAAATGCCTATCAAAGTTAAAGGACTAACTTTAATAGAACTCATAGTCACTCTTTCAATCGCTACCCTCGTTAGTTTCATAGCAGCTCCTTCTATGCTCAAGTTTATAGAAAAGCAGAAAGTAAGTTCAGATTTATTGAAAGTTAAAAGTATTATAGAAACTGCCCGCAACCATGCAATTTCAAATAACAGTCCCATCCGTATTTGTGGTCTAGAAAATATCCCTATAAAACCTGAACAAAATGATATTGATTGTCAAAGGGACTGGACTAGGCTCAATGTTTTCACGCTTGAAAGGTCTAAAAAGCCAGAGCTTATCCATACTCATCACTTAGACGGAAACTATGAGCAGATACTATGGTCCTCTTTTCAAAGAAAGGCCTATTTGCAACTTCAGCCTAATGGTTTTACCAATCATCAAAATGGAACACTTTATCTTTGCCATAATCGGCATCAATCACTGCACAGAGCGCTTTCCATTAGCAAGAGTGGGCGTGTAACAATACATGATGCTACAGACTCAATTATCCAAAAGTGCGACAATTAAATCACTATTCATTATTTGCTATTTCTATCTTGCAACGACTTATTGTATGCTGAAGTCTATTAAAAAAATTTTAGATTAGCGCAATAATCAACCGTTCAGGTCAACCATCAAGCTTATGAATCAAATCGCACAATCACAATATATAGACACTGAAATTACCGCAGAGTCAGGACTAGAATTATTAACTAATGACGAAATTCAAAGACTCAGTGAACACACCACAGGCAACGATTACGAACTCTTTAAGAAATGCACCCTAGCAGTCCTTAATAGCACCAATATCACTGACGATATTAGCGTTATTCAAGAACAACTTGATCACTTCAATATTGAAGTCATGCAACTCAATAAGGGCGTTAAGTTAAAAATTAAAAATGCACCATCTGGTGCTTTTGTTGATGGAGTAATGATTCAAGGATTGAAAGAACAGGTTTTTAGTGTCCTTAGAGATATTGTCTTTTTAAAGCAGGAACTGGAGAATAATTCGCGAATCGACTTTAACTCAAGCTCTGGCTGTACTAATGCAATCTTTCATATTTTGCGTAACGCAAAAGCATTAAAACCAGGTATAGATCCAAATATGGTGGTTTGCTGGGGAGGTCACGCTATCCCCCACCATGAGTATGAGTACACCAAAGAGGTTGGTTATCGACTTGGCTTGCGAGAGCAGAACATTATTACAGGTTGTGGTATTGGCGCAATGAAAGGCCCAATGAAGGGCGCTCTGGTTGGGCATTCAAAACAACGGATCACACGAGGGCGATACATAGGTATTACAGAGCCGGGGATCATAGCTGCGGAATCTCCAAACCCTATCGTCAACGAACTGATTATCATGCCCGATATTGAAAAGAGACTTGAGACATTCGTGCGTATGGGTCATAGTTTTGTGGTGTTTCCAGGTGGCGTTGGAACGGCCGAGGAGATTTTGTATATTTTGGGAATCTTGCTTCACCCTGAAAATCATCACATCCCTTTCCCGTTAATTTTTACTGGGCCGGCTGAATCAGCAGACTACTTTACCCAAATTGACAGGTTTATAGGCAACACACTAGGGTCAGAAGCTCAGGCCAAATATCAAATCATCGTCGATGATCCTGTCAAAGTAGCACGAAGCGTACAGGCTGGTGTTACTGAAGTAAGAGAGTACCGAAAGAAAGTGCAGGATGCCTATCACTTTAACTGGCAATTACACATTGACTGGGACTTCCAGGAGAGCTTCGACCCAACCCACCAGAACATGGCTAGCCTGAACCTCCATCCTGAACAACCCTTACATCTGTTGGCTGCCAATTTACGCAAAGCCTTCTCAGGTATCGTTGCCGGCAATGTCAAAGAAAAAGGTATTGCTGAAGTTAAGAAACATGGCCCCTATCAATTAGATGGTAACAAAGACATCATGCGAGAGTTGGATGAATTATTAAAAGCTTTCGTCGCACAAAAACGCATGAAACTCGATTATGAGCGTTATACTCCTTGTTATGAGTTGAAAAAGTAACTCAATGAGTTGGCAGCTTATAGCCATTCTAAGGTTGTTTTTTAGACAAAATAATCATTTGATAACTTGTATCAATTTCAGGGGCTGCGATAGAATACAGCCCCTTTTTTGAGCATTCATTCGAGCATTTTGTCAGTTATGGCTACAAACCCTGTTTCTAACACCCAGTCCCATCTCAATAAAACCGCTAACAAAGTAGGCTTTATCAGCCTAGGCTGTCCAAAGGCTTTGGTCGACTCAGAACGAATCCTAACCCAATTAAGAACTGAAGGTTATGATATTGTTCCAACCTATGAAGATGCCGATATTGTCGTGGTCAACACCTGTGGTTTTATTGATGCCGCCAAACAGGAGTCATTAGAAGCTATTGGTGAAGCCTTGAATGAAAACGGCAAGGTGATTGTTACTGGCTGCCTAGGAGCTCAAGAAAATGATATCCGCGAAATTCACCCAGGCGTATTGAGTGTCAGCGGTCCAGCGCAATACGAACAGGTTTTAACTGCAGTACACGAACACTTACCACCAAAAAGCGAGCACGATCCTTTTGTCGATCTGGTACCACCACAAGGTATAAAGTTAACGCCTCGCCATTATGCTTATCTGAAGATTTCCGAAGGATGTAACCACAAGTGCAGCTTCTGTATCATTCCATCAATGCGTGGCAAGTTAGTTAGCCGTCCAGTCGGGCAAGTACTAGATGAGGCAGAAAGGTTAGTTAAAGCTGGTACTAAAGAGTTATTGGTAGTATCTCAAGACACCAGCGCTTATGGTGTTGACAAAAAGTATGCCATGGACTTTTGGCAAGGTCAGCCGGTCAAAACACGCATGAAAGACATGTGCGAAGCACTGGGCCAATTAGAAAATGTTTGGGTGCGCTTGCACTATGTTTACCCTTATCCACATGTCGATGACATTATTCCATTGATGGCAGAAGGAAAAATTCTTCCTTATCTGGATATTCCTTTCCAACATGCCAGCCCAAGAATTCTTAAACTAATGAAACGTCCTGGCGATATTAATAATGTATTGGAGAGAATTCAGAAGTGGCGTGATATTTGCCCTGACATAACCATTCGTAGTACCTTCATTGTGGGCTTCCCGGGTGAAACCGAGGAAGAGTTCCAGGAGTTATTAGACTTCCTTGAAGTTGCGCAATTGGATCGTGTTGGTTGTTTTAAATACTCGCCAGTGGAAGGGGCATCAGCTAACGAATTACCTGCTCCTGTTCCTGAAAAGGTTAAGGAAGAACGCCTAGCTCGCTTCATGGCTGTTCAGGAAGCCATTAGTGCTAAGAAACTACAACAAAAGGTTGGAAAGATTATGACGGTTCTGGTCGACGAGCTATATGAAGATTGTGCGTTGGCACGCTCGAGCGCCGATGCTCCAGAGATCGATGGAAAAGTTATCATTGATGAAGGATTTGAAAATCTTAAAGAAGGACAATTTGTTGAGGTGACTATCGAAGCAGCAGATCAGCACGATCTGTTTGCGTCAGTGAATTCATAAGTCTATACAATGTAAAAGAGGAGGCGTTGACCTCCTTTTTTACTACTAAATAGATACTATTTTTTATATACACCAAGATATTTAGTTTCTTTGAGTGGCTCTCGATCACCATACTCAATGGTTAGTCTTTCTGCTTTTGCAATGTATACCACCCAATAGTCAATATGCGGACTATACCACTCTTCAGCATGACCTACACCAATCTCAAATTGCTCCAGATAAAACGGATGCTCACCAAATATATGTATACGGTGGGCATAAGAGTTCGCAAAATAATCCAGCACTTCCTCAGCATATGTTGCCCCACCCATTACCGATTCAACATGATTATTACCAACTACAGACCTCGGCAAGGATAATGGATAGCCAGCTCGCATTAACCGAACATCGGGAGTGCCACCTGGACCATCATGTGAAACTTTTCCTTCTTTAGCCATTTCCTTAGCTTTTTTATCAGCCACCTCCGCTAATAATGCACTACATTGTAAAATTGGACGCTTTTGATCTTTATTGGTTACTATCAGTTTAGCCAGTTCTCTCGCTTTATCATTAAGCCCACAGGACTTATAAGAATCCTCTTTCGCCTCTAGATGAATAGACAATAGTAGTAAAACTAAAAGACTAATCCTTAGCAATCGGAAACTCCTTCACATACAAATCGTGCTTTGAATACGGAATCTCGATCCCCTTCTCTCTAAAGGTTTTATGAATATCCATAATCAATTTATGCGTAATCATACCTTTCTGCTCAGGATAATTAATCCAAGCCATCAATTGAAGATCAATACTTGAAGCACCGAAAGCACGATAACGAACTCTAGGTGCAGGGTTATTAGCAATATCATCTCGGTCATCAACTAGCTCCATCAATACATCGTGAACAAATTCAAGATCGGAGTCGTATGAAACACCAACATCAACACGAATACGAGTTTTTTCCCAAGGGCCTCCGCTTTCGTTGACAATTTTTGCGTTACCAATAACTGAATTTGGAATAGTAATCTCAACATCATCACGCGTCAGTAATCGTGTACTACGAATGCCCACATGGGTGACTCTACCCCGTTCAGCGGCGTCTAGAATGATGTAGTCTCCTAATTTATAGGGCGAGTCAGCAACAATAAAGAAGCCCGAAAAGAGATTAGCCAGAGTATCCTTAGCCGCAAAACCGACGGCAATACCAATGATACCAGCAGAGGCTAACCAAGCTGTTGGATCAATTCCCCAGGAAAGAATCAAGAAGTATAACGCAGCACCGACTATTAAAATCTTCGATGATATATCGAGAATTGGAATAGTTCTTTCTTCGACGAATTTAAACCTGTTTTTACTATTAGCTAGAGCATTGAGTACTAATTTTGTAGCTTTGAGTAATTTAGACATCAAAGACAAGATCAAAATTGAAACAACAAAACGCTTCAGGAAAGTGTCAATTGACTCAGATAAGTCCAGAGCTTCTATTGCAATAATAAGGGTTAAAAAGAAAATAAAGCTAAAGGCAGTCTTGCTAAGAAGCGGAGCCAGCTTATCATCAAAATCACCGGGGGTTTTTTCAGCAATTTTCATTATTAGCGATCGAATAAACCACTGCACACCCTTGGCAACAAAAAAGCCAAGTACCAATACTATGATCGATAAAATCCAAGGGTTGGTCTGCAACTTTTCCCATAAGGGGATGATAAAATCGGGCAGGTAGGCCTCTATATTGCCCAGCGTTTGCTCCGCAAGAGAGCTTGAAGTATCAGTTTCTTGAGGTTTGTTCGACTGTTCAGCCATCACAATGCATTGTCCTTATATAAAAAAACGGCTTAGTTTCACACTAAGCCATTTTAATATAAAAGAAAGTGTTACTAATAACAATTAGGGAGCGTCAAACTCTTCACCTTCTTTCTCTATTTCAGGAGGCATTAAGTCTTCTTTAGTAATACCTAATGCAAGAGTCGTTGGACTTGCTATGAATACCGAAGAATAGGTACCCACCAAAATACCTACAATAAGGGCCTCTGCAAATGAATGTATGGTTTGGCCACCAAAAAAGAACAAGGCTAACAACACCAACATCGTCGTTAACGAGGTCATAACAGTACGTGACAAGGTTAAGTTAATAGAATTATTGATTACTTCTTCAGGCGTTGCCTTGCGCATCAAGAGAAAATTTTCTCGAATCCGGTCAAACACAACAATGGTATCATTCAGCGAATAACCAATTACCGCCAACAATGCCGCCAAAACTGTCAGGTCAAACTCAACCGAAGTAATTGAGAAGAAGCCCACCACGATAATAACATCGTGCGCTAATGCAGCTACAGAACCGACTGAGAACTTCCACTCAAAGCGCAGCGCGACATAAATCATAATACAGATAAGAGCCACTATCATGGCTAGTCCGCCCTGCTCTTTTAGCTCTTCACCAACAACCGGACCAACAAATGACTGATCACGCTTAGTTACTTTTGAACCATCACTGGCAAGCGTGGCAAGAACCACGTCACTAACTTGCGCATTTTCAATGTGATCCTGCTGAGGCATTCTAATTTGTACAACTTTGGCTGAACCAAAATTCTGTACTACAGCACCATTGATATCAATCTCAGTTAGTTGTTGGCGAACTTTTTGCAAATCTGCGTCTTGCTCATAGCTGACTTCTACCAAAGTACCACCAGTAAAGTCCAACCCGTAGTTCAACCCTTTGGTAAAAAAGGACACTATCGAAGCAATAATTAAAATTGCAGAAAGCGCAAACGCGAACTTGCGGACTTTGAGGAAATCATAATTAGTATCTTCATTTAAAAAACTCATTCTAATACTCCCTTTATATCCACAATTTGCTTGGCTTTTTGCCGCGACCATAAATCAGATTTATGATTCCTCGGCTGACCAGGATTGCGGTAAACATTGAGGTCAAGATACCTATAAACAAGGTAATTGCGAAACCTTTAATAGGACCTGTACCAACCGCATAGAGAATGATGGCAGCAATGGCAGTAGTAATATTGGCGTCTGCAATGGTTGATAAGGCTTGTGAATAACCTTTATCAATGGCCTGAGCAACACCTGTACCATGACGAAGCTCTTCACGAATACGCTCAAAGATAATGACATTTGCATCAACCGCCATGCCGACTGTTAACACGATACCTGCGATACCTGGTAGAGTTAGGGTTGCTCCCATAATCGACATTACAGCGACAATGGTGACTACATTAAATATCAGCGCGATATTGGCAACCACACCAAATGCTTTGTAATACAACAGCATAAACAGGACTACTAGCGAAAAACCGATAATGACCGAGTTAATACCCTTTTCAATATTTTCCGCACCCAGCGATGCCCCAATAGTACGCTCTTCAACAATAAAGGTCGGAGCAATTAAGGCGCCTGAGCGGAGTTGAGTGGCTAAATCTTTGGTATTTGCAGGAGTGAAGTCTGGCCCTTCGATAAAGAAGTCCGTACCAAATGCTCCGTTTATACGAGGCGCACTAACTAGAGTTTCTACTACACTGGATTTAACTAACTCTCGTTTACCGTCTTTGATCTCAAAAACAGGTACTGACTCTTTTAAAATCATGGCAAGAGAATTGCCACGATTAGCTGTAGTGGTACGTAACATTCTCGCCCCACCTTCACCGTCAAGGCGTACTGAAACGATTGGTTGATTAGTTTGTGGGTGAAAGCTTGAAAAAGCATCAGTTAGGTGGTCACCAGAAACTTGAACTTCATCAAACACAACGATCGGCCCACGCTCGGATTCGAAAAGCTTACTGCCAGCTGGAACACGACCTTGTTGTGCAGCAACGATGTCCGCTTCATGATTAACCAAACGGAATTCAAGTGTTGCCGTTGCGCCGAGAATTCGTTTTGCTAAGGCTGAATCCTGAACACCAGGTAGTTGAACTACTATTCGGTCACTGCCCTGGCGCTGAATTAAGGGTTCAGCAACACCTAAAGAGTTTACACGGTTACTTAAAATCAAACGGTTCTGGTCAATCGCGTTATCTTGAATGGCTTGTAGTTTAGTTTGATTAAAAGTAGCTCGAACAACCGGACGATTATTTTGCTCTGCTAAATTAATGTCAATACGATCGATGTAATTTTGGTATAAAACTGAAAATGCACGCTCAGCATCATCTTGATTGCGGAAACTGATCACCAAACCGTTATCAATCGTTTCAACTCGACCGCGAATCGAAGGCTTCTCAGCAGTTAATGACTCAATAAAGTCACGTCGTAACTGCTCTTGCTGACGAGCCATAGCCTGTTCCATATCCACCTGCATCAGGAAATGGATACCGCCGCGCAAGTCAAGACCAAGTTTCATTGGCTTGCCGCCAAGAGAGGATAACCAGTCTGGTGTCGCTGGGGCTAAATTAAGGGCCACAACATAGCTCTGATTTTCAAGAGATGGATTCAGAATCTTATTTGCGATTTCTTGGGCTTGTAACTGCTCTTCGTTGGACTGGAATCGAGCAATTACCAGCTTTTCACCATCACGTTCGATTGCCTTTGATGCCAAGCCCTCTTGCTGCCAAGCGGCTTCAATTTGCTCAACCTGCTGTTCAGAGATTGTAGCGTCACGAAGAGCCGATAATTGAACAGCTGGGTCTTCACCGTAAATATTGGGGGCTGCATAAAGAAGAGAAATTGCGACAACGAAAAGTATCAGTACATACTTCCACTTAGGGTAGGTATTGATAGGTAGCAATCTTTGATTGGATTGATCAGTAAACATAATTTATGTCCGGGTATAAAAACAAACCGCCCAAACAAGCTGAAAACTAGTTGGGCGGTTAAATATTATTCGTCGATTGACTTTATTGTGCCTTTTGGCAAAGTTTGTGCGATGGCTGCTTTTTGAAACTTGATTTCGATACCATCAGAAATGCTTACAACAATGAAATCATCTTTAATCTTGCTTATGCGGCCTAAAATACCGCCAGTGGTCATGACTTCATCGCCTTTTTCCAGGCTAGAAACCATTTCTTTATGCTGCTTCATCTTTTTTTGCTGAGGACGAATCATCATAAAATACATAATAAGAATCAAAGGGACGAACATCACAAGGAAGCTCATTAAACCACCACCTTGTGGTGCAGCAGTTGCTAGAAACATCTGGAATTACCTCTATAGTTTAATATTATCAATTAGTTAATTATTTATTTAATGACGGAACAGGCTTGCCCTGTTTCGTATAAAAATCTTCAACAAAGTCGCACAATGTACCTGTTTCAATCGCCTTTCGCAATCCGCTCATCAGATTTTGATAGTAGCGTAAATTGTGAATGGTATTGAGCTTAGCGCCCAATATCTCATTACACTTATCCAGGTGATGTAGGTATGCACGGCTATAGTTTGTACAGGTATAGCAATCACAGGCCTCATCCAGCGGGCCAGTATCCGTTTTATTGTGGCTATTACGCAGTTTTACAACCCCTGTACTGGTGAAAAGATGGCCATTTCGAGCATTACGAGTTGGCATCACACAATCGAACATGTCGACACCGCGACGTACTGCTTCAACAATATCTTCGGGTTTGCCAACGCCCATCAAGTAACGAGGCTTGTCCTGTGGCATCTCACCAGTTAGGTTATCAAGCACATTAAGCATTTCATCTTTCGGCTCGCCTACCGACAAACCACCTATGGCATAACCATCAAAACCAATCTCAGTAAGTCCTGCTAGTGATTCTTTACGTAAATGTGGGTACATACCGCCCTGCACGATCCCAAACAGCGCTGCTTTATTCTTGGCTTCATGAGCAACTTTACTGCGTTTGGCCCAACGCATCGAAAGCTCCATTGATTCACGAGCTTCAGATTCAGTTGCCGGATAAGGCGTACACTCGTCGAAAATCATAACAATATCCGACCCCAGTTTACGCTGTACTTCCATAGCTTCTTCAGGACTTAAAAAAACTTTAGAGCCATTGACAGGCGATCTGAATTCTACGCCCTGCTCAGTAATTTTACGTAACTTGCCAAGACTAAATACCTGAAAACCACCAGAGTCAGTCAGGATTGGCTTATCCCAGTGCATAAAGTCATGTAGATCACCATGCATCTCAATAATGTCGGTGCCCGGACGAAGCATAAGGTGGAAAGTGTTGCCTAAAATAATTTCCGCACCAATCTCTTTTATCTCTTCGGGAGTCATCGACTTGACGGTGCCATAGGTGCCAACAGGCATAAAGGCTGGGGTTTGAATAGTGCCACGCTCAAAGGTGATTTCACCGCGACGTGCCATTCCATCCGTTGTGTTTAATTTAAATTGCATCGTGAGTCTCTCTTAAACTGTCAGAACCAGCAGTTCCGCTTGTTTCGACTAGTCTTGATTCAGTGTTGATCTGGTGAATAAACATTGAGTCGCCATAACTGAAAAAACGGTAAGCTTCTTTCACCGCTTCGTTATAAGCATTCATAATATGATCTTTGCCGGCAAAAGCGCTGACAAGCATCATTAGCGTGGATTCCGGCAAGTGAAAGTTAGTAATCAACGCATCGACTGAACGGAACTGATAGCCAGGATAAATAAATATATCCGTTTCACCCATATGTGGCTGTATATAACCGTTGGCCGAAGCTGACTCTAAACAGCGCACGGAAGTAGTGCCAACCGCTATCACTCGCCCGCCTTTTGCCCGCGCCGCATTGACCTTATCACACACCTCTTGCGAAACTTCGAACCATTCCGAGTGCATCTTATGTTCAGTGATGTTCTCAACCCGAACAGGGCTAAAAGTACCAGCGCCAACATGCAAAGTAACAAAAGTCGAATCAATACCCTTGTTACCAATTTTCTCAAGCAGTGCATCATCAAAGTGCAAACCTGCAGTAGGCGCCGCAACAGCGCCATCAACCTTGCTGTAAACCGTCTGATAGCGCTCTTTGTCGGATAGTTCATCCGCTCGGTCAATATAAGGTGGCAATGGCATATGGCCCACAGCGGTCATCACCGTTTGCCAATCGCCCTCTTGTAGCTGCAAAGCAAAAAGAGCCTCTTTACGCCCTGTAATCAACACTTTAAAGCCGTTTTCTAAGACAAATTCTGAACCTGGTTTTGGTGTACGATTAGAGCGGACATGAGCAATCGCCTCAACATCCGAGTCCAGACGCTCAATCAAAATCTCTAATTTGCCACCCGTGACCTTCTGGCCAAACAAGCGAGCCGGAATGACGCGAGTATCATTGAAAACCAATAAGTCATTAGGATTAAGCAGATCGACCAGCTCATAGAAATGCTTATGCTCAACAGCACCACTTTGACCATCAAGGCACAGTAAACGACTGGCAGAACGTTGTTCGGTAGGATAACGAGCAATCAGCTCATCGGGTAAATCGAAATGAAAATCTTCTAAACGCATAAAAAGTAACTCTGACCTTACGGGGTCATAAGTAAAAGTGCGCATAGTTTAACTACTGACAGAGAAAAGACAAGTTAAACAGGCACAAAGCCTTTAAAATTGGGCTCAGAGAGCTCAATGCTCCACACTAAAATTCAGCTCGGAAAAGGCTCCTGTTTCATCCACCACGATCACTTCGTAACGACCACGCGTTAAGTCTTTTAATGCAATCTGATGCTCTGATTCTAATTGAGACTCCAGTAAGCGCCCATTTAAAAACCAATAAGGCTCACCGCTAATACCCTCTGCCCGTAACTGAACTTCAGGTAGCTTTTGTTTTTGTGGTTCTGCATAAATAACCGCTTCAGGATCGAGCCCAACAATTCTAAGTTTGTTTGAGCTTACGTTTACTTGGCAGCTTTCAGCATATTCTGGCAATAAACTATCGCTCCGGAATGGCTTAGCTATCCACGGTTCCAGGCTTTTTGGCCATAGAGCAACTTCTTTTATATCCACAGAGCCATCAAAACATTGATTATTGACCCTCTTGCCTGTTGCAGCATCAAGCTGCACCTTTACCAAGCCATTATGCCAATCACTACTCAATGGATCGGAAAAAGTCGCAGGAGCAGTATCATCAATTAAATAGGCCGAACGCTTTTTATGACAGTTTTCATCGGACTGCAACGAAGCTAGCGTACCTAATGGCCAACAAATATCAGCCATTGTTACTTTAGCAGGACGTTCGATGGGTTTTAGCCAATCATTGGGCATAGTCTTTAAAATTCGTTCAAGCAAAGGTACTGCAGTTGTGCGGCCACTGTTATTAATACTAAATGAACCATCGGGCATACCTACCCAAACTCCAATAGTGACCTTTTGATTAGAGGCTAGCACCCAGGCGTCGCGTGAACCATAACTGGTTCCGGTTTTATAGGCGATTTGTCTGCTGGGTTGAAGGTACTGATTCCTCAGGTGATTGTTAAGCGGAATTTGCCTCAAAATATCCTGCACGATCCAACTGGCTTGCTGACTCAACAGAGGTAATTTTTTTTGCGGTTGCTCATTATGCAGTCTAAGCTCGGTTGCCTCCCCCCCATTGCCCACCGCTGAAAAAGTTCCGACCAACTGCTGTAAAGTGGCACCACCACCGCCTAATGCCAAACTCAAGTTCGGAGATGCTGATTGAGGTAATGATAATTTCAAACCTGCATTAGTCAGTTGAGTATAAAAATATTCGGGAGTAACTTCATTTAAAACCTGCACAGCAGGCATGTTAAGCGATCGTCCTAGAGCCTGAGAAACACTCACAGCACCATTAAAATGTTCACTGAAATTTTTAGGCTTGTAACCTTCGAATGATTGCGGCACATCAAACAATAAAGATTCAGAATGAATTAAACCTTTATCCAACGCCAGGCCATAAATAAAGGGTTTAAGAGTTGAACCAGGCGAGCGAGTAGCTTTGGTCATGTCAACGTACCCAGCACGATCCGGGTTAGCAAAATCAGCGCTACCAATGTAGGCCAAAGGCATTGAAGTAGCATTATCCATCACAATCACTGCGGCTGATAAACCATCCTCTTTGTCTCGAATATAATCAGAGACACTTAACTCTAGCTCTGTTTGCAGGTTGCGATCAATCGCCGTTTTAATTAATCGCTGATCCGGATAGCGAGTCATTAATTCGCGGCTTAATAATGGGGCTAGAACAGGTTGTGTATTATATTCAGCCCAGACATCTTCTTGTTTGATCTCATCAATAAGATCTACCGACCACACTTCAAATTCAGCCAATCGCTCAAGCAGTTTGTTGCGCTGTACTTTGGCGCGTTCAGGATATAAATCAGGCCGATTCCAGGAAGGTGCTTGCGGAAGGACCGCCAACATTGCGGCCTCAGAGGCGGTTATGTCTTTAGAGGATTTGCCCAGATAGGTAAAGCTTGCTGCTTCTACGCCTTCGATAGTGCCACCAAAAGGTGCATAGTTCAGATAATAAGTTAGAATGTCATCTTTCGAGTAGTGCCATTCAAGCTGCAAGGCCCGAAACATCTGATGTAGTTTACCGCCAATCGTTTTCTCATGTGGCTCAAGGATTCGCGCAACCTGCATCGTCAAAGTAGACCCGCCCGAAACGATTTCACCATGATAAATGGCCTGCGCTGCGGCCCTCATCAAAGCAAACGGATTAACCCCCGGATGCTGATAAAAATAACGGTCTTCGTAATTAACCAATGCCTCAATGTATAGCGGAGAGACATCGTCTAGTGTCACCGGGTAGCGCCAGACACCCTGTGAATCAGGAAAAGCTCGTAAAGGCTTACCTTCCGAATCGACTACAAGTTGCGCGAAGTTTCTCTGTTCAAAATCGTCGATAGGTAAAGGAAAGAGCTTGTCTAAAACCCAAAAAGAAATAAAACATAGCAGTACAACAATCAGTAAACGCTTTAGACTTTTCAGCCAGAAGCGTTTACTGAACACACCTTTAGATTGAGCCATAAGCAGCCCCTTTAGTCAGCGTCTGGCTTACTAATGGTAATGGCTTTTTCAGGTTCACTGATACCGCGAATTTCAGGACGATACATATCTTCCACGAAACTCGATGGTACCGTGTAAGTACCGGGAGTCACCGCACGCACCATATAGAACAAATGAGTCGTCTGATAACTTCTTAACTCGAGTGCTGCCATGAAGCGATCATCCCAAAACTCTTGGTGAGCAATTTGCGTATTTTGTGTCAGCTCCTGGATACTCTTTCCATCAATCTTAATCTCATTAATTTTAAATGAGTGTTCAAGGTTTTGATTTTCCAGTTCAAAGCCAGCCGGTAATAAATCGATGAGCATGGCATTACGTAACTTATTATGTTCCCGCGCCAGATCAATTGATAATCCGACAATGACTCTGTCGCCAGCGGTCAAGTTCTGAATCGAAATCGGCTCACCCTGAAGATTAAAATAGCGACGCTTTATGGCAATATCATCATGTAAGGCTTTAGGGGCAGTTTTCGGATAGCCCTGAGCCTTGTAATCTACGAATACAGTTTTCTCGCCTAAATTGTTTAAAGTTAAAGGCTGCTTTACGGCGTTGTTTTTAGCTACCGCAATATAATCTGCAGTTTGCTTAAAGGATTCAGACTCACCACCCTGCACTATTTCCAGACTCAATTCAGAGTTTTCAGAATTCATATCATTAAGTTGTTTTGCCAAGCGCGCTAAAGCACCTTTTTCTTGTGTCGATAACCAACTACGAGACTCCAGCTCACCCTTTAAATCATAAACCAAATCCAGTCCATTAAGGTCTAGCGCTTCCACAACTTTACTGCCCAAACTCAGACTTGCCACCTGACTCATATCGCGAATCGGCGAACCGTAATCCCCATAATACCAATAAGGCTTATGTTTAAATTTAGTAGTAAAGGCTTGTCCCCAGGCCAGTTTGGCACGACGTTGATCGCCGAGTTTTTCCAAGGCAAAGGCTAAATGAGCCAGCGGTAATGTTCGCTCAGCATCAGCTGCATTTTTATCATAAAGGGCACGCACATCTTGCAAACTGGCGCTACCAATTTTAGTTAACACAAAAGCCGAATAAGCACGGTACGCTAATTCAAAGTGCTCCCTATCGTCATAGTAACTCCAGTTATCAGTTCTGAAAGCGCTGGAACGAACATAACGTTGCAAGCGGCGTACAGCTCTATCCAGGTTATCTTCCGGCACCTGATAGCCCAACTGCTTTGCTTCAATCAAAAAGTCTGTGACATAAGCAGTCATCCAGGGCTCTTCTGGAGAGTTGTTAGACCATAGTCCAAAACTGCCGTCATAACGCTGCATCGAAAGCACACGACTGATAGCAGCATCGATCAACTGTTGCCTCTCTTCAAACAATTTAGTTGTGCGCTCAGATTCAAGCGTATTCAAATCATCTCTTTCAATGTTCAACCAAGGCCAGGCACGTGAAGTTGTTTGCTCCAGGCAACCATAAGGATACTGCAACAAGCCATCAATATAGGACCCAGCATCGAGAGGTGGCGTGCTAGATACCCTTAACACCGACTTCAAACCATAATTATCATATTGGCTGGCAAAATCATCGCTAACGGTAAATTGACTACCGGTATTAACAGCTGCTTGCTTACTAATAATTGAAGCAGCATAGGCAGGACGTAAACCCAGCAACCAGCTACGATTCATTTTTAAATCTGAATTGTCACTTTCGACAGTAAGCGATACTTTGCCCGAGCCGGTAAATTGAGAGGCTTTTACATCAAGGGCTAGCAGAGTCTTGCCTTTCGGTTCAATCGTTAAAGTCTTGGTAACACTGCCGCTACCCAACGCCTTGTCAGCTTCAAGTGTCACAGTAATAGTTTGCTCAGTCTCCTCCATGTTTTTGATATCGAACATGACTTGCGACTGATCACCTTTTGCCAAGAAGCGTGGCATGGAAGCCTGGACCACTAAAGGTGCCGCGACCTTAGCTTTAGATTCAGCTGAACCATAACGGTTCTTACTGAAAGCTACGGCCATCAATCGTAACTCGCCATTGAAGTATGGCAGTTGTACATTGAGCTTGGCCTGACCATTCTGATCTAACTGTACTTTGTCTTTGACTATGGAAACGATTTGCACATCAGAAACCGGTGCATCACCACCACGGCTTAAATCCGCATCACCGCCGAAGCGTTGTCTGGCCGAGCTTCCTTCAGTCAACTCAACAAAGCTACCGTAATTGTCTTTTAATGCCGCTTCATATGCGCGCTGGCCAAAGAACCAGTCAATCGGTTTTGGTGATTCAAAATTACTGATGCTCAGAATCCCGCTATCAACCAAGGCCAAGGTGGCAAATACTGTTTCATCCGAGTTCTGATTATTAACTTTCAGATCCACTTCAACCGTTTGTAGCGGACGAAGCTTGTCATTATGCGTCAGTTCTATATCCAATTTTTTCGCATCACGGTTTAAGGGTAAATGCATCACCCCGAAAGCGCGATTGGGTAAATTTTTACGCTTGATGTCACCTGGTTTAAGCACCATCACCGACACATAAAGGTTCTGAGTATTCCAGCTCTTGTCCATAGGAATCGTCACGCTCGACTCAGCCGAGTCCAGCTCAACCGCACGTTTCCATAGCAGCTGGTCACTTTCTACGGTAACCAATGCCTGGCCCGAATAAGGCGCGGTAATATTAACTTCCAGATCTTTACCCAAATCAACAAAGTCCTGCTCAATTGACAACTTAACCTGATCGGGTCGTTCGCCATTCAGTTCGTTATTGTTAGACCAATACCAACCAGCGAAGAAGTGATAACTGGTGAGTAACTGATTCTGTTGATTGAGAACTTCAAGCCGATAGTTACCATACTCCAGAGGCAAAGATAGTTGTGGTCGTTGCGCTGACTCAAACTTAATGGTCTTGGTGTAAACCGGAACATTGGCCTCAGATGAGCGGTACTCCCAGCCACTGTTGCCATACTGCCAGTAGAGACGACTGTCTTCACGAATCAGGGTAACCTGATACTGTTGACCGCCAGTTAATGACTCACCCTGCGTATTCACTGCGACCAACTCGACCAGATTGTTTTCATTCGGTGCAGCGAATTCACGCTCGGAAGTCCATAATGGCCTGACGCCCACTAACTCTTCATGCGGGAACGCATATTGAGTCACTCGACGAGTAATCGGACGACCACCGCTTTCATACACATTAACGCTGCTCAGTAAGCGAATCGGGAACTGACTTCCTGACCATTGATTGTTTAATTCTAAAGTAGCATGCCCTTCTTCATCTAATGTCCCAGCAGGAACATCCATAACCTGATTAAAATCACGGTATTTGTTAGAACCAAAATTAAAACCTTCATAATTCTCAAAAGGATTTTTAGCGCTTGATACCGTCACCGTGGCATCAAAACGATTGCCGCTGGCTGGCGCACCATAAAGATAATCAGACTGAATACTAATAGCCGGTTTATCATTAATCGCTAACCACTTACCTTCTCCAGCATCCAATTCAAGCTTCAGACGTTCGGGCAAAAAATCCTCGACGGCAAGCTCATATTTGAAAGTCGTTTTATTAGCAAGAGTTGCTTCAAAGGTCCAGCTGCCACGCATGGCGTCCTCTGGCAGAGTAAAGTCAGTTTGGTAATAACCGACCTCGTCACCTTTCCATTGCAATGTAGTAAAGACTTTATTGTCAGGCCGTAACACACGCACAGAAATGGGCGTTGGCTGCAACCAGTTTGCTTGATAGTCGCGCAAGATCCCTTGCATACGAACGGTTTCTCCGGGGCGATACAAATCGCGAGGCCCATACAAGAATAATTCAATAGGATATTGCTGTCGCTTGGTTAACTTAAACTCTGATAAGTCCAGCTTCGGGCTGTTTAGGCGAATCAAGTTAGTATTTTGCCCCTTCAAAGCAATTAAAAAACGGGCATTTTCAACGGTGGAAGCATCAAACTCTGCAAAGCCAGCTGAGTTGGTCTTCTGTTCCGCTAAACGCACTCCTTTATTATTGAGCAGAGCTAGTTCAACGCCTTGGTAAGATTTTGTTGAGGGCAATTGATGAGCAAAGACCACCAGGCTATCTGCGTATTGACGGGTATGGAGACCTATGTCACTCAGCACAAACCAACTAAACTCGAATTGATAAGGATAGTCATCGGCTGGCTGCATGGTCACCGCATAAACCCCATTATCCTTAAGTGCATCTATATCTTTTAATTGTATCTGGTGAGTCAGACGTTGATTATCTTTAGCCTCTAGCTCAAAACGACCGGTATGCACCAACTCAGCCATTTCTTTTAAGTTCTGCAGTTGGTAATAGCGACGATAATCACCATTGGCAAAAAAGTTATCGTAATAACGAGGTTTTACACGCCAGAACTTGAGGTCGAGTTCCTTCACGTTGACCGCTTCAATCGGCAAGATGCCACTATCGCGCAAAATGGTGGAACCCTGACTCAAAAAGCGTAATTGACGCTCAATCGCACTGGTTTTGACCTGCTTTTTAAATGAATCACCTAATGAGCTACCATTGCCGGCCTCTAGCTCACTGGCAACGTTAATTTCATAATATTGCTCAGGCTCAATATAAGGATAATAAATACGACGGTTGTCATCGCTAATGACCCAACCGCCTTTCTGAGGAGTTTTATTGAGAGATATTTGAACTAACCGTTCTAAATCTTGATCACGCTTAATCGGTCGACTGAAATTAATCTGTAAAGCAGGCGCATTATCATAGGTTCCCTGATAAACACTTAACACCTTAAAAGGCGTCAGTGTATCGGGCTCAGAAACAACCGTTGATTGTGAAGACACCTGGCCAGTTTTCTGCTCTACACTCGACTCGGTCGGCTTTGAGCCATCAGAGTCATCACCACACCCCGCTAACAATAAAACCAGACAAAAAATAACCCCGGCTACCAATAAGCGCAAACGATAAGACATAATACTCCCCTGTAATGATTTATTATCACTATTATAGAAACGCCACTATAACCAAAAAGGGTTAGAATTGTGGCGAATCATGAATAATTTATGCTTTATTATTTCAAAGGGAAAGGAAATAGGCTAGTTATTAAGAATATTGATGATACTTAATGACAAGTAGTTTTGAGTAGGAAATTGCAGCCTTAATTTGAGTTAAAAGGCTCCCAAGCCATTTAGGAGCCTACTCCTTTAAACCATTTAATCAAGGATCAGAGTTGGTCTAACTACTGGGGGTTGCCAAGGCTTCTTCATAACGAGCTAATTTTTTCTGCATATAGTCAGGCACTCTTTTAATTTTCCTCATCACTTTATGAGCTTGTTCCTGACTTTCGACAGCAAGTTCGAATTGACCATTTAAAAAGTAAAGATTGGCTGCAAACTCATGATGCTTGACGGGGTAGGCGACTCTCTCTAGATCTGCTTCATTGAGTTGGTCGATGATTAAATCCAATGAATATTTGGAGTCCTTTAATTCATATAAATATTCTGCTAATTCGAGAGCAATTTCTGAATCATTTGATTCGATGGCTTTATCCAGCCAGAAATAGGCTTTTTCTTTGTCGTCTACTTTGAAGAAAAGCTTTGCCAGCTTGAATTGCGAACGACCAAGATTGCCTGATGCGGATTGTATTAACCAGGAGATTGCTTTTTCTTTGTCTTTTTCACATCCTTGACCTGCAAGAAGCCTTTCTGCTAACTCATACTGCGCATCTGCAATTCCTTGCTGTGCTGACTTATATAGCCACAACGTTGTATTGAATTCTGGATCACGCTCTACCATAGGAGCATATTTTGCATAGTAATATTGCGCTATAGGATCGCCTTCCTCTGCTTTTTCTTTAACTTCTGAAATAATCGACCTGTTTTTTCTATTGTTTTTATCAAGCTCAAAGCTTAAACGATATTTATAGACTTTATTGAATTGGTTTTTGTCACTGGGAGTTTCAAATTGCCATTTCGAAATTGCTGCAATTGAATCTTTGACAAACACATCGCCGGGATATGAATCCATTACCTGAATGTCAGTCGGAGTACCTTCCTGATCGAGTTTAAACGCAAACTTCGCCCAGCCCTCTACTCCTTTCATAGCTGCCTCATAAGGATAGTCAGGAGCAATAGTTTTAAGAGGCTTAGCCTCATTCTCAGTATCCAAAGATGTATCAACTGGCTTATATACAGGTTCCAAGGCCAACTTCAGTGCTTCTTCACTAAAAGATTTATCGAGGCTATTGAAAAAAAAATCTGCTTCTTTTTGCTGTTCAGCGTTAAGCTTCTGGCGGATTTCGTTAAGAAATGCCCGTTCTTTTTTTTCTTTCTTATCCGATAGTTTGATCCAGGCATAAGCTTTAACAGGATCGGTTTCTACTCCTGTGCCCTCAAGGTACATCACACCCAGATTAAACTGGGCGCCTTTGTGGCCTATTTCGGCCAATGACCGGAACCACATAAAGGCTTGCTTGTAAGCTCCTTCTTCATAATGCTCTATAGCATTGTCAAAGGTTGCGTGGGATGAAATTGATGCGGTGAATAAAATTAATAAGGAAGCTAACTTGGCAGTTATTTTCATAATGAGTCCTTTTGTATCTGTAATAATCCGTGAGCAAGTATATTGATAATGAAATTTTGATTCAATAATAAATAATAACCCATAAAAAAGCCCGGTCAGAGCCGGGCTTGTATTTTAATGTATGATGTATTGATAATATTGTTAAGTGGTTTAGATATAAGCTTTCATTCCATTGGTGGTAAACGCCTCTCGGCCCTCTCGCCAGCCGCCTAGCCATTCCTCTCGCGCATTCAGTTCTTCAAATGGACAGTTTTCTTTAGACTGACCTTGAAGTGCGGCATTAAAACCTTTGGTGTGGGCTCTTTGAAGTTTATCTCTTTTCTGACGTTTCATAGATGTCGTCCCCTTTGCTGTTAACGATGTTTACTTGATGTATTAAACGCATAAAAAAAGCCGACAGCTCTTGCGAGCGATCGGCTTTATTCTAAAATTCTGTTGTTTGCTGTCATTAAACGTATTAGTCACTGTCTATTTTTTTACTCTATGGGTTTAACTTACACCTAAGTTAGAGGGCTTGGCAATTGATAAGTTTCACACTTTGATCATATTTTCTTCATATCAATTAGTTAGCTTATCAAGTTATTTTTGTTTGAAGATCTTAGCTCAATTGATTGTTTTTTAATCACAGCCATCCAATATCAATTAGTTAGTCTAATTTACTAGTAAATAACTCGAGTAAGACTGGTCTGATCTGAGCGAGACGAGACTTCATCAAGTTTACGTTTGCGTAAAGGTAAGGTATCATTTTATCTTATTTGTCAGAATAAGCAGGCTTATGTCAGGCCAGACAGCAAAAACCATCAGCGAACGAGAATACAGTATTAGCGATCTCGCCAAAGAGTTCGAAATTACTTCACGCTCCATTCGCCATTATGAAGATGAAAAACTGATTTGCCCTGAGCGTCGCGGTGTTCACCGTATTTACAGCGCCAGAGACAGGGTCCGTTTACAACTTATTCTTCGCGGAAAACGTCTTGGCTTCTCACTGGCCGAAATCCGCGAAATTATCGATTTATATGATTTGCCTGAAGGTAAGCAAAAGCAGGCAAAACTTCTCGTAGAACTCATCCAGAAACGTCGGGATGCCCTGCTCCAACAGCGTAAAGACATTGAGCATATGCTGAAAGAGCTGGATATGCTCGAGCAGAAGCTGGACTGAACTGATTATTATTGATTTGTTGATATTTAAGATAGAGGAACAAGCATGTATCCATCGTTGAACTTTGATTTAGGCGAAACCGCCGACATGATCCGCGAAATGGTTCGTGGGTTTGCGGAAAAAGAAATTGCACCGATTGCTGAAAAAACAGACCACGACAACCTGTTCCCGCACCATTTGTGGAAGAAATTTGGTGAGCTGGGTCTTTTAGGCATCACAGTCGAAGAAGAATACGGTGGTTCTGGCATGGGCTATCTTGAGCACGTGGTGGCGATGGAAGAAATCAGCCGTGCCAGTGCCTCTATCGGCTTAAGCTACGGCGCCCACTCTAACTTGTGTGTCAACCAGATTCGTCGCAATGGCTCAGAAGAGCAAAAGCAGAAATACCTACCAAAACTATGCTCAGGCGAGCATGTCGGTGCCTTGGCGATGTCTGAGCCAGGAGCCGGTTCTGACGTTGTTGGCATGAAGCTACGTGCTGAGCTTAAAGGTGATAAGTACATTCTTAACGGCAACAAGATGTGGATTACCAATGGCCCAGAAGCCGATGTGTTGGTTGTTTATGCTAAAACTGAGCCAGACGCAGGTTCAAAAGGTATTACCGCCTTTATTATCGAAAAAGGCTTCAAAGGTTTCTCGACAGCGCAGAAACTCGACAAATTGGGTATGCGCGGCTCGAACACATGTGAATTAGTTTTCGAAGACTGTGAAGTGCCTGCCGAAAACGTCATGGGCCCTATTAATGAAGGTGTTAAAATCCTGATGAGCGGCCTGGATTACGAGCGTGCAGTGCTATCTGCGGGCCCACTAGGCATCATGCGTGCCTGTATGGATGTGGTAGTTCCATACGTTCATGAGCGTAAACAGTTCGGCAAGCCAATCGGCTCCTTCCAGCTTATACAAGGCAAAGTAGCCGATATGTACACTACCATGAACGCCAGCCGTGCTTATGTTTATGCTGTAGCTAAATCCTGTGACCGTGGTGAAACAACCCGTAAAGACGCCGCTGCAGCAATTCTATTCGCAGCAGAAAATGCTACAAAGCTGGCATTGGATGCGATTCAAGTATTGGGCGGTAATGGTTACATCAACGAATACTCTACGGGCCGTTTATTGCGTGACGCCAAATTGTATGAAATCGGCGCGGGCACCTCGGAAATTCGTCGTATGTTGATTGGCCGTGAGTTGTTTAACGAAACAGCCTAAGCTGCTCTATTAAAGCAAAAGATTAAGTAAGAGAAGTTATTGAGCACCGCTAGAACGCGGCAAATGATGGCTTCTCTAAGAACAGTTAAATTCACTTTGTAGTAGAAGTGAGCAAACTTTTTATCAAAAAATATGCAAGAGAAGTTATTGAGCGATGCTAGAACGAGGCAAATGACTTTTTCTAGCAATAAATAAATTCACGTATGTAGTAGAAGTGAGCGAGCGACGCTAAGACAAGGCAAAAAGTTTTGAAAATGCGGAGTGGACATTAGGTCCATGAGCACATTTGATAAACTTTTTAACGCAGTATTAGCAAGCACAGCCACTTCGGAAGAGGAAAATTTTATGTCAGATCCAATCGTAATCGTTAGTGCTGCCAGAACCCCAATGGGTGGCTTCGGTGGCGCACTGTCCACTGTAAAATCAACTGAACTTGGCGCTACTGCTATCAAAGCTGCTGTGGAGCGCGCAGGCATTAAAGCCGATGATGTTCAAGAAGTCATCATGGGCTGTGTACTTCCGGCTGGCGTTGGCCAGGCTCCAGCACGTCAGGCTTCGCTTGGTGCAGGCCTACCACAATCAACTGGTGCCACTACAGTAAACAAAGTGTGTGGTTCTGGTATGAAAACTATCATGCTGGCCCATGACTTATTAACAGCTGGCACTAATGACGTAATGGTTGCTGGTGGTATGGAAAGCATGAGTCTTGCTCCTTACCTTCTTCCTACTGGCCGTTATGGTCAGCGCTTTGGCCATGGTAAAACTTTAGACCATATGGCTTTTGACGGTCTTGAAGATGCTTATGAAGGTCAGGCGATGGGTGTTTACGCAGAACAAACTGTTGAGAAATACGGTTTTACTCGCGAAGATCAGGATGCATTTGCCATTGAATCTTTGGCACGCGCGAATAAAGCAATTGAAGAAGGTTCATTCAAAAGTGAAATCACACCGGTCACGGTCAAATCTCGCAAAGGTGATGTTGAA
Source organism: Kangiella koreensis DSM 16069 (assembly GCF_000024085.1). Classification (NCBI taxonomy): domain Bacteria; kingdom Pseudomonadati; phylum Pseudomonadota; class Gammaproteobacteria; order Kangiellales; family Kangiellaceae; genus Kangiella; species Kangiella koreensis. Next base: position 1,119,301 of record NC_013166.1, on the reverse strand, counting down.
GTAGATACTGACGAGCAGCCATTAAAAGCTCGCCCTGACAAGATCCCTGCACTACGCCCTGCTTTCAAAAAAGACGGTACTGTCACTGCGGCTAATGCCAGCTCTATTTCTGATGGTGCCGCGGCAGTTGTCTTGATGCGTCAATCCGAAGCTGAAAAGCGTGGCTTGAAACCTCTTGCCAAAATTGTTGCACAATCAACCAATGCTCGTATTCCTGCTGAATTCACCATTGCTCCCGTCGGCGCGATTGAAAAAGTATTGGATAAAGCCGGCTGGGCAAAAGATGACGTTGATTTATTCGAAATTAACGAAGCTTTTGCGGTAGTAACTATGGCTGCCATGAAAGATTTGGAACTTGATCACGCTAAAGTGAATGTTCACGGTGGTGCCTGCGCACTAGGTCACCCAATCGGTTGTTCTGGTACCCGTATTGTTGTTACCTTGATTGAAGCTTTGCGTAAGTATGGTAAGTCGAAAGGCGTTGCCTCTTTATGCATTGGTGGTGGCGAAGCAACAGCACTGGCCATTGAGCTTATTTAAAGCATTTGAATATTAACAGATTCGGAAAAGTAACCTTATGATTCTGACTGAAGAACAAACAATGATTCAGGATATGGCCAGGGGCTATGTGCAGGAGCGCATAGCCCCTTTCGCCGAAGAATGGGACAAGAACAAAACCTTCCCGGCCGAGGCTTTGCAAGGTCTTGCTGAGCTTGGTTTTTATGGCATGTTAGTGCCTGAGCAATGGGGTGGCTGTGAGATTGGTTATGTGGCCGCGGCTTTGGTATTGGAAGAAATCGCTGCGGGCGACGGCGCCTGTTCTACCATTATTTCGGTCACCAACTCAGTTGGTTGTATGCCGATCTTGAATTTCGGTACTGATGAGCAGAAAGAGAAATTCTTAAAGCCATTAGCCTCTGGTGAGAAGCTCGGCGCTTTTTGTTTAACCGAGCCACATGCTGGCAGTGATGCATCAGACCTTAAGACTAAAGCTGTTCTAGAAAAGGGTCCAGATGGAGACCATTATATTATTAATGGCTCTAAACAATTTATCACTTCAGGCAAAAATGGCGATACCGCGATTGTCTTTGCAGTAACCGACCCCAGTGCTGGCAAGAAAGGTATTAGTGCCTTTATTGTGCCAACCGACACTCCGGGCTACATCGTTTCCAACATTGAAGATAAGATGGGGCAAAATGCTTCGGACACAGCTTCAATCGTTTTCGAAGACTGCCGTGTTCCAGCCGAAAACCTGCTCGGTAAAGAAGGTGAAGGTTACAAAATCGCCCTTTCCGGTTTAGAAGGCGGCCGTATCGGTATCGCAGCTCAATCTGTGGGTATGGCCCGAGCAGCCTATGAGTATGCGCTTCAATACTCAAAAGAAAGAACTTCTTTTGGTAAACCGATTAACAAGCATCAAGCAGTACAATTCAAGCTGGCCGATATGGCAACTCAGGTTGAAGCGGCGCGCCAGATGGTGTTACATGCGGCACAACTACGCGATAATAACTTACCCTGCTTAAAAGAAGCCTGTATGGCTAAATTATTCGCATCAGAGATCGCTGAAAAAGTGTGCTCAGAAGCGATTCAAATTTTAGGCGGTTACGGTTATTTACGTGATTATCCCGTTGAAAGAATTTATCGCGACGTTCGCATCGCACAGATTTACGAAGGTACTAGCGAAGTTCAGCGCATGGTGATTGGCCGTGCAATCGCATCAGAATAACAGTAGGACAGACATATGCCTGTAATTAAATCTTCACTCAATCCTCGTAGCGCAAGTTTTACCGAGAATGCCGAAGCGATGACTGCTTTGGTCGACGACTTACGCGACAAGATGGAATACATCACTCAAGGTGGTGGCCCAAAGTATCAGGAAAAACATTTATCACGCGGCAAATTATTGCCTCGTGAGCGTGTGCGCAAACTGCTTGATGTAGGCTCACCCTTCCTTGAGATTTCACAAATGGCAGCCTGGGATTTGTATGACAACAAAGTTCCAGCCGCGGGTTTAATTGCCGGTATCGGCCGCGTTTCAGGCATTGAATGCATGATCGTTGCCAACGATGCCACCGTAAAAGGCGGAACCTATTTTCCTGAGACGGTAAAAAAACATTTACGCGCTCAGGAAATTGCAGAAGAAAATAATCTGCCGTGCATTTATCTGGTCGATTCAGGCGGTGCCAACCTGCCACAACAGGATGAAGTATTCCCTGATAAAGAACACTTTGGTCGTATTTTCTATAACCAGGCCAACATGTCAGCTAAAGGCATTCCTCAAATTGCGGTCGTCATGGGTTCTTGTACCGCTGGCGGTGCTTACGTTCCTGCGATGGCTGATGAGTCCATTATTGTTAAAGAGCAAGGAACCATTTTCTTAGGTGGTCCGCCGCTAGTTAAAGCAGCAACTGGCGAAGTGGTTTCCAGCGAAGATTTAGGCGGCGCAGACGTTCACTGTAAAACCTCTGGCGTAACTGACCATTATGCTCTGAATGATGAGCATGCTTTGAAATTAGCACGTCAGGTTGTATCAAATTTGAATCGTAAGAAAACGCCATCGGTTACTCTGAAAAAACCGGTTGAGCCACTCTATCCTGCTGAAGAGTTGTACGGTGTTATTAACAAAGATCCTCGCAAACCTTTCGATGTTCGCGAACTGATTGCGCGAATCGTCGATGGTTCAGAGCTGGATGAATTCAAACCTTTATATGGTAATACATTGATCTGTGGTTTCGCCCGCATTCATGGTTACCCCGTGGGCATCGTTGCTAATAACGGTATTCTGTTCTCTGAGTCAGCGCTTAAAGGTGCTCACTTTATTGAACTGTGTTCACAGCGTGGCATTCCTCTTGTGTTCCTGCAAAATATTACGGGCTTCATGGTTGGTCGCAAATACGAAAATGAAGGGATCGCTAAGAACGGCGCGAAAATGGTGACAGCTGTGGCCTGTGCCAAAGTACCAAAGTTCACCATCATTGTTGGCGGCAGTTTTGGTGCCGGTAACTATGGTATGTGTGGTCGTGCATACAGCCCAAAATTCTTATGGATGTGGCCTAACGCACGCATCTCTGTGATGGGTGGCGAGCAGGCGGCCAACGTATTAGCACAAATTAAGCGTGATAATTTTGAACGTTCTGATCAGCCGATGTGGTCTGAAGAAGAAGAAAAAGAATTTAAGCGTCCGATTGAAGAGCAATATGAAAAGCAAGGACACCCTTACTATTCAAGCGCTCGCTTATGGGACGACGGTATTATTGATCCAGCTGATACTCGTATGGTGCTCGGTCTGGGATTGTCTGTTGCCATGAACAAAGAAGCCGAAGAAACCAAGTTCGGCGTCTTCAGAATGTAAGGCAGGGAGTCTCTTATGAGTATAGGTATGAATATGAGCAAGAGTGAAGCATTAAACATTACCCTTGATTCGAACGAGCTGGGCAAAGCAGGACGCGGGGTTGGTTATATCACCCTCACCCGCCCTGAAATACACAATGCCTTTGATGACAAATTAATCAATGAGCTGACCGAAGCTTTTGTTGCAATGGAAAACAACGATGAGGTTGAAGTGGTTGTTCTTCGTGCTGAAGGCAAAAGTTTTTCTGCTGGCGCAGATTTAAACTGGATGCGTCGCATGGCTGATTATTCCTGGGAAGAAAATTATCAGGATTCGCAAGCTCTGGCGACTTTGATGAATACCATTTACAGCATGAGTAAAACCACTGTCTGTCAGGTGCAAGGTGCTGCCTTTGGGGGCGGCGTTGGTCTGGTGGCCTGTTGCGATATCGTCATTGCCTCTGAACGCGCCAGCTTCTGTCTATCGGAAGTGAAGCTTGGTCTTATTCCTGCCGTCATCAGTCCTTATGTGGTTAAAGCGATGGGCGAACGTCAGGCGCAGCGCTATTTCACCACTGCTGAGCGCTTCAAAGCTGATAAGGCTGCTGAGTATGGTCTGGTTCATGAAGTGGTTTCCGAAGACTCATTGGTTGAAAAAACAAATGAAGTCATTGCGACTCTTTTAAGTAATGGACCACAAGCAGTTAAAGCGGCAAAAAGTTTAATTAGAGCTGTAGCGAATCAAACCATTGACCAATCCTTGATGGATGAAACGGCACGTCGCATTGCAGACATTCGTGCCAGCGAACAAGGCAAAGAAGGTTTGAACGCTTTCCTCGAAAAACGTACTGCTGATTGGTCAGTAGGCCAGTCTGAAAGCAGCTCACAATAATTGGTTAAGGAAACAGCGAACATGTTTACAAAAATATTGATTGCTAACCGTGGCGAGATTGCTTGCCGCGTGATTAAAACGGCTAAAAAACTCGGCATCAAAACCGTTGCTGTTTATTCAGAAGCCGATAAAGACGCCATGCATGTGGCGATGGCCGATGAAGCGGTCTATTTAGGCCCTGCTCCAGCGCGTGAATCTTATCTTAAAGGTGAACTAATTATTGAGGCCTGTAAAAAGACAGGTGCTCAAGCAGTACACCCTGGCTATGGTTTCTTATCTGAAAATGCAGACTTTGCTAAAGCTCTTGCCGAAAACGATATTGAATTTATCGGACCACCAGAAGGCGCGATTATCGCAATGGGCTCAAAGTCAGCCGCTAAAGAAATCATGGAAGAAGCCAATGTACCTTTAGTTAAAGGCTATCATGGTGAAAATCAGGATGGAGACTTCCTGAAATCGCAAGCTGATGAGATTGGCTACCCGGTTATCATCAAAGCAACGGCTGGTGGTGGCGGTAAAGGTATGCGCATTGTCTGGAAAGAAGATGACTTTGCTTCGAGCTTGGCTTCTTGTAAGCGTGAATCTGCGGCCTCTTTTAGTGACGATAAAGTTCTCGTCGAAAAATACATCACGAAACCTCGTCACGTTGAGATTCAGGTCTTTGCAGATAAGCACGGCAACGCAGTGCATTTATTTGAGCGTGACTGCTCAGTGCAACGTCGCCATCAAAAAGTGATTGAAGAAGCCCCTGCCCCAGGTCTAAGCGAAGAAACCCGTTCCAAGATGGGCCAGGTAGCGATTCGCGCAGCACAGGCGATTGGTTATGTGGGCGCAGGTACGGTTGAGTTCTTATACGATGAAGACGAGTCATTCTACTTCATGGAAATGAATACTCGTTTGCAGGTCGAGCATCCGGTTACTGAAAAAATCACTGGCCAAGACTTGGTTGAGTGGCAATTGAAAGTCGCTGCCGATCAAAAGTTACCGATGCAGCAAGATGAATTGAGCATCAATGGTCATGCTTTCGAGGTGCGTATCTACGCTGAAGATCCGAATCAGGATTTCTTGCCAGCAACCGGTACCTTGTTACACCTGAACACGCCAGAGGAATCTGAGCATGTTCGTATTGATACCGGAGTCACTCAGGGTGACTCTGTGTCTGTTCACTATGATCCGATGATTGCAAAATTGATTGTGTGGGATCAGGATCGTAACGCAGCACTTGCTCGCTTGCGCGGCGCCTTAGCTCAGTATCAGATTGTTGGTTTAACCACTAATGTACCTTTCCTTGCCGCACTGGCTCACAGTCAGGGCTTTGAAGACCTTGACCTCGACACTAACTTTATCGAACGTTACAAAGACGATTTGATTTTAGATGAAGAAGCCGCTGACGACGACACTCTGGTTGCAGCAGCGGTTTATCAGCTATTAAAACGTGAGCAAACTGCAGCAGAAAATGCCAAGAATAGTGAAGACCCCTATTCGCCATGGCACTCAGTCAATGGCTGGCGTTTAAATACCGATAACCATCATACTTTTGAATATCTGGACAAGGTTGATGGCATTGCTAATGACGTGGAAGTTATTGTCCATTTCCGCGACCAAGGCTATCTACTTGACCTACCCAGTGGCGAGTTGCCGGTTCACAGCGCAACTCTTAATGGTCATATTCTACGTCTTGATGCCAATGGCAAACGCTTTAATGCAACCGTTGTTGATGATGGTGCCAATTTGCATATCTTCATTCACGGACACTACAAAGTACTTGAGAAAGTTGAGCGTGGCTTGGCTGGTGATTCCGAAGATGCAGGCGGTAGCTTAACGGCGCCAATGCCTGGCACTGTCATTGAAGTATTAGTCAGTGAAGGCGATCACGTTGAATCAGGTCAGCCATTAGTGATTCTTGAAGCTATGAAAATGGAACACACCATCAACGCACCTACTGCAGGTGTGGTCAGTGAAATTCATTATGCCGCTGGCGACCTGGTGGATGATGGCGCTGAACTGCTTTCCCTGGAGGTGGCTGAATAATGGTCATGGTATCGGACAACCCCGCCCTGCCCACTCACGTTAAAATCGTCGAGATGGGGCCAAGGGATGGTTTGCAAAACGAAAAGCAGCCGGTATCCACCGAGGTTAAGCTAGAGCTGATTCGTCGCTTGATTGATGCAGGTGAAAAACATATCGAAGCAACCGCATTTGTGTCTCCCAAGTGGGTTCCTCAAATGGCTGACCATCATGAAATTATGGCTGCTCTTAAAAGCTTTCCCGAAGCTCAAGATGGCAGTGTCTGGTTTCCAGTGTTAACGCCGAACCTGAAAGGGTTTGAAGGTGCGTTAGCAGGCGGTGCCAAAGAAGTAGCCGTGTTTGCAGCCGCTTCAGAAAGCTTTTCGCAGAAGAATATTAACTGCTCCATTGCTGAGTCTATTGAACGCTTCAAGCCAGTAATCGAAGCGGCAAAGGCGCAAGGCGTTAAAGTTCGCGGCTATGTTTCCTGTGTGTTAGGCTGCCCTTTCGAAGGCAATATAGCACCAGAAAAAGTGGCCGAAGTAGCCAAAGCTTTGTATGACCTTGGCTGCTACGAAGTTTCTCTGGGCGATACCATAGGCGTTGGTACACCAAACAAAGCCCGCGCTATGATAGCAGCGGTTGCTGAGTATGTTCCTACCAGTAAACTGGCCTGCCACTTTCATGATACCTATGGTCAGGCATTAGCCAATATCTACGCTTGCCTGGAGCTAGGCGTTGCCACCATTGATAGTTCGGTTGCAGGTTTGGGTGGTTGCCCTTACGCACCGGGAGCTACTGGCAATGTTGCCACTGAAGATGTGGTTTATATGCTCAACGGTTTAGGTATTGAAACCGGTATTGATTTAACTAAACTGGTCGACGCTGGTGCTTATATCTCCGAGCAACTGGGTCGTCGTCCCGTATCACGAGCAGCCAATGCGTTGCTTGCTAAAAAATAATATACAATCAATTCATTCGATTTGACGAGGAATTAAAATGTCAGGTTTTGATAAAGTCGTAGACAGCTACGAAAAAGCTTTAGAAGGCTTTACCGATAATATGACCGTAATGGTCGGCGGTTTTGGCCTTTGCGGAATTCCAGAAGGTTTAATTGAGCAAGTCTACAAAATGGGCTGTAGCGGATTGACCGCAATTTCCAATAACGCAGGCGTAGATGGCTTTGGTTTAGGCAAATGGCTAGAGAAGCGCCAGATCAGCACCATGATCGGCTCTTATGTTGGCGAGAATGAGCTGTTCGAAAAATTGCTTCTTTCAGGTGAAATGGAGGTGATTTTGACACCTCAAGGCACGCTGGCTGAAAAAATCCGCGCTGGCGGCGCTGGTATCCCAGCTTTCTTCACAGCAACCGGTTTTGGTACTCAGGTTGCTGAAGGCAAAGAAACGCGCAACATCGACGGACGCGACTATGTGCTTGAACCTTCGTTGACTGCTGACTTTGCATTAATAAAAGCCTGGAAAGCAGACACCATGGGTAACTTGATTTTCAACAAGACTGCCATGAATTTTAACCCAATGATGGCGACAGCCGGTAAAATCACTGTTGCTGAAGTGGAAGAAATTGTTGAACCTGGCGAGTTAGATCCTAACTATATTCATACTCCAGGCATTTATGTCCAGCGCGTGATCAAAGGCAACAACTTTGAGAAACGTATCGAACAACGCACAGTTAGACCTTCTACAAAAGAAGCATAAGGAGCGCATCATGGCATTATCTCGTGAACAAATCGCCATGCGAGTGGCGCAAGAACTCGAAGACGGTTTCTACGTAAACTTGGGTATCGGTATTCCTACCCTGGTCGCAAACTATATCCCTGAAGGCATCAAAGTTATGCTTCAGTCTGAAAATGGTTTGCTTGGCATGGGCCAGTTCCCTACTGAAGAAACTATCGACCCTGATCTCATTAACGCCGGTAAACAAACCGTAACTGCGGTAACTGGCGCAGCCTACTTCTCATCAGCAGAGAGCTTTGCCATGATCCGTGGCGGTCATGTTGATTTAACAGTACTTGGCGCATTCGAAGTCGATCAGGAAGGCAACATTGCATCTTGGATGATTCCTGGCAAGCTGGTTAAAGGCATGGGCGGTGCTATGGATCTGGTTGCTGGTGCTGAAAACATCATCGTTACCATGACGCATGCCAATAAACACGGTGTTTCAAAAATCCTCAAGAAATGTACGCTTCCACTGACTGGCGCACAATGTATCAAGCGCGTTATTACTGAGCTTGCCTTAATGGAAATTAAGGACGGTGCCTTCCACTTACTTGAGCGTGCACCTGGTGTTTCAGTAGAAGAAATTCAAGAGAAAACTGAAGCAGATCTGGTAGTACCGGATAATGTTCCAGAGATGAAGTTCTAATCAATTAGCCTCACTTGAGAGCGCTAAACCTTAAAGCCGGCCTTGTGTCGGCTTTTTTGTAATATTTATTAACACTTTTCCGAAATTTGGCATTAGTAATCTTTCACCAATGCTTTAGGATTAATCGGTTATTCTTTTAACAACAAAGTAGAGAGTCCAATGAAAAAACTATTAATCACTGCGGCTTTAACGCTTGCTGTTTCTCCGCTGATGGCGGATGAAGGCATGTGGCAGCCTCACCAGTTACCTACCATTAAAAAGCAGCTTAAAAAAGCTGGCATCAAGATTAACCCAAATAAGCTAACCGAGTTAACCGAGTTTCCAATGGGAGCCGTTATCAGCCTTGGTGGTTGTACAGCCTCTTTCCTTTCACCTAAAGGTCTAGTTGCAACGAATCACCACTGCGCGTACGGCAGTATTCAATTTAACTCAACAGCTGAAAATAACCTGTTAGACAAAGGCTTCCTGGCTGGTTCGCTTGATAAGGAGCTGCCTGCAGCACCCGGCTCTCGTGTTTACGTTACGGTTAATGTTAGCGATGTCACTTCTAATGTGAACGCTGCCAGCGATGAGCTTTCGGGACTTGATCGCTATAAAGCGATTGAGAATACCGAAAAAGCACTGGTTGCGGACTGTGAACAGGACGCTGGACACCGTTGCAACGTAGTGTCTTTCCACGGTGGTTTAGAGTATTACCTGATTAAACAATTGGAAATTAAGGATGTGCGACTGGTTTATGCACCTTCTTCTCATATCGGTAAATACGGTGGTGATGTCGACAACTGGATGTGGCCACGCCATACCGGTGACTTTGCCTTTTACCGCGCCTATGTCGATAAAGACGGTAACCCAGCCGAATACTCTGAGGACAATGTTCCTTACGAGCCTGAGCACTTCCTGAAAGTGAATAAAGAAGGCGTTGATAAAGGCGACTTTGTAATGGTAGCAGGCTACCCTGGCAGCACTAATCGTTACCGCACTAGCGCAGAAGTAAAAAATCAGTTTGAGTGGTGGTATCCAACTTTCCGCACAACGTTACAGGAATACATCGGCTTAATTGAAGAAACAGCACCAGATGGTACTGATGCGCGCGTGAAATACGCGAGTACATTGGCTGGTTTAAACAACGCTGAAAAGAACTGGGGTAGCATGATAGAAAGCTATGCTAAAGGCGATCTCTTTGAGCGTAAAATTGCCCTCGAAAATGATCTTAAAGCATGGCTTAAAGCAAACCCTAATATGCAGGCAAAACATGGCGATGCACTAGATGCGCTGAATGCCCTAATTCTTGAAAATATCGCTGAACAGGAGCGCACTCTTCGCTCATGGGCTATTAATCGCGATACATTGACAGGTACTGCTGCGCGCTTGTATCGTCTAGCGATTGAAAAACAAAAGCCTGACGCAGAGCGAGAGCCAGGGTATCAAGAACGCGATATGGTCCGCTTCAAAGAAGGCCTAAAAAGCATGGAACGTCGCTGGGATGCAGACGTTGAAAAAGCTCTGTTGAAGCATTTCGCACCTTTATATGCCGAGTTACCGGCCGATCAGCGTCTAAAGTCTTATGATGAGTTTATGAAGATTGGTGAAACACTTGATGCAGAAGCCTTTGCCAAAAAAGTTGACTCAATGTACGCCAAAACAAAGCTTAACGAGCTTGAAAGTCGCTTGGCATGGATGAAAAAGTCAGTTGAAGACTTTAAACAGTCTAATGACCCTTACATTCAGCTTGCAGTGGCAACTTATGATGAAAAGTTCGAGCGTGAACTTGAAAGTAAAGAGCGCGGTGGTAAGTTCCAGGAACTACGCCCTCAGTACATGTCAGCCATCATTGATTATTATAAATCTATGGATAAGCCAATATATGCAGATGCCAACAGTACGCTTCGTGTAACTTACGGTAATGTTAAAGGCTACTCGCCAAAAGATGGCCTATATGCCACTCCTTTCACGACACTTGAAGGAATTGCAGCTAAACATACTGGGGAAGAGCCATTTAACTCGCCACAAAAGCAACTGGACTTAATCAAGTCTAAAGAATATGGCGATTATCTGGATAAAGACTTGAATAGTGTTCAGGTTAACTTCCTAACAACACTGGATGTCACTGGTGGTAACTCAGGTTCCCCTACCCTAAATGCCAATGCAGAGTTCGTTGGTCTTATTTTCGATGGTGTTTATGAGTCCATTATCGCTGACTGGGATTATAACGATGAATTAAACCGTTCGATCCATGTTAGCAGTGCATATATGTTGTGGGTTATGGAGCATGTGGACAGTGCAGACAAACTGATTAACGAAATGAAAATTGTTGACTAGTCATTATTAAGCTCATAAAAAGCCGGCTATCTCAGCCGGTTTTTTTATATCCGAAAGTCAAGCAAAAACCAGCTATTTCAATGAGTTATTGAAAATAATTAAGGAACTATATTGCGTCAAAAGATAATTACAGCTAAGGTGGTGAAGTTTGCAGGAGGGTGCCCATTGTTACTTAAAAAGCTTTGTCATTTTTCGATATTCCTACTTGTGCTTTTGTCATTGCAAAGCAATCACCTCTATGCAGCCGAAAACCAGCAAATTAAAACTCTACGGGTAGCCGTATTCGATGCTCCCCCAGCACTTATTCCAAATGAAAATGGCGAGCACTCCGGGTTTTTAGTGGACTACATTGAAGAAGTTGCCAGCCGTGAGAACTGGCGGATTCAATGGCTTTACCTCAAGTGGCCGGAAATTATCAATAGCGCCAAACGAGCTGAACTTGATCTAATCCCCTTCGTAGCATACTCGCGCGAGCGATCCGAATATCTTGATTACAATTCGATTAGTTATATTACTGGCTGGGGGCAGGTTTACATCCATCCCGACGAACAGTTCCTTGAAAACATTTTCGACTTTGAAGGCAAGACGATTGCAGTCGTAAAGGATGAAATTTATGCCATTCAATTTGCTAATTTATGCGCACAGTTCGATATCATCTGCCACCTCAAAGAGGTACAAGATTATCAAACAGCATTCTCACTGCTTGATAAGCGATTAGTTGATGGTGCTGTTAGCGGAAACCTTGTTGGCTATAGCTTTGAGGAGCGGTTCAATATTGAGCGCACCCCGATTGTGTTCAACCCATCCAAAGTCCTGTTTGCCAGCCCCAAAGATAAAAACTCAGAGATACTACAAACCATCGACAATTACCTTGGACAATGGAAAGAAAATCCAGGCTCTCCTTACTATGAAATTAATGAACGCTGGCTGGGTAAAGATGCTCAAAACCAATTTATGCCAAGGTGGTTACTCTATAGTTTGGCAGCCTTAGGCATTTTGTTACTACTGAGCGGATTGGTTTTATTGATTTTACGTAAACAAATTCGCAGGAAAACGGCAGACCTTGCCGATAAAACCGACCAAATCAAACAAATAATAAACTTGGTCCCGCATATGATATATGCCACTAATGCCAATGGCGAACTGATTCTTGCAAACCGTTATGCTGCCGACTTTTTTGGTTTACACTTAAAAGAACTGGACAACATCAATATTGAACAACTTAGATTAAAGGCGCCCACTGCAAGTGATTTATTTGAAGATGAAGATTACTTATTGCGAAAAGATGCTGTAGCTGTCGAAAAGCAATTAAAGCTTAACGACAGTAACGGAAAAGCCACCTATCTCACCATCTCAAAAGTGCCTTTTGTAGGGCGCTATAGTCGATTACCAGCAGTAGTTACCGTTGGTGTAGATGTCACCGAAACAAAGCAGTTTGAGCAACAAATTCAGCATATGGCACAGCATGATTCGTTAACAGGTTTGCCTAACCGCTTATTACTGAATGATCGAATAAATCAGTCTTTAGCACTCTCATTGCGACATCATCACAACGGAGCTTTACTGTTCATTGATTTGGATTTCTTTAAGAATATTAATGACTCCTTAGGCCACATGACGGGCGATAAATTGCTGATCGAAGTCGCGAAGCGATTAGAAGATAATGTTCGCTCAGGTGATACTGTTGCCCGCCTTGGTGGCGATGAGTTTATTATTCAGCTAAGCGAATTGAGTGATGTCGAAGCAGAAGCCGAACTAGACGCCATTACCGTGGCAAAAAAACTGATACAAACACTGACCCAAGAGTTCCAGATTAATGGTCAATCACTGCATATTACCGCCAGTATTGGGGTTCTAGTTTATCCGCGCGATGCAGACAGCCACGAACTGATCATGCAACGTGCAGACACTGCCATGTACCATGCTAAAGCCAAAGGCCGTAATGGATACGCTGTATTCAAATCAGATATGGAAGCGGTCATAATGCGGCGACAAACGCTCGAAAGCGATCTACACAGAGCCATTTATAACCATGAGTTTTTCTTACTTTACCAGCCTCAAATTGATGCCAATACTGGAAAGCTACTCTGTGTAGAAGCTTTAATTCGTTGGAATCATCCAGTGGAAGGTATTATTTCGCCTCTCGAATTCATCCCCATTGCAGAAGATAATGGAACCATTGTACAGATTGGCAACTGGGTTCTAGAAAAGGCCTGCCAACAGATAAAGTTATGGATAAAGGAATATGGCTACTCTCCTGCCGTATCAGTTAACTTATCTGCTATTCAATTAAGTCAAGGTGACCTGGTAAGCACTATTTCAAGCCTATTGGAACAAGAAAAAATACCCGCAGAATTGCTTGAGCTTGAAGTGACAGAAACTTTGATTTTGCATGAAGAAAAACGTTCTATAGATTTACTTAAATCACTTAAGAAATTGGGTATTAGAATTTCTATCGATGACTTTGGTACTGGTTACTCTTCACTCAACCATTTAAAGAAACTCCCTTTAGACAAGCTTAAAATTGACCGAACTTTTGTCAGCGATATTCCCGGCGATCCTGATAGCGAGACCATCATCAAAACCATTATTAAAATGAGTAAAGAGCTAGGGCTAGAAGTCACTGCAGAAGGCGTCGAAACCCAAGAGCAACTCGAATTCTTAAAAGGCGAGCGATGCCCTCAGTTCCAGGGCTATTATTTCGACAGACCAATAAGTCCAATGGTCATTCAGGACAAGTACTTCAAATAACTTCTATAACCCCACCACTGATGTAACAATCAGTAGTGGAGCGGCATATTGTATTGATTGATCAGAACTGACAAATGGACACTCTTATCACGGTTTTTTAGCAGGAAAAGAGATGACTAAAAGTTGAAGCCTATTGCGTAGCCAATCAAGTAACCCGATAACAATAACATTACGCTCCAAGTCAGTATTACCCCATAAAATCGACCAAATGATTTACCCACAGATTTAGATAACCCCAAAGCATGCAACACGCGTCCCAGTAAAAGTGCTGTACCCGCCCCGTACAATAGCCAACTAGGAGCTTGTTGCATTTCAGCAAAAGCCATCAACAAAAGACAGATCGGAATATACTCAACAGCATTAGCATGAACGCGAATCGCACGAGCCAATACCTTCTCACCATTAGTCCCTATTCCAACGTGGTATTTTCTGCGTAACATCACCACTCGGTACGACAATAGTAAAATTAGCAGTGCGAGAAACGAAGCGTATATCGACGTGATTCCAATACTCATAAACTAGCCCCAATTATTGTTGTTTAAGAAGGCTACAATCTAGCAGACAGTCAAGCATAAAAAAAGCCCACCGAAGTGGGCTTTAATTTTTAGCTAGTTTACAGGTTTAGCTTTAAGCACCAACAGTTACTTTATTGGCAACTGGAATAGTCACTTTGGCTGCTTTTTCTTTGTACTCTTCCATTTGGTGGAAGTTCATATATTTGTATATGTCTTTAGACAAAGAGTCCAGTTTACTTGCGTAACCCATATACTCTTCAACGCTTGGTAAACGCCCCATCACAGCAGCAACGGATGCAAGCTCAGCAGAGGCCAAATAAACATTAGCGCCCTGGCCTAAGCGGTTCGGGAAGTTACGAGTTGAAGTAGACACCACTGTTGACTTAGGAGCCACACGCGCCTGGTTACCCATGCACAATGAACAGCCCGGCATTTCAAGACGAGCACCTGAGCGACCAAAGATATTGTAATGCCCTTCTTCCATCAGCTGATGTTCATCCATACGTGTCGGTGGCGCAATCCATAGACGGGTTTCCAAGGTACCCGCTTCAACGCTCTCCAGTAACTTAGAAGCAGCTCGGAAATGACCAATGTTAGTCATACAAGAACCGATAAACACCTCATCAATCTTGTCACCAGCGACTTCGCTTAGTAAACGGGCATCATCTGGATCGTTCGGTGCACACAAGACAGGTTCTTTCAGGTTATCCATATCAATTTCGATAACCGCCGAATAATCTGCATCTTTATCAGCTTCCATCAATGATGGGTTAGCCAACCACTCTTCCATCTTCTCGATACGACGTCCGATGGTACGCTCATCGCCATAACCATTACCAATCATCCATTTCAACAAGACGATGTTTGACTGCAAATATTCAGCAACTGACTCTTCGCTCAACTTAATCGTACAACCAGCAGCAGAACGCTCTGCTGATGCATCCGAAAGTTCAAAAGCCTGCTCAGCAGTCAAATGCTCAAGACCTTCAATTTCAAGAATACGGCCCGAGAAGATATTTTTCTTACCCGCTTTTTCTACCGTTAATAAACCATCTTTAATCGCCTGATAAGGAATGGCATGAACCAAATCACGTAACGTAATACCTGGCTGCATTTTGCCCTTGAAACGAACCAACACTGATTCAGGCATATCTAACGGCATAACGCCTGTTGCAGCTGCGAAAGCCACCAGACCCGAACCTGCTGGGAAAGAAATACCCAATGGGAAACGAGTATGTGAATCGCCACCAGTACCGACGGTATCAGGCAACAACATACGGTTTAACCAGCTGTGAATAATACCGTCACCGGGGCGTAAAGAAACACCACCACGGTTCATAATGAAATCAGGAAGCGTATGCTGAGTACCAACGTCAACAGGCTTTGGATAAGCTGCGGTGTGACAGAAAGATTGCATCACCAAGTCAGCCTGAAAACCTAAACAGGCTAAATCTTTCAATTCATCACGAGTCATAGGACCGGTAGTATCTTGCGAACCAACAGTAGTCATTAGTGGCTCACAATATTGGCCAGGGCGGACACCTTCCAGACCACAAGCTTTACCGACCATTTTTTGAGCCAGTGTGAAGCCTTTGTCTGACTCAACAACATCTTCAGGTGAACGGAAGAAATCAGCAACTGGCATACCCATGTATTCACGAGCGCGAGTTGTTAAACCACGACCAATAATCAATGGAATACGGCCACCAGCTTGAACTTCATCCAGAACAACCCCAGAACCAAAGTCGAAAGTAGCAATAACTTCACCACCCTTCTCAACTTTACCTTCATATGGGTACACATCGATAACATCGCCCGTGTTCATTTTGGACACATCCAGCTCAACCGGTAATGCACCAGCATCTTTCATGGTGTTGTAGAAGATTGGTGCAATTTTGCTACCAAAACAGAAGCCACCAGCACGCTTATTAGGAACATGAGGAATGTCTGCACCCATATGCCATAAAACAGAGTTAGTTGCAGACTTACGCGAAGAACCAGTACCCACAACATCACCTACGTAGGCTAATGGGTGACCTTTTTGCTTTAATTCTTCAATAACAGAAATAGGTCCAATTTCACCTTCTTTATCTGGATTGATACCTTCACGTTCATTTTTTAGCATCGCCAAGGCATGCAAAGGAATATCTGGACGTGACCATGCATCTTGCGCTGGTGACAAATCATCAGTATTAGTTTCGCCAGGAACTTTAAATACGGTTAAGGTAATTTTTTCTGCTAAAGATGGCTTTTCTTTAAACCATTCGGCGTTTGCCCATGATTCGATAACGGCTTTAGCAACTGCATTACCCTTATCAGCTTTTTCAGCAACGTCATGGAAGGCATCAAACATCAACAAGGTATGCTTTAATTTTTCACCAGCAAGTTCAGCCAGCTCAGCATCGTCTAGTAATTCAACTAAAGTAGCAATGTTGTAACCGCCCAACATTGTGCCCAACAACTTGGTTGCGTGAGCTTTATCAATCAGAGGAGACTCAGCCTCTCCTTTAGCAATAGCTGCCAAGAAAGCTGCTTTCACATAAGCAGCTTCATCAACACCCGGTGGCACACGGTGCGTTAACAATTCGACTAGAAACTCTTCTTCACCAGCTGGAGGATTCTTTAATAACTCTACCAGTTGACTCACTTGTTCTGCATTTAAAGGTAAAGGCGGAATGCCTTGTTCGGCGCGTTCTGCAACATGACTTCTGTAAGCTTCTAACACTTAGGATTCCTCGTCGTTCGATGTTTATTGTACCGCTGACATCACCCGCGTATTAGTACGCAAATAACTCAGGGGGGCTCTCTCAAAAGGTGGCCGATTATAACACAGGCTTTATAGAATGTGAGCCATATCTTATTTAACTAATTTATGGGCTCCATTAAGTGTATATTCATGCCAATTACCCTATGCTATATTCACTTACAAAGTAATAAATGGGGTATTACATGAACTATAAACAATCAATACTTACCATAACCACTTTAGGTTTAAGCTTTTTGTTTTCAACAGGTTACGCGATGGACAGAGAACCAAAGCGTGAGCAGGCCAAGAATCAGGAGCAAGTAGTAGCCAAACCAAGTCGAGATGGCCTATTCCACGATGATGAAACTCGCATTATCCGTGAATACTATCATGAGCATGACTATGCTGGTAAGCAGAAACAACTACCTAAAGGTCTTAAGAAAAAATATGAAAGAACAGGTGAATTACCTCCCGGTTGGGAAAAGAAACTACAACGTGGTGAGGTGCTGTCAGAAGATGTGTATCGTTATGGACAACCTCTTCCCTATGACCTACGCCAACGGCTGCCACTAGGTCCAACAGGCAGCAAAATTATCGAAGTTGAAGGTAAAATTATCCGAGTCATGGAAAACACAAGAGAGATTATTGATATTTTAAACTTATAATTCGATATTTCATATTGGACACAAAAAAGCCAGCAACATGCTGGCTTTTTCTTTTTAAATCAAATGATTATGTATTCAATTTGATTAAATCTATGAGTTTCTTATTATATGTCGTGGCGAAATCACGAGTCTTAACTCTAAGCTCAGCATGCCTTGAGTTATAGACGATTTCAGACATGCCCGGTAGTATTTCATAATCTCCATTATTGACGACTAATTCGCACACATCTTTCGGAAGTCCTGGGATTAAGATTTCACCATCAGCTTCAACAGCTAAAAATCGACGAGGGGCTTTCAATTTTTGTTTAACCAAGACTTCAACATTCGCATTTTCAACCCATTCCATTTGCTGAATCAGTTCTCTGGTTTGACTATTTGTCGACTTACCTTCACCACTCACTGATTGCCCGTCACCACATCCAACCAGTGAAAACATCAATATACTTATAACTATCAAAAACTTACTCATGGTGACCGTACTCAGCTCTTAGCTTTACTAAGCTCAAAAAAATCCAATGGCGCGGATGATGACAAAAATGTTGATCGATTAAAACCGATCTTTTACATATTTTTGTAAAGAATTGTCGCATTCATCGATCAAAATCTCTCATACCCTGTTTTATAGATGCCAAAAAGCGCCAGTTGAGGTATGATCCGCGTTTCAAAAATGCCTTTGGTTAATAGGCTTAAGTGGCAACTCTAATCGGTATTATTCTTGTAACAGAACCTAAAACGAGAGCCACGCTACTCAGATAGTTTTTCTTATAGTTTGAAAACCAGTAACGGGAAACAATTCATGCAACTTTCAGCTCTTACCGCAATTTCACCTGTCGATGGCCGCTATGGCTCAAAAGTCACTGATTTAAGAAGCATATTCAGCGAGTATGGCTTACTCAAATACCGTGTTACGGTTGAAGTCCGCTGGCTACAAGCGCTTTCACAAGCAGATGCCATAAAAGAAGTCCCTGCTTTTTCTGACGAGGCTAACCAGCTATTAAATAGCATTGTCGACTATTTTGCTGAGAGTGATGCTGAGAAAATTAAAGAAATAGAACGCACCACTAACCATGATGTGAAAGCGGTTGAGTATTTTCTGAAAGAAAAAATCCGCCACAGTGACGAACTTGATAATGTTAGTGAGTTCATTCATTTTGCCTGTACCTCTGAAGACATCAATAACCTGTCTTATGCTTTGATGCTCAAAGAAGGCACTGAAGCACTCGCTAAGCATCAGCAGGAGGTTTGCCAATCAATTCGTAGTTTAGCTGCGCAATTCGCAGAAATCCCAATGATGGCTCGTACCCACGGCCAACCTGCTTCGCCTTCGACTATGGGCAAAGAAATGGCCAATGTGGTTTATCGTTTAGAACGCCAATTAAAACAGATCCAGAACCAAGAAATATTGGGCAAAATTAATGGTGCTGTGGGTAACTACAATGCTCACCTGTCCGCCTACCCTGAGTTTGATTGGCAATCCTTCGCTGAAAAGTTTGTAACCTCTTTAGGTTTAACCTGGAACCCCTACACCACTCAAATTGAGCCACACGATTACATGGCAGAGTTGTTCGATGCCATAGCGCGTTTCAATACCGTCATTATCGATTTTGACCGTGATGTATGGGGCTATATTGCGCTTGGACATTTCAAGCAAAAGACTGTTGCTGGCGAAATTGGTTCTTCAACGATGCCACACAAAGTTAATCCAATCGACTTTGAGAATTCAGAAGGTAACCTTGGTATAGCCAATGCCTTATTCGATCACTTGGCAATGAAGCTACCGATTTCTCGTTGGCAGCGTGACTTGTCAGACTCTACAGTACAGCGTGTTTTAGGTGTCGGTTATGCACATAGCGTGATCGCCTATCAAGCCACACTAAAAGGTATTTCCAAACTTGAAGTTAACGAGCAAGCACTTCTTAATGAACTGGATGGTAATTGGGAATTATTGGCTGAGCCAATTCAAACCGTTATGCGTCGTTATGGTATTCCTAACCCTTATGAAAAGTTGAAGGAACTGACTCGCGGTAAGCGTGTTACGCGCGAGGGCATGCAAGTCTTTATTGATTCACTGGAGCTGCCAGAAGACGAAAAAGAACGCCTTAAACAACTAACGCCTGCAACTTATATCGGTAATGCTGTAAGTCAGGCCAAGAACATCTAAGCGATGTCAGGCAGTTTATGAGCAATATTCTCGGTGACATCAGTCCTGAGCAATTCCTCAAGGAATATTGGCAAAAGCGCCCCTTGTTAATCCGAGGGGCGTTTTCTTCTGCGCAGGTGTCTGGCGAAGATGCGCTTATTTCAGCAGAAGAATTGGCCGGTTATAGCTTAGAAGATGATATTGAGTCACGCCTGATTGAGCGCGATGGTGACGACTGGCAGCTTGAGCATGGTCCTATTGCAGAATCCAAATTTGCTGAGTTAGGTGATCAAAACTGGACTTTACTGGTTCAGTCATTGGATTATTTTCACCCACCACTCTGTGAATTAATAAAAGCCTGCAATTTTATTCCGCGCTGGCGACTGGATGATGTCATGGTGTCTTACGCTACCAATGGCGGCGGCGTTGGGCCGCACCTGGATAAATACGATGTCTTCTTAATTCAAGGTGAGGGTCAGAGGCGCTGGCGTGTGGGTCATAAGAACCAGGGAACCACGGCAATCTGCCCTCACCCACAAATAGCTCAAATAGAGCCATTTGATGCGGACATGGATGTTATCGTCAATCCCGGCGATATGCTTTATATCCCGCCCAATACGCCACACTGGGGTGAGTCAGTCGGAAATAGTATCTGCTACTCGGTGGGTTTTAGAGCACCGAACATTGGTGGTATCGTACAAAAGCTGATGCAGCTACCACAAACTGAGTTAGACCAATTATGGAGTGATGAAGCTCGCCTAAGCCTGAAATCCAGTCGCGGAGAATTGACTCGAGACATGAGCCGATGGGCAGAACAACAGTTGAAGCAGCTTTGGACATCAGAAGATTACCTGATGGCCTTTGGTAAAGAAGTCACCGAGCTAAAATACCCGGATATGCTAGAAGTTCCTGACGACGACGAGCTGATTGACTGGATTGAGCTAGCGCTGGAGCAAGGTGTCAAAGCTGAACCACTTGCGCGTATGACTTATTTTAAGCATGGCGGAAAAGAGAGCAACGAACTTTGGTTATTTATCAATGGTGAATGGCAAGCCATGCATATCAGTCTTGAACCTCTCATTGAAAAGTTGAACTTAACCTATGAGTGTTCAGCAAAAGAGTTGGCAACTTTAGCTCATGAAGTAGCTCACTTATTCCTAAGCTTTTCGATAGGCTTAGGGGCATTAAAGCCATCATTATTTGAAATTTAGACGTTATAGTTAGTCTATAACACCAAAAGCATTTGGCATAACTATTATCATACTCGACCATAAACAGGTTTCTAATGGCACACTCGGCTGACAACAACTCTACATCCAGCAGCGGCCACTCATGGCAAGACATCCGCCATGAAACAACTGCTATTATTCGTATTGCCATACCTGCAATCTTAGCGCAACTGGCTCAGATGTCGCTTGGCGTTATTGACACTCTAATGGCGGGCAACTACAGCAGCAACGCTCTGGCCGCGGTCGGAACCGGCTTTAATGCCTTTATGATTATATTTTCCCTGTTCATGGGGCTCATGATGGCGATTAACCCTATGGTCGCGCATTTTAACGGCCAGGGTAAAATGGACAGTATTGGTAAGACATTTCAAATGGGCATGTTTCTGGCGGTTATTTTCGGCATCATCACCTTTATTTTGCTACGCAATGTTGACCCGATCCTTTATTTGCTTGGTGTCGAAGATGCGATTGTCGAAACCACCAGCGGCTACTTAAAAGCATTAAGCTGGGGTTGCGTCTTTGCATTTTTATTTATTGCCCTACGTTCTGGTAATGAAGGTTTGTTCTCAACTAAAATTGTGATGTTCTGCTCCTTCATGGTCATTCCATTCAACCTGCTTTTTAACACCTGGTTTATTTATGGTGGGTTAGGTGTACCTGCGATGGGTGCTGTCGGTGTTGGCTATGCTACCAGCGTGGTCTGGACGTTACTCTTTCTCTTTTTGCTGTTTTTCACATGGCGTAATCCTTCTTTTGCCAGTCTTAATATCTTCAAAAAAATTCGCTGGCCAACCTGGGCCTTAATTAAAGAGTTCTTCTCGATTGGCACACCTATGTCACTGGGTTTGCTGATGGAAGTCAGTATGTTTGGCATGATAGGCATTCTAGTTGCGCGCTACGGCGTTGATCTAACCGGCGCACACCAGATTGCCATGAACATAGCCACTGTCGCCTTTATGGTGCCCTGGGGTCTTTCCATTGCGATTACAGCACGTGTGGGCTATTGGATGGGCCGGCAGGATTATCGCCAAATGCGTTTATCGGGTTTCTGTGGGATTGGTACCAGCCTATTTTTCCAGGCTGTCTCAGTAGCGATTATGCTGTTATTCCGTTACCAATTAGTTGGCGTCTACACCGACGACCAAGCGATCATCGAAATATCGGCCTCCCTGATTTTCTTAGCCGCTATCTTCCAGCTCTCCGATGGTTTGCAGGTTAATAGTGCTGGAGCTCTGCGCGGAATGAAAGACACCAAGATACCAACCGTTTACATGGCCATAGCCTATTGGTTTATAGGTTTCCCTGTAGGTATTTATCTGGCTGACTATATGGATCTCAAAGTGAAAGGTTTCTGGATTGGCATTCTCGTTGGACTAACGGTTGCTGCAATTCTATTGCTGGGCCGCTTCATCCATCGCTCAAAGCAAACATTGGCCTTTGCTGAAGCTTCTCGGAGTTAACTTTTAAAACTCTCGGTAGCTTGGTGATACACCCAAAAGGCAGGCCCAGCGAAACGAATCCCAACCTGCAAAACCAGGGCCTAAAAAAAGCCGCTCACATTGACATGCGAGCGGCCTTCTTTTCAGTTACTAAACCCGTAACATTATTTCTGTTTTATAAAACCATCACCTAATTTAGGGCTGACTCTTGGTTTGCTAGCAGGCCTCGGGCTGGATGAAGGTCTAACTCTAACTTCTGGCTCAGAGCTGCGTGGTTCAATCCGTTGCTTAGGCATAGGAGGATCATTCGGTTGTTTATCCAGGTTCGGATTAACACGAGGCTCATAGTCACGAATCACACGATATCGATAATAATATGGCCAATGATAAGGACGGTGATAGAACCAGTATGGATCCCACATGGAATAAACTTCAACGTACTCGCGCTTTGGACGCTCTTTCCATAAATAATGATTACGTGTATCCACTACTGGAAAGTTGATTTCATGCTTACCCACTTTACCTGGCATGGGCTCACCGAGCATACCAACAAACGTTATCTCTTTACCGTTCTGATAAATCATGGGATCAAGGAAGCCGGGGACTCTGGCAATAAAGCGACCACCAGTCTGGCTATCTTTTAGCGGCCTTGCTTGACGATCAAGCGGTAAATTAACCACCTCAATCAATGTGTCTTTTTCCAAGTTCTCTACTCGAGCAATAATACCGCCCCAACGAACTTCCTGACCGGAATAATTGGCCGGGCTTTGTGCGACCTGTGCAAAATCTACACTTCGTTGCTCAAACTCAACCGATTCCGGAACATTTGCGCACGCCGCCAATAAACCAGCCATAGCACTGACTGAAAGTAATTTTAAATAATGTCGCATTAAATGCCTCCCTTTATTAGTCCTGATTTTGCATGCCAGGAGCAATTAAAATCAAGCACTTAAACTATACTGCTTCATTTGTAACACAAAGTCTATGAACGCTTCCTGAATTTCAGATATTCAGCCAGGCTGGCCCTGCTCAGCGACTTTTTTCGCTACGTTATTACGCAAATACACAGGTTGCGCCCGCTCTGCGTCCATAGCCAAACCATTGGAAAACTGATTAGCAACCCACGGCAACATGTGTTGCGCGTTAGGGAAGGAAACGTCTTCTTCAATCACCAGCGAGACATTGCTTCGTTGCGCCAGTTTCTCTGGGTAAGTCTGCCAACCACTTCCAACTGCTCTATAGATAATAGACGAATCGAGCAGGCCAATGGTGACAGACTCCGGCTCTGCAACTTCTTCCTCACCCACAAGTGTCATCAGGCCATCCTGCCATTGATAAACACCCCAATAAACTTCGCCCATTCGTGCATCAATCGCGCTCAAGATATACTCCTCACCAGTAATTTGATAAGCAGCTTGGGCCATCGCTTGTAAACTGGAGACTCCAACCACAGGAACGTCTGCACCATAGGCAAGACCCTGCACAATGCTGATACATATCCGTAAACCGGTAAAAGCGCCCGGTCCCTGACCATAACCAATCACATCCAGATCAGTTAATTGGATTTGTGCCTGTTTTAATAAGCCATCAACCATCGGCAACACTAGTTCGCCATGCTGACGAGGAGCAACTTTATAGTCGCTAACGATCACATCACCAACTTGCAAGGCAACGGAACAGGCTTCGGTAGAAGTATCAATGACGAGAATATTGGACATGAAAACGATTAATCTTGGCTTAGGTTTTGCAGAAATTCTATCACAGTCTTTTGTTCACGCGTACGACGCATTGGCGGCAAACTGCGTAGGAATCGTTTGCCATAGGCATTGGCTATCAAGCGTGGATCACACAGCACTAGAACACCACGATCCTTTTGGTCACGAATCAAGCGTCCTGCACCCTGTTTTAAGGCAATGATGGCTTCCGGTATTTGTAGGTCAAAAAACGGATTCTTACCCGACTTACGCATTGCCTGAATTTTCGCTTCAATCAATGGTTCATCTGGCGCAGCAAAAGGCAGCTTATCGATAATCACGCAACTCAAAGCTAAGCCTTTGACGTCAACACCCTCCCAGAAACTGGAAGTCGCCAGCAACACCGCGTTCCCTTCTTCCCGAAAATCTTCAATCAGCTGATTCTTCGGTTTCTCTCCCTGCATCAGCACCGTTTTATCCAGCAACTTATCTTTCCACAGCTCCTGCACTTGGTGCATCGCAGAATAGCTGGTAAACAGCACGAAAGTACCGCCTGGGTTTGCCTCAACAATCGGCAAAACGGCTTGTTGCCAGTTATTGATAAAGTCTTTTGAACGCGGATCAGCGAGTCCGCGTGGGATATGTAAAATGGCTTGCGAGGCGTAATCAAAGGGGCTTGGCAGCTCAAGCTCGCGAGCCTCATCCAAACCAAGACGTTCCTTGAAATGCTTAAAGTCACTAGTGCCCTTGCTGCTGGCTTGAGTGATAGTAGCTGATGTAAAAACCCAACTCCGAGTCGACTGCTCGCGACAGCTTTGCGCAAAAGCTTTGGACACATCAAGTGGCGTCTCCATCATGGCAAAACCCTGACGGTAAGTTTCCACCCAGCGGACTGCAGTAAGCTCCTGATCCTTATCGCTAAAAAAGGCTAAAGTATGCAAACACTCTTCTGCGCGTTTATGACAGGAGTCTAAACCTTTAGAGCGTGAAGCATGACGCTCCAGACGACTGTGTAACGCGCCCAACTCTTTTTTCAATTCGGCCAGTAATTGTTTTCGCTGAGGATTAACAATCTGCTGCCAATTTTTCTTTTGTCCCGACTCACCCAGACTTAAACGAATTTCATTGACCGCACCTTCAACGCGACGAACCGCTACTGACAGCTGACGATCGTCTTTGGCATTGGTCAATGCTTCAAGCTCAGTATCTCTGCAGATTTCCATCAACTGTCTGCTGGTCAATCGGCGACCATAAAAGCTATGTGCGATATCGGCTAACTGATGGCCCTCATCAACTACCACGATATCCGCATCGGGTAATAGCTCGCCAAAACCATCCTCTTTGAGCACCATGTCAGCGAGTAGCAAGTGATGGTTGACCACCACAACATCGGCAGTCACAGCACGCTGGCGTGCCTTAGCAACAAAACATTCTGCATAATCAGGACACTCAGCTCCAAGACAATTTTCGTTTGTCGAAGTCACATAAGACCAAAGCGGGTCATTGTCCGCCAAGTCAGTACACTGCGTCAGATCGCCACTGGTCGTTTTCACGGACCATTCATTGACTCGGCTTAAGGTGTCGACCATGGAGCGACTTTGGAAGCGTCCACTCTCTAGGCTTTGTTGCAGTCGATACTGGCACAAATAATTATTTCGCCCTTTAAGTAAAGCAATTTTAGGCGAGATAGAAAGGGCTTTGCAGATATCAGGAAGGTCTCGGAAATAGAGCTGGTCTTGCAGGTTTTTAGTGCCAGTTGAAACAATGATTTTACTGTCCTGTTCATACCAACTTTTTAATGCCGGCACGAGATAAGCAAAAGTTTTACCGGTTCCGGTGCCTGCTTCTATACAGATCGAGGCTTCTTCTTTGATGGCCGATTCAATCGACTGCGCCATTTGTTCCTGCTCAGAACGTCGAACAAAGCCTTCGAAATAATCGGCCAACAGACCATCAGCAGAAAAGAGTTCTTCTAAAGACGCTAAAGTTGCCATTAATCAGGAATACTTATACAAGAGAAGCTTTTACAACAGCTACTTGAGCAAACGCTGCTCAAGCAATGCGAGCATCATTTCAACATGGGCATCATCATCATTCAAAGCAGGAATGTATTCGTAACGTTTGCCACCGCTCTCAACAAATACTTCTTTATTTTCTTCGGCAATTTCCTCAAGCGTTTCAAGACAGTCGGCGCTAAAAGCCGGGCAAACAACTTGCACCGATTCAACACCCTCTTTACCCCAAGTCTCCAAGGTGGCATCGGTATAAGGCTTGATCCACTCTTCTTTACCAAAACGCGACTGGAATGAGGTTAAATAATCGCCTTCTTGTAGACCCAATTCCTTAACGACTAACTCAGTGGTTTTATGGCATTGCTTCTCATAGGGGTCACCACCTTTGCTGAAACGCTCCGGCACACCATGATAGGAAAAGAGTAACTTATCGGCTTTGTCATTCTGATTCCAATGGCGCTTAATCGAATCAGCAAGAGCTTTGATATAAAGCGGATCATCGTGATAATCGCCAACGAAAGAAAACTCAGGAACAAAAAATTCCTGCTTCATCGCTTTTGCGACCCGATCAAAAATCGAGGCAGTTGAAGCGGAGCTGTATTGAGGGTAGAGAGGCAGAACGACAATACGATCGCACCCCTGATTTTTAAGTGCTTTCAGCGCTTTTGGAATTGAGGGGTTACCATAAGCCATCGCGATTTCAACTGGAATATGTTTGCCATATTCCTGCTCAACAAAGCGATCATTCATCATGATTTGTAACTTCTTACGCTGTCGCTGAGTAATAGCCAGCAATGGCGAGCCTTCGCGCGTCCAGATAGACTTGTAAAGTTTAGCTACTTTGGCAGGGCGAATACGCAAAATAATACCGTGTAGTATTAAGCACCACACCCAACGGGTTAGCGACACTACACGGTAATCATGAAGAAACTCGGCAAGATAGCGACGAACCGCTTTAGGAGTCGGTTCGTCAGGTGTTCCAAGATTACAGAGGAGAACTCCTTGTTTTTTCAAAAACAGCCTCTCTTTTAAACAATGAATAAAGGTGCGCGGATTATGAATCTAACCCTGTGAAGATGGCGTCACGAATGTCTTCAACAGAGCCAACACCTTCAACTCTAACGTATTCTGGTGCGGCCTCCGCATCTTTCTCAGCCCAGTCAGAATAGTACGCAATCAATGGTTTGGTTTGTTCAACATAAACCGCTAAACGACGGCGAATAGTATCTTCTTTATCATCATCACGCTGAATCAAAGGCTCACCAGTCACATCATCTTTTCCTGCCTCTTTAGGCGGATTATAGGTCACATGGTAAACACGTCCTGAAGCAGGATGAACACGACGACCGCTTAAACGCTTAACAATCTCTTCATGGTCAACGTCGATTTCAACAACATAGTCCACGTTAATATTGTTCTCTCGCATAGCGTCAGCTTGAGGAATGGTGCGCGGAAAACCGTCTAACAGGTAGCCATTAGCACAATCGGCCTCTTTTACACGCTCTTTGACGATTCCGATGATGATGTCGTCTGACACCAACTCACCAGCATCCATCTTTTGTTTGGCCTGTATACCAAGCTCAGTGCCGGCTTTCACCGCCGCACGTAACATATCCCCGGTCGAAATCTGAGGAATATCATACTTTTCTTTAATGAATTGAGCCTGTGTACCCTTACCAGCACCTGGCGCGCCAAGCAAAATAATGCGCATCTGCGGAATCTCCTACAAGTAGTCGCAATGTATGAGTTATAAGGCGCTAAAGATACTTGGATCGGCAGGCTATCTCAAGTAAAAAATCCTCCAATTTCCCGAATTACGAGCCATTGCAGGGAATTCTCATAATTAAGCAACCAAACGGCAAACAGAACCTCTTGATAGTACCCGCAAGATAAGTCCCAATAGGTAACCAGGGGGCGCGCCCGCAAAGCTCGGGTTATCATACCTGCGTAACCAATCATAAACAGACTGCAAAGATAAAAAGGCGGGACTTGCCCGCCTAGTATCCTTTTTTCTTCCTCTATGAGTCATCAGACTCCATCAAGGCAAATGCTCTAAAATCATGAGCATCATATGCATTAATTTGACTAATACCGTTAGTCGCCCACGCATTAACATATAAATGTTCAGCAAAAGCGGCATTAGTACAGACTTTATCGGCACACCCTGCTGGCAAGTGAGCAGGCTGAATCACCCCACCCTCGCTTGTCGTAGCATTGCTTAACAAGGTGGCTACTGATGCCAATTGCTGTTTATTTGGCGGCGCCAAGTCAGCTTTTCCCGCTTCGGTTAGTCCAATTAGTGGAATGGAACCACGCTTAATTGAAAAAGCGTAATTTGCATAACCGTGGGGGTGTTCAGCAACAAAAGGCATATTTACAATTGAACCTGTGACGTCATAATCTAAAGTTCCACAGCAGGCCCCTGCTGTAGT
The DNA here is from genome assembly GCF_000024085.1 of Kangiella koreensis DSM 16069. Classification (NCBI taxonomy): domain Bacteria; kingdom Pseudomonadati; phylum Pseudomonadota; class Gammaproteobacteria; order Kangiellales; family Kangiellaceae; genus Kangiella; species Kangiella koreensis. Next base: position 1,090,747 of record NC_013166.1, on the reverse strand, counting down.
TCCGCCAACATGAGGAGTCTGTAGTTGCCCTACACATTGATTATTATCAATTCGCAACTCAAAAATAAGGCTTAGATGACTTCCCGAACCAGCTTTAACCAAGTTAAAGTCTTTAGCATTATTATGTTCTACAGGGTCTGTAACAGAGCCATCTGTAGCCAATAGGTAATAAAAATCACCAGAGCCAATATTGACCTCATTACCCGAAGCATCAAATAGCTGCATCTGAATCTCATACATACCTGCATTATTTAGTCGTTCAGCATCACTTTGATCACCCACACTATCCCAATAACCAATCGACAAGCTGTTGTAGAACATTGAGCCTGCACCATTCTGCCAAGGTGTGTTATTGGGCGCATCCACATCTGGTATTTCATATAAATCAGCAAGCCCATCTTTATCAGGCCCTAATGAATAACTCTTAAACATTGGTGTACCACCGGAGTCATCAGTATAGAAGCGGAACATTTCATGTCGCATTGGCACGAAATCACCACCGGTGCTAGGCCCTTTAACGCTTAACTTGTAATATCGAATGCCATTACTGCGAAGACTAGGAGAAAAATCAGCAGAAAAATATAATCCACTACCAAAAGGAGAGCCTGGATTATTAGCGTTTAACAACCCCTTGTTCGTAGAGTTCGAACCGGAAGCTCCACAGCCATAAATACGATGCATACCTGTAATACCCACGGTTTTAAATACAACGTAATTACCTTCTGGCAATTCTTTACACCCACTACTGGCAATCGCATCAGGGTGTGTAGAGCGTAGAGTTACCTCCGTACCACACTGATAATTCCAATATGTATAACAAGGAATTGGTTTTTTCTCATAGATAGTTACTTCACCCTTGCCTGGAACCTGCTGCTTAACTTTAAAATACAAGTCAGGCTGATCGGTATTGTTACAACCACGGAAGAAAACAGCTGTAAATCTACCACACTCATCTGTGATTGCTTCAGTTAGCTTTTGCATGGTTACCCAACGCGGGAAATAAAAACAAATAAATGGCAAAACCAACTTAGGGATTTCTAGCAATGTTTGTCTAAATTCAAAGTTGTTTTGAGTCTGCGCCATAACTTTAAGATTTTGATAATCAGGTAACTGACTCAAAGCTTTAAGCTTCGCATAACCCTCATCAGAACGCAGCTCTAGAGCAGGTTCAAAAAAGGAAGGTTGCGGTTCTGGAAAGTCTGGCAGTATAGGGGGAAATGGTGGAATGGGTGGGTCAATTGGATGTGGGCCATCAACAATAATGTCCTTAAGCTTATCAATAATATTATCGGGCAGCTTAGGAATCCACAACCAAAACGGATCAACCTCATAAACCTCGACAGTTGCGTTAGCAATTGGGAAATTATCACTTGGTCCGGATATGCCATAATCTCTATACACAGCACCGGGCACCACACAACGACTTAAAAACCAACAGAGCCAAAGTTTCGAGGGTAAATAAACATCTAAATCTAAAACTTGCTCAGTTAATTTCAAGCTTGACACTTTAGGTCTAAAGCGTTTTAAATCACTTAATGACCGTATTTTCTCTTTGGTTTCTGGACCAACTGCAACCGTAACAGCATCATTCAAATGCGCTTTTAACGATAACTTCGTCGTTCCAGAACCTTTAACCTTAGACTCAGCCAGCAATTGACCTTGGCTTGAAAAAGCATAAATTTTTGTAGGCGGGATATCTTGTTCTTTTGATGTGCAACTTTCCGTGTCTTCGATAAATTGAGTATTTACATTCAATGCAATACTCTTGCCCTGAGGGCGTTTTGTAGAACTATTCATAATAAACTCCTTGTATAGTTATCCATGTGGGCTCCATGCCCACATTAAAAAGCTAGCATAATAGAAGTTTACTGAGTAATCAGACCAGCATCTAACTCGTTGAAAAAGAGAATTGCGTGCAAAACGTTAAGAATTATCTCACCTAGTCTGTAGCCATAATCTTACGCTTTTTGAGAAAAGCTTTTATTGGAATAGCAATAAATACACCAAAAAAAACACCGACCGAATTTGCCATCATATCCCACCATTCAAAACCACGTTTCGGAATAAACTGTTGCAAAATCTCAATAAGTAGTGAGAAAAGGATACAACCAATAACTATCTGCCAGCTCGGATGCTTCTTTGAGCCCATTCGCGCTAAAAACGCCAACCCCGCATAACCAATAAAATGTAAAGCTTTATCCCAAGGCAAGCCCTTAGGCAATTGTTTACCAGGCATTAGCGACATGGTGAAAATGGCCAAACAAGCAATCACAAACAAGATTTTAAATAATCGACTGTTTAAAAACTGAACCATAAAAAAACCGCCCAAGGCGGTGAATCTAAATAAAGTTAGCAAGATTCTAGCAATTAGGAAGTTAGCTGACTAGAAATATGTTTTTATATAGTGCGCAACACCTCATCTATCAGATCATAATCGTAATGCAACAAAATGATTTTGTGCACATCTGAAGTTTGTCTTTACTCACCACCGTTGCTGGCAACAAAGAGCGGATAGAACTCTTCTAGCACCTCGAACTTGTTTACTCCATCTTCCCAGTGCATTTTCTGCGTTCCGCCCCAGACTGTTTCAGGGTGCGCCACTATCTGCTTTATCTGATATTGGATATGGGGAAGGTTGATCACCTCAAGCACCTGATTTACCGGCAGCCATTTCACCTGGTCGATACCATCGGGAAGTTTATAGTCTTCATTGAAAGCTACAGCGGAGTGGATCAATCGAGTAGAGGTTTTCTGATCGAGCCCCATTCTAAGGATGAAAACACCGCGAAGTTGTAACTCGTGAATTTTAAGAGCATAGCTATCCGCCAGATTTGTCAGGCCTTCCCTGATTGTTGAATCCTGATTCAGGTACCAACCCGGGGTGACCCAGAGATCTCTATCCTTGATCTTCACCACCAAGATCTCATTGCTATCGTTGAAAATCAGCAGCCGATGGAAAGTCGAAGGAGTTGGCTCTTCCTGGGCATTCAAGATCGGCGCACATAGCAAGACGGTCAACAGGGCAAATAATCTAATCATTGAGTTCTCCTTGAAAGTTTATAAAATAATAGGGACCATACTCTGCCCCTATTTAATTTCCATTTAATTCTAATTTGAATTTTCTTTAAAGATATTAACTACAAACATAATTAAAAACGTAATAACAAAACCAATGAAGGCTAAAGCTACGGTTAGCCCATAAAACTTTCCTAAAACCATCGATACGCACAAGTTGACCCCAAACCATATCCAACCCTGCTTCTTATCAGCGAGAGCTATTGTATAAATAACAATAGACAAAGCAATCATCATGTAAAAACCAGCACCCATAAGTTGTATTTATCCTTATATATGATTTAGTGCCTGCATTATAGCCAGCTAAGAGAGCTGAACCAAATTGTCTGTCCGCACTGTCTATCAGACAAATCTATCTACACAATGATTGCTCAAGCTGCTTATAGTAAATTTTATGCATCCTCATAACTTTGTTTCTTTGACTTGTTCGCACTCTTTGCAGGCACGGCACAAATAATGCAAAGCACTGCAAGTGAAGCTACCAGATGCTTTAATGTATGGCCACTTACTAATTGAGTCATTTCATAAATCTCATGATCGAAGTACTCGCAGGCCTTGGCCAAAAAATACAATATAAAAGCATAAAACAATAAAGAGGTACTGAGATATCTTTCCTTAAACAGCCACAGTATTAACGGCATCAAGATAATAGGCAGGAACTGAACCAGCATATAGGGCCTGAGATCACCCTGCCCCAGTGACTCTGTCCAGGACCAATATAAAGCAGCTAGTACTCCAAAGATCACCAACACCCAAAGAACAAGATTCCTACAGCTGCTTATGACTCGCTCACTCAACAAGAGCGCAAATAAAGCCATAAACGCCACTGTCATTGGCAAACGATCCCATAGCAATGAAGCATTCGACGGCGCAGCATGATAATAAGCGGAGCCAAAACCTACCAGTAAAACACCCACACAAAGAAACAGATATCCGGCCTTACTGTCCGCGACAGCCAGACGCGGATAACGCCACAACCCAAATAAACCAACCAATACGAAAGAAAAGTTGGAGAACACATTCCAGAAATTACTAATACCCACAATCTGATGCGAATCAGCGAACAGATGATATTGGTTATCTTGTGCAATAGGCCCGACAAAAAACATCCCAGCTATTGCCAGAATTGAGATTGCCACTAAAAGCCAGGACTTATTTAAGGTGTCGAACATCAAAACTCCATTTTTGTAATACGAAACTGTTGATAGGTTGGGAGTAATACACGCAAATATTTAGATCTGATTATCATGTTTGTGCGTGTCGAAACGTTTTTCTTTAGTCGATGTGCTTTGTCGTCTTGACTTCTAGTGGCACAACAAATTCACGAAGTAGCTCAAAGCCACACCACAAACCAATAACAGGTATGATTGAATAAAAACCCCATAAATTCATGAGAAAAAAAGTTGCCATAAAGCAAGTAAAGAACCAACGCAGTAAAAAATCAATCCTATTAGCCAATGAGTACCGATTAAAGCGTCGCAATTTCTACAACGAGTATTTGAAAACATTAGCTTCCAAGTCTTGATTGTTTTTAGCCTACAGTTCGGACAAGTTCCCATAAATTCCTTTAGCGTTAACGTCAAGTTTTGCAGAAGCTGACACAAGCGAAGCGCGTGTTAGCGATCTGCAACAACGATTGGTTAGTTGCTCTTAATAACACTATGAATCCATTTATAGTAACTTGATATTCTGACTTGATAGGCATTGTTTTCATACAAGCCACCTTTAAACAAAGAAAGCTCCCCATCCCAAGACTGCCAACTTGATAAGCCAACTAAATATATTCTATTTTTCTTGATAATAACAGACGAACCACCACTATCACCTGAACCATGCATTCCTTCCAAATCGAGTGCGTTCGGAGGGCTATCAAATTTATACGATAACCAGTTACCCTCTGATTCCTCTATGATATTTTGAAATGAATTCATAGATCTAAGTTTTTTGGTTTCCGCTAATTCACCGACAAGTCCATTACCAGTAGCACCTCTACCATAAACAGTAATTGTCTTTCCTTGCTCATTAGTATCTTCGTATAGTTTTATTGGTGTTATATCATCAACGTTTGATGACAATTTAATAAGAGCTATATCATCTCTTTTTTTGAAAAAATCCATCAAAGGTTTAGAATCACCTTTAAATAAAGACTCATCTGGTTTTGTGTAACCAGAATGAATTACTACTTTGGCTATTTCGTAATCTTTATTTCCGACTTTGATGGTCTTGCCTGTGTAATCATAAAAAATAGTGTGTGCAACGGTAACAATCCATCGTGGTGCAATTAGAACACCATGACCTTCATGCGGCATATCCACTAAATATTCTGGAGGCTTGGCAACCTCATAATTTTTTGCTGGAATATCGTGTCGCTTGATCACAGCAAAACTGTATTGTGATGATGTGAGCAAAACGAAGATCAAAAATATTATAAGTTTCATTTGTTCTCGATGTTATGATTATTGGCAACTAACGCAAAATTGAGACGCGCGTTTTTCACGTCGATTCCAATGAATGGTTAAGGTGCATATTATCCGCCCGCATAATTGATAAAGTGTCGCACAAACGAAATTACTATAAGTGCGACTCCGCCGAGCAATATGACTGTTGGAACACCTAACATAATACGAACTGACCTTGAACGATTCTGAAAAAAAGTCGAACTAAGTGTAATCTCTCCCAGCCACTCAAGAAAGAGCCAAGCAGGAATACCTAGCATGAATAATGCGACCCAGCCTAACATCGAACGTGAAATTTTAGGGTAAAAATGCATCACCAGAAAAATAACGATAAACCCAACAAATCCACAAAAGCCAATTATCTTACGCATGCTATCCCTTTGCACTTTAACGTTTAGTTTAACAGGCGCGCCGACAAGGCGCGTCCTGGTTGAAACGCTTGTTATGTTTTACTATTTTGGCAGCATGCTAAGTAATTTTTGCACAAAGCCACTTTGCTGTAGCGCCACGAGATTAGCCAATATACTCGTTGCATTTGAAATACCGCCCAGCCATTCAAATAAACGTGTTTTAGATACTGCCTCTGCTGATTTTTCAGGGCCCTGTTCTTGTGTTTTTAGTAAAACTTCAAGCGCTTCTACCAATAGATTAGGTGGCGTATTTTCCGGCAAACCAAGCGACTGTAATGCACCCGGTGGATCTCTATGTTCAATTGCCTTTTTGCAACCGATAATTTTTGTGCCTGAAATATCAATTTGGACACTACCATCTGTGCTTATACCTGTTCCACAGTTCTCAATGTGGCAATCTATTATTTTAATTGCCATATCATTCTCCTTTTATAAACATAACATTTTATTATACGAATTCGTTCGTAACATCCTAATTTCTAAAAGCTTTTATTACAAGTGTCGATTTTATGGTTATTTAGGGAATTAGCGGATCCCTTAATCCTCGCAACCATTATCTGTATCTCTGTATAAATCATTAAGTTAGAGGCTATGACAAATAACAATAGCGGTGCAGATACCACACAATTTGCATTACAAAGTACATATTCGCCAATAATGATATCTTGCATATGACTTTCTTATTTGCAAAAAAAAGCCCGCAATATGCGGGCTTTGATCTTACTGAGCTGATTAAATTAATTGGCTAACTTCAATAATAGCTTATTAAGTTTCGTTGCGAAGCTAGCGGGATCTTCCAGTTGCCCTGCTTCGGCGAGCTGTGCCTGGTCGAAGAGTACTTCTACCCATTCGTTGAACTGGTCTTGATCCTGTTCTTTTTCAACCAACTGAATCAAGGCGTGTTCGGGGTTGAGTTCGAACACTGGCTTAACGTCTGGCACGGGTTGCCCGGCGGCTTGCATCATCTTGACGATTTGCAATGGCATGTCGCCTTCGCCTGCTACGATGCAGGTTGGTGTGTGGGTGAGGCGCAAGGTAATGCGAACATCGCCGACTTTATCGCCGAGCACGTCTTTTACTCGTTTAACTAACTCTTCATGTTCCTTGGAAGCTTCTTCCTGTGCTTTTTTATCGTCAGCATCTTCTAAATTGCCTAAATCAAGCGAGCCTTGAGTGACTGACACAAATTGCTTACCTTGGTATTCCTGTAAGTGTGACACTGTCCATTCGTCGATACGGTCATGCATCAATAGCACTTCAATGCCTTTCTTACGGAAGATTTCAAGGTGCGGGCTGTTCTTGGCGGCGAGGAAGCTGTCGGTTGCAATGTAGTAGATCTTGTCTTGCTCTGGCTTCATGCGCTCGATGTAGTCATCCAAAGAGACGGTTTGTTCTTTAGAATCGGTATGGGTTGAGCTAAAGCGGAATAGTTTGGCAATTTTCTCTTTGTTGGCAAAGTCTTCGCCCGGGCCTTCTTTGAGCACCTGCCCAAATTCGTCCCAGAATTGTTGATACTTTTCGCTGTCTTTCTTGGCCAACTGCTCAAGCATTTTTAAGACACGGCTAACGGTCGCTGAGCGCAATGACTGAGTGACTGAGCTGTCCTGTAGAATTTCGCGTGATACGTTGAGGGGCAAATCGTTAGAGTCGATTAGGCCACGTACGAAACGCAAATAAATTGGCAGGAATTGTTCAGCGTCATCCATGATAAATACGCGCTGCACATACAGTTTTACTCCGCGCACGCGATCACGGTTCCACATATCGAATGGGGCTTTGGCAGGAATGTACAACAAGCTGGTGTATTCCTGTTTGCCTTCGACCTGATTATGGCTCCAGCTTAGTGCGTCCTGGAAGTCATGGGCAACGTGCTTATAAAACTCCTGATATTCTTCGTCTGTGATTTCAGACTTGGGGCGAGTCCATAAGGCAGTGGCCTTGTTGACCACTTCAAACTCAGGCTTTTCAGGCTGCTCTTTATCATCTTCCTGAGAGACTTTATGCATTTCTACAGGCAAAGAAATATGGTCAGAGTATTTACCAATAATGGTACGCAGACGATAATCCTCGAGGAACTCTTCCTCGCCTTCTTTAAGGTGCAAAGTAATATCCGTGCCGCGAGCGTCTTTTGTGGTTGGCTCGATGGTGAATTGACCATCGCCAGCTGACTCCCAGATCACTGCCTGGTCTGCTGCCAGCCCTGCCCCGCGGGTGGTAACGGTTACTTTATCGGCAACGATAAAGGCTGAGTAGAAACCCACACCAAACTGGCCAATCAGTTTAGAGTCTTTTTTCTTATCTCCAGTGAGCTGGCTTAGGAAGTCGGCGGTGCCAGATTTGGCGATAGTACCAAGATGAGCAATCACCTCTTCTTCTGTCATGCCGATACCATTATCAGTAATGGTCAGGGTCTTGGTATCTTTATCCGTGGTGATACGAATGCGCAGCTCTGGATCATCTGCAAGCAAGCTATCATCATCCAGCGCTTTAAAACGCAACTTGTCCGCGGCATCAGCTGCGTTCGAAATCAGCTCACGCAAGAAGATTTCTTTGTTGGAATACAAAGAATGCACCATCAGGTGCAATAGTTGTTTTACTTCAGTTTGAAATGAGTGTGTTTGTTTTTCAGCCGCTACCGACATAACAAATCTCCGCTATTTTTCAGTAATGAGTTCATTAAGAAAGGGTTGAAACGTGGCTAATAAGTGGGGATCTGTTAGTAGATTTTCAAGGCTTACAGGGATAAATTAAGGTAACTCGATCGTCTCGCATTGAACCGTACTCAGTGGATACAGGGTATCATTTTGCGAATCATACAGATAGCAATCGTCTTCATGCTTTAGCAGCTGAAACTGACGCGGCATTTCCTCAATACGGCCTCTAACCGGCAGACCATCTTTTTTATGCTCTGCAATTTGGATAGACAGAATATTGGTATCAGTTAGCACATCTTGCGCCAAGGTTACCGGCCGACCGTTATAAATAGTGGAAACCACTTTGGTTAATTCCGCAGTGGTTTCGGCTGAAGGATTGGTTATGACCGCTGGTTTGGCTTGATCAGGCTCAATAGTCTTGCAGGCCGAAGCCAACAAGACCGTTGAAACCATTGCTAATAAAGTCTTAAAACTCATCGTTATTTAGGCTCTGTCAGGATCAGGTTCTGTTTCAGGAACATATGATCACGCCAGATCTGCGAATTATAAAGCGAGTTTTCATCATACACATCGGACGGCTTGTAAGGCGCCTGATGTAATGACTTTGCAGTTGAAGCCGGACAAGCACCAGTATCACGGAAATCTAAAGCTGCCGCTAATCTGGCTTCTTGTTCATCGCCTAAAGAATTATTAAAATCATCTGCAACTACACAGCCACGAACTACGTCTTGCCCATTATCGCTGCCAGCAATCACGAAGCCATCAGCATAGTCACCAAACGCCTTATCATTCTCACCACGGAACTGAATGGTGAAGTAAGTAATACCGCAGTTATCTGTCGCGTAGAAACCATAAGGCTTACCACAGGTATCATCACCGATTAAAATCACCTCCACATCAATACCGCGAAGACCATTGATAAATGCCTCACTGGCTGAGCAAGTGCCACCATCGGATAGCACAAAAATGCGCGAAAGATTCAGTTGCGGTAAGGCTTGTCCTTCGCTCACTGAAAATCCAAGTGAAGTATTGTAAAAAGGTGTGGGTGCAAGAGTTTGCCCAGTAACTGGGTTGATAGTCGGATGCTTATCATTGAAGACGGTTTGACTATAGGTTCTACCGCTAGTTGCGCTACTACCGGCCACCATATAAGCCAACTGGCTGGAGATTGCGAGGAAGCCACCGCCATTGTAACGAAGATCGATAACCAGATCGTTAATGCCTTGGTTTTCGAAATTGGTAAAAGCATCAATTAATTCAGCCTCTGCATCCACAATACCGAATGTATTAAAGGTTAAATAACCCACGTCACCACTAGCTGTCGCAATAATTTTTTCATTTTGTACCGGATCGGTTGTAACAATGGCCGAAGTCATTATTACAGTACGCGTAGCGCCTCCAATTTCTTCTATCAAAAACTCGTGACTTTCACCGGCACTGTCTGGGAACAAGCCAGCATTTAAAGTATCAACATCATTCCCATTGATCATATCAACGCCATCAACCTCCAAAATCTTAACGCCTCGCGTTAAATTAGCGGTTGTCGCAGGAGAATTAGGCTCAGTGAATGCGACCCGAACATCACGTGGAGGTGCGGATTGTAACAAAACCCATTCAGCTCCATAACCGGCGGAAGCACCAGAAGACACCAGCTGCTCATAAACATCAGTGTCATAAGTATAATGGAATCGATCTTTTGGGTTGCCCGATGATGTTAAAGCATCAGTTTTCAGTACAGCAAAATAATCAAGCGGATCATTAAAGTTTGCAGGATTTTGATCCTGAATTTCGTCATACCACAGATAGGTGTTATTACTCCATGAACGAAGCCAGTGGTTTTCATGCAAAGTTGAGCCAGGCTTATCAGGCCATGGATCGCCATCAATATCAGTGTCCGTTCGAGGAACTTCACAAAAATCTTTAAAGGCATCTTCATCTTCGAATACCCCTTGGGTCCAGGACAGTTGCTCGTCCGTTGGCGGGGAAGGGTCAGAATCAGAGTCGGAACTACAACTGATTAAAATAAAGGAAAGAGAAGCAAAGCCAACAAGCTTGAGTCGATTTGACCATTTGCTATTTTGTATGTTCATGCGCACCTACCTTAGCTTAAGTGATAAAAAACGATAGCTAAATAACCTGTCTCCAAGTGATAAAAAATACATTACCAGTTTTGGTTCAATCTGTGTAGTTTTTAAACAGAGATTAGTTAACTTATTGATCTCAATGCTTTCGAACTAGGTTAATTCCATCACGGACTGTTAATACGACGTTTTCAACACGAGAATCAGTGACAATTAATTGATTGACCTTATGGATGGCGATATCCGATTCCGCTTTTGGTTCCAAAACCTTTCCAGACCAAAGACAGTTATCAATCACCAGCAAGCCATTAGACTTTAACTTTGGAATTATCGCTTGGTAATATTCCACATAGTTTTCTTTATCGGCATCAAGGAAAGCCAGATCAAAGGTTTGATTAAGATTGGAGAGAGTTTCCAGAGCTGGGGCGAGCTCAATAGATATTTTTGAACCATGAGGACTCCGAGAGAAATAATCTTTAGCCAGTTTAGCGACTTCTTCATCAATGTCGCAAGTGATTAACTGACCATCCTCGGGTAATGCTTCAGCCATAGAAAGAGCAGAGTATCCGGTGAACATACCAATTTCAAGGACCGTTTTCGCACCCGTTAAAGCTACCAACATCTTCAACAAGCGCCCTTCTATTTTACCAGTAAGCATCTGCGCCATGGGCATATTGGTTTCAGTGAACTCAGCCAGTTCTTTTAACAGTTCAGGTTCATTACTGGTGTAGAGTTTAGCGTATTCTTCAACTTCCTTTTTGACAAAGTCCATCAAAACTCCTCAATAAATTTAAGAATTGAAACTAACGGCGATAGGGTTGACGCCCTGACAGCGAGTGCATCAAGGTTCCGCCATCGATGTACTCAAGCTCACCACCAAGAGGAACACCCGATGCTATACGCGATAAAACAACCTCATTCTTTTTTAACATTTCGGAGATGAAGTGTGCTGTGGCCTCACCTTCAACTGTTGAGTTAGTTGCCAAAATAATTTCCACAGGCTTTTCCTCATCAACCAGACGCTTCAATTGATCGAGACCTAAATCTTCAGGCCCAATACCGTCGAGTGGTGATAAGTGCCCCATTAAAACAAAATATTTCCCTTTAAAGCTTGCGGTAGACTCAATGGCAAACACATCAGCAGGGCTTTCCACTATACAGAGCAAACTATTGTCACGCGCCTGAGAATTACAAATGCCGCATAAATCATCTTCGGTGAAATCACGACAACGCGAACAGTGCTTCACACCATTCATTGCAGCAACCAAAGCTTCAGCTAGCTGCTCACCACCCTCGCGGTTACGCTCTAACAAAAAATACGCCATGCGTTGTGCCGATTTGTTACCAACTCCCGGCAAACAGGTAAAAGCTTCGATCAATTTTTTAATCAACGGTGATTGCATTTAAGCGCCTGTAAAAAGGTTTATGATGCATCAAACTTATGTTGGGATTCGCAAGCTCATCACCAACCTACAAAAGACTAAGAATTAAACCTATACCTCAGATTTTAACGTAGGATTTTTCTTTCTGAGCGAGGAAGTGCTGGGCGCAAAAAACCGAATAGTACACAAAGTACATGAGGTTTTTGAGCACAGCACTGACAAAGCACAGGAAGAAAAAGCCAGTTAAAAGGGGAGATTCATGCCAGGGGGAAGATTCATCCCCTTCGTCACCTCCGCCATACGCGCTTTAGTCGTCTCTTCAACTTTGCGTACTGCGGCATTGACTGCTGCGGCAACCAAATCTTCGAGAAGATCTTTATCATCTTCCATCAAGCTTGGGTCAATTTCGACGCGCTTAACGTCATGGCGCCCAGTCATAGTTACTTTAACCATGCCTGCGCCTGCTTCTGCAGTTACTTCAAGATTGCCAATTTCTTCCTGAGCTTGCTGCATTTTTTCCTGCATTTGTTGGGCTTGTTTCATCATGTTGCCCAAACCACCTTTACCAAACATAGTGACCTCTACTAATCAGTTAAATTATTGCTGAGCATCCAGATATTGAATGCTGTTTTTATCAAGTGTTGCTGCAAACTTTTGCGCCAATTGCTGCGCAAAAGGATGCTGGGTAATCATTTCACAAGCTTTGCGATGTTTCGCTTTAGCGGCTCTTTGCCAGATCATGGCTGGAGTAGCCACATCCGGTTCAGCAAATTGCCATTCTATCTTAATAGACTTGCTGAAATATTGTGCCAAGGCTTCTTCTATCGCTTGCTTTGCGGTATCGGTACTCAGAATATCCTGAGTCGGCTCGACAGTGAGCTGTATTTTATCATCAGTTAACCATTTGACTGTACTGGATTGTGCAATTTGATGATAAGTACCCGTTAAATCCATCTTTTTAACGTGTTGTGCCCACTGCAGCGCTTCTTCGGTAGCGGGTGGACCACTCTCCTCTAGGGCTGCCTCGACTAGAACTGTTTTTTCCAAAGAGGTCTCTTGCAGACTGATTTCATCCACACTGCTCACCTGTTCCTGAGCTAATTTCGGTGATGTTGCTGGCTCGGATTCAGCTTCTGCCTCTTCCTCTATTGGTTGAACAGGCTGCAATCTGAACTCATCATCGTTCGATTGCTCAGGTTCGTTTTGAGTACTTTCACTTTCTCCAGTTTCAGTTTGTCCTGTCTCAACAACTTCTTCTTGAACAGGTTGCTCAATTTTTTGAGATGGTGCGCGATCACTGTCCGCGTCATCCGAGAAATTGAGCCCCAAGGCAGAGTGCAGGCTGGCCAATGCCGCTTGCTCATTACTGGAAGCTTGTGCAGTGTTTTCTTTGACAGTTTTATTTTCAATGACGGTGTTAGACGATGCTTGAGCCGCCTGCTCTTCAGGTTTTGAAGATGAAGCAGTTTGATATTGATCGACTATCGACTCTTCGGTCTTTTCATCGTCACTGAACGAGGCGTAATCGTCGGGATTAAAAGGTGGCTCTTCAGGGGCATCACTGAATGATTGAGTTTCCTCAGTTACGGTTTTATGAGCAGTACTTGGTTCAGGCTTTTGTTCTCGTTCTTGTTTTGGTTCTTGTTCTAGTTTTTGCTCTGGCGCTGTTTTTGGGGCAGAATATTTTTCAGCAGCATTGTTTTCCAGAGCACTGTTTTCTATCAGCCCGGGTTCAACAGTTGCTGGCTGAGCAGCAGACTCTGGTTGTTTTAGGCTAGCTTTTTTTTTTGCCTCTGAATCTAATGAGGTTTGGCTTGAGTTGTTTTGAACGACTTGGGAAGGTTCAAGCCGAAATGCCAACATTCGCAACAACGCCATTTCCAGGCCTTGTCTTGGCGATGGCGCCCATTCCAGATCGCGACGAGCATGTAAGCCCATCTGGTAATAAAGCTGCAAGTCATCGCTGGCGATCTTACTCGCAAAGTCTTCGACATAAGGTGCGGCTTGATCAAGTAACACACCAGTACTTTGAAATATAGCGACTTGGTGAATACGCGATAACAGCTCTTTAAGTGCATCGGCAAAATCTACCGGGTAATGACTCATTTCAGCAACCGCCTTAATAGCTTCTGCTGAATCTTTGTTAGCCAATGCCTCGAGCAGTTTAACCATAAACTGATGGTCAATGGTGCCAAGCATGGTACGAATATCTTCTTCCTGCACCTTGCCCTGACCAAACGCAATCGCCTGATCAAGCAAGCTCAACGCATCACGCATGCTGCCTTCTGCTGAACGCGAAATCAGCTCAAGCGCCGGCGTTTCAAAATCGATGGATTCTTGTTGAAGAATATAGGCAAGATGCTTAGAAATGGTTTGCTCTTCCATGTGCTTTAAATGGAACTGCAAACACCGCGACAGAACTGTGACCGGAAGTTTTTGCGGATCAGTTGTCGCCAATAAAAAGATAACATGCTCAGGAGGCTCTTCGAGAGTTTTTAACAGCGCATTGAATGAGCTATTGGAGAGCATGTGCACCTCATCGATGAGGTAAACCTTATAACGACCACGGGTTGGCTTGTATTGAACATTCTCTAATAGCTCGCGGGTATCGTCGACTTTGGTTCGAGATGCCGCATCCACTTCAATCAGATCAACAAAACGCCCTTCATCAATCTCAACACAACTACCGCACTCACCACAGGGCTTTGAAGTTAAGCCATTGGTTTCACAGTTAAGACATTTAGAGAGGATGCGCGCAATAGTGGTTTTACCAACCCCACGAGTGCCAGTAAATAAATAAGCATGATGCAAACGGCCACTTTCAATAGCATTAACCAGTGCACGGCTGACGTGCTCCTGACCTTGTAATTCATCGAAATTCTTTGGACGCCATTTGCGGGCGAGCACCTGATAGCTCATTTTTTAATCGATTATATTTGAGTGATTGGTAAGTGGGCAAACAATAGCACAATTAGCCTTATCGAGAAAATAGAATAATCCTTATCTATCACTCAGCACCAGTAATGAAAAGCACCAACTCATTCAATATCAGCTACTTAACGTGCGCCTTTTACCAAAAACTCCCCAGCTTGCCCGCTTTTGCCTGCTGTTTCGATCTACAAAGCGTCAATCGTCCACTATGGTGAACGTGTCATTTAGACAGAGCCACAAAGCTCGTTTAATCCATAAACTTATTTTTTGAGGTGCATCATGAAAACGTTAAACAAAATAGCCATTGTCTCTGGGCTACTAGTAGCAGCTGGTATAACCCATTCATCAAATGCAGGCCAGGGTTGCGCAACCTGCGGAGGCTATTTTTATACTGCTGTCTCCTATACCAATAACTACGGTATTCCAAATTATCAGTATATGTCTGTTGGTCCATTTGCTGATGAAGAAACATGTAATCAGGCAGTATTTAATGACTACGGCAACAATGACGGCTGGCTTCCTTATGAGGGTAGTCCTAAATGTATTTTGATATATGAGTCAGACTATGAGGTTCATGAAGAAATTATTGACGACTGGAATGGCAGCAGTGGTGAACCGAACAATCCAGGCGTAATTGTGGATGAAGCCGTTATCAGCAAAATTGCTGAGCTTCGTAAGGTATATAACGTCGAAGAGTACGAAGCACAGCTTCATGTTTTAATCACCGACCCAAACCATGACGAAGATGAAGATAACCATGTGAAGCGCTGATTTGATCGGCTTGAAACATACAGTTTCGAAGTCATGAAACACAAAAACCGCCAAGTTGGCGGTTTTTTTATTCCTACATCAACAGGGGCCGATGTTAGAAATTAAAGACTCTGCTAGCCACACCTCGGCACACGAGACAGTCGCTACCGTTGCTCCCTTCCGGGCCTGGCGGGATTCACAACCTTACGTTGCGAGGGGACCAGCAGAGCCGGGCGCATTATCCCCCAACTAAAAAAAATTATAAACCCTTAATCTTAAAAATTTCCTTATATTATTGGTTCTAAAGAAGGAACTCACAGATTTTTTAATCGCTACACAGTTTATTTTATTCTGTGGTGGTCAAATGGATCTATGGTATATTGACCAGCAATTGGTCAATCGGCCATTCAATTTATTGATATCACTCTAAGTACAATCTGGAAGACACATGAAAATAGGTATTTTATCGCGCAATCCTCGCCTTTATTCGACCAAGAGACTGGTTGAAGCAGCAGAGGAGCGTGGCCATGAAGCGCAAGTTGTTGATGTGCTCAAATGCTTCATGAACATCACATCCAATCGCCCTACCGTACACAGCAAAGTTCAAGGCAAAGTTCGTCAGCTCGAGTTTGAAGCGGTGATTCCACGTATCGGAGCTTCGGTTACCGCCTACGGTACCGCCGTGTTGCGTCAATTTGAGGTGGGTGGCGTTTACTCAGTCAATGAGTCCATTGCCATTACCCGTTCGCGCGACAAACTGCGCGCGCACCAGTTACTAGCACGCAAAGGTGTTGGCATGCCCATCACCAGTTATGCACACTCAGTAGAAGCTACTGATGAACTCATTGAATCAGTTGGAGGCGCACCATTAATTGTTAAGGTCATTGAGAGCACGCATGGCAATGGTGTGGTATTGGCTGAAACCAATAAAGCCGCAGAAAGTTTGATTAATGCTTTTCGCAGCTTGAATGCGGACTTCCTGGTGCAGGAATTCATCAAAGAAGCTGGTGGATCGGATATCCGTTGCTTTGTGGTTGGTGAAAAAGTGATTGCCGCCATGCAACGTAGTGCCAAAGAAGGCGAATTCCGCTCCAACCTTCATCGTGGCGGAAGCGCTCAAGTCATCAAACTTAAACCAGAAGAGCGCGCTCTTGCGGTTCGTGCAGCAAAAGTTATGGGATTAGATGTTGCTGGTGTTGATCTGATTCGTTCTGCACACGGCCCGCTAGTGATTGAAGTGAATTCATCACCAGGTCTAGAAGGTATTGAAAAAGCCACCGGTAAAGATGTTGCCGGCGCTATTATCCAGTTCATCGAAAAAGACGCTTTGAAAGGCCCGAATAAGCCGAAAGGCCGAGGCTAATTGAGATCAGCACTATGAACAAGATTAGAGTCGGCTGGAAAGAAAAAGCCAAGCTATCAGGGCTTGGCATTTCAAGCATTAAAGTCAAAGTCGATACCGGCGCCAAAACATCGAGCCTGCACGCCTTTGATATCAAGCTCATAGAAAGAGACGATAACACCTATGTCTCATTCAAGACCTGCCCTCTGCGCCGCCATCCTAAGCGAATTTTCAACTGCGAAGCAGAAATGATCGACTTCAGAAAGATCACCAGCTCCAATGGCGAAACCCAATCTCGTTACGTAATTCGCACCCCCATCACTATTGGCGACCAAACCTGGGATATTGATATCACCCTCGCTAATCGAGAAAAAATGCGCTACAAGATGCTGCTTGGTCGCGAAGCAATGGAAAACATACTCGTATCACCGACAGAAGCTTATTTACAGAGTCCCAAAGATTAAATGACTTGTGATAGTAAGCCTATTACAAGCAATGCCAAGTAACTTACAGCAGACATAAAAAAACCCGGCCTAGGCCGGGTTTTTAAATATTCTCGAAGCTAATTATTTAGCGCCATTAGCCTGCTCAATAATCTCTTCTGCGGTTTTTCCATGCAGCTTTTCTTTTAGTTCTTTCTCGATTTTTTCTTCATCGCCCATAGAACTAAAACCAACCTGCATTGCAATACTCATTACTGCTTGACCTAATTCCATTTTTTCTTCTTCGGTCATGTCTTTCGTCATTTCCTCCATCGAAGCTTCCATGGTTTGGTCATTCGTTGCATCAAATGTTGGTTCGCTGCTACAAGCCGCTACACCCAACGCTAAAAACAAAACAAAAATTGAACGGATTAAAATTGTCATACTGATTCCCTCTTATTAAGAGGCTTCATCTTACTGTAAAATAAACTCGCCTTCTAATATTTATTTCTACTCATTTAAAAAAATCTCCATCACATAGTCATCCATCACAAAACCTCTACCGATATCTACTACAACCTCATCTACAATTTTAAAACCCATTCGTTTATAGGCCTCTATACTGCCAGTATTATATTTGTTAACGGTCAGTTGTACCTTTGGCAAGTCCATTGATTTAGCTTGCTCGATGACAAACTCCATCGCCTGACGTCCTATCCCTTTTCCTCTATGCATGGAAGAAACATAAATCTTGCTCAAGAACAACGCCTCGCCATTACTGTAAAATGAAAGGTAGCCAACGAGCTCATCATCAAGCACAACATTGTAATAAAAGACTCCATCAGTAATCTGCTCTGCCATCGCCGAAACAGACTGGTATTTGTCCAACATATACTCAACCTGAGCAGAGCCTATAATTGGCGTGTAATGCTCACGCCAGATGCTAGCCGCCAGTTGCGCAATGGAGGGCAAGTCCGCTTCGGATGTTTTCTGAATAGTTATGGTCTTCATAAAACTTCTTATTTCCTCGAATAAGTCTTCACTTCGCCTTCACAGTAAAGCGGAATAATAACAGTATGGGTATCGCGATTATATTTGGCGCCAATGGTGGCATCGGACAAGAGTTTGTCAAACAGGCTCTCGAACGCTATGCGGTAGTCTTTGCTTGCTCACGTCCTAAGAAAGCAACACCTGATAGCTCCAAACTGCCCGATATTAAGACATTGGACAATGGTTTGGTCAAGGTTGAATTAAATCCACATGATGAAGAGCAACTGCAGCGCTTTGCGCAGCATGTGAGGGAACAATATGGCCATGTCGACCTCATTATAAACGCCATAGGCATATTGCACGATTCAAAGGAACTGCAACCAGAGAAAAAAATTGAGGACTTTAATCTCGATAATTTCATAGAGATGATGACAGTCAACGCCTCAGCTACAGCCTTAATAGCAAAGCACTTCATCAAACTATTGAAGCAGTCTGACGCGCAACCCGCCATATTGGCCAGCCTGTCGGCACGAGTAGGCAGCATTAGTGATAATCGACTGGGCGGCTGGTACAGCTATCGCGCCAGCAAAGCCGCGCTCAATCAGATCATCAAGACATTATCGATTGAAGTAGCACGACGCAATAAAAACACTGCGGTTATAGCACTACATCCCGGCACAACCGACACCAAATTATCAAAGCCTTTTCAACAAAACGTCAAACCCGGAAAACTCTTCTCACCAGAATACTCGGTACGTAAGCTGTTTGAAATAATCGATAACTTATTTCTAGAAGATAATGGAAAGTTCTTTGCCTGGGACGGCTCCACCATAGAATGGTGAAGCCTTTACATATTTTTCACACAGGGCCTGATAGGTTTAAATTACATTCGTGTTACAGGAGTTACAGTATGAGTCGTTTACTCTATAAGTCGGACAAACTCAAACATGTGCAAGCCACTTATGAGGATTTAAAGGCACACGGAATTAAAGATAGCGATCTACATGTTATCGCTAAGAAACAAGGCAAGGTCATGCGTCGTGGACTAAACACCGCGAATTTTTGGTATAAAACCAATGTACTGAATGGCAGTTTTAAGGGCTTTATTGTAGGTACTGTTATCGGTTTACTAATAGCTACCACGCTGTATAACATGCAAGCCTTAAACGGTCTTTACAGTACCTTTGGCTTTGTTGCCACCACCATCTTGCTTAGTGGATTTGGTACATGGCTAGGTGGGCTGCTTGGCCTTGAAAGTAAAAACTATAAACTTCGTAAATATTACAACTTAGTAGAAGAAGGCAAATACTTATTGCTGATTGATGTAAAAGAAAGAAATTTAAAACCAGTTGTACAATCGATTCACCAGAATCATCCACAACTGACGCTATTAAGTGATGAAATCGAAACCGTCATTCCTTTCGACTTCATGCAAACAAGCCACTAGAGATTTACAGGATTACCTGATGAATTAGTCATGGCCTTAGAGGAAAGGTTCTTACCCAAGATATAAGATACCCTCCTAACCCAAATATCTTATATCGCTTTTTAGCTCCCTCACCGGGAGCTTTTTTTTGCAATAAAAAAGCCACATCGAAATGTGGCTTCTTGTTTACTGTAATATTACTTATCTAATATGTCTTCTAAAAGTAAACCCGAGAAGTAGTAGCGCTAGCAACCAAAGGTCACTTGAGCCACCTCCACCACCTGATGAGGCAGGCTTGTTCACGGTAATAGTTACGTTTGCCGTTACAGACTCTCCACCGGAGTCAGTGACCGTGTATTGGAAACTGTCCTGGCCACTAAAGCCTGCTGCAGGTGTATAAGTGAAACCTGAACCCGATACACTCAGTGAACCATTGGACGGGTTAGTATTTTCGTAAGTCAATTCATCACCGTCAACATCTGAGGCATTGAAAGAACCTGAAACTGCTTTATCTACAGTAGTCGTTAACGAAACACTTGAAGCAGTTGGAGCATCGTTTACTGAATTAATAGTAATACTCACAGAGCCTTCTGAACTACCGCCATAAGTATCTTCAGCTTCGAAGGTAAATGTATCCTGGCCATTGAAGTCAGCATTTGGCTCATAAGTGAACTGACCAGCTGAAGTGATGCTCACAGAACCACTGTCGGGCTGACTGACAATTGAGAAGACAATTTCATCACCATCTGGGTCGGTTGCTTCGACATATTCTACAATGGAGCTGTCTTCATCTACTGAAAATTCATAATCAGACGTTGTTGGGCTCTTATTGAATTTATAAAGCTTAAGTTCACTTTCGTAATGCAATGCACCAACAACATGGCTACCATCAGTTGCTACACTTGAAAATTCAGGAGCACTTTCTATTTTAGAGACAATCGTAATATTATCAGGATCAGCTATATTTACAGTTAACAAACCCTCTGTCGAACTTAAAAGAACCTGATCCGCATCAAGCCTTGTAGCAGATGTTATTAAACCAAGTTCAACTAATTGAGTGCCATAGTAAGTAGGGTTTTCAATATCAGAAATATCAATTAAGAAAGCACCCCAGTCACTTGCAGACAGTAATTTATCACCTGTTACAAACAAATTTGCTTCTGCTACCTCAGATAATTCAGGAACATTCACGACGGCCGGAGATGCTAAATTACTAAAGTCAGCAATTAAAAGTTCTGACTCTATACTTGAAGCAAGTAAATAATCACCGTATGGGACAACATCAGTTATGTATTGAGGGCTATTAGTTTCAGCATGAACGGGGAAGGTTATAGACGCAATAAGTGATGGAACATTTCCGGATACATCATACATTGCAACCATGCCCGAGCTTGTACCAAGATATAAAGTATCACCAATCTCATTAAGGTAGGTTACCTCAGCTGAAGCGTCAGGAGTCTGAATATCGATCTGCGAAGAAGGGTTGAGAGTAGAAAGATCTATCGTCTCCAAATAGATACCTGTACCCAACCATGCAGTATTATTTTTAATTTCTCCTGAGAATGTATTGCTAATGTAAGGTATACGGCTTTTAGGAATAAAACTATTTTCAACATCAATAACATGGAAAAGACCTGTTTCATCACTAGCCAGCAATCGTCCATTATCCATACTTAAATCGTTTGGCAAAATAGACACTAGAAAGTGATCAAGTTTATCCATAGGCTGCATTTCAGCAGTTGCCAACCCATCAATCCCAAAAGCTATAAACATATTGGTGCCGTTATCAGTAATTTGATTAGTAGTACCAGTGGAATATCTAAACTGACCTAAGAAAGCAGGGTCTAGAGGGGTTGTAATATCAAACTCAAAAATCCATGCGTTAGATTTACCAGCGTACAATGTATCACCGACTACGTGTAAAGCATTCAGCAAATCAATAGTGTTAAAAAAACTTCCTGAGTCAATCGTTTTAACATAACTTGGACTTGCCATATTAGTAACGTCATAAACCCTCAAGCCATCTGTTGCGGCAATATATAAGGTGTTATCAATAATTAGAACATCTTTAAATAGGGTAGCAGTCGCATTAATTTCCGAGGTTTTAATAATGTTTTCTTCATTAGAAACATCAAAGATTTTAACTGTGTCAAAATCTGATATTGAATAAACAAAATTGGCAGATTTTTTTAATTCACCAGTACTAATCGAATCGAATGTTTGTGAGTTCAATTCCTGAATATTTGATAAGTCAGAGGCATTAAAAATAACAATGTCAGTATTTCCTCCACCAATATACAAGCGGTCTCCGGAAAGCTCTACACTATTAACTGCATAGCTAGTTGAATCATAAGACCCTACTAATTCTGGATTTAAACTATCTGTTAAGTCATAAAAATGAATTTCGAAGGGGCATTTTGCAACGAGTGTCGCACCATCTAAGTCTAAATCATCGACAGTACAGCCAACTTCCACTTCACCCGACAAAGTTATATTAGAGGCGTCAGAAACATCAAATACTTTAATCTCTTTACTTCCGTCGTTTACGTATGAAGCATTGCCATATGCTTCCACACCATAGTATGGACCGTGACCATAAACTTCACCGGTATCGACTAGAATTGTATCTTGAGAAATTACTGACTGAGGTAAAAATGCTAATGCGCTAGCAAGAAAGGGAATAACCTTTTTCATTGTTTTGTCCTATTTAATATTATATCCAAAAGACCATTTCTGGCCAAAAAACAGCCTAGAACTTTACTTTTGCATTGCCTGCAATGCAAGTATTTTGTAAAGAAAATGTAAAATATTCTGACGCGGCAATGCAAATATGACTTAACTTTCCCTTAACATCAATTAGTTAGATCTACTGCCAACAAATTAATGCATCCGTCCATTGGGAAGCAAAGAAGGCCTCACTTTGGTACAGGTGTTAATTCTTATCGCCATACACATTCGAGGTTAAGCACCTGCGCATCGAAACTTTGCCTTTGCCCAGCAAACCCATACAATGGCCTCCTGATCAACACACATAACGTTATTGTGTCCAAAGCCTATAAGCCCTCGAGAGTGACGCTTCCGCTTCAAAGCAGTTGTAAGTCGGTCTTGTCATTCCTGGTTGATACCTTTCCTCATGTCTCTGAATCTGAGTGGATGAGTCGAATGGCTGAAGGGAAAGTCTATTGGGAAAATCGCGTTAAAGTTCCGGTCGATGCAGACTATCAGGCCGGCAGGGTTTTATATTATCACCGCGAGGTGGAGCAAGAGCCGACCATTCCTTTTGCGGAGATGATTATTGAACACAATGAGCATTTCTTAATTGCCTATAAGCCACATTTCCTGCCCGTTATGCCGGGTGGCGTTTTTGTTAACGAGTGTTTACAACAGAGATTAATCGATAAAACTGGCAACCCAAACCTTCAGGCGGTTCATCGCCTAGACAGAGACACCGCTGGGCTTGTTATGTTTTCAACCAATCCGCACACTCGAAGCGACTATCATCAACTGTTTGCCCAGCAAAATATTAAAAAACACTATCAGGCAATCGCCAAAACACAAGCAGGCGAAAGTCTTAGCGGTAAAAGCTGGCATATTAAGAATTATTTAGCTCGTTCAGAGCCTCAATTTATTTTCCAGAACCTAGATACGTCTCCAGATGATACTTCTCCACATGATAAAGATGCTCAATACGCAGAATCACTTATCCATTGTGAAGATGATAACCTTCAACTGGGACTATTCACGCTATCCCCAATAACCGGGCGCACCCATCAGTTACGCCTGCACATGATGTCCCTCGGTTTTCCAATACTGAATGACCGTTTCTACCCTTCCCTGCAGCCGAAGCAAGCGGATAATTTCAGCCAGCCATTACAATTATTGGCCCACAAACTCAGCTTCATTGATCCAGTCAGTAAAGAGCCCCGTGCTTTCACCAGCCCCGTGCAGCTTGAAATTTAGCCGAAAACCCTCACAATAGTCAGTAACAGATTCCACTATCCCTTAATATTATGGCTTCAGGTTGGGCGCGCGAAGGCGCGGTACAGGAACAAATTGAAAGCACCATCAAAGATGGCGTTGAGCGTGCGCGTAGCGAAATGAACCACGCAGGAGAGTCACTGACTCACTGCGAATGGTGCGATGCCAAGATACCAGAGCCTCGTAGACAGGCGATAAAAGGCGTACGTTTCTGTATTAAATGCCAGGAAGAGTATGAGCAAGAAAAGCAAGCTTCCGCTGGTATGAATCGTCGTGGGAGCAAAGACAGCCAACTACGATAAGTATTGCTAACTTGATCGACTCAAAACGCAAAAGCTCTTCAAGGTAAAACCTAAAAGCACACACTAACCCATAAAAACTTTAGTTTAGCTCCAAACTTCTCGCATCAGATTGTAAGCATTTAACCCCAGTATTTTTTCAATTCGAGTACTAGTATGGCCTCTTTCAGCCAGCTTGTTAGCGAGCAAGTAGAATTGATTCTGACCTACGATATCAGGCATAAAGTTCAGGTTACCAATTTTTTCACCGGCTGCAGCTGCGCCATTATCAATACGATGTTGGGTCATCTTATCAGTGCTCTCCCTGACCTTGTTTATATCATCAATACCAGTGTATCCACCATCAGTTCCAATCGAGACATGATCTTCGCCACATATATTTATCGCGTGCTCAATGTGTGCCACCAGATGCTCAGAATTAGCTTTGCTATCAGGCGCCAGGAACGGCATAAAGTATACTCCGAACAGCCCCCCTTTATCGGCCATTCTCCGTAGTTCTTTGTCGGTCTTATTACGCGGAAAATCTGCAAGAGCACGACAGCCACTATGGCTGATGGTTATTGGTGCTTTACTGGCTTTAATCGCTTCAAGACAGGTTCGCACTCCACTGTGACTGAGATCAATAAGGATATTCTGCTCATTCATCTTTGTTACCGCTTCGTGACCAAACTCGGTAAGGGGTAAACGTGGACTGACATTTGCGCCGCCACCAATTTGATTTTGACCATTGTAGGTCAGCTGCATGGTTAAAACGCCCAGATGTTTAAAGGTTTCTATGTGTTCAAGATTATTGCCAATCACATGACTATTTTGAAAACCTAACGTTACTGCAAGTTTATTATCTATTTTCGCCTGAACAATATCGCTGAAGCTTCGAACTAAGGTCAGTACGTCCGAGTTAGCATCAATTAATTTATGATGCTGACTGAGTATGCTGACACTGGTTTCAAAAACATCATCGCCCGGATAGGCAGGAAACGGAGCGCCTGTTGTCTGTCTATAGCAGTCCAAACCACTCGCCAAGATATCCTGCCTTAAGCGATCCGTCATTCGCCAGTTTTCCTGAATACCGCCAGTCGGATCATTGATGTCGTATAGAACTCCTAAACCATCAAACACAAACCAGCTCTTGTATAGTTCACGGCTGATCACGTTCTCTTTATTTGACGCAGCTAATAAGCCGCCAGAGCTTAAGTTTAATCCGACAGCAGCAGTGGCTAGCGCTGAATTGGTTAGAAAGGATCTTCTGTTCATTGACGTTATTCCTTACGATCGGCTTGGTGGAGCAAAATCATTTTTTTGCAACATATTGCGCAACATGTTACATTCATTGTTAAATATAAGTCAAATATAAAACTTTCTACATTGAGATTTGAGGTTATAAAATTCATGAGCAACAAAGCGTTGTTAGGCAAACGAGCAGAAGATCTCAGTAATCTTATCGAA
Organism: Kangiella koreensis DSM 16069; assembly: GCF_000024085.1. NCBI lineage: Bacteria > Pseudomonadati > Pseudomonadota > Gammaproteobacteria > Kangiellales > Kangiellaceae > Kangiella > Kangiella koreensis. The sequence goes on along the minus strand of NC_013166.1, from coordinate 1,065,105 downwards.
CAACAAACCCAGCCAATATTCGACAGCCTGGGAATTATTGTTCCAATTAAATCATGTTCTACCCTCCTTTGTTTGCAAGAAGTAGCTCATTCCTCATTAGCGGATATCGCCAGAAAGCTAGAACAATCACACCAACTAGTAAAACAAAAGTTACCCAAATTAATAAAACTTGGGCTGATTAAGCAACAACCAGACAAAGAAGATAAAAGACGCACGCTTTACTCTTTAACTACGAAAGGGATATCCCAAACCTCTAAAATACAAACTTACCTTGCACAGTCAGAACAATTGGTGGAGAGTATTTCGAAGGATGTTGGTATCGATGTTTTTGAAGCCATTGATAAAGCCATCAAAACCATGCAAGAAAAAACCTTATGGGAGAGATATAAAGGTGCACCCTAGAACACCTTTAGCTTACTATTTCTTTGTTGAAGCTAGAGTGGACAAAGGCTAACGTCGCTTACGTTTCGCTCATAAAGATATTTTTAAATTACCAATAAATTCATAAACTCATTAACGGGGGTTTCCAGGAAAGCTTCTTCATCCAGACACAGATCAATAATTTCCTGACCATGTTTTTTAGGAAAGCGTGTGAATACATTCTTTTTGAATTTGTCGACCAATACCGGGATGCCTTCATCACGACGGAAGCGATGGCCTAGCGGATATTCCACTTCAATTTTATCGGTGGAGCTACCCTCTTTAAAAAAGATTTGAATAGCGTTGGCGATGCTTCGCTTTTCTGGCTCGTGGTAATCTTTAGACCATTGTTCATTTTCAGTGACCTGTATCTTTTCACGTAAGGCATCAATTCGCTCGTCGTCTGCAATATCATCTTCATAATATTCTGCCACCAGATCACCAAACAGTAGTCCACAGGTAACCATGTACTGTAAGCAGTGATCCCTATCGGCTGGGTTATGCAGCGGTCCTTCTTTTGAAATGATTCGAATCGCGGATTCATGGGTGGTTAGTTCGATGCGTTCAATGTCATCCAGCCGACCTTTTACTTCATCATGCAATTGAATCGCTGCTTCTACTGCAGTTTGTGCGTGAAACTCTGCTGGGTAGGAAATCTTGAACAAGATATTTTCCATAACATAGGAACCATAGTCGCGCTGAAACTTAAATTCTTTGCCGCCGAAGGACACATCATAAAAGCCCCAGCCTTTTGCTGTTAACGCACCGGGATAGCCCATTTCACCTGTCATGGTGATCATGGCCAAGCGTACAGCTCTTGATGTTGCGTCACCCGCTGCCCAGGACTTTCTTGAACCAGTGTTTGGAGAATGCCGATAGGTGCGTAAAGATTGTCCGTCAACAAAGGCCTGTGATACAGCGTCAATGATGTCTTCTTTTTCGCCGCCAAGCATGTGTGCAATAACAGCCGTTGAAGCAACCTTGACTAGAATGACATGATCCAGACCGACCCGATTAAAACTGTTTTCGAGCGCTAGAACTCCTTGAATCTCATGAGCCTTGACCATGGCTTCCAGCACTTCTTTCATGGTCAATGGCGAATAACCTTCCGCTATTGCCTGCCGACTCAAGAAATCAGCTACGGCAAGAATGGCGCCGAGATTGTCGGATGGATGCCCCCACTCCGCCGCCAGCCAGGTATCATTAAAATCAAGCCAACGCACCATACAGCCGATATCAAAAGCAGCCTTGATTGGGTCGAGTTCGAACTGAGTACCCGGTACTCGCGCACCAAAGGGCACAACCGTTCCTGGCACTATGGGACCAAGATGCTTGGTACACTCTGGGTAACGCAAGGCAAGAAAACCACACCCTAAAGTATCCATCAGGCAGTAACGTGCGGTTTCCATCGCCTCATCACTGCTCACCACATAATCAGCGACATATTCAGCAATATCGACCAAAGCCTGATCGGGCTCTTGACGAACATTCGACTCAACATTAGTGCTCATACCAATTCCTTAATCCATGTATTACTCATAAGCTTATACTAACGCTGCACGGGGCTTGATGTCATGTACCAGATTCCCAATATCACGCAAGTACGCCCCACTCTCCTCCTACCTGATGAAATAGCCTACCTGCCCAGTTGACTATTAACACGCTTTCTCTATGATTCTCACAACACTAATGACTATCAGTTAATCATGGCCAATTATCCAAACAGTTATTACGCGGCAACGCTGAACTCCAAACTGGAAACCAACCCTCTTCCACAGAACCTTGAGGTTGAGACCTGTATTATTGGCGGTGGTTATGCCGGTCTGATGACAGCTCTGAGTTTAATTGAGCGAGGCCATACCAATATCGCGGTTATTGAGAAACATAAGGTTGGCTGGGGCTGTTCAGGTCGTAATGGCGGCTTCGTGTTTGGCGGCTATTCTCTTGGGCCTAAACAGCTCATCAAGCAGGTGGGTGAAGCAAAAGCTAAAGAGCTTTATCAATTAACGCTGGATGGCGTGAACCTGATCCGTGAGCGGGTTAAAAAATACAATATTGATTGTGATCTGGTTGATGAAGGTGTGTTATGGGCGAACTGGTTTAAAGACCAGTCATTGTTACTGGATGAACAAGCTTTCATGCGCGATAAGATGGATGTTGACTGGCAGTACATTGAACCTGAAGTACTGCGCGAACAGCTTAAAACTGACCGTTACCATGGCGCACTGTTTGAACCAAATGCCATGCACTTCCATCCACTTAATTATGCACGCGGCATAGCCAAACAAATTCAATCCCAAGGCGGCCAGGTATTCGAAGACTGCCCGGTACTTGATATCGATTACCAAAGTGCTACCAAGGTTGTTAAAACGGTTAATGGGAATGTCAAAGCCAAGAATGTTGTTTTATCAGGCGGCGGCTATATTGGCGACTTGTGCAAACCGGTTGCGCGTTCGATTCTCCCAATTGCCACTTATGTCATGACCACAGAACCACTGGGCGATGAATTACAGAACTACATCAATACCCAAGCAGCCGTTTACGACACCCGCTTCGCCTTTGATTATTATCGCCCGCTCAAAGACACCCGTCTGTTGTGGGGTGGGCGCATCAACGCTAATACCAGCAAACCTAAAGACTTGGATCATATTTTGCGTCGCGACCTGGCCAAAGTATTCCCCGATCTAAAAGACGTTAAGGTCGATTACAATTGGCAGGGTTGGATGGGCTATGCGCGCCATCAGATGGCGCAAATTGGCGAGCTGGCACCTGGCGTCTGGTTTGGTATCGGCTTTGGTGGACATGGCGTTGCACCAACTACTACGGCAGGCGAAATCCTCGCTGCGGCCATCACCAAACAGAATGAAACCTATAAGAACTTTCAGCCTTGGGGCCTACCCTGGAATGGAGGACCTTTTGGACCTATGGCTGCCCAGACGAGTTACTGGTGGTATGAACTTAAAGATTGGATGAAAGAAAAGCTGGAATAATGCAGCGACCTAAAAAAACCTACAAGCTAAAACGATAATATTTAGCTTGTAGGTTAGCCGTTTAATTATGCGGAACTACAACATAAGACTCTGATGTGTCTGAATTTCCAGAGCCATCGGTTGCTGTATAGATAATAGTATAAATCCTACCGTCTTCACTACCATCACGTTCAGCTCTTAGCTGGAACATCAGATCAGCAAGTCCATAATCAGCACCGGCAATATCATCTTCAAAACTACCGTCACCAGTTCCATCGTCAGGTTCATTGCTGGTAATTGATGTTAATTCAAAACTAGGGTTAGCATCACAGACATCGGTGACCTCAACTGTAGTTTCGATATCAATCAACTTATGGTTAGGAGCCCATAACGTTTCTTTATCCAAAGTGACAACAATGCTCGGGTCAGTTGTGTCTTCGACAGTAACCGTTACTTCATCAGCATCTGAAAACTCGCCATCCGAAACCGTTAATGTCACAACGGTATCGCCAAGTGGGAAATCAGCGCTAGGGGTAACGCTAGTAGGATCATCGAATACGATTCCAGGAGCGGTCCAGAAATAACTCAAAGTATCGCCTTCTGGATCGGTAGAAGCACTACCATTTAAGATAACGGATGATCCATCGAATGCAGAGCATTCAGCGACTTGATCAACACCCGCATTGGCAGTGGGTGGCGTATTACAAAAAGTGATACTGGGATCAAAATCATCACAATCAAACTCAGTAGTAACTCCATCACCATCTCGATCAGTATCTAAAACCACCAATTCTGAAATCATGCCGATAGTTGCATGAAGGAATAAATGACAATGGAACACCCAGCGCCCTGCTGCCCCGCCACTACCGAAGTATTGGTTTGGTGCGGGAGCATCAAGCTCTTGTCGCGTATCAGTAATACGAGGCCTGTCTTCCAGACGCATCCGTAACACGACACTTTGTCCCATGTACACATCAATAACGTCAACAAACTCTTCATAATCAAATTCATATAAAACTGAATCATCACCGAGGTCATCCATATCTGCCCCATTGTCAATTACTCGAACAGGCTGGAATGAAAAACCATGATGATGGAATGGATGGTGTTGTTGCGTGAAATTGGAAATCGTAAACTCTATGGTGTCACCCGTTTTGGCATAACGCGTAGCGTCTTGATAAGGCACTTGAGTATAGTCAGGCCCACTGGTTTCAAAATGTCCAATCACATCATCGATACCAATTTTCCCTGCCGAAATACCCACAAGACGAATGATAGGATCATCGGATCCTTTGCCAGCTCCAGGATTACTATCAAATACTACAGTTGGGTCTGAGTAGACATCTGTAATAACTTCATCTTTTAAGTTTTCAATTCCATCACTGCCAAGAATCTCATCATCTTCAGCAATGGTATAACCGGGATCGGATAAAGAGTTATCAATTTTTATATAGAAAAGAGGACCGTGTGATATGTGATTCAGTGGTGGGCCGCCGCGTGAAAAAGCGACATCATTGACAGTGATAATATCGCCATCATTACCCTGTGGCACGACAACCACATCTGCTCTTTGCGAAGCACTGATCAAAACCTCACCCTTGTTGATCTTGGTATCCCAAGAACCAAGCGTTCCACCTTCAAGTCGAACCGTCTCTAAAAACCCGCCTTCGCCACCGATACGATAGATATTGTTGTCACTACCATTGTTGGTAACCGCCAGCCTAAAGTATCGATTGGTCGACGTGTTTATCAGTCGCAAACGAACACCTGAGCCTGCTTTTGCGGTAATTACCGGAGTTTCAACGCCCCCCTCCTGACCATTAACCAATGGCAAAACACCATTAGCAACGCCTGTGCATCCAGCACCAGTATTACCACACTCTTCAGCTAAAGTTGTCCAAGGCACAGCTTCCGCACCATCGAGCAGACCAACATCACCGTCAGCATCGAATTCAATGTCACTTAACACCAAAGTATGGGTATTGTCTTCCGAAGGGATAACGCCACTAGCCTGCAACATGGGTTCATTTGGATCTTTAACAATCAAAGCGCCATAAGCGCCAGCAAAAGTTTGTGGTCCAGGCATCATATGCGGATGAAACCAAAAGACTCCTGGCCGAGGTGCAATAAAGCGATAAATATACTCTTGATTCTCAGTTAATCGATTCTGAGTGACTCCAGTTCCATCGCTATCATTATCTAACTCGATACCATGCCAATGAATACTTGAATTACAGGCAACAGCTGCGCAATCACTTGGCAGTGTATTGGTAAACTTAACAATCACAGTATCACCGGCAGTGACGACAATCTGCGGTACTGGAATACCATCAGGTTCAATCGCGGGATAGCCGCCTACTCGGTTGTCATCTTTATAAATTATGGTATGAACCGTTTGTGAGTCTAACGTAACGTCCTGCTCACCAATGGATAGTTCAGCTTCAAAGATATTCTCGTCAGGATTAAGGTCGACGACATCGAGGACAGGTTTGGAGAAAGTTGTTTCAGCGTAACAATTAACGCTAAAGATAATTAAAATAAAAAGCTTAAAGACCCTCTTAAAGACTTGATAAAAATCCATTTTAACCTCCTTGTAAGAACTTGGTTCTTACATTCTAAAAATAGAACTGCTCACGGCATTTCACAAGGAGTTTATCTATTGCACAGTTTTATATAACTATTTATTTTTTGATAGGTTGTTTAGGCAAGCCAAGAGAGAGAAGAAAAATAGAAAAGACGAATAATGTCTAAATAATAACTCCCTGTAACAGGTTTAGCGTTATAGCAAATTTGCCAGGCATTAACAATTGTCGGTTTTTCTTACATCATAACAACAAAAATTATGAAGCAAAGCAGGCTCTTGACCTTGCCCACCTTGTACGTTGATTAATCTACAAAAATTGCACCGCAAGCGGTAAAACTATTGTTTGATTGATTGAGAAGCTTTCTCCAAATAAGGAACCGGATCAACCAGTTCATAATCTGTTAGTCCATTAAGAATATATTCAAACCAAGGCTTATGACCTGCTCCATAAATGATAACCACTCGGTCGCCGGGCTTGGTAACATTAATCAGCTTTGAAATAATTTTAGTATTACGCATCATGTACAAAGCAAACAACTCTGCGCCAGGTTGCGATTCGCCTTGGTCAAATTTCATCAGATCAAAATACATATCATCATCAATCAAAGGGCTGCCTGGTGTGTTTGCCAGCGCCAAATACTCAGCCAAATCACGATGTAAATTATCCTTAGTGAAACTATTTAAACGCTCGGTAACATCACCAATCATACTTTGAAATTCCGCCATGCGACTTTGCCTATTGATTTGCTCTATCAGCTTCTGCATCGGGAAATAATCAGGCTCACCCTCTGAAGGTTGCTCATCAATGCCATGAACCTGTTTCAAGCCAGCAAGTTTTGCAAGTCGATAACCAAGCTGAATGGTTTCATTGCGCTTGCTCAATAAATCAGATTCCTTGAATGCCACAAAACCATTATCAATATAATAAGGAGCTTTAGTTACTCGCTCAACAGCAACAACTGTCGGTTCAAACTGCCTCAATGACTCAGCGATAGCTTGCAACTCTTGCTGTCTTTGCGGAGTCAGGACATCAATCGGCTCAATATTGATAACATCCAACCCAGGGCTAGCAAAGTGTTCGCTACCAATAACCATCACTTGAACAACATTAGAATCGGCATGGTTTTCCTTTATTTGATTATTGCCGCCAACTGACTGGTGGCTAGCGCAGCCAAATAAAACTAAGAAAAACACCCCAAATATATAAACAAACCTACTCATTAGTACGCTCAAAAAATAATAGTTAATAAGAGTTAGATGCGCAGATGATTGGAATGGTTTAGTCAGCTCTAAAAAATAACGAAATGTTGGTTAACCCCTTCGGAGTGAGCATTAAAAAGCTGGAATAAATCCAGCTTTCCTGTTCTCGGTATAGGTTTCGGTATAAGTTTAGGTTTACTTAATCCTTAACCGCACGATCAGGAATAATCCACAAGTAATCAGTCAGCGTGAGACCTTGTAAACATTCACTGCTCGGAGTTAGATCATCTAATAATCCAGGACAGTCTGGATTCTGATAGCTAGCAGTACCAGCAACCTTACCGGTCGGCCAACCTGCTCGAACATGGCAGTTACGACAGTTAGTTGCAATCGGATGAATAACACCTTCAATATAAGGATTTACTGCAATATCCAATTTACCGTCAGGATTGGCAGGAACCGCATAGGCATCCGTTAATAAATAGTGATCCCATGGACCTTGCGCCTGTGGCAAGTCTGGACGATGGGCAGAGTAAATTCCTACGTTAGGCGCATCCGACCACCAGACACTTTGCAGAGTCCAGCTGACTAACTCTTTGGTATTCACGTGCATCGCGACGGTCACTAAATAGTCACCAACCTCAATTGGCTTACCGTTGGCCCATCGGCTGGCAGCATCAAGAATCGCTTTATCAGCTTCGTCAAAACGCTTCCAATCTTCGTCAGTAATTTTATGGAAGTAAAAATCATCAAGGGCATACACTTTGGCTTTAGCTTTTACGGTATCCATCGTATTGCCTTCATGGTCTTTAACACCATATAAGAACTCCGCATTGGCGATCTGTCCTACCTGCAATCCAGATGGGTCAATGGCAACTAATGTGTCCCACACTTCATAACCCGCATAACCGGTGAAGCTTGGCTCAAAGTTGTTTTTCCAAACCGGAATCCCAGTAATTCCTTTCGCTTTAACCGGCCAATACATGTGCTTAGTAACAATCCACTTTTGATCCAGATCCAGCATGTGGGTGCCTTTAGCGTGCTCATCATTTAAAGTCGACTGTAAATAGAGTTTACGTCCGCGAATATCATTCATGGCTGCCTGACTTAGAGACTCAGTCGCAATCATAATATCGCCGTTAGAAACAAAATTCTTACCATCGCAAGCAATATCATTACCATGCTTATCTTTGCAAATACCTTTTGGATAGCTCGTTACAACTTCAGAAGGCAGCTCATAGATAGGCGCAGGGGTATCGACGTCTGGTGCATTTTCTAAGTTCTTTTGTACGATTGTTGAATGGGCTCTCTTAGCTTGAGGCTTAGGTTTCTCCTGTTCCGTCCCAATTGGACCCGGGCCTGATGTTTCGAAAGCACCCTTGGTGTTCGGCCAACTGAACCATAATGGCCAGCCCAGGCTTTCGTCTGGTTGCATAATGCCCGCCCATAAACTCCAGGCATGCTCACGAATAATTTTTCTGTCACCTTTATCCGTCGCTTGCTGCAAGACTTCAAGATTTTCCATGTAGCCATAGCCTTCTGGAAATGGTACATAACTGTCAGAGTTCCAGTCGACTATCTCAACAAGAGTCTCCTCAGCAACCACCTCAACTTTTTCAGAAACTTCTTCAGGTGTGCCCTTTGGCTGTGATGAGTCTTCTTGCTGACATGCAAATAAAAAAGTACTGAAAAGCCAAACCGCCAATAGTCTATATATAAGAATCATTGGATTTCCCCTTTGTGCTATATGATTAATTAGTTTTTGTTCGAATGGTCATACTCAGAAAGTCCTTATAAATATTTTAAGTTCCTTGATAGCAGTTCCATTACGATTTTTCCTAACAACACTGGCTGAACAAACAACCAGAAAATCATAGTCCTATAATTCCAAACAATAAACAAACGATTTAGAAATGCATATTTGCATCAGAGAGAAAGTCTTGAGCGAACGTATTGCACGATAGGGAGTGACGGTGGCGTAACCCTTTAGGGAATCTGCTCTTAAATCTTGTCATCTGACCCACAGGGCTGGTTTTTGCTCCTGCAAAACCTGCATTCCTGACGTCCTGTCAGCCAGAGGTAGGAAATGTACCAAAGGCATTCCTTTTAGTCACAAGCAATTCTTGGAGAATTGCCTGCCTGAATAGCGACTGAAAGGAATCCCTTTAGGGAATCTACTCTTAAGTCTTGTCATCCTGAACTAGATTCAGGATCTGCTCTTGCTCTTTGAATATTAATTTAAAAAGTTAACTTTATTTCTTACTTCCTTTTCCCTTACCCTTCATCTCACCCCTGGCAATAAATCCGGTATCAATACCAAACCAGAAAGCATCTTCATTCGCGTCATAATACATGTGACGAATAGAACCACCTTCTTTAATCACGGTGCTGCTGATAAATTTTTCAGCAGTGGTATCAAAGCCCACCATTTCATTCGGATAAGGTCCAGTCTGAGCAATCCAGATCACTCCGTCATCATCCAAAGCGGTGCCGTAAGGACGACTGCCCTCGCCTGCGGGTAACAACCACTCTTCAAACTTTTTATTTTCTGGATTATAACGGCCTAAAAAACCGCCCATATAATCCACGTACCAGATATTGCCATCTTCGGTGATTTCTAAACGACGAGGACGTGCATTATCTCGAGGAATTTTAATTTCAGTTAGTTCTAAATTTTCCTTGTCAACAAAAGCCAGTTTGTTTGTACCAAGCAGTACAGACCAGACATTATCTTTAGCATCAGTTTTAATGCCATAGGGACGCGAACGCTTCTGCGTCATGCTGACATAACGAACATCACCAGTGTCTACATCAAGATGCCCCACCACATTCGAATGCTGCGCGGTAAACCAGATGTTTTCATCAGCATCAAATACCAATGTATGCGGATCCTTAACAGCCTCCGGCATTGGGTATTGTTTAATATCACCAGTGTCAGGATCAATACGACCAATATGCCTATTACGGTTTCCCGCGTACCAAACAAAACCATCACTATCGACAATTAAATTATGCGGATGACTCCCCTCAGGTACCGCAAACTTCGTCATCTCACCCGACTCAGGATCTAAACGCGCAATATAATTATCCGCCTGACCACAGAACCACACCATCCCATCAGGAGCCACCGCAGGATCACGAGGACGCCCGCCCCACTCTACCTCGTAAGACTTAACTTCAAGCAAAGAAGGTAACTGAGCCGATGGAGACGAATTATCAGCAGCCTCAGCGGAAACGACTAAAAGCCCTGAAAGGAAAAGAGAAGATAATAGAAACTTCAAAGAGGTGTGAAACATAAAGAACTCCTGCAGTTAGACACAGGAGTTTAGTATAGAAGGAAGTTTAGAGAAGAGCAAAGAGGTGGTAGTCAAACTACCAGTATTGTCATCCCGTGGTACCTAAAGGTACTTCCCTCGGTCGCTCACCACGGGATCCAGTGACTTTAGAAACAAGCGGTGCGTCACGACGCACCCTACAGTTATTGCTATATAGATATCTATCTACTTAGCAATCAGAGTAAAATCATATTCCAGATAAAGACGTAATTCAGATACAGAAGCTCGCTCCCACATTAATGATTGGCTTAAACCATCAATGTCTGCTTTATAATTATCACCAAATATTTCAATGGTTGAATTTACATCTTTGGCAATTGCAGCTAAAAGTTCTTGGCGATACTTTTCAGGATTTACAATACTCAAAACAAGCTCACCATTTTTTTCAACTTCGGTACGTCCTGACACTGAAATATCAACTATGAAATCATTGATACGGGTCACTAACTTTTCAACTTGATTTTTATTATTGATTGGCGTCTTAATGTATAAGTTAACAACAGAAGTATCCGTGCGCTCTCCCTTTTCAAAATCCAATTGCAAATCATCTAACGTAATTGGATAAACGATTTCTTTACCCACACCTAACTCAATTAGCTTACTTTTATTTGCACTTTTAAGAATATCCTTTACTGTACTGGTAAGCTCCTTTTCACGCAACGTTTGATCCCTGGAATCATTAAGTAACTTAACTTGCTGCACTAAATAATCAGCAGGTTTAACTAATGTTACAGCTGGTGAGTCATACCAATCGATTCTTGACCCTGTAACTACAATAGTTTCAACGTCATTGGCTCGCAGCGAGCCTGAAATCACTATTGTCAAGAAAAAAAAGATTAATACGATTAGGTTTTTAATATTCTTCATGTGTTTTCCTTATTAGAAGTTTGCGTTGCCTATAATTATTCAATAACAGCAGTATAAGTGGAAATTATGCAGGAGCAAAGAGGTTCCAGTTCCGTAGCCTCGATTAACTTTAACGTAATCGAGGTATCCTAAAGGAAAACCTAATAGCTTCTTTCAGGCTGACCTTCTTGTAGATTACTTATCCTTCAAAACCCCATCAAAATATAAGGGTCCCCTTTTTTGTTTATTTAAAGGAATGGATAACTTTATAAATATTGATGATGCATGAGGTGCATCTGGATCGTAGTAGATTATCACAGGCTTACCCACCTGATATTGCTGTAGAAACTCTTCAGCTTCTTTGTGAGTAGATTGGTTTATCAGAACCAGAGCCAATTGCTGGCCGTGATAGCTTTTACCATCAATCTCATAGGTGTATTCGATATGGGGTTTGTAAGATGTGATACTAATCGTATTAGAAGGGCTATGCTCTGTCTTAACTTCTGTGCTTTGAATGAAGCCTGTCGTTCGTTGCCAATGTTTGTAGTTGTTTAAGCTTTCATCGGCATATTCTTTAAATGCTTTTGCTGGCTTTTTTAAAAAGTTAGCCATCAGTCTTAATGCAAAGACAGAAACCAGTAGGAATATCCCTATTCCAAATACTGCTGCTAACTCTTCAATCGACATATGTCATCCCTGTTTCTGTTCCTATTTCTATTTCTAAAAACAATCACCTGGCACTTTTACCCAGCCTTCCATTAAGACTCGTGCACTACGGCTCATGATGACTTTTTTGGCGAGCCAGTCGTTGCCTTGCTTTTGGGTTTCTGCGCCAACTTTAAGCGTGCCTGATGGGTGTCCAAAGATGACGCCTTGGCGATCTCCTCCGCCGGCGGCTAGATTGACTAATGTGCCTGGAATGGTTGCTGCGGTGGCGATGGCGACGGCGGCGGTGCCCATCATGGCGTGGTGTAGTTTACCCATGGATAAGGCACGAACATTAAGGTCAATGTTGCTGGCTTTGATTTGCTTACCGCTGGAAGATACGTAATCTGCTGGCGGTGCAACGAAAGCGACTTTCGGCGTGTGTTGACGATTGGCGGCTTCTTCGATGTCTTTGATTAAACCCATCTTAACTGCGCCATGGGCACGAATGAGTTCAAACATCAGTAAGGCTTTGCCATCGTTATTGATCGCTTCTTGTAGCTCTGTACCGTTGTAGTTCACTTCGTTGGCGTTAAGGAAGATGGTTGGGATACCGGCGTTAATCATGGTCGCTTTTAAGGTGCCTATACCAGGTACTTCTAAATCATCGACTAAATTTCCCGTCGGGAACATGGAGCCTTCGCCATCAGCGGGATCCATGAATTCCACTTTAACTTCGGCTGCTGGGAAAGTGACGCCATCCAATTCAAAGTCACCCGTTTCCTGTACTTCGCCATTGGTGATTGGCACATGAGCAACAATCGTCTTTTCGATATTGGCTTGCCAGATGCGAACGACCGCAACGCCATTGTCTGGAATACGGCTTGAATCAACCAGTCCGCTGCTGATTGCGAATGAGCCAACTGCCGCGGTTAAGTTTCCGCAGTTGCCACTCCAGTCGACGAATGGCTTGTCGATTGAGACCTGACCGAATAGATAATCCACATCGTGATCAGCTTTAGTGCTTTTCGACAGAATGACCGTTTTACTAGTGCTGGATGTTGCACCACCCATGCCATCGGTATGTTTGCCGTATGGATCTGGACTACCGACAACGCGGAGTAATAATTTGTCGCGTGCTTCGCCCGGAACCTGCGCTGCTTCGGGTAAGTCGATCAGGTTAAAGAAAACACCTTTACTGGTGCCACCACGCATGTAGATGGCTGGGATTTTGATCTGTGGAGGAAACTTGTTAGGCATCATGACACCTTATCTTATTAGTTTGGTAGGGGCGCACCTATGTGTGCGCCCGATTTATTTTCCCAAGAGCAGATTCTGACTTTCGTCAGAATGACATGCCTGTTTGTTTTGTCTTACTACCGAGACAACGCAAGCCACCACGGGATGACAGAGCAAATAGTAGATTCCCGCCTACGCGGGAATGACAAGCTTAATGGTTCTGTCGTAGCCTCGAAGGAGCAAAGCGTCTTCAAGGTTTTACATCTCTACATGGTAGGGGCGCACCTGTGTGTGCGCCCGATACATTTTTAAACCGCGGGGTGACAGAGCTTAAGCATTGCCACTCAGGAAATCTTGGGCGAATCGCTGCAATACGCCACCAGCCTCATAAATAGACACTTCTTCAGCAGTATCCAGGCGACACAACATGGGGACTTCAACGGTTTCACCGGTTTTGCGTTTAATCACTAAGGTCATGGTCGCGCCTGGCGCAATATCACCTTTAACATCGAATGTTTCTGTACCGTCGATGTTTAAGGTTTTGCGTGTGGTGCCTTGTTCAAATTGAAGCGGTAATACGCCCATGCCGATTAAGTTGGTGCGGTGAATTCGTTCAAAGCCTTCGGCGGCAATCACTTCAACGCCTGCTAGTCGAACACCTTTCGCTGCCCAGTCGCGCGATGAGCCTTGGCCATAATCAGCGCCAGCGACGATTATTAATGGCTGCTTGCGTTCCATGTAGGTTTCTATGGTTTCCCACATGCGCATTTCTGTACCTTCTGGTTCAAGACGCGCCAGCGAACCTTGTTTGATGGAACCATCTTCGTTGCGAACCATTTCGTTCAACAGTTTCGGGTTGGCGAAAGTCGCGCGCTGTGCGGTGAGGTGGTCGCCTCGGTGAGTGGCATAAGAATTATAATCTTCTTCAGGTACCCCCATCTTGTCGAGATAGGCACCGGCTGCACTGGATTTTTGAATTGCGTTTGACGGTGACAGGTGATCGGTTGTGATGTTATCGCCCAATACCGCTAAAGCACGCATATCTTTCATGGTGCGCTCGCCCGCCAATGCGCCTTCCCAATAAGGAGGACGACGGATGTAGGTACTCATTTCGCGCCAGTCATACAATGGATTGGTTGTCTCGCCCATGTCTACTTTCACGTTAAACATTGGCTCGTAAACATCGCGGAACTGTTGAGGTTTAACACTGGCGGCAATCACTGAATCAATTTCTTCATCGGTTGGCCAGATGTCTTTCAATGTAACTGGGTTGCCGTCTTTGTCAGTTCCCAGAACATCTTTTTCAATGTCAAAGCGAATGGTTCCGGCAATGGCATAAGCAACGACTAATGGCGGAGATGCGAGGAAGGCCTGATCGGCGTGCGGATGAATACGGCCATCAAAGTTACGGTTACCTGACAATACTGCGGTCGAATACAAATCACGCTCTTCGATTTCTTGCTTAATTTTTGGATCAAGCGCGCCACTCATGCCGTTACAAGAAGTACAGGCATAACCAACCACACCAAAACCAAGATTCTCAAGTTCAGGAAGCAATTTGGATTCTTCAAGATACATGGTTACTGCTTTTGAGCCTGGTGCTAATGAGGTTTTAACCCATGGCTTACGCGTTAAGCCTAGTTTGTTTGCGTTACGCGCGATCAAACCAGCGGCAATCATGTTGCGCGGATTACTGGTATTGGTACAGCTGGTGATGGCAGCGATAATACAGGCACCATCAGGCATTTTGCCTTCTTCGGTTTCTATATGTTTCGCAATACCTTTGCTGGCCAAGTCTGCAGTTGAAACTCGTGCATGTGGATTCGAAGGGCCTGCAATGTTGCGACCAACCGAAGACAAATCAAAGGTCAACACACGTTCATATTCGGCACCGGTTAAACCATCTGCCCATAGGCCTGTTTGCTTGGCGTAGGTTTCAACCAGCTTAACGTTCTCATCATCACGACCGGTTAAGGTTAAGTAATCAATGGTTTGTTGATCGATATAGAACATAGCGGCGGTTGCGCCAAATTCTGGTGTCATATTAGAAATGGTTGCGCGGTCGCCTAGCGTCAGATGCGAAGCACCTTCGCCGAAGAACTCAAGGTATGAAGATACAACGCGCTCATTACGCAAAAATTCGGTAATAGCCAGCACGATATCGGTACTGGTGATTCCGGGTTGCGGCTTGCCGGTTAACTCAACACCAATAATGTCGGGTAGGCGCATGTATGAGGCACGTCCTAACATCACGCTCTCGGCTTCGAGACCGCCGACACCCACAGCGATAACACCCAAGGCATCAACCATTGGTGTGTGGCTGTCTGTACCAACTAAAGTATCCGGGAAAGCCACACCATTGCGCGACTCAATCACTGGCGACATACGCTCTAAATTGATCTGGTGCATAATGCCGTTACCAGGCGGTACCACGTTAACGTTTTCAAAGGCAGTCTTACACCAGTTGATAAAGTGGAAACGATCTTCGTTACGGCGTTCTTCAATGGCGCGGTTCTTTTCGAATGCATCTTTCTCATAGCCGGCATGTTCAACCGCCAATGAGTGATCGACAATTAATTGCGTTGGAACAACTGGATTTACTTTCGAAGGATCACCGCCCTTCTCCGCGATGGCATCGCGTAAACCCGCCAAATCCACAAACGCGGTTTGTCCTAGAATATCGTGGCACACTACGCGTGCAGGAAACCATGGAAAATCCAGATCACGCTTACGCTCAATGATTTGCTTCAGTGAGTCAGTCAGTGATTCAGGATCACAGCGACGCACCAAATTTTCTGCAAGCACTTTTGAGGTGTAAGGAAGTTTATCGTAGGCACCCGGTAGAATGGCTTCAACCGCCTCACGCGTATCGAAGTAATCTAAGTTAGTGCCTTCAAGTTTCTTTCTGTAATTTGTGTTCATAAGTTTCCACACGATTGTGTTTGATGGATTTGGTTGAAATCTCTACTACTTAATCATAGCTGTCACTCCCGCGAAGGCGGGAGTCCATAAAGCAGAAAAATGGATTCCCGCCTTCGCGGGAATGACATATCTGTTAATTTTGTATGTTAGGAATTAGCCGAAGGCGTCACCCAACGTTTCCTTTAAAAGCGAAAAGCAGATCCTGAATCTAGTTCAGGATGACAAACCTGTTAGTTATTTTATAATACTGCAAGCTAAGTGCTCGCAGACTCATAGCTAAATTATAAAATTAATTTTTAGCACCAAGAGCAAGGCTTGCAATTAATTTATTTGAGGAAGTTTACACGGAGTAAACGACGATAATAAATTGATTGCGTAACGCAGCTATTGGCGCTAAAAAATATTTTAACGCTTGTCGATTGGAACGAACTTCTTATTTTCTGGCCCATTATAATTCGCGCTTGGACGAATAATCTTGCCATCAACACGCTGTTCCATAACGTGCGCTGACCAACCGGTTATACGCGAGATTACGAAAATTGGTGTGAACATGGCTGTTGGGATACCCATTTTGTTGTACGAAACCGCTGAGAACCAATCCAGATTCGGGAACATTTTCTTTTCGTCCCACATCACTTGCTCAAGGCGCTCGGCAACGTCATACAATTTCATGTCGCCCTGCTCTTCCGACAATTCTTTAGCGACTTTCTTGATCACTTCGTTGCGCGGATCAGAAACGGTATAAACAGGGTGACCGAAACCAATGACGATTTCTTTGCGAGAAATGCGTTCTTTGATATCTGCTTCGGCTTGGTCTGCGTTGTCGTAACGCATTTGAATGTCAAGCGCCACTTCGTTAGCACCACCGTGTTTCGGACCACGCAATGCGCCGATACCGCCACAAATCGCTGAGTACATGTCTGAACCGGTACCTGTAATGACGCGGCTGGTGAAGGTTGATGCGTTGAACTCGTGTTCTGCATAAAGATTCAATGAGATCTGCATGGCACGAACCCATGAATCCGGACATGGCTCGCCATGCAACAAGTGTAGGAAATGACCGGCAATTGACTCTTCATCAGTTTCCAGATCAATGGCTACACCGTTATGCGAAAAGTGATACCAGTACAACAACATGGATGGGAAAGACGCTAACAAACGATCAGCAATGTCTTTCGCTTCGTTCATCGGCTGGCTTTCGCGCTCTGGCAATACGGTGCCGAGCATCGAACAACCGGTGCGCAAAACATCCATTGGGTGAGCGCTAGCTGGAATGAGTTCCAGTGCATCTTGAAGTAGTGCTGGCAAACCACGAAGTGCTTTTAATTTACGTTTGTAATTGGCTAACTCAGCTTTGTTGGGTAACTTGCCATGAACTAATAAATGGGCAACTTCTTCAAACTCGCAGTTTTCTGCCAAGTCTAAAATGTCATAGCCACGGTAATGTAAATCATTACCGGTGCGGCCTACTGTACACAGCGCAGTATTTCCTGCCGCTACGCCTGACAGTGCTACGGATTTTTTTGGTTTTGGTAAATCTGACATGGTTTAACTCCTAGTCTATTTTATTTCTTTTTGGCTTTTTCTTGCGCGAATAATTCGTCGAGCTTTTGCTCGTATTCGTGGTAGCCAAGATAGTCGTATAATTCTTCGCGTGTTTGCATGATATCAATCACGTCGCGCTGATGTCCTTTCGCCAATACATCTTTATAGTATGTTTCGGCGCCTTTGTTCATGGCACGGTAGGCACCACAACAATATAAAACAATATCAACGCCGACTTCACCTAACTCTTCACATGAGAATAAAGGTGTGGCGCCGAATTCGGTAATATTTGCCAGGAACGGAGCCTTCACGTGTTTGCGGAAAGTGGCATAATCTTCCAGTGAACGCATCGCCTCTGGGAAAATCATATCGGCACCCGCTTCGATACAAGCATTAGCGCGGTCAATGGCAGACTGCATACCTTCAACGGCTAACGCATCGGTACGCGCCATAATAACAAAGTTTTCATCGGTACGAGCATCGACTGCTGACTTAACGCGGTCGACCATTTCCTGCAGGCTGACAACTTCTTTATTAGGACGATGACCACAACGTTTAGTTGCTACCTGATCTTCCATGTGGAAACCGGCAGCGCCTGCTTTGATTAGAGCGCGAGTTGTGCGAGCAATATTGAATGCACCACCGAAACCTGTATCGATGTCTACCATTAATGGCAATGAACAGACGTCAGTGATACGACGAATATCAACCAACAAATCTTCAGCAGTTGAGATACCAAGGTCTGGCATACCTAATGAATTGGCTGCAACGCCACCACCTGAAAGGTAGATGGCTTTATGACCAATTTTTTCAGCCATACGCGCGGTATAGGCTGTGATGGTTCCCATTAATTGTAGCGGATGGTTTTCTTCGACCGCTTTACGAAATTTTAAACCTGCACTCATAATATAAACCTTATTGTTTCTTGTGGTGCTTCAACAAACACCGTACTTTCTTTCTGAGCTTTGTTGGGATTCGCTACGCTCATCGCCAACCTACTTATTCGTACTTTTCGGTGCGTCACGACGCACCCTACATTCTTAATTTTATTTCTAACGCAGTGTTTTCAAGCGCAGTAGCCAAACCCGTTAGCCTGCCAACTTAACCTTCCACACCGCCGGTCCAGTTTTATGCACTGATTCGCCTTCAGAATCCACAGCCACCGTCACTGGCATATCTTTGACGTCGAATTCATAAACCGCTTCCATTCCCAGTTCTGGGAAGGCAACGACTTCTGAATGTTTGATTGCTTTCGAGACCAGGTAAGCTGCGCCGCCGACGGCCATCAAATACACTGACTTGTGCTTTTTGATGGCTTCAATAGCTTCATCACCGCGTTCTGCTTTGCCAATCATGCCAAGTAGACCTGTTTTATCAAGCATCATGTCGGTGAATTTATCCATGCGGGTTGCGGTTGTTGGGCCTGCTGGGCCTACTGCTTCATCACCGACTGCATCAACCGGGCCAACGTAGTAGATGAAGCGATTGGTGAAGTCGAGCCCTTCTGGCAAGCCTTCGCCTGAATCGAGTAAATCTTTAATCTTTTTATGCGCAGCATCACGGCCGGTGAGAATTTTACCATTCAGTAATAAGACGTCTCCAGGCTTCCAGCTACTGACTTCTTCCTGCGTGATATTGTTCATGTCTACACGTTTAGCATCTGCGGCGGCTTCGTATTCCATATCCGGCCAATCTTCAATCGATGGTGGAGTAAGAATAGCAGGCCCGGTACCGTCTAATGTGAAATGAATATGACGCGTTGCGGCACAGTTCGGAATCATGGCAACGGGCTTTGAGGCTGCGTGAGTTGGCCAGTCTTTGATTTTGACGTCTAGGACAGTCGTAACACCGCCCAAGCCTTGTGCGCCAATACCCAGCTTGTTGACCGCTTCGTAAATCTCGATACGCAACTCTTCAACACGATTACTTGGACCGCGTTTTAGCAGCTCCTGCATATCGATTGGGTCCATCAAGGATTCTTTGGCCAATACCATGGCTTTTTCAGCGGTACCACCAACACCAATACCGAGCATTCCCGGCGGACACCAACCAGCGCCCATCTTCGGCACTGTCTCTACCACCCAGTCAACAATCGAGTCACTTGGGTTAAGCATCACAAATTTGGATTTGTTCTCAGAACCACCGCCTTTCGCTGCACAGGTCACTTCAACCTTGTCGCCTTTAACCATTTCAACGTGCACCACAGCTGGTGTGTTGTCTTTTGAATTAAGACGCTTGCCCGCTGGGTCCATTAATACCGAAGCGCGCAGAGGATTGTCAGGATTTAAATAGGCACGACGAACACCTTCATCTACCATCTCCTGAATGGTCATGCCGCCTTCAAAGCGCGCATCCATCCCAATTTTGACGAAAGCACAGGCAATACCCGTATCCTGGCACACCGGACGATGACCCATCGCGGACATACGAGAATTAACCAGGATCTGTTTCATGGCATCTTTGGCCGCAGGGCTTTCTTCTTTTTCGTAGGCTGCGGTCAGCGCCTGGATAAAATCTTTAGGGTGGTAGTAGGAAATATATTGAAAGGCATCAGCAACACTTGCAATAAAGTCTTCTGCTTTAATGGCAGCCATTAAGTCTCTCCCGTGGACGGCTCAGAATGAGTAAATTTGTGCTTCGCTATACAAGAAGCAAACAAACCTCTAAAATCGGCAGAACATTATACAGGCTGGCAATGGCGTTTCCCAAATTTTGGGCGCTAATTATTCGACTTTAGCCATCAAATTGACTCTTTTTTAAACTATCTGCATGAAAAACACACAAAACACAGCTCAATTTGTTGAATTTCCTTACCGAGACCCAGCAGCCCTTCGTAACCTTTTCTCCTGGTTCGCTAACGAGCCATGGGCCTTATTGCTGGATAGCGGCAAAACCAGCCATCAGGCAGCCAGATTTGATCTGATTTTAGCTCGTCCACGAGCAACCATTCGCTTTAGCGAGGGGAAGACTGAGGTTACCGGCCTTGATCTAAAGCTCAACCACACGCCTTTCGAAGATTTACGTCAGTTTTATCAGGCAGGTCTTGAGGACTATTTACCACTGCCCAAACAATTATCGCGTCTGCCCTTTCACGGTGGTATTGCTGGTTATTGCAGCTATGACCTCGGTCGCTACGTTGAAAAAATTCCAAGCATTGCTGAAAAAGATATTCAATTGCCGGAAATGGCTTTTGGTTTGTATGAGTGGGGCTTTATCAGCGACCACCAACAGCAAAAATGCTACCTGCTAAAGTTTTCCGATTACTGCGAAACCTATTGGGAAGATATTATTCGTGAGTTCGAAGGCTATTTCGAGCAGGCAGAAAACAAGAGTTTCGAAAACTTTCAATTAGCAGACAACTGGCAATCTAACATGAGCCAGCAAAGCTACACTGATAAATTCCAAAAAGTGCATGATTATATTCATGCTGGTGATTGCTATCAGGTTAATCTGGCCCAACGCTTCAAGGCGCCTTATCAAGGCCATCCCTGGAATGCCTATCTGAAACTGGCCGAACACAATCAGGCGCCCTTCTCAGCTTATATGAACCTCGAACAACAACAGATTCTTTCCGTTTCGCCAGAGCGTTTTATTGAAGTTAAGAAGCAAAAACACAAAAGTCATGTTGTGACGCAACCGATAAAGGGCACCCGTCCCCGCTCAAAAGATCCGATTGAGGATGAACGTCTATCGGATGAGCTACAGAACAGCGTTAAAGATCGTGCTGAAAATTTGATGATTGTTGATTTGCTACGCAATGATATCGGACGAAGTGCAGCAATTGGTTCCGTCAAAGTTACCAAGTTGTTCGAGCTGCAAACATTTACTTCGGTTCACCATCTGGTCAGCACCATAGAAGCCGATCTGGCGCCAGACAAAGATGCCATTGAATTATTGAAGTATTGTTTCCCTGGCGGCTCCATTACTGGCGCGCCTAAAGTTCGTTCCATGCAAATCATCGAAGAGCTGGAACCGCATCGACGGAGTATCTATTGTGGCTCAGTGTTGTATTATGACTTTAGAGGCATGTTGGATTCGAACATCGCTATCCGCACGTTAGTGACTGAAAATGATACGATTTACGCATGGGGCGGCGGCGGCTTAGTCGCAGATTCCGAGGCGGATAATGAATATCAGGAAACGTTGCATAAACTGAGTAAGATTTTACCCGTTCTTAAAGATGATTAAACTGATTGAAATTGAAAAAGCTCTGGCGCGTGCTAACCAGATCACACCAAAGGAGACCACACTCAGACCAAGCGCGGTTCTGGTACCAGTGGTGGAACGCGAACAAGGCCTGCAGCTTTTGCTGACGCAGCGAACTGATCATCTGCGCCACCACGCTGGTCAAATCAGTTTTCCCGGTGGACGCATGGATAGAACCGATAAAGATCTGATCCATACAGCTTTACGCGAAACTCATGAAGAAGTCGGTATTCCTGATCAACTGATCAATGTGTTGGGCAAACTTCCGCTACAACCAACTATTTCCGGCTTTATGATTCAACCTGTCGTGGCCCATATTCAGCAGCATTATGAAATGCGCCTGTGTGAAGATGAAGTCGCCGACGCATTCGAAGTGCCGCTTGATTTTGTGTTAAATCCAGACAACCAAAACCACTCCTACCGAGACTATAGAGGCAAGCGCTATTCGGTTTATTCGATTCCCTATCAGGAGCGCAATATCTGGGGCGCAACCGCCAATATCATAGTTGAGTTTTCAAAACTTATTCGCACTTTCTAATTTCAGTTATTTTTTAACAATAAATACCGCTTATAAACTTTCGTTCATTACCGTAGCTGGTCTGATTAGCTAGCCATAGCAACTGCTAGTTATAGCGAGTACAATCGGGGGTATTAACTTTGATTAAATCTTTGAGGTTTTACCTTGGCAATTAGCGTTTTTGACATGTTCAGTATTGGTATCGGCCCCTCGAGTTCTCATACCGTAGGACCGATGCGAGCAGCACATCGTTTTATTGAGTTTTTGACTGACAAAAATCTGTTAGATTCGGTTGCTCGAGTCAAAGCCGAACTCTATGGCTCGCTCGGCGCAACGGGTAAAGGTCACGGTTCTGATAAAGCGGTTATGATTGGTCTTGAAGGGCATCTGCCAGAAGAAGTTGACCCTGATATTATTCCTGCCCGCCTGGAAACTATTCGTGGCGAAAAAAAGATTAAACTTAACGGTGATACCGACATAAAATTTAACGAAGATAAAGACTTGGTTATGCATCGTCGGAAATCATTACCACGCCACTCCAATGGTATGATTTTCTTAGCCTTCGATAAAGACGGTAATGAGATTGCAAAGAAAACCTATTACTCAGTTGGTGGTGGCTTTGTAGTCAACGAAGATATCGACGCTGATACACCAATCATGGAAGATGACACCAAAGTTAAATACCCATTCACCAGTGCAGCTGAGCTTTTGCAAATCTGTAAAGATGAAGGGATTTGCATTTCTACTTTAATGCTGGAAAACGAAAAGTCTTGGCGTAGCGAAGAAGAAGTCAAAGCTAAGTTACTTGAAATCTGGCGAGTAATGGAAGACTGCATCAAGCGTGGCTGTAACCGTGAAGGCATTTTACCTGGCGGCTTAAAAGTTAAGCGTCGCGCTCCGGGCATTTACAGAAAACTAAAATCTGACTCGAATGAAAATGATGTGTTACGTGCCATGGACTGGGTTGATCTGTATGCGCTTGCTGTGAATGAAGAAAATGCAGCAGGTGGCCAGGTGGTAACAGCGCCAACTAATGGTGCAGCGGGTATCATTCCTGCAGTTCTATTCTACTTTATGCGCTTCCATCAAAATGCTGATGAAAAAGCCGTTATCCGCTTTTTATTAACCGCTGGTGCGATTGGTATTTTATATAAATTGAATGCTTCGATTTCTGGCGCTGAAGTTGGTTGTCAGGGCGAAGTTGGCGTGGCCTGCTCAATGGCTGCCGGTGCATTAACTGAAGTTATGGGCGGCAGTCCATTACAGGTTGAAAATGCCGCTGAAATTGGCATGGAACATAACCTTGGATTAACCTGCGATCCGGTTGGTGGCCTGGTTCAAGTCCCCTGCATAGAGCGTAATGCAATGGGTTCCATCAAAGCCATTAACGCTGCCCGCCTTGCTCTGCGCGGCGATGGTGAACACAAAGTATCTCTCGATAAAGTCATTAAAACCATGTGGGACACCGGTATGGATATGCGTGATAAATACAAAGAAACAGCGCGTGGTGGTTTGGCCGTTCATATTATTGAGTGTTAGCCTTTCATTATGCATTAAGGGGTTAGAGATAATTCACGAGTTGTCTCTAACCCATTCCATTTACAACCCTCCCCAAACGAACCCAAATCACTAACTCCTTCACTTCACTTGCACAATTAGCTTGCTATACTGACTCTATGACTTAATGGCAATTGAGGGATCTTATGGAAACCATTTTAGTTACAGGTGGTACCGGGTTTATTGGCCGGAATTTAATACCGCTGCTACAAAAAGATAATTACAATATTGTGGTGCTTAGTCGAACACCGACTAAATATGAGGATGATTTCTATTATAAGCATGTGAAGCTGATAGAAAATCTCAGTGAAGTTAAGCACGCGGATATTGTGATTAACTTGGCGGGGGCGAACTTATCAGCCAAGCGCTGGACCGATAAGTATAAACAGGAAATTGTTAACAGCCGACTTGATTTAACGGAGAATCTGATTGATTGGATGACCCATCAAGAACGCAAACCACATACTCTAATAAGCGGTTCTGCCATCGGTTATTATGGCCCTCGCGGCAATGAAACGCTGGATGAAAACTCAACCTCGGGTAACGCTTCAGAATTTCAGGTTCGACTATGCTCAAAATGGGAAGATACAGCCTATCGAGCTGAGAGTCTTGGTCTTCGTGTATGTTGCATTCGTACAGGCGTCGTACTTGGCAACCAGGGAGCCCTTTCACAGATGCTACTGCCCTTTAAATTTGGTCTTGGTGGCAAACTGGGCTCTGGTAATCAATACTTTTCCTGGATCCACATTCTTGACCATGTTCGAGCAATTAAGCACATAATAGACAACAATAGTTTGTCAGGCTCCATCAACTTAACGGCACCGAATCCTGTTACTAACGAAACCCTGACCAAAACACTAGGCAAAGTGTTAGGCCGACCTACTTTCATGACGGTTCCAGGTTTTGCTCTAAAAGTTGTTATGGGAGAAATGGCTCATATTCTATTAACCGGGCAAAGAGTCGTGCCTCACAAACTGGAAGAATCAGGCTTTAACTTTGAATTTCCAGAACTGGAACAAGCGTTACATCAAATTTTGAAATAAAAAAAGCCTCCGCATCACGCAGAGGCTTTTAATAGATTAAAATCACTTCGTCTGTTTTGCTTTCTCAACGATAGCCTTAACATCTTCTCTTAACTGGCGAGCATCAAAAACGATACCGTCTTTAATGGTGTACTTCACTCCACCAACTCGCTGCGGAACATTATCAAGCCCTAAGCGGTAATGGCCTGTGCCATAAAGTACTTTAAAGTTTGCTATTGGGTTTTCATCCACAATCACCAGGTCCGCTAATTTTCCTGGACGCAATGAACCAACCTTGTCTTCCATACCCAAAGCTTCTGCACCATTCATTGTTGCAGATTGGATCACCTCAAGCGGATGAAATCCAGCTTCTTGCAACAACTCAAATTCGCGAATCAGACCAAAACCAAAAATTTTGTAGATATAGCCAGTGTCAGAGCCGGTGGTTACACGACCGCCATGATTTTTATAATCATTCAGAAAGCTCATCCAGATACGATAGTTTTCCTTCCAGTCGATTTCGTTTTGTGTAGTCCAATCGAAAAAATAGGAACCGTGCGAATGACGGTTAGGTTCGAAAAACCCGAGTAGCTTCGGATGGGTATATTCATCATGCCATTCTGCTTCGCGCTCTCGCATCACATCACGGCTAGCTTCATAGATGGTCAGGGTTGGATCGATAGTAAAATCCAGCTCAATCAACTCATCACGAACAGCATTCCAGCGCTCACTTCCCTTTTCGGCAGCTTGTTGCCATAAACGACCAGCTTCGGTGAATCGGTGTGATTCATCGTTGTAGTTGTAATCTAATGGGTAATCTTGAATCGTTTTATCCGTGAATAAAGCTTCCGGCAAGCCATACCAATGCTCCATCGAGGTTAAGCCCATACGAGCAGAATCCAGTGCGTTAGTGCCATACACGTTGAGTTGTGCATGATGCATCATAGTACCTAAGCCTTGCTTAGCTGCTTCATCCATTGCTGCTGCCATCATGTCTTTCGGCAAGCCAAAAAACTTGATGCCGGCGGCACCCTCGCTTGCAACATGGCGTACCCACTTGCGAGCTTCCTTAGGTGTCGTTATTTCTTTATCCCAACCCATGCCAAAGCCAATGTAAGGGACGATTCGAGGTGCGGTAATCTTATTCTGCTGACTAAGCTTTTGATGTGTTAGCGTCCAATCAAGACCATTAAAGCTACCCGGTTCGCGTATCGTTGTAATGCCGTGAGCTAACCAAAGTTTAAAGGGATATTCTGCAGGCAACCCATCAACGCTACCGGCAATGTGGGCATGCATATCAACAAAACCAGGCAAGACATAATGACCAGTGATATCCAGGACCTTGTCATTTGGTCCTACTTTGGGTCGTTTCGATTCATCAATCGCAACACCGGGAGCTCCTACCGAGCGAATACTTTTGATGGTATTACCTTCAATAATAATATCCACAGGGCCTGTTGGCGGTGCGCCCTCACCATTGATGATGATCCCGCCACGCAAGATCAAGCGATTATATGGACCTTCGCCCTCGCTACGTTCTGGTGCATCAAGAGTCTCTGCTATTGATGAGAAACAGGTTAGAAATAGAAGTGCTGAGATGAAGTATTTGAAACTGATATTCACACCGATATTCACACTGATATTCACACTGATACCTTTCTGGTAATTCTAGAAGTTATCAGCAAGATGCCCGAATCAGGGTTAAATATCAAGGAAGGAGGTGTAACGAAATTTAAGAAGCTATTTTTTGTTTATGACGCCATTGGGTACATGTCCACTGGCAATATGCTCTCGGGCACGTTCTATGTGACCTTCCTGGTCATCGAAGAACACATCAGCACCAAAGGCTTTAAGGAACTTGGTTTTATCCATTCCACCGAGAAATAAGGCTTCATCAATACGAATATCCCAGTAGCGAAGCGTACGAATCACGCGCTCATGTGCGGGAGCTGAGCGAGCTGTCACCAATGCCGTGCGAATGGGGCAGTCTTCAGTACCAAATTCTTTTTGCAGCTTATGCAGCGCGGCAAGAAAGTTCTTGAATGGACCGCCTTCGAGAGGTTTCTGAGCAGACGCTTTTTCGTGCTTGGTAAACTCTTCCAATCCACCACTTTGAAAAATCTGCTCGGATTCGTCCGAAAACAAAACGGCATCCCCATCAAATGCAAATTTGATGATGTCGCTTTCATTGCCCGCTTGAGTGGGCGCCACAATAGTTGCTGCAGCAATACCCGCCTCTATGGCTTGGGTCACGTCTACAGGGTTGGTGGATAAAAATAAATGAGCACCAAAAGCTTCCGCATAAAGATAGGGACTGTTGCCGGATGTAAAAGCCGCGCGGGTTATATGCAGTCTATGATTTTCGATGGAGTTGAAAACACGAAGTCCAGTATCTGCGCTATTACGCGATAGTAGAATCACTTCAACTCGAGGTTTGTCTTCTGCACCCTCATTGAGCGCTAACAACTTGCGAACCAAACCAAATGCAGCGCCAGGTTTAAGCAGCTCATCTTCGTGGTCAATTTGATATTGGGCGTAACTGTTGACGCCACTTTCCATGTAAATGCGATGGCTTTCTGCCAGATCAAATAAGGCAGTTGACGAAATGGCTATAACCAAAGTGTCTTTAAAATCCATCGGCATAATTCAAAATTCCTGTTATTGCTGCTTAGTGTAAATTACCAATCTTCGCAGTCTTCTTCAAACTCACAATCATCTTCAATCGGTGGTCGACCATCATAAATCAGGAATTCTCTACGCTGTAGGTAAGCATCGCGTACTAAAGAATACTCATCTAATGCTTGCTCTAATTGCTCTTCAAGCGGAAGTAACTGGGCGCGAGTCTGAATCAGATCCAGTGCTCTTAAACTCCACTCAGTTTGTGTGTCATTCATCTCATCATATGGGCTATACAATGCGACTTTGTCTACTGCAAAGCCAATACCATCACGAGCAGTGGAAGGTCCTATGAAAGGCAGCATTAAATAAGGTCCCGAATCAAAACCCCAGGCAGCAAGAGTCTGACCAAAGTCTTCTTCTTCTTTCTCTAAACCCATTTCAGCTGCTGGATCAAGAAAACCAGCTAAGCCCAAAGTACTATTAATCAGGAAACGACCCGTATCACGACCTGCCTTACCGAATTTTGCTTGCAGGATGTCATTAATAATGGTTTCGATCTCACCTAAGTTACTGAAAAAATTGGATATACCTTTTTCTATAGGATCTGGCGTAATGGCTTGATAGCCTTCAGCCGTAGGCTTCAGAATAGCTTTATCAATGGCGCGGTTAAACTCCCAGACACCTCTATTGTACTCTTCATAGGGATCTTTTGGATTGGTTGAGTCGGTTGTTGCACAAGCTGATAAGGTTAAAACAGCTATAACCAATATCAATCGGTAAAACGTCATTATTGTAATCCTTTGCTATTTCAATGGCGCAATGATAAAGGTTTCAGTGGTTTTGCGCCAGACTTGTTGTTAGGTCTGTTGGTCTTTGCTCATGAGTTAACGCCCAGAATAACATCACGCTGTAAGAGACTGTCCAGCATTTGCTTGCCACCTTCTATGAGCTGTTGAGGATTGGGAAACTGAGTTTCTTCAGCCAGCTGTTGCAAAGCCTGTTGCCCAGTAATTTGATGCTCCTGTTCCAAATGCTCTTGAAAAATCTGCAACAAGCGATAGGTAAAAAGGTTGGTTTCCATGAACTCAATCTTATGCTTACGATCACGGCAAATAATCAGAAAACTTGGTTGTTCAGGTTTTTCTTCGGGTATATAAGCGCTGCCAATGCGATGTACCGGGTATTCATAGGCGACCGCATTCGATAAAGGCGATATCACAATATTCTGCTCGAATAAATCACCATTCCTATCATGGGGAATCGATAAAATATCGTCTTTATTGGCTAATAGAGCTACTTCCAGCCATTCCCAATGAGCAAGCTCCAACATAAACGGATAATCATCCTGTTCGGGCTGGCGATGATCAGATAGATAGTTTAAAAATTCGGCTGAAATCTCTGCAAAATAAGGCGAGTGAGCGCGGTAATCGGTAAAAAAATCACGCACCATGCGATGCCATTTATCGTCTGGCGTCAGCGAACGCAGGATTGGAAAGCTACTCGCACAGAAGTTCTGTACATTGTTATAAAACAAGTCCTGATAAACTTTCATGCGCCTGGCTTCAATGCCTTCAGGAGCTTGATACTTCGCTGGATTGCGTAAGTTTTTGGCGAATTCGTATTGGATTTGTTGAAATTTGGGGAGTTCCGAGCTTTTGTTCATTGCGCATAAACCTCTAAGCTATGGCTGCCGGAACTTGCTGATACTTGTTTTGTAAAGCTTTGATCTGCTCAACTTCTTTTAATAGCTGGCTCATTTTGGGGATATTAAAATCCCGCTCAAGTAAAGTCGGGAACACTCCAAACTGCTCATAAGCCATATCCAGCAAGTCCCAGACCTCAGGCTTCACATCTGAACCATGGGTATCCACTTTGAGATCATCAGCTTCATCATAATGCCCTGCAATGTGGCCATAAGCGATGCGATGTTTTGGCAGAGCTTGCAAAAATTGTTCAGGATCGTATTGATGGTTAATACTGTTCACATAGATGTTATTAACGTCTAACAATAACTTACAGTCAGCCTCTTCTAAAACGGCTAACAAAAATTCCAGTTCAGACATTTCCTGCCCTGGAGCTGCATAATAGGATACGTTCTCCATGGCAATTTGCTGCCCGATAATATCCTGTACCTGTTTAATTCGGTTTACGACGTAATGAACCGCTTCTTCAGTAAAGGGAATTGGCATCAAGTCATACATATGACCATCATCGCTACAGTAACTTAAGTGTTCACTGTAACACTGAATATCATAGGTTTTGATAAACTCGGCAACCTGTTTGACGAAATCAGTATCCAATGGCGTTGGACCACCTATCGACAGCGATAATCCATGGATTACAAAAGGGAACCTATCAGCATAGCGCTTAAACTGTTCCTTTAAGTGACCACCGTAAGGAATCCAGTTTTCAGGAGCAACTTCCATAAAATCAACATCAGATTGATCGAGGGCCTCATATTCATCGAGAAAATCTCGACGAAGTCCTAAGCCTGCTCCTGTAATGACCTTTTGCTGTTTCACATTCGCTCCCAAAGAAAATAATGAATAGAAATAGAAAGTGGCGACTAAGCGCCACTTTCATTGGGTTGGCACAAGGAATTAGCTAGCGCCACCACATTTGCCTTCTTCGGTTTTCTCGGCTTTTTCTTCACCGCACTTACCTTCGCCGCACTTACCTTCACCACATTTACCTTCTTCGGCTTTTTCGGCTTTATCTTCACCACATTTGCCTTCGCCGCACTTGCCTTCACCGCATTTGCCTTCTTCGGCTTTTTCGGCTTTTTCTTCTCCACACTTGCCTTCGCCACATTTGCCTTCACCATCTTTACCATGGTTATCAAACATTGAAAGGTTATAACCTGATTGTAGGTCATTTAGAGTGAAAGGGTTTTCGCCAGCGCTGGCTGTACCTACAGCTGCAGAAGCGGCTAAAGAAGCAGAAACGACTAGGGCTAACTTGGTTTTATCTTTGTTTAACATATGACATAACTCCTAACTTGTTGTTTAAAAAATTGTTCTTAATATCGAACATTCGGTCATTAGAGTAACCTATTCGCTATTTGTTACATAGCTTAACAACAAATTTCCACTATTCCCTGTGAAAGTCACGTCAAAACGAGAAAGGATCGAACTTAATTCACAGTTTGATTGAGCTCAATGTGAAATTGGTCACCAGGAGTAAGATTAGCCAGAACCTCTGTCCTACCATAAACATCACCGGAACCAGGTTGTGCTATGCCTTCAACAGATAAACGGATTTCAATTAACACGTCCTGAGCCTGCCATAAATCAACGTCCGGTAGCATCACATCACTTGGCGTAAGTAATACACCCTCTTCAAGTTGTGCCAACGCTACTGAGCGCACTGCAACCGGTGGACCGCCTGTATAGGAACGAACAATAACAAAGGCTTTACTAAACTGTTCTAAAGGTAAGTCTGATAAGTTGTCGAC
The DNA here is from genome assembly GCF_000024085.1 of Kangiella koreensis DSM 16069. Classification (NCBI taxonomy): domain Bacteria; kingdom Pseudomonadati; phylum Pseudomonadota; class Gammaproteobacteria; order Kangiellales; family Kangiellaceae; genus Kangiella; species Kangiella koreensis. The sequence continues at coordinate 1,034,025 of NC_013166.1, read as the reverse complement.
AAATACACGAATGTTATTAGTTTGTTGTAGTTTAAGCTGATGCTCAGCGCGAGCGATCTGTTGCTCCATCAACTGAGCAGACTGACTACCTGTCTCGCGCATCTCCAAAAGACGCTGCCAATAATCGATAGCGGCTTGGTAATTCTGCTGTTTAAACTGATTAACCCCTTGCATCAGTAAAGCGCCCTCATGGTTGGGCTGCTCCATTAATACCAAGCCAATATGGCGATCTGCTCTTTGGTAGGATGCCTGATCACTTGACTCAAGAAAATACTGCGCAACCTGCAAACGGCTGGCATCCGTAGGCTCGAGATCAATAGCCCGTACAAATGCCTGATCGGCTTCATCATATTCCCCAAACCGTAAGAAAATCTGCCCAAGTTGCAGCCACTTTTCTTTATTGTCAGGTTCAAGCTCACTACGCAAACGTAGTTCAGTTAAAAATTCTAGAGCCGTAATCTCTTTCTCTTGTGCCTTATTCGCCAACTGTACAAGGTTAAGTTCAGCGAATGACTGGTGCTTCTCTGAAAGCTCTTCTAGCTCAGCATGAGCACCCATCTTGAAATAGATAAACAAGCTCAGTACACCGCTTACTAATAACATGCTGACATAAAGTAGCTTTCTGTTTGAGCCTTTAAAGACACCACCGAATAGCCAGGCAGCCCAAACTAGAACAATCAGTGTTAATGTGATCCAAGCCACCATGAATTATTCGCCCTTCTCGTTTGAGTGAGTGTCGTTTGATTGAACATTACCTGTTGTGGGATTTACTTTGCGACGACCTACTCTGCTGATGACAACGACCAGAATTATCAGGAATATCGCCAGCGGCGCAAACCAGAGAATGTAGTTAGCAGGCTGAACAGGTGGGTCATATAAAACAAAATCACCGTAACGCTCTTGCATGTAGGTTAATATTTGAGGCTTAGTCTCACCCGCTTTAATTTTTTGCTGAACGATGAAGCGCAAATCTCGAGATAAAGGAGCATCAGAGTCGGCAATGGTCTGGTTCTGACATTTAGGGCAGCGAAGCTCATTAATAATGTCATAATACATCTGCTCTTGTTCTTCATTTTCGAAATCATAAGTTTCAATAACCGCCTCAGCCAGCTGGGCAAACAACAAAATACTAATGAGTAATGCAATTTTCTTCATTGAGTTACCTCCACCTTGGCTAATGATGGATCAAGCTCTTTCATTTTTGGCAAAATAACTGTGTTCCACACGCGCTCGTCTATCACACCCACATAACGATGATGAATGACACCATCACCATCCACAATAAAGGTTTCCGGAGCACCATAGACCCCCAGGTCTATACCCATAGTGCCGTCTTCATCGGCAATCGAAAACAGGTACGGATCACCGCCTTTTTGCAAGTACTGCAATGCATCAACCCGCACATCTTTATAGTTTAAGCCGATGATGGGAATCGGATACTGATTTGCGAACTTAACTAAATATGGATGTTCAACATGGCATGAGACACACCAGGTTGCCCAGACATTCAGTAGAAACGGCTTATTAGGCAAATCTTTATTGGTAAAAGCTTCCTCAGGGTTATGCAGATTACTCAAGCGAAACTCTGGAACCTGTTTACCGATACGTTGCGATGGTAATTCAGTAGGGTCGGAACCCAAAGAAAACCAGAAGACAATAACCAATGCTGTGAAAATAATAATTGGTATTGATGTAATAAGGATTTTCTTATTGCCCATTGGAAACAGCCTCTTTAGAAACCTTTTTCCTAAATTTCTTTTCCCGATAGCGCTTATCGGTCATCGCTAAAATACCACCCAAGGCCATAAAGATAGCACCCAGCCAAATCCAACGCACAAATGGTTTGTAATACACTCGAATCGCCCAGGCACCATTATCCAACGGTTCACCCATGGCAATATAAACGTCTCTAAACAAGCCTGGATCAATCGCTGCTTCAGTCATAACCATTTGTGATGCATTATAACGACGTTTCTCTGGCTTCAACTCAGCGATAAAATCACCTGATTTCGACACTTCAAAAATAGCTTTTGATGAAATGTAATTGGGTCCTTGGATATTCTTAAAGTCTTTAAATTGAACCGATAAACCTTCCACTTCGACAGTCTCAGTAATCTCGATACGGATATCTTTCTCAATACTGTAGTAAGACGTTAGCACCACGCCCAAGGTTGTTACTGCCACACCGATATGGGCGAAAATCATACCCCAATAACTACGGCTAATTTTTCGCATGCCCGCCCAGCGTGTCTGCCCCTTTTCGGATTGCAGCTGAATATACTTTACCGTACCGGCAATCACCCACAGTCCTAAAATAGTTCCAATCACAGCCATTGGTTCTAGTTCATCAAAAGTGAATCCATTCAGACCAAAGGTTAAAATAAATGCCAGAATAATGCAGCTTGAGAACCACCAAATATATTTTTTCAACAATGCAGGCAGATCATCTTTTTTCCATTTGATTTGCTGGCCAAATGGCATCAATAGCAAAATAGGGATAAAGAAGACTGAAAACATTAAATTAAAATAGGGAGGGCCAACTGACGACTTGCCGTCAGTAAAAGCTTCAATCATCAGCGGATGCAAAGTACCTAATAAAACGACAAAAGTTGACACTGCTAACAGTGCATTATTAAACAACAGTGCAACTTCTCTGGACACTAAGGTGAAATTTGATTTCGAACGAATTTTGCTCGACTGAATGGCGTACAGCAGTAAAGAAGCACCAACCACAATCGCCAGGAATACTAGAATAAATTTACCGCGAACTGGATCGTTTGCAAAGGCATGAACCGACGTTAAAACACCGGAACGAACCAGGAAGGTTCCAAGTAAACTTAAGGAAAAAGTTAAAATCGCCAGCAACACAGTCCAGGACTTGAATACGCCACGTTTTTCAGTAGCCGCCAAAGAATGGATCAAAGCAGTACCCGCTAACCAAGGCAGGAAAGAAGCATTTTCAACCGGATCCCAGAACCACCAGCCGCCCCAGCCAAGCTCATAATAAGCCCACCAGCTGCCTAGCGCGATTCCTATCGTCATAAAGATCCAGGCTACCACCGTCCATGGGCGTGACCATTTGGCCCAATGATGATCAAGCTCACCATGCAACAATCCAGCGATAGCGAAAGCGAATACGACAGAAAAGCCCACATACCCCATATACAGCATAGGTGGGTGTACTATCAGACCAAAATCTTGCAATAGCGGATTGAGGTCAGCACCGTCAATCGGAATGAAAGGTAAAGCTCGCTCAAAAGGATTAGAAGTGAATAAAGTAAAGGAGACAAAACCAACTGCAATCAGTCCCATAACTCCAAGTACCCGCGCCGTCATCTCGTCAGGCAAGGATTTACTGAACTTTGAAACCGCAAATATCCAACCTGTTAAAATCAACACCCACAGTAACAAGGAGCCTTCATGCGACCCCCATACCGCAGAAATTCGGTAATAAATGGGGAGCTGGGTATTGGAATGATTAGCGACATAAGCTACCGAAAAATCATTCTGAATAAAGGCAATAGTCAGGCAGACAAAACTGACCAGTATTAGCAAGAAAATACTGGTCGATGCACGATGCGCAAATTGAATCAAACCCTTATGGTTAGTGTGCGCACCATAAAATGGCAAAGTACCTAACAAAATGGCGTTAATAAACGCCAGTATAAGAAAGAAGTTACCGAGTTCTGGAATCAAGGTTAAACCTGCTAGTATTTATCAGAGGGCTTGTCTGACGAGCTGCCTGAGTCAGTGTCATCTCTTGGTTGCATCGGATGGCCATATTTTTGTAGCGACGCTTCTACTTCTGGTGGCATATAAGTCTCGTCATGTTTAGCCAACACTTTACTTGCGACCAGTTTATTCTTTTCGACCAATTGACCTTCAGCAATTACACCCTGACCTTCTTTAAACATATCCGGCAAGATATTGTCATAACTAATCACCATTTGGCTCTGATTGTCGGTGATTTTAAACTCCACATAGAGTCTTTCACCTGAGCGCTCAATGGAACCCGGGACCACCAGACCACCAACACGAATGGTTTTATTTAAAGGAGCATTACCTTCTTTAACTTCAGTGGGAGCGTAGAAATGATTAATATTTTCGGTCAAGGCGTAGAGGATCAGAGCAACGGCACCGGACAATAAAACCAGGCCAGAGATAATAGCGATGAGTTTGTTACGACGATGTACTTTCATAAATCTCTTAATCTCGCGATTCGTTTTTTTCGACTTTCAATTTGCGCGCTTTGGGCCGAGCAGCATTCGAATCACTGGAATTGAGCTCAGATTTTACTTGGCTACGCAGAGATTTCAATAAATATCGGAACCAATAGAAGACGCCTAATAACACGATAAAGGTCATTAGATAACTGGACCAGACATAGGCACCATGCTTGCCCATAAAGATAAACTCATGAAAACTATTCATTTATAAACCTCACTTCTGCTCTTTCTGAGCGGTCCAATCGGCAACCCAGCGCGACTTTTGCTCACGCATCAGAATTTCTACTCGCAAACGCATTATCACCAGGCCAATAAATAACAAATAGAAAGCGCCAATCATAGTAAACAGTGGTACTTGAAACTCAGGAGCCAGAGCACCCTTTTGAGTCACCGAATAGCCCTGATGCAGTGTGTTCCACCACTTTACTGAGAAATAAATAATTGGCACGTTAATGACGCCGACAATCGCTAATACCGCGGCCGCTTTATCCGCTTTAGCACGCTCAGCAAAGGACGAATGTAAGGCAATAAAGCCTAAGTATAAGAAGAGCAATAATAATTCAGAGGTCAGACGCGCATCCCATTCCCACCAGGTGCCCCAGGTAGGCTTGCCCCAGACCGCACCAGTGAATAGTGCAATAAAGGTCATGGCCGCACCAATTGGCGCAATCGCGCGCGAGGCGGCAAAAGCCATCTTCATTTTCCAGACTAAACCTATAGTGGATGCTATCGCCATAGCCACATAACCGATCATCGACAAGGCTGCGGCTGGCACATGAATATACATAATACGAACAGTATGGCCCTGCCCCTGGCGAGCCTCAATCGGTGAAGCCCATAACGAATAGTACAGACCAACTGCCAATAAAATCAGCGTGCCAGCCCAAATCCAGGGAAGCCATTTAGCGGATTTTTCGAAGAACCATTTAGGAGAGCCGAGTTGATGAAACCAACGCCAACGAGAAGCCATTAATTGTAAACCTATTGTCAGTCAGTCTTTAATTGAATTAGCAGTCGCTTATGGTGAAGCTAACTTACCGAAATTTTCAATGCGCGTCCTGCTGCAAAAGGACTCATAACCAGCGCAATCAATAATAAAGCAGCTAAAATCGCAAGTTGGCCATTATAGCTGAAATTTTCCAGCGATGCTGTAACTGTTGATGTGCCAAAAATCAAAATCGGCACGTATAAAGGCAGCACCAGAACCGCAACCAGCATGCCATTACGATTAGCAGCTAGCGCTAAACTCATGCCCACCGCACCGATCAAGCATAATGTTGGTGTTCCCAGCAATAAGCTCAACATCAGAACCCAAGTATGATTGGAATCGACAAAGCCATGATTGATCTGCATCAAAATACCAAGCAATGGCGAGACAATCACTAAAGGCAAACCGGTTAACAACCAATGGGCCAGTATTTTGGCGCTGGCAACCTGCGTCGGTCCAGCAATCAACAGAGTTTGCTCCAGTGAGCCATCCTGATAATCGCTACGATAAAACTGCTCAAGCGATAACAGGGTTGCTAACAAGGCAGCGACCCAGATAATGCCCGGAGCAATCTTTTGTAATGTTGGCGCTTCAGGGCTCACCCCAAAAGGAAACAGGCTGACTACCATGACAAAGAAAAACAGCGGAATCACAATGCCAATCCAGTTACGGCGGGCTACCATTAGTTCTTTTTTTAACAAGGCGCCAAACATCAGTGTTCAATCCCTATTCGTTGATCAATCGCCAATTCTTCAATCTCGTGATGCGAAGTAAATAGCACCACCCCGCCCTGTTTTGCAAAGTCCTGAATCAAAGCAGCTAACCAATGACGCGTCGCCTTGTCCAGATTGACGAAAGGCTCGTCCAGAATCCAGATTTTCGCTGGCTCAATCACCAACCGGCACAAAGCTACCTTATGTTGCTGGCCAGCAGACAGTTCTGCAAAACGACGTTTTTGCAATTGAGCGATGCCCAGCTGCGAAGTTGCGTCATCAATGAGTGACTTGGGGTCTTTGATGCCACGCAGCCGCGCGTAAAAGCTTAAGTTTTCGAATATAGTCAGCTCAGCCTTCATGGATAAGGCGTGAGCGAGAAAGATCAGATCTTGAAAATATTCGGAGTCCAGGCTGGTGATAGACTGGCCATTCCAGTTGATTTTGCCGCTATCAGCCTGCAATAGACCCGATAAGCAACGCATCAAACTGGTTTTGCCAGCACCATTTTCACCATAAAGATAGGTAATAGTCGAAGGCGCCAACTCAAGTTCAGCGCCTTCCAACAAAACGTGCTCAGCACGCGATATGGTCAAATCAGAGGCCAATAAGCCTTTGTTTGTCATGGTAACCCTTATTTTAGTGACCCTTATTTTAGAGCAGCTAATACTGCATCGCCCATTTCTGTGGTCGATACCAATTTCATGCCATCAGTATAAATGTCGCCAGTGCGGTAACCTTGATCCAGGACAGTAGAAACCGCATTTTCAATTTTATCGGCCAAGGCTTCTTCGCCAAAGCTATGACGCAACATCATTGAAACCGAAAGAATAGTGGCCAATGGATTCGCTTTATTCTGGCCAGCGATATCAGGCGCACTACCGTGGATCGGCTCATACATACCTTTACCATTAGCATCCAGGCTTGCTGAAGGCAACATGCCAATTGAGCCAGTCAGCATCGCTGCGCAATCTGACAAAATATCACCGAACATATTGCCGGTTACCATCACGTCAAACTGCTTAGGCGCGCGTACCAATTGCATGGCCGCGTTATCCACATACATATGTGTCAACTCAACTTCAGGATATTCTTTACCGATGCGAGTCATGACTTCACGCCATAATTCAGTTACTTCAAGTACGTTCGCTTTGTCCACTGAACATAAACGCTTGTCGCGTAGCATTGCCGCGCGGAAAGCGACATGAGCAATGCGTTCAATTTCGCTTTCGCTGTAAACGTAAGTATTGAAACCTTCACGTTCGCCATTATCTTTAGTGCGAATACCACGCGGTTGACCAAAATAAATGCCGCCTGTTAATTCACGAACAATCAATACATCCAGACCAGAAACCAATTCAGGTTTCAAGCTCGAAGCACTGGCCAGTTGCGGATACAAAATCGCCGGACGCAAATTGCCGAACAACTCTAATTCAGAGCGCAGCTTTAATAACGCCTTCTCAGGACGAACCGCAATTTCAAACTGTTCCCACTTAGGACCGCCAACTGCGCCTAATAACACAGAATCCGCCTGACGCGCCTTCTCAAGCACCTCATCAGTCAAAGGCACACCATGTTCATCAAAAGACGAACCGCCCACCAATGCAGACTCATAAGCCATATCCAAACCATGATCAGCAATCAACGCATCCAACACACGCGTCGCCTGACCCACAATCTCCGGACCAATACCATCGCCCGGTAATACCAATACTTTTTTAGTCATCTTGTTACTCTACTCTTTGAGTTTTGTAATTCGGTGCGTTACGACGCACCCTACTGTCAATTCATTTTCAATTTAACGCGTTTTACGATTGAAAAAGCCAAGGCGCTCTTTCGCGTCTTTTATTTTCATACTCGGTTATCGCCGCTTCTTGCTGCAAGGTAATACCGATATCATCCAAACCATTCAACAGGCTGTGCTTACGATCTTGCTCAACCTCAAACTTAATCACTTCGCCATTGGGACGAGTCACAGTCTGTTGTTCAAGATTAATATCCAGCTTATAGCCTTCGTTGGCTTCGGATTCTTTAAACAGCAAATCAACCGTATCGTGATCTAAAACTATCGGTAAGATACCGTTTTTGAAGCAGTTATTGAAGAAGATATCAGCAAAACTTGGTGCTATGACCGCTTTGAAACCGTAATCTTCCAATGCCCATGGCGCATGCTCACGACTTGAGCCACAACCAAAGTTTTCGCGCGCCAGCAGGATTGAACCGCCTTTGTAACGCGGGAAGTTCAAAACAAAATCAGGGTTAATCGGACGCTTTGAATTGTCCATACCCGGCTCACCATGATCCAGATAACGCCATTCGTCGAATAAGTTCGGGCCAAAGCCACTGCGCTTGATTGATTTCAAAAACTGCTTTGGGATAATCGCATCTGTATCGACATTGGCACGGTCTAAAGGCACCGTTAAGCCCGTGTGTTGAGTAAAGGCTTCCATTAGTGAGCACCTCCAGAAATCGGTTGCAGTTCTAATTCACGAACGTCGGTGAAGTGGCCATAAACAGCAGCTGCCGCTGCCATTCCAGGGCTTACCAAATGGGTACGTCCACCCTGCCCCTGACGACCTTCGAAGTTACGGTTTGAAGTTGAAGCACAATGCTCACCTGGCTCTAAACGGTCTGCGTTCATCGCCAAACACATGGAGCAGCCCGGCTCACGCCATTGAAACCCTGCCTCGACAAAAATTTTGTCCAAGCCTTCTGCTTCGGCTTGCTCTTTAACCAGACCTGAGCCTGGAACCACCATCGCTAACTTAACGCTGGCTGCAACTTTACGACCTTTAGCTACCGCTGCTGCTTCGCGCAAATCTTCAATACGCGAGTTGGTGCAAGAACCGATAAAGACTTTATCCACTGGAATCTGGGTTATCGGCGTATCCGCTTTCAGATCCATATATTTCAAGGCGCGCTCAATACCTTCTTTCTTAACCGGGCTTGCTTCGTTGGCTGGGTTTGGAATCATGCCGGTAACGGGCTTAACCATTTCTGGCGAAGTACCCCAGGTTACTTGTGGAATAATATCTTCTGCTTTCAGTTCAACCACTTTATCGAACTGCGCATCAGCATCACTTTTCAGATCTCTCCAGGCTTTAACCGCCATATCCCAGTGCTCGCCTTTTGGTGTAAACGGACGACCTTTCACATACTCAATGGTCTTATCATCCACTGCGACTAAGCCAATACGTGCACCGGCTTCGATAGCCATATTACAAATGGTCATACGACCTTCCATCGATAAATCTTCAATAGCTGAACCAGCGAACTCGATGGCATGGCCATTACCGCCCGCCGTACCGATTTCACCAATGACAGCCAAAACGATATCCTTAGCGGTAACACCGTGACCTAATTTGCCATCAACCTTAACCAGCATGTTCTTCATTTTCTTCTGGCGTAAACATTGAGTCGCCAACACATGCTCAACTTCGGAAGTACCGACACCAAACGCCATCGCTGCAAATGCACCGTGGGTAGCAGTGTGCGAATCACCACAAACCATGGTTAAACCCGGAAGCGTATAGCCCTGCTCTGGGCCAATTACATGAACGATACCCTGACGGATATCATCCATCTTAAATTCAGTCACGCCATACTCATCGCAGTTATCATCCAGCGTTTGCACCTGAATGCGTGAAATTGGGTCTTCAATCCCTTTAGTACGGTCAGTGGTCGGTACATTGTGGTCAGGGGTCGCTAAATTGGCTTCGATGCGACGCGGTTTACGCCCCGCCAGTTTCAAGCCTTCAAAAGCCTGTGGCGAAGTTACTTCGTGTAATAATTGACGGTCGATATAAATTAACGCAGAACCGTCGTCATTCTGGGCAACAAGATGGTCATCCCATAACTTGTCAAAAAGGGTTTTTCCTGCCATTTGGCACCTCTAGTGTGTATAAAAGATTAATGTCGGCTGTCAGGTTTGCCTACTGAATGCTGTTATTGCGCAAACACCGGCATGAGAGTGTCCTGACAGAACAACTATCACTTGAGCATGATAGAACTTCGCTTATAATAACTCAAATTCATTATTTTCATTAAATCGATAACCAGAAGGAATGGCATGGATACAGATTTACTGAGAACCTTTCTAAGCGTTGCCAGCATTGGTTCTTTTACCCTGGCCGCCAAAAAACTGCAGTTGACTCAGCCGGCTTTAAGCAAACGCATTAAAAGACTGGAAACCATTGTTGGTACCAATTTGTTTGATCGCGTGGGCAATCATGTCATTGAAACCGAAGCTGGCAGACTATTACGAGAACAGGCCCCTGCCATACTTGGTAGCATTGATAACACTTTCCAGGACATCAGGGACCTCACTGGAAGAGTGAGCGGTCAGCTGCATATCGGCACCAGTCACTATATTGGCTTGCACCTGCTGCCCGATTATCTTGAGCAATATATCGATACCTACCCTGAGGTCGATCTTAACATCGACTTTATTGATTCTGAGCTCGCTTATGACCGAGTGCTAAGCGGTGACCTGGAACTGGCGCTACTGACCTTCCCCAGCCAGGCTAATCCACGATTAGAGCACCAACTGATTTGGCAGGAAGCTTTGCAAATGGTGTGTCACCAGGATTATGAGCTACTGGCGCATGACAACCCAATGAATCAGCTCAGCAACTATCCCTGTATTTTACCGCCTGCACACACCTTTCCCCGTGAGTTGTTTGAACATCAACTCGAAACGCTGGGCGTACATCTGGGTAAAGTTAAAACTGCCAACTATCTCGAAGTCATCGCCAAATTAGTCGCCTGTAAAATGGGTTGGACCTTGTTACCCGAGCGACTGGTCAGCGAACCCTTAACCTTGATTGGTGACTCCAGACAACTTTCAGTTCGCAGCATGGGCATCATCTACCGCACCAACAAAACACTTTCTAATGCCGCACAGGCGCTAGTAGATTTATTGCATCAACCGCAGTAATCTAATCAAAATTCAACTTTGAGAGTCACAATGAAAATAACAAGCTTGTTCTTATTGATCTTTACAACAGTCATTGCAAAAGCTGAAGTTAGCGAAGTTTCGGAGCAACACTTTACCATCAACATAAACACCGCCATTGAAGCACCCATTGGCGAAGTCTATGACCAGTTTATACAGATCGGCGATTGGTGGCAGGACAGCCACACCTGGTTCGGCGACGCCTCAAAAATGTCTATCGAACCCGAAGCTGGTGGTTGTTTCTGTGAACGAAATAACGAGCAACAGGCTCTGCACATGACCATCTCACAGATCAACCTCGGTAAAAGCCTCCATATGACCGGCGGCTTGGGCCCGCTAAGCTCACTAGCGGTAAATGGTTACATGACCTGGAGTTTCGAAGAAACAGACAATAAAACTACAAACCTAAAACTCAACTATCGAGTCACAGGATTTGTTAATCAGAAAACAGAAGACTGGGCAAAAGCAGTCAATGGGGTTTTGCAACAGCAACTCGAAAATTTAAAATCTAAACTTCAGGCAGAATAAAAAAAGCCCGCAATATGCGGGCCTTTTCGAATTGCAAAACTTACTTCTTACCAAAAGCTAACTGCAAAATACCAATTAATCCTAAAGCACCACCGCCAATCATTAACCAGGTGGCTTTATCAGAAAATGTACCGGTAAGGGTTTCTCTAACTTCTTCTCCAATCGATTGAGTCATATTGTAGCCCCAGATAAATAGAGCAATACCGACAGCTAGTAAAACTAACGCTATAATTTTCTTTTGCATTATTTTCCCCTTTATTGATGAATATTGATGTATTCTGTATCTATCATACTGAATATAAGGGCTCTAGCAATTATTGTTGTTGGGCATGGTTCTCAACTTGAGTCCATACGCGCAGTAAATTACCCGATAGAATCTTGGCAATATCTTCTTCGCTGTAGCCACGAACCAACAACCCTTCAATTAGATTAGGATAAGTCGCAACATCTTTAAGGCCTGTTGGAAGGCTGTCACCAACGCCATCGTAGTCCGAACCAATTCCAACATATTCTACACCAACCAACTTGATAACATGATCAAAGTGATCGAGAACGATATTAAGATCGGCAAACTCAAACGGCTTCTCTTCACGGTACTGTTTGGTAAAGTTCATAACACTTTCATGCTCAACAGAAACGCCATTTTCATCCATAAATGTCTGACGTGCTTCTTTAAAAGCATCATAGTTATCACGGGATGCTTGCGAAACAAAAGTGGAGCCAAAGTTAATGAATATGACGCCACCTTTATCTGCCAAAGCTTTGATCATTTCATCACTCATATTACGCTCAAAACCGGGCGTGAAATGACGGGCTGATGAATGACTGGCGATGACTGGCACTTCAGATACTTCAAGCACATCATAAAACGCTTTATCGGACAGGTGTGATACATCCACCATCATACCCAAACGGTTCATTTCCTTGACCACTTCACGGCCAAAGTCGCTTAGACCATCATTAGGACGCGCTTCGTCATAAGAGGAGTCTGATAAGTGATTGCTCAGCGAGTGAGCTAAAGTAATGTAACGAATGCCACGTTCGAAAAAGTATTCCACATTGCTCAGTTCACCCTCTAAAGGCGAACCATTTTCCATGCCCATTGGCAGTGAAATAAGTCCTTGTCTGAAGTTACGCAACAAATCGCCTGGCGACATGGCTAGCGCAAATTTATCGGGCGCATCTTGGGCCATCTTTTCAACCATATCTATTAACTTCTCAGCCTGCTCTTTACTGCCGCCCTTCTCTTCTAAATCAGCAGGTGTGTAAATCGACATGAATGGTGCATCTAAACCACCCTTAACCGCACGCGGATAATCAAAGTCACCTGATTCTGTTACTTCGCTGACATCATCATACTTTTCTAACAATCGATGCGGCACATCAATGTGGGTATCGGCAATAATATATTTCTTACTGATTTCTTCGGCTTTAGCACTGAAATCTACCGGTTTATCTGAAACTTCAACTTCAGCCACAACCTCTGTCTTAGCTGGCTCTGGAACCGACTCTTCCTGCTGGCAGGCAGCCAATGCTGTGAATGAAAGCGCTACCACTAATGTATTAATAAATTTGTTCTTCATAACGATTCTCTCGATTATTCGCTTGACTTTAAAACTCTATAGCATCATAAACACTCGTATTCAGATTGCAATCGACAAACCTGTAAATGCCCAACACTGCCGACAAACAAACCAGTCCACAGCAAGAGCTTATCGACGCTATTAACCAGATCATGCCCTTTGGCAAATATCAGGGACGACGCCTATTAGAACTACCGGAACCTTATCTGGTCTGGTTTCATAAGGAAGGATTTCCTAACAATAAACTTGGCCGCCAGTTAGCGCTGATTTATGAGGTGAAACTCAATGGCCTTGAGGGCATGCTCAAGCCATTACTTAAAAGAAAAGCCCCTAAATAGTTACCCCTAATCCTGACATTTAGTGCTAAAATGGCGGCAGTTATTTTCAATAGGTTATACACGTGTCAGATACTTCTATTTTCCAGGAACTTCATTCTGGACTACAAAAAGCGTTTCAGAAATTAAAGTTTGAGGTTCCCTCTGAAGTTCAGGAAAAGGCCATAGAGCCAATTCTCGATGGCCATGATGTGATGGTCAGTGCTGAAACAGGTTCGGGCAAGACCGCTGCCTTTTTGTTGCCTATTATCCATAATTTATTGGAAAACCCATCTCGTCACACCAGTACTCGCGTTTTGATCCTTGCACCGACTCGTGAGCTTGCTCGTCAAATTGATAAGCACGCCAGGGATTTGACTCAGTTTACACAGATTAAAACTGGCCTGATCATTGGCGGCGCAGATTACAAATACCAACAGGCCATTTTCCGCGACAACCCTGAAATCATTATTGCAACGCCTGGTCGCATGTTAGAACACTGCGAAAAACAAGGCGCCGATCTGAATGATCTTGAGTATTTGGTGATTGACGAAGCGGACAAAATGTTTGAAATGGGCTTTACTGATGATGTGCAAGCTATCGCTGGCTTCTGTAAATCTGATCGCCAAACGCTTTTATTTTCTGCCACTTTGAAAACCAAGGGCATCAAACATTTAACCGACTACCTAATGGATGAGCCGCAAGCCATCGTTCTGAACTCTTTCGAAGCCAAGAATGATTCCATTGAGCAATTTATTATCACTGCTGATGATCTAGTGCATAAAGAAAAGCTGACTCAGTGGTTATTAACTAATGAAGAGTATCGTAAAGCCATTGTGTTTTGTAACACCAAAGAACAGGTTGATCGTTTAGGTGGCCTGATTCGTTACCACAAAATTGCTGCCGGTACCTTGCATGGTGATATATCACAAAGTGTCCGTAACCACGTTATGACTCAATTTCGCGATAGCAAAATAAAAGTGTTGATTGCCTCCGATGTGGCAGCGCGCGGTATTGATGTCAAAGACATTGACCTGGTGATCAACTTTGACATGGCGCATAACGCCGAAGACTATATCCACCGAATTGGACGAACAGCACGCGCTGGTGAAACAGGCAAGGCGGTATCACTGATCAGTCATCGCGAATGGAATCTGATGGTCACGATTGAAAAAGCCATCAGTGGCAGCTTCCAATTAACAAGCATTAAAGAACTTCCGGCAAACTATAAAGGTCCGAAAAAACTGAAAGCCAGTGGCAAAGCTGCGGGGCATAAAAAGAAAAAAGACGGCGCGAAGAAATTAACAGCTCGCGAGAAGAAACGTTTTGAGAAGAAACACAGTAAAAAATCGGGGACGTCTTCTGGCTCCTCAACTTCTTCATCACAAAAGCAAAAGCCCAAGAAAAAGTTTGGTGCTACCATGGTTGACTCTGGCGATTCGCCAATGAAGAAAAAGCAGTAATTTAAAGATTAAATCCAGAAACAAAAAAAGCAAGCACTAGGTGCTTGCTTTTTTGTATTACGATTTAATACTTTTGGAAGTATTAAAGAGCAGTAATATTCTCGGCTTGTGGGCCTTTTTGACCGTCAGTCAAGGTAAACTCAACTTGTTGGCCTTCTGCTAATGTTTTGAATCCAGAGCTAGCGATAGCGCTGAAATGAGCAAAAACGTCTGGACCGTTTTCTTGCTCGATAAAACCAAAACCTTTAGCTTCGTTGAACCATTTAACGGTTCCTTTAACTGTTTTAGACATAATAAATATCCTGTAATTTAAATATAGTTGTGCCTTCATGAGGCATGAATAGCGTGAAATACTGGCTGAGAATTTTGAAACTACAGAACGGAGTACTACGAATAAAACTGCGATTTGGAGTGTATAAATACTTAGGTCATTCTTTCTAGCTGTGGCCAGCTTATAGTAGTTTGAATTATTGTCAACATATATCGTATAAATAACACTTTTATTTTAGTCGATGCAAAAACTCAACTTCGATAAATATCCACCAGCAAAACAATAAAGCCACCTATCATGCTGATTAATCCAGCAATTACGATAAAGAGAGCCGCCAATCCGGCAAACACCTGAAAGCCACCTTCTGGTAAAAAAGCCGAAGCCCACAATAGCGGTAAACCAATAAACAAAGCCATTGCAAAACTTAAGCTGATGATTTTCCAGCCTCGTGGCATGCGGCTGGTAATGATATATTCAATAGGGTTCACCCTAACTCCAAAAACTCTAATCGCTGCGGGTAATTTTTTCGAAGACTATCAAACTCCTCTGTAATAGTCGCCCCTCCCTCTCTAATTACAGTGCTCATCACCTGTCTCATATGACTATCATCTTGTTTAATATCATAAAAAGGTTGGAGGCTCTGATAAAGCATTCCTGATTGACTGTCTATCTGAGCGGGTACATTCCACTTTGGTGCTTGGGGCAATAATTCCTTTAACGTCACTTTAGGCTCAATCCCTTGCCACTGGCAAAAAGCTTGATACAACTGATAAGTTCCGCGAATCTTTCCTTCCTGGCTATAACCAGCAATATGAGGGGTTGCTATCAAAGTCTCATTCAACAGCTCAAGATTTAACTCTGGCTCGTTTTCCCAGACATCTAAAATAAAGTCGATGCTCTGCTCAGACTTACTGGCTTGAAGTGCCACCTCATTATCCAGCACCGCTCCTCGAGAACTATTTATTAATAAACTTCCTTTTAGCATTCCTGATAGGAATTCTTCATTTATTAAGTGATAAGTTGGATACTGTCCATCTTTTGCCAATGGCACATGACATGTCACGATGTCACATTGCTGAATCGCTGCCAGCGGCACAAATGACCGCGAATCGCCCTGCGATTCTAATGGTGGGTCATTCAGTAAATAATTAATTCCTAAAAGCTCTAAGACCTGCGCAACTTTAGAACCAACATTCCCCGCTCCTATAATGCCCACTCGGCATTCAGCTAAGTCTTTCTGTCGATGCTGGGCCCAGTAGGCTACCCCTGACAAAACATATTCAGCCACCGCCTGAGCATTGCAGCCCGGGGCATAAGCAAACTGAATGCCGTTATGATCAAGATACTGGTGATCAATATGATCGGTGCCAATGGTAGCGCTACCCACAAACTTGATATTGCTGCCTTGTAACAAGCTGGAGTTAACCTGAGTCACGGAACGGACCAACAAAGCATCCGCATCAGTCAGATGTGCTGTGGTTATATTTCGACCAGCCAAAAGCTCTACTTCAGCAAACGGCTCAAATAGTTCTTTGACCAAAGGCATATTTTCATCAGCAATAATCTTCATATTTTTCGGTCAGGCTTTCACACAAAACTCATAATTATTTGGGTATTGTAGCGATATCTATTAGAATTACGACTGAAACGACCGCAGAGTAAGATAAATGTCTGACAAATTAGAAAACCTGTACCGCGAAATCCTCGTCGAGATCGGTGAAGATATATCCCGCAACGGTATTTTAGATACTCCCAAACGCGCAGCAAAAGCGATGAAATTCCTGACTCACGGCTATGAGCAAGATTTGAACGAAGTCGTCAATGGCGCAATTTTCGATTCTGACAATGATGCCATGGTTATTGTTAAAGACATCGAGCTTTATTCAATGTGCGAGCACCATATTTTGCCCTTTATCGGCAAAGTGCATGTTGGCTACTTACCAACCGGCAAAGTCATCGGCCTATCCAAAATTGCTCGCATCGTTGATATGTTTGCACGCCGCTTGCAGATTCAGGAAAACCTGACCAAGCAAATCGCTCACGCGGTTCAAGATGTCACCGGTGCTTCTGGTGTTGGCGTGATTGTGGAAGCCAAACACATGTGCATGATGATGCGTGGTGTGGAAAAGCAAAACTCTGTAATGACGAGTTCAACCATGCTTGGCCAATTCCGCACATCACAAAATACTCGCCAGGAATTCTTAACTCTAATTGAGAAACGATAATCGCTACTGATGCACAATGCATTTTTAGGTGTTGAGCCCGCTAGAATCGAATGGCGCCCTGCCAAAGTTCGTGAGGGCTCAACAGAACAAGCTCCACTAATCCCCTACTCCACACGATTTAATGATATTTATTTCGATACACGCGACGGTGTCGCTGAAACGGACTATGTATTTCTTGAAAGCAATCATCTACCTAAACGATTTAAAACACTCAACCAAAGTGAATTTGTCATTGTAGAAACAGGTTTTGGTACGGGACTTAACTTCCTTCGTACCTGCAAGCTTTGGCATGAGCTTAAAAATCAAAGAGCTAATCCTAATGCCCAACTGTCGTTTATCAGCATAGAGCAATATCCCCTTGCACCCGATGATTTGCAAAAGATGTATCAGGCCCTTGATATTGAATCAGAGTTTACCGAACAACTCATAGCTCAATACCCGCCTGCAATGCCAGGTGTTTATACAATCGAATTGCCCCACAATATTAAATTGACCTTGATACTCAATCCCATTGATAAAGCTCTAAAAGAATTCGCTGCAGGAGAAGACTTTAAGGTTGATGCCTGGTACTTAGATGGTTTTGCACCCAGTAAGAATCCTGACATGTGGGCAAAAGGTCTACTGCATTTCATGGCACTACATGGCGTTAACACAGCTGTCAGAAGAACGACCTTTGCAACCTTTACAGCAGCATCAGTTGTCCGAAAACAATTACATCATTATGGTTTTACGGTAAAGAAACAAACAGGCTTTGGCAGCAAGCGTCATATGTTGGTCGGAACCTTTACAGAAAAGAAGATATCATCGCCACACCCAACCATCGCCGATGATTACTTCTTGTCGGCACCGGCCAACAAACCCAAAATTGCCATCGTTGGAGCAGGGCTTGCTGGCTGCGCCTCGGCCTATGCTTTACATAAAAGAGGATTTGAGGTTCATCTGTTTGATCAAGCAAGCACGGTGGCCAGTGGTGCCTCGAAGATGCCCGCCCTGTTAGCAACACCTAATATCTCGCTAGACCATAATGCCTTTAGCCAGCTGACTTTTTTAGGCATGGCGCATTTACAAAGCTATTTGCACAAACATCATCGAAAACATCCTGAGATGAGTTACAGCGAGACTTGTTTGCAATTGGGCAGTGAAAAATATTCTGAGTGGCAACTTGACCAATACATCAAGGTCTATCAAGGGCGCTACTGGGATCCTCAGCTCCTCACATGGCACAAAACTTCTATTAATGGCAAAGAGCATCGAGGACTACTAATTCCAGGCTATTTAGTTAATGGTCCAGTATTCTGTAAATCACTGATAAACACCATTCCACAGAAACAGATTCACTTAAGTCATGCCATTGAGTCATTAGAAGAGCTAATAGAATTTGATCATATTATCTTGGCAACTGGCCACCATACTCTATTAAACAAGTTGGCAGACAATGAACCTGCACTTTCGCCTCTCAGAGGTCAGTTAACCGCCCTGACACAAAAGCCTAAACAGCGTTTAGGGTTAGACTATCCGATTAATTACGATGGCCACCTATTCGAGTGTGATAACAGTTTAGTTGTCGGTGCGACTTTTGACATGAGTTTGGATGAAAGTATTAATCCGGATGATAGGAAAAAGAATATACAGCAAGCGAACGAACGCTTTGGGTTAAAGCTAGGAGAGAATAAGCATTGTACCGATTATGTTGGTATCCGTGCTGCAACTTATGACCGCTACCCATATTGTGGGCCTCTCACGAGACAGTCTGGCAACTCACCAATGATATGGGCTAATTACGGCTTCGGAACACGTGGCTTATGTCTTTCACTTTTATGCGCGGAAATTATCAGTAGCGCGATCAATCATGAGTCTCTACCATTACCTAAGTTTTTACTGCAAAGAATCAGCCCCAATCGTGTACAGAAAGCATAAAAAAAGCCGAGAAGTACCAACTTCCCGGCTTTTATGACTAACAGACTCTTTGTTCTGTTGAAGCAATCAATTAAAACTGAGCGCGCAAACCAATGGTGTAAGTCTCAGTCTCAACTAGCTCATCTTGAGAAGCAAAGCTTGCATATAGCGCAACGTTTTCGTTAAAGAAGTGTTGAGCGCCAACTTCATACAAGTCATCATCACCCAAAGTTGCAGAAACTGAAGTTGCTTTACTGAAGTAGTAGCTTGAACCTACTGCCCAAGTACTGCCGAAATCCGTATCAGTGAATGAAACGTTAGCTGTGAAATACTTATCATCACCTAAGTGAGTAAAGTACTTAGAAGACAAAGTCACATAATCAGTGTTGTCGTCAGTCGCCAAAGTGAAACCGATATAATCAGTATCATTGATTTGGTGATTGTAGGCAGCAGAGATATTGTAAACAGTGTCAGCACCATCAGTATCCATTGCATCCACACGAACTAAAAAGTCTTCATTGAACAAGTAGCCCAAAGAAAATAGAGTCGCATCGTTATCGAATTTATCTTCTGCGTAGCCAGCACCGATCAGGAAGTTATCAACGAACAACTCACCAGTAACCTCAGCAGTGTAGTACTCACCAGTTTCCCAATTAGTGTAACCGGCACCAACATTACTTACTTTATTGATGTATTCGAATTCATTGTATGGGCCCAATGATTCTTTCTTATCGAAGAAATAGGTACCAGTCAAACCTAGAACGTCATATGAGTCGCCAGCAACATCTACATTACTCCAGGTAATGTCAGATATGACCTGGTACTCTTCTGCAGAAACAGAAATAGCTGATGAAAAAAGAACCGCTGTAGTAATTAATTTTAGTTTCACTTTGTTAGTCTCCGTGTGTTTAATCTAAAGTGCGGCGCGGATTCTAAGCGAACAAAATAAGCTGGTCAATGAAAAGTTAACATCTTATATCTTTTTGTTATTAAAGGATATTTAATCGACAAAAGGATTAGAATAACTCATCACTAAGGTTAGATTTTTTCACTCATTTCAGTGCTTAAAAACAGTCTGTCGCTATTGTTTTACATTAAAGTCATAGACAATAAGCCGTGTATTCTTGAGCCAAGTCAATACAAGAGTTGCTAGGTTGTTGTAGTCTAATATTTCACAGTCAACATCAAGGAGGTGTTCGATGAAACTTCAAGCAATGACATTCGGAGTAGCGACTGCAATCGCTTTTGCCTTGGTCTGGACACTATGTTTCATTTTTGTTTGGGCACTACCGGCATTATCAATGAACTTATTCGCCGATATGATGCATAGTAGCGATATGAATATGCAGTGGCACTTTGGCTTTTCCAGCTTCTTAATAGGACTGGTTGCATGGTCAATTTGTGGTGGATTTACCGCTTGGTTGATAGCGGTTTTCTACAATAAGCTATCTTGAAATACTGGCCAGCACAGCACAAGAGTGACGTTTAAAACTCACTGCGAAACCCGTTGATTTAAATGTGATGGCTAAAATTTCGATAAAAAAAGCCTGCAAAAGCAGGCTGAAATGACTAATGTCTGATAATAAGTCTTTTACTCTATCTTTCCCATTTTTCCATTCTCAAAATCAAGGATAGCTTGTTTGATTTCCTCAGGCTTGTTCATGACAAATGGGCCATGACGGACGACAGGTTCTTTAATAGGCTCGCCAGCAAGCAGTAAGAATTCAACATGACTGTCGGCATCTTCGTCCAGCGAGAACTTAACTGCGTCACCATCATGCAGAATGATCATTTCCCCATCATCTACCTTAAGGCCATCAATCTTTAGTCCGTTACCATGAAATACATAAATCATGCCATTCAGCCCAGCTTTAACTTCTTGCGTATATGACCTTCCAGGGTTGATGATCCAATGTTGAAAAGTGATCGGAGTATGGGTATCAATAACTGCTTTTTTTCCCATGGCTTCGCCAGCAATAATTTTAACTGAAACGCGCCCATCTTCTGAGGTAGCAGTTGGAATCGATTCGTCCGGGATTTCCTGATAACGCGGCGAGTCCATTTTATTTTTTGCCGGTAAGTTGATCCAGATCTGGAAGCCATGCACTCTGCCGCCTTTTTCCATAATTAAACTGGATGGCATTTCAGAATGTACAACACCGCTACCGGCGGTCATCCACTGCACGTCGCCTGGGGCAATTCGCCCACTGTTACCTGCTGAATCTTTATGTTCAAAGACACCGTCTAACATGTAGGTTACCGTTTCAAATCCACGGTGCGGATGTTCGGGAGCGCCTACAGCTTCACCTGGCTCATATTCGGTGGGGCCCATCTCGTCAATTAATAAGAAAGGATCAACAATCCTATCGGGGATTTGTCCGGGAAACGGACGTCGAACTTTAAAGCCGCCACCTTCCATGAGTTCTGCGGCTCGCACTTTCATTAAAATGCCGCGTAAATTCATAAGGTCTCCAAATCAGAGTTACACAATCTATTATCTACACTGCCCGTGAATTTGATGTCACGGATAGCATTAAACTCTTTGCTAAATTGCTTACCTAATCCTGGTGGCTATTTAACCGAGCTTTGAGTCGTAAAGTTAAATACAGTGCTACTGAAAATGCTGCCGAGCACAAAATAGTTGCCATGATGACTATTTGGTAGCGAACCGCCAACAAGGGCGACACACCGGATAAAATTTGCCCCGTCATCATACCGGGCAAAGCAACCAAACCTACCGCAAGCAAGCTATTAATCTGCGGTATCATTGCAGTGTTAAAAGCTTTGTTTCGAGCCTGTTCTTGAGTCTGTGAGATTAATAGCTCGCTGTCTAACCGCTCCCCTGCAAGGCTCAAACTATTCATGGTATTGGCCAATAACATGCCCGCCAGAGGAATCACATAACGCGGCTGGTACCATGGTTCTAAATGTAGCACAGCAACAATAATCAGAGCGAGAACCGATCCACATCCGAACATTAATGACACTACTAACTGTATATAATGATGGCGATTTTTGTGTTTTAAAGGTCGCAAAGCAATCCAACCCGTAACAACCAGCATGAAACTTAAGACACCCAGACCAAGTAGCCAATTATCAGTAGTAAAAAGATAGACCAGGACAAAGCCAATAGCGATCAATTGGACTACCATTCGTACGGTGGCAATTACTAGGTCAGATAGAGGAATCGACCAACGATAAAAAATCACACCAACTAACACAACCGGTAGAAGGACATACACAAGTTCTAGATAACCAATATCAGGCAAGGTCAAAGCTATGACTCTTCTTTCTTACTTTGCGACTCTTCAGCACCCTCTTCTGACGTCCAGTCGGCCATCCAAGGTTCACGCTGCTCAACTTTGTTAGCTTCTTGGTCAGCACGCAGAACCGTTTCCAACAACTCCGCTTTTTCTGCAGCTTCAAGAATATATTGCTTATCATCACCCCATATGTCAGACAGTTCTTCAAGATGCTTATTGTCATAATGAAGGAAGGTTTTCGCAGCACGATGCGCCTGATAATGTCTGTAACCCAAGGCACTTAGTGCCTCTTGCCCCAGTAGCAGCGCTGAACCCAAGGTTTCTCGAATCACGTAATCAGCGCCCGCCTTCTTGGTTTCATGCGCTTCGCGCCGACCTTTCGCGCGGGCAAGCACTTTGAGTTGCGGAAAGTGTTCCTTGCACAGCTTAGTCACTTTTAGACACTTATCCTGATTATCAACTGCTATAATCATCAACTTCGCTGTTTCCGCCCCTGCTGCACGTAAGATATCCACATTAGTCACATCACCATAGAAAGCTTTAGTGCCAAACTTTTTAACCAGCTCTATTTGCATCACGTCGTACTCTAGCAGAGTTGTATTAAAACCTTGTGACCGTAACAATCGAGAAACAACCTGCCCGAAGCGACCATAACCAGCGATAATAACCGGCGTTTCCCCGTCGTCAATTTCATCAAAGTCACGACGCTCAATGTCTTTTTTCAGCATGGGTTGCAACACACGTTCCGCAAAGATAATCAACAGCGGCGTCAGCAACATGCTCAATGTCACAACCACGGTTAATATTGAAATGGTATTTTGATCCAGCACCCCATTTTGGGCAGCATAGGTTGAAAGTACAAACGCAAACTCACCACCTTGCGCAAGTGAAAAAGTAAATATCAAGTTTTCCAGAAGAGGCATTTTAAACTGTCGGGCCAACACACCCAGCACCGCAATTTTAACGATTAACAACAGAATTAATAGACCGACGATTAACCATACCGAATCAACCAAAAGCTCTAGATTGATACTGGCCCCAACGGTGATAAAGAACAGACCAAGCAATAAACTCTTAAAGGTATCTAACCCTACTTCCAACTCATGTCGATATTGGCTCTCGGCTAACACAACGCCAGCCAGAAACGCGCCAAGAGCTGGCGACAGGCCAACTTTCTGCATTACAAGAGTTATAGTTATAACCAGCAACAAGGATGTAGCAATAAAAATTTCTCGTAGTCCGGTTCGAGCAATCCAGTTGAAAATTGGAGACACTAGATAACGCCCTACCAGGATAATCCCTAGCACCGACCCCAAAATCAAAAAGGTTTGTTGTAAACCCAGTTCTTTAACATGTCCAACAGAAGTCGCCGCATCAACTTGCAAGGTCGACAGTAGTGGCATCACCGCAATCATCGGGATAACGATAACGTCCTGAAATAACAGCACCGCAAAAGAAGATTTGCCAGCATGCGTCCTAAGCAAGCCCTTCTCAGAAAGAGTTTGCAGAACGATTGCCGTTGAAGACAAAGCCAGCATCATGCCAATGGCTAATGACATTTTCCAATGCAAGCCTAGAATCGATACAGCAATCGCAGTAATTAATAAGGTAGTGAGCAGAACCTGCAACCCACCCAATCCTAAAATGGGAACTCGTAGCTTCCACAGCTTTTTAGGCTCAAGTTCCAAGCCAATCAGGAACAACATCATGACCACGCCAAACTCAGCAAAATGCATCACATCACTGACGTCATTACCTACCAGGCCCAGCGCAAATGGCCCAATGATAATTCCGGCTCCCAGGTAACCCAGCACAGAACCCAGCCCCAATCGTTTAGCCAGCGTTACCCCTATGACTGCTGCCAACAGGAATATAAAGGTCTGGTATAAAACGCCCTGCATTTCCATTAATACCCACCCTCCTGTATTAGTGAGTCATCGTCCCTTAATGAGCGTAATAATTGTGCATAGCGGTGCGCCTCATCGGCCAGTTCCGAGTCGGACAAAGCCAATGCATCATATAAAACAAACGGTTTTAGATAACGCATACCACAAAATATGGCGGTTTGCTCAAAAGGCTTGAGTAATTCTTCGACTGGATAGTGATTAAAACCGCTAGAACCATAACTCGACTCACTGCCACCAATAGTCACAGCATTGAGCAGGCATTTTCCAGAAAGCTGATAGCCACCCTCGCCATAGGCAAAAGAATAATCCAATACCACGTCCTGCCACTCTTTCAAAAGAGAAGGAGAGCTGTACCAATAAAAGGGATGTTGAAAAATGACAATTTGATGTTCCTTGAGAAGTCGTTGCTCTTCTTCAACATCAATAAAGAAATCAGGGTACTTTTCATAAAGGTCGTTAAATGTCACGCCTTCAAGATCTCGAATAGCAGAGACCATAGCGCGGTTAGCAATAGACTGCTCGTAGGCGGGATGGGCGAATAAGACTAAGACCTTGTTTTGCATAGTTTTTCCTAAGACTGGCCAGAAAAGGCTTACTATGCTCTGAGTCTACACAAGATTGGGGGAAATATAAATTATGACTAAAACTTACAGACAAAATAAAAGCGGCCGAAGCCGCTTTCAACTGTGAATCGTTAGATCCCCTGATTCCCTACCTTGGGTTGGTATATCCGTATACTCGTTTCCATGTTCCTATATTCTTCCAGACTCGATTTGTAGATTGTGTAATCTCCCTGACTACGCGGGCTACTTTAGCAAAACTTTTGCATTAAACAACAAGTCAAAAATGAAAAAACATAGTGCAGACTTACATCAGAATTAACGAATACAGTTATAAATCAATAGCTTATATGACAAACATGCATTTTAAAGGCTATTTTACACAGGCCTTTTCAGCGATATCCGACCAGCTTGTGAGAGATCTCGCACAAAGATAAGGGCGATTCTCCTAAAGCCCTCACACTTAGATTCGGCCAATAGGATATAAAACCGAATCTTCATAGCCTGTTATGACCTTGATCGGCCCAGAAAACTCTTCATTGAGCGTCGGATCATCACTATCAATAATTAAAGGTTTGCCATTAAGTTGCTGTAATTTGGTCTTAGTGGCGATAACAATCACGTTATCGCGTCCTAACTTGCGTAGTACTTGGGCGCTCAACTGCTGATTACCACGGCCAATAATATGACCTTGTCCACCGATAATAGTGATGATGGCTTTAACTTTGCCAGGATTAGCATCCAGAATTTCAAGCAAATGTTTTTCGTAAACATCAGCCTGAATTAACTCCCTTTGAAAGATATGGTCGATACCCAACAAAGTATTCGGCAATTTTAAAACGTCCATAATCGTCGCGCAGGTCGTGCCCGAGCCGATAAAGTAATGACAGTCGTCCTCCATCTGCTCGACGACATACTCAGCGATATCCTGCACTACCAGCGCTTCAACTTCTTTCCCGCCAGACTTGGTGGACTGCACGTAGCGATGCTCAGCAGGTACCTGCATTTCGCCATATTTTTTTGCCCGCACATTACCACGACGAAAAGCACCCTCATCAATATCCATCACTGATGTTTCCAGCAAGCTTACTAACTCATTATTGAGTATCTGCTCAATCACCAATCCAGCTGCCTTAGGAGTCACCGCATAAACGCCCGAATGAATTTTAACTCCTGCCGGAATGCCCAAAACGGGTAAATCTTCGCCCACCGCTTCATAAATATTTCTGGCTGTTCCGTCCCCCCCTGCGAACAACAAAAGATTGGCATTTTTAGTGGCTATTACTTTGGCCGCATCAACCGTATCCTGCGCTCTCGATTGCCCTTGGTACGAATAGACGCATTCATAGCTGAAGCCCATCTCTTTAAGCAGCTCTTCGCCCATATCGCCTGAGGCGGTATAGAAAAATAATTTGTCCTTGTAAGGCAGCAAAACCTGCAGAGCGATCTTTGCCCGATTTATAGATTGACTGACAGCCCCACGGGCAAAAGCTTCTTCACGGATCGCTTTGCCATCACTGCCTTTAAGCCCGACTTTGCCTCCAATGCCGGCAAACGGATTTACGATAAAACCTAAATGGAACATGCTGAAATGTCTGGTAATTGAATGGGGTGACTTTGCCGATAGTAGCGACAAAGCATTTGAATCATACGCAGCGCACGTGGCGGAAAACCTCGAACAAAATATTCGACTAAGGTGGTATAAACCTGCTCTCGAAAAGCTTCGGCATCGCCAGAAGGATTATTCAAGTTATCAAGGCTGAGTCGGAACGGCAGGTTAGCGGCCAGCGCAAAAGCCCATTCTAGTGCTTGCGGCTTTTGTTCGACGCTGAAAAATTCTTGCTGCTGCTCAGGGGTTCGACCATCTGCCGCATACCAATAACCATAATCATCAAGCTGCCGGCGTCTCTCCCCTGCGATGCACCAATGCGCGCACTCATGCAAGGCGCTGGCAAAATAATCATGAGAAGAAAAAATAATCGCTGGTTTATTGTCTTCTGGAGCTTGATAGAAAGGTTCATCCGCGCCAGCTTGCAGGCGCGTATTGTGGTCGGCAAACTCTTGATTGAAGAGTTCGACAAGATCTTCAACTTTATGAAAGTCTTGGTTATAAATCATTTAAGTGCAATTGAATATTCAAGAGATCAAAAATCGGGTTATGAAAAGTGCTCAAGTAGCTGCTGACGAGTCAGTAGGAAAACACCGTCACCACCTTTTTCAAACTCTATCCAGCTAAAAGGCACATTCGGAAATGCCTCTTCCAGTGCCGGCCAGCTATTGCCCACTTCGACAATCAGGCAGCCCTGCTCGGTTAGGTGCTCAGCAGCCTGCTCTAAAATGCGGCGCGTGATATCCAGTCCATCTTCGCCAGAACCTAAACCAATTTCAGGTTCATGCTGATATTCAGCAGGCATATCAGACAAATCTTCCGAGTCCACATAGGGCGGATTGGAAACAATTAAATCAAACTTTTCGTCAGACAGGGATTCAAATAAATCAGACACAACCGTTTGCGCTTTTGGATAGAGGCCAAGGCGTTCATTATTAATATCAGCAACCGTAATAGCATCATCCGAAATGTCTGAAAGAACAACCTCAGCATCATCAATGTAAGCAGCGATAGCTAAACCAATACAGCCACTACCACAGCACAAATCGAGAATACGTGGGTTATCCGCTTCTAACCAAGGATAAAAGTCATTTTCGATAAGCTCGGCAATGGGTGAACGTGGCACAAGCACACGCTCATCAATGTAGAACTCAAGGCCGACAAAATACGCTTTATTGGTGATATAGGCTAAAGGCTTACGATTCTCAACGCGCTCAAAAATAGCATGGATCAGATGCTTCTTTTCATCCGCTAACAATTTAGCGGTTAGCATCCCCTGCGGGTAATCTTGTGGAAGATCGAGCATTTGCAGAACGATAGCTACCGCTTCGTCCCATGCGTTATCGGTGCCATGACCAAAATAAAGATCAGACTGATGGAATTGCGAGGCAGCAAATCGAATGAAGTCAGCAACCGTCTCTAACGACTGTTCCGCTTCCTGATAAGTAGGGCTTAAAGTCATGAGTTTCTCTCTTCCAGCATCCTTTTCATCGAATTATACACCAGTTCGGATAGCTCATGGCGATGTTCTACGTCAAACTCTCGGCAATCTATTGCCTGCCCAACTTTAACCTTTACTGGTTGATGCAGACGCATTTTAAGCCATTTCTTGTTGGGCAGAACCTGATAAATATCCTGCATAACGACCGGGATGATCAACGCATTAGTGTCAATCGCCAAGCGAATGCCGCCTTTTTTCAGAGGTATAACCTCACCATTTGCAGAGCGAGTACCTTCTGGGAACATCCAGATTCGAATACCGCTTTCCATTTTTTCGCGAGCAATTTTCAAATCTTTAATGGCTTGCTGGCGATTTTGACGATTAATAGAAAGAATTTCAGCCGCTTTCATTGCACTGGAAAGTAACGGGATACTGAACATTTCTTTTTTAGAAATCATGCGGATACTGCCGGGTAGTGCAGTAAAAGCGAGCGGAATATCATAGGCGCTGGAATGGTTACACATGATGATGACACGACGCCCTTCTTCAACTTGTGCCTCTAAATCGCCTTCGACTTCCCACTCCAGGCGTCCAGCACGAACCAGTCGACTCGACCAGTCAAACAGGATCTTGTCTACTTTGCTGCGCATATTCTTTTTTGAAAAGAACGCAAAATACAGAGTCTTAAGACAATATTTGCCGGTTACCACAATCGAATAGGAGATTACCCATAGCGCTCGTATCAAACCCGCCTTTTTCGGCTGGGACTGTTTCTTAGTATTTGCTGTTTGAGTCGAAGAATTCAAAGTATTAGGAGGTCAATCATCAATGAAGGGGCAATGCTAGCTATTTTTTAGCCTAACTTCCAGTATTAACTTGTAGCGCCTTGTGGCCAGTGAAGGCGATTATGGCTCATAAAAGTTACGAAATGTCGGCTTGTCACCAACAATTTCAAGCTCAGCAATAGCAGAGGTGGGAAAGTAGCGCCCCTGCTGTGGTAACCAGGTGGCTAACAAATTGGCGACCAATGGCATGTGACTGACCAGCAAAATAGTCGACTGCGGTAATGCTTCAATATACGAAGCGGTCATCTCAGGATCAGACTCTGAACGCAATAGAGGCTCTTGCTCAGTTAAAAACGGACTAACCTTAGCTGACATTAACTGCTGCTCGACGATATCGGCAGTTTGCTGGGCACGCAAATATGGGCTGGCCAGCATAACCTCAAGTTCCAGCTCTTGCTCCTTGAGTACCGTAGCAAGGCGTTGCGCCATCAGTGCTACGTCCTGTTTGCCTAATTCGGACAGTTGGCGCTCCCCATCAATATAGGGAGCATCACCGTGTCGCATAATCCATACTTTCATAATCTGTGAATTACTTTGCCAGGTTTTGTTGATGAAAGGCTTTCAACTCATCAATGGCTTTACCATACAAACGCGGACCAAACTGAGTAACCAAATGCCCCGCCGCGAAGCTCGCTAACTGACCGCAATCGGCATAACTGTAGCCTTGAGTTAAGCCATACAAAAAAGCACCTGCGAACATATCGCCTGCACCATTGGTATCAACCGCCTTTACAGGGTGCGCTTCAATAATATGGGTTTTATCGCCATCAAAGAAAACAGCGCCTTTCTTTCCAAGAGTGATCGCCACCTGTTTTGCAGACTGCTTCAAGATTTCTAAAGCCTCATTCACATCAGACTGGTCAGTGAACTCAAGCGCTTCATCTGCGTTACAGAATAACAAATCAACGCCATCTTCCAAAAGCTTCTCAATCTGTGGCTTAAAGAAGCGCACCATATTCGGATCAGACAAAGTCGTTGCGACCTTTACGCCATTCTCTTGAGCATGTTTTTTAGCGCTTAAGGCAGCTTGGTGGGCTTCGGGCGAACTCACCAGATAACCTTCCAAATACAGATACTTACTGTCAGCTAGTGCGTCGAAATGGATATCCTGCTCCTTTAACTCACTGCTAATACCAAGAAAGGTATTCATAGTACGATCAGCGTCAGGAGTAACCATCACCAAACACTTACCCGTAGTGCCATGATTATCTTCCAACTCGTGTAAACCATTATCTACCCCTGCGGAATTTAAATCCGAAGCATAAAAAACTCCAGCTTCATCCTTGCCCACCTTACAGGAGTGGAAGGCTTTTCCGCCCAATTGAGCCAAGGCGATAACACTGTTAGCAGCAGAGCCTCCTGAAGCGCGCTGGTGAATACTACCCTGCAAATGAGTCAACAGATAATCATGACGCTCCTCGTCTACAAGCGTCATAACACCCTTTTCAACGCCAAGACGGCTTAATTCCTGTTCATTGACTTCAATTTCGATATCGACCAGTGCGTTGCCTAAGGCATACAAATCATAATGCTTCATAAAATTCTAATAGCTTATAAAAGTTAATTTTGCGATGCAGGGATTATGCTATAATTTGGCTCATTATTGAATGGCTTTTAAAGAACCAATCGTTATGCCTGCATTATTTGTTGACCAACTCACTGTAATTGATTTTGCCTTCTTTGATCCGGCCCGCGGAATTGTGGGTGAAAGTTGGATTGTGGATCTGGTTCTGGAAGGAGAACTCGATGACCAAGGTATGGTGTTTGACTTTGGTGACGTCAAAAAACGTATCAAGCAAGCAATTGATTCAACTCTGGATCATAAGTTAGCAGTTCCGAGCCAGCACTCTGAGATGTCCATTGCAGAAGATAGCGATTCCTTGACTCTCGACATGCGTGACAAGCAAGGCCACTTCTATCGCCATCAGTCACCAAAGCAGGCAGTTGCACTGGTTCCGGCCGAAATCATCACTCGCGAAAGTGTGCTTCCGATGTTACATGAAGCATGCTCAAAAGTAGTGCCGAACAATGTTAAAAAGATATATCTTAATCTGCGCACTGAAAACATTAGTGGCGACTACTACCATTATGCCCATGGGCTGAAAAAACACCTGGGTGACTGCCAG
This sequence comes from Kangiella koreensis DSM 16069, assembly GCF_000024085.1. Classification (NCBI taxonomy): domain Bacteria; kingdom Pseudomonadati; phylum Pseudomonadota; class Gammaproteobacteria; order Kangiellales; family Kangiellaceae; genus Kangiella; species Kangiella koreensis. The sequence continues at coordinate 1,003,113 of NC_013166.1, read as the reverse complement.
CGTATTGCTCATGGCCACCGCTCACAAATACACATTTTTGAAAATAACCAACGCCATACAGATTTAGAAACCTATTGGTGTGAGTTGTGGAGAGATATTTATATTGGCACCGCCGAGGATTTACAGAAAGATTTCGAAGACAATGGCGTGCAGTATTTTGAATTTTCCTACCAAAGTGAACAAGGTGAATTCTCCTTAATCATCCCAGCAGAACGTTGCCATATTATGCAACAAGACTCCACGGTTGAATTAATCGCCCAACACATCGCAGATCAACTCAAAGCAAAGCACCCACAGTCAGACATTAAAGTTAAAGCTTATGAAGGTGTCAATAAAGGCGCAATTGCCTTTGCTTAATGCTGGTTAAATCGATACTCACTGAGTCGGATCAGCCGACTCAGTTTCATCCTTAGTTTCTGCTTCTGCGCCAGCCTCTATCTCACTCTCTGGACTAAGTGCATCTTCAATCTCTGGCTCTTCCTTTTTCAGCTCTGGATGTGGTATTTCAACGCCTTCTTCGGGGTGAGCAACCTTGCCATCATAAACACCCTCACAATAACCACCCGTTAGTAAGCCAACACCTGATTTTAGCAGGCCAACGACAGAGCCGGTCACTGCATCAAAAGCAGTACGGAATGTTTCAATCTCTGGTGAACTCAAACTACCATTTAAAGTTTGGCTATACTCTTTACAGCCTTCCTCATTTAAAATCATGAATTCAAAATCATTAAACGCCATAATTGATAAATCAATATTGCCATCAAAAGCAAAGCGATAAAGCTGTGTTGAGGCTGCTACGTCGCGCGTTTTCAAGACGCCATTTTCGATGGTCATATCAACATAAACCTGACCAAACATGGTGTTGCCTTGGTTAGCACCCAGATTACCCAGCACACCCTGCATACTGACACCTTGCGACAGTAACAAACCAGCAGGACCCGCTAATACAAATCCACCAATATCCAATAAACCAAACTCCTGGCTTTCAAGGAAACGCTCCAGTACTTTATTAACATTCAAGTTAACCAGTTCCACAGGCTGATTATTAGTCAGCAGAATTTGTCCATTCAAGCCAGGAAAGATGGTATCCATTTTTAAGCCAGTGAAAGTCAAGTCAGCCAAGCCATCAAGCTTGCCACGCAGGCTAATAGAATTTTCATTGTCAGGGCGAACCAGCTTTTCAAGATCAAGGTTCTGAAAATCAAATTCAAAATGTGATGCATAACCGGGCTGGGTTAAATCAATCAACCATTCCGCGCTGAGGTCAGCATCATTGACTCTGATGGTTAAAGGCTTAACCGTAACGGCTCGAGCCGATTGCACAGCTTTAATATCAAGTTTGGAATAGGTATCTTCATCTTGTTGTATTTGAGCTACTTTTAGCTCAATAGTTTTGAATGCATTTTCAAGCTTCGAATCAAACCATTCACTAATTAATTGATTATTCTTAACCAGCGACAGATTAGTGGCTAACAAATCAAGGTTAGTGATTTTAAGTGTTTCTTTGGTGCTGGTCTTATTGCCATCCGCATCCAACCCTTCCACTAAACGAACAATGTCACCATCAAAATTACGTAACTTAAGATTGTTGATCACTACCGTTTTCAGCGGTAAATCTGTGCCTGATTTACTGGTCTCAGACTGACTCTCTTGCTTAAGAGAAGTGGTTAAATCTAACGTTAATCTTCCTGATTGATTGGTGAGATGATCTAATACTAAACGACCATTAGATAGCTTGCCATCAGCCGACAAAGAGAGAGTTTCAAGTTGTTGAGTTTGCACACTATCAGCTGTGACCGAAAAACCAGTATCAAGCTTGTTAACATCATCCAGACTAAAAAAGGCCTGTTCGGTCATTAGAGGAAAGTCGTCAATCTCTATTGACGCATTGCCTACAGTAAAGTCACCATCAGCCAATTTCGCCTTAATATTAAGATTCTTTACCTGCGTATTGCTGATTGATATTTGATTGAAAGGTAAACGGCTATCACTCGATTGCACAGCATCAGCAGCTTGCGCTGTATTGTCTAAATCAAGCTCTAGACTCACATCATCAAGCTTAGGGCCTGATATCAATATATTCCCAGCCTCGACTTCAATGTCTGAAGAAAGCTGGTCAATTGCAACTTGTGGCAAGCTAATATCAGCGGCATCCAGTTTTACCCTAACTTTTTGCTGCCACAGATCAGGGGTTGCTATAACTAACTCATGCTCAACGATTACAGGAAGTTGTTGAGCTTCCAGGTTAATGGATTGAGCTTTGTAGCGTTCAGCAAACTCAAGGCTTCCGTTTGTAATGGTAAGTTGATTTAAATGAACAGCTGCGAAAGGCAGTTTAATGTCTGAACCTTGTTTATCTGACGTAACGTCTAACTGACTAGCCGCCTCTTTTGTATCAAGACTCTCAGCCTGATAATGAAGCAATGGTCTATCGATTAAGAGTTTTTCAATATTGAAAGCACTGTTGGCCAAATCACCATTCATTCGAAGCTTGTCGAAATCAAGAAAATCCGAACTCAACTGTTCGGAAGAAAAAGTGTACTGGCTGTTTTGTTGCTGGTAAAAATCTTCCCAATCGCTCCATAAAGGTTTTTGAGCCTTAACCAGAATCAATTGAGAAAAGGTCATTTGGATATCATTTGCTGATAGTTGATAGCGACCCTGCAATGTGAAATGTGTGGTTCCGATATCGATGGTCTTAACTAATAAATCATCGAAAGGCAGCTGTAAGCTTTCCGAATTTTGCCCTGTGCTGCTAGCACTACTGTTAGCCGATACTGTAGTGGAGCTATTATTCGGTAAATTGATATTAATATCAGCCGACGAGGATGAAAGCTTTTCAATAATAACATTCTTCTCTGACACCCTGGCCTCTAGATTTACCTTGGTGAGAGTGCTTTTATCGGTTTTTAACTGAGCAATGTCAGCAGAAATCTGAGTGTTGCTCTCCACAAAAAACTCATTAAGCTGACTAAACAGAAAGATACTGCGCTCGGCAACCGGCAAATCCGTAATGACTAAATTAATACCAGTTGCTTCTAATGACACTTCATCATCAAAAATAAAATCAGAATCATTGATGCGAATTTCACCAATGTTTAAGCGCTCAAAAAAGAAAGGTTGTTCGCTGTCGCTGTTATTGTCATCTGAAGTTTCAGGTAACTGATAGTCGAAGGGGTAATGAATAGTAGCTTTATCCAGCTCTATACTTTCAACCAGCAAGCTACTGAACAGCCCAGAGTAAGACAGTTCTGCGGTTAACCTATCGAAGCTGATTGCAGGACTGTCCTCTGGCCCAATTCTCGTCTCAGAGATACTGACGGTGCCAGAAAATAGCGATACATCGAGCTCACCGACTTGTGAGCTCATGCCTAGCTGTGCTTGAATCTGCTTTTCTAAAAAAGCCTCAGAATTAATCAGATAAACAATAATCGAAACAGAAAGCATCAACAGGATCAGTAAACCCGCTAATACCCAAAGGAGCCGCTTGCTCCACTTCCATAGTTTAGTCATACGCTTCCAGTTCCGATTAAGAAGGTGATTAATAAATTAAAACAGTTCCTAACGATTTAAGTCAAACTCAGTCCATACTGGCGCATGGTCTGACGGACGTTCCATCGACCGGATTTCGTAATCAATATCCGAAGCAACCGCTCTCTCGTTTAACCAATCGCAAGCAAATACTGAATCAATACGAAGACCGCGTCTTGGTTCGCGTTCGAAACCACGACTACGATAATCAAACCAGCTGAACTTATCGTCAACATCGGGATTAATGGTACGGTAGGTATCATACAACCCAGTTGCTAAAATCTTCTGCAACCATTCACGCTCTTCCGGCAGAAAGCTACACTTGCCTTCACGAAGCCAGCGTTTTCGATTAGGCTCACCGATCCCAATATCAATATCTTCTGGGGAAATATTGATATCACCCAACACGATAGTTCGATGATCGCCCTGATCATTTTGCAAATAAGACAACAAATCGGCGTAGAACTTTTGCTTATAAGGAAACTTCACAGGATGCTCTCGATTTTCGCCCTGCGGGAAATAACCGTTCAGAACTTTAATTGTTTCATTGCCAAACTGATAAGTAGTGATAATCATCCGACGCTGCGCATCTTCTGGATCCGTCGCAAACCCCTTCTCTACCGTTAATGGCTTTTGTTTACTGAAAGTGGCGACACCATAATGGGCTTTGCCACCATGAATTTCGATGTGGTAACCAAGGTCCGCATATAATTCAAACGGGAACGCATCGTCATGTACTTTGGTTTCCTGTAAGCAAATAATATCCGGATCATGTTTTTCTACCAGTGCTTCAATCTGATGGGGTCGAGTACGGACACTATTAATATTAAAGGTTACTATTTTCATTGTATTTCCCGTTCTTTATCTCAATGTTTAAACATAAAATTCGTTCTTGATATCATTTATACAGTCAGCCACTGCTTCAGCTTATCTGACTGATCTTTCTGTTCACTGCTGTAAACCAGGTATGCAGTATCGGCAACACTCGCTCGCAATGTCGCTTCAAAACGGATCAGTTCATCGCGGCGAAAACCACGAATAACAACGGTTTCGCCGATTTCACACTCGGCCAGACGTTTCGCGAACTCATCATTATCTATTTTCAGATCGTTCATGCTAATTAATTGATCGCCTGCAGAAATGCCAGCTTCGCAAGCCGCCGAATCCCAGTAGACCGACTTAACCATGATTCCAAGACTGGCCGCCTGATAATCAATCCCTAAACTGGGCTTTGGTTTGTTATGAGGCATTTCATCTTTAACCTGGCCTTTATCATTGCGATCATTTTTTGGCTGGAAGACAAGTTCCAAATCAACGGTTTTCAGCAATTCCTCCACGGGTAATTCATCAGTCGAATAAAGTGCTTGCTGGAAAAACTGCTCTAACTCGGATTGATGTTGCTCACCGCAGATTTCAATCGTGATATTCTGAATCGAGTCATTTTTAACGCCAATCTGCTTCTGACCAAAATCCTGCCATAAACGCACCATCACATCCCGTAATGATTTTTGATTATCCGTTAACTGTCGAATTAACAAATCCATGCATAGCGCAATCACAGTACCCTTACCGTAATAGCTGACCACTGAATTGGGTGCATTCTCATCTTGCTTATAAAACTTGGTCCAAGCATCGAAGCTTGAATCCGCAATGGACTGAATCAAACGACCTCGCGCTCGCTCTAAAACAGTAATGGTTTTAGCAATACTTAGCAGGTATTGCTTAATCGGAATGATACCAGTCTGTACCAAGGCTAAATTGTCATAGTAGGAAGTGAAACCTTCAAAAGCCCACAACAACTCAGTATAGGATTCCTGCTGTGTGTCGTAAGGTAAAAACGCCGCAGGTTTAATACGTTTCACGTTCCAGGTATGAAAGTACTCATGCGAACACAAATCTAAAAACGTCAGATACGAATCTTTCACCTTCTCTGGATCATCGCTGGGCAAGGGTAAATCTTCGCGACTGCAATGCAGCGCGGTTGAGTTGCGATGCTCAAGACCACCAAAACCTTTACCCAGCACATAGGTCATAAAGATATAGCGATCGACCGGAGCCGGCTCGCCAAAAAAGCGAATGTGATGCTCGCAAATTTTAATCAGATCATTTTTCAGGCGTGTCTCGTCAACTTGATGTTTGCCAGTCAGCGCCATGTGATGCGGAACACCGCAGGCTTCAAAACTGATTAAGCGAAAGTCTGACATCTCAACCGGACAGTCAATTAACTCATCATAGTTATCCGCAGCATACCAGCCAAATTCAAACTCTTTTGTTCCATCAACAGGCTTCAGGCCAGTGGCGACACGCCAGGATTGATAAGCATCACCCTTAGGTTGCTCAATGTTGACACGACACTCAGCCTCTTCCTGCCCTTTGACCGCCAGGAACACGCTGGTGCCATTGAAAAAACCATGAGTCTGATCGAGATGCGCTCCTCGCACCGACAAGTCCCAGGCATACACCTGATAACGAATCACAAGCGGCCCGGCAACCTCCCCCACCAGCCAACGTGCTTTATCCAACTTACTAACCGGCAAAGCTTTACCCTGTGACTCAGCCTTTAACCATTGAACATGCTTGGCAAAATCACGGATCATATAGCTGCCCGGAATCCAGTTGGGCAAATACAGCTCAATCTCTGAACCGGATGGTTTATCAAGAGTCAGGGTTACTTCAAAAAGATGGGCGTGTGGATCTATGGGAAGAATCTGGTATTGAGTCATGAATGACGATGAATATCCTAACGATGAGTTCTCGCATGATTATAGGCAATCGAAATCTAATTTTCAGGAGAATCTATCAAAAGAATTGAATAATCGAGAATTACTTAGCTTTTGGTTTAAGTGGACTGATTGAACGAACAAAAAAAGTAGGGAATTTTATATAAAAAGAGATGGTGCCCAGGGCCGGAATCGAACCGGCACGGTGTTGCCACCGAGGGATTTTAAGTCCCTTGCGTCTACCAATTTCGCCACCTGGGCAGATGACTTGCTCTATCACACCAGTTTATAGCTAACCGTAATTATGGAGGCTGAGGCCGGAGTCGAACCGACGTCCACGGATTTGCAATCCGCTGTATAGCCACTCTACCACTCAGCCATAAATCAGTTTTGCTGGTGCTGATATAAAAAACCTCGGCCTAGAAGCACCGAGGTTTTGAATTTGGAGCGGGAAACGAGATTCGAACTCGCGACCCCAACCTTGGCAAGGTTGTGCTCTACCAGCTGAGCTATTCCCGCGTCATTTGATGGCGTGCATTTTACTGTGAAATCTTTATGTGTCAACACAAAAAATCAATTTTTTAGCACGCTTTCTGATGCTGATTAAGGCTTGAACAATATGTTCTTTTTTTAGCCTATAATCCTGGTGCCGCGTCAGAAGCTGGTTATTATGCGTCATTCTCCGAGCTTGTCAAGTACGGCCAGGCAGCTTTTAAATAACTAAACATTGACCATAATGTCAGCAGCGCTGATAGCCAGATAAAGACGAAGCCGAAGGTCTTAGGCAGACCGAATACGCTTGGCGGCGCCAGCAGGAACAAGAATATCGCAAACATCTGACTCAGCGTTTTCAACTTACCAATCACGGACACACCAACCACCGCACGATTACCCACTTCGGCCATCCACTCGCGCAGTGCCGAAATCGTTATCTCACGACCGATGATGACCATGGCAGGAATCGCCAGTAATAGGCTCCCTTCTCTCTCAACTAGCAGGATAAGGGTTATTGCCACCATCAACTTATCAGCAACAGGATCAAGAAATGCCCCGAATGGCGACTCAATATTCATGCGACGCGCTAAAAAGCCATCCAGCCAATCGGTCGCAGCCGCAAAACAGAAGATACCTAAAGTTATCCAGCGTGCAACTGAGCTATCGATATAAAAGAATATGACAAACAGCGGGACCAGCAAAATTCGAAAAGCAGTAAGTACGTTGGGTAAGTTCCACATGGTGACTTTCTTGTTCCTAATTGATTGTTATTGACCGCATCATTGTAGCGGATTGTTTTTAAGAAATACCGCTAACTATGCAAATAATCATAAATTTTTTGCGCCAGAGACATGCTGACACCCGGCGCACCAGCAATATCTTTAACGCTGGCTTTTTCAACTTCTTGCCAGCCTCCGAAGTGCCTCAACAGTGCCTGACGTCGCTTAGCGCCGACTCCGGGAATTTCTTCCAGCAAAGACTTGGTCGCTGACTTCTTACGTTGATGACGGTGTTTCGTAATCGCGAAGCGATGCGCTTCGTCGCGAATATGCTGAATAAAGTGCATCGCCTTGGAGTCATCGTCCAATAATAACGGCTGATGCTGGCCCGGAAACCAGATCTGCTCCATGCCGACTTTACGATCGCTACCTTTCGACACGCCGATCAGATAGCTCGACTTTAACTCCAGCTCATTGAAGACTTCTTCAGCCTTGGCCAGCTGCCCTTTCCCGCCATCGACAATGACCAGGTCGGGCAATGCCTGCTGTTCGTCCTTAAGGCGCTTGTAGCGACGTGTCAAGGCTTGCTGCATGGCGGCATAATCATCACCGCCAGTAATCCCCGAGATATTAAATATGCGATAGTCAGCTTTCTTGGGGCCGTTTTCGTCAAACACCACACAAGACGCCACTGTTTGCTGGCCCTGCGTATGGCTGATATCAAAGCACTCCACATGTTTCGGCATATGTTCCATCTGCAGTGCTTTTTGCAGATCCAGCAAACGCTGAGTGAAATTGGACTTGCTGTTAAGCTTGGCGCGCAGTGAATGTTCAGCATTCTTATTGGCAAAGGTCTGCCATTCCTTAACCTGTCCACGGCTGGCCTGGCGAATCGTTACCTTGTTGCCACGCTGTTCACCAAAAGCCTCCTGTAGCGCCTCGATATCCTCCGGCAGACTTTCAATCACCACCTGCTTGGGAATTTCCGCACCGGATAAATAATAAAAACCGAGGAAGGTCGAAACAATTTCCTGCAAATCGCTGTGCTTGGGCACTTTCGGGAAATAGGTTTTATTACCGACAATCATGCCCTGGCGAATAAAGACCAACAAAATACAGCAAACACCGGAGGCATAAGCCACGCCAATCACATCCAGATCCGACGCGGTACCGCTGATCACCTGTTGCTGCATGACATGGCGCATCTGCTTAATCTGGTCGCGATAACGGGCGGCCAACTCAAAATCCAGCTCCTGACTCGCCACATCCATCTTCTTCTGTAGCCGCTTTATAACCTGCTCGCTTTTGCCCTGGTAAAACAGCTTCACGTTCTCAACATCCTTGGCGTAATCTTCTTTCGAGATATAGTCCACACAAGGCGCAGTGCAGCGCTTAATCTGGTACTGCAAACAGGGGCGTGAGCGATTGGCAAAATAGCTGTCTTCGCATTGCCGAATCTGGAAGGTCTTTTGAATCAGCGACAAGCTCTGGCGCACTGCGCTGGAACTGGGGAAAGGCCCAAAGTAGTCCCCCTTCTCTTTCTTGGCACCACGATGGTAGGCCAGTCGCGGAAAATCTCCCGCTGACAAAAAGACATAAGGATACGACTTATCGTCACGAAACAGCACATTGAAACGCGGTTTGTATTTCTTGATCAGATTATTTTCGAGCAGCAGCGCTTCAGTTTCAGTTTCCGTCACCGTGGTGTGGATGTCTTCGATGTAAGTAACCAGCAGTTCAGTTTTAGGCGATTGATATTGACGGGTGAAATAACTTTTAACGCGATTGGAGAGGTTCTTGGCCTTGCCGACATAAAGGGTTTCGCCATCTTTGCCCAGCATCTGATACACGCCGGGCTTATGACTCAGGTGAGCAAGAATTTTTTTAATCTGAGGTTTAGTGGAAGGTAAATTATCGTCCGCAGGACTCATGAGGCTCTCGGTTGCTTATTGACTACTGGGACTCGATCACTTTGTAACGAAGCGCCATATGCGTCAGGCTGACATCATTCTCAACACCCAGCTTTTCAAACAAACGGTAACGATAACTGTTCACCGTCTTAGGGCTTAAATGCAACTTATCGGAAATCGACTGGACTTTTTCTCCGCGCGTGATCATCAACATGATCTGCATTTCGCGCTCGGACAAGGTACTAAAAGGATTATCTTCAGTTTTGCTAAACTGGCTGAGTGCCATCTGCTGCGCCACTTCTGCAGCCAGATAAAGTTTACCGCGATTAACCGAGTGAATGGCTTTAACCATTTCATTAATATCGGTACCTTTAGTCAAATAACCCATCGCGCCTGCAGCAATAAACTGTGTTGGATAAGGCTCAGAGCCATGCACCGTTAAAGCAATTACCTTAAGGTCTGGCTCGAAGCGCAACATACGTCGGGTAGCTTCTAAACCACCAATCCCCGGCATATTGGCATCCATCATCACAACATGAGGATTGAGCTCTTTAACTTTCTTGATTGCTTCTTCCCCAGACTCAGCCTCGCCCACAACCTCAATTCCATCAGCATCGGAAAGTAGACGACCTAATCCCATGCGTACCAAATCGTGATCATCCACCAGCAAGACTTTAATCATGTAAACCTCAATAACTCATTTATATTTTTGAATAAAATAGCGGTTCAATTATTATGAAATTGCTTTAATATAGCAAGCACAGTTAGAACAGGAATGAGAACTAATATGAATATAAAGCACATCTGCATTTTATTTGGGATAACCGCATGGGCAAACTTCGCTGTTGCGGCATCAACTCCAGAAGATTGCGCGGCCATCACAGACGACGCCAAGCGCCTGGCCTGCTATGACCAATTCCTCAAACACAAAGCGGCCTCACAAAAGCCAGAACAGGCAGCACAACCTGAAAAACCAGTACAACCTGCTAAGCCAGAGATTCAGGAGCAAACCCAGAAACAAAAAACAAAAAACAAAGCTGCTGGCAAAAAAGATAAAATCGAGGAGTTTGGTCAAGAGCGCATTAAAAAAGAGGAGGAAACGCTTGATAAAATCACCGCTACAGCCCTCGGTGAATTCAGTGAGTGGAAAAAAGGCCTAAAAGTTCAGCTAGATAATGGTCAAGTCTGGGAAATCACCGATCTTCGCCCTGGTTACTATAAAATCACAAACCCTACTGTGACGATCGAGAAAGGCTTCATGGGCAGCTACAATATGAACGTCAAGGGAAGAAATAAAACCTACCGTGTGATACGCGTAAAATAATTTTGAAAACATAACTCCACTGATGCACCGGCAATATTTGTCGGTGCAGACAATAGAACTTCATTTATGTATGAGCCACACTTGCCCTTGTTATGAACTCGCTGATTGATCCAAGTCAATTCCCTAAACTTTCTGTGGTTGTTTAGAAACCTGCTATCCCTCATAATATGCAGTCTTTCGATGGCAACTTTTACGAATTGTCTATTTCGATCCACTCCGTCGCGAAAATTGCGCAAAAACAAGGTGTTATCAGCTGATGGGCGAGTATCTGCTACTCTTTATCGGTACCGTTTTGGTCAATAATTTTGTTCTGGTGAAGTTCCTTGGGCTTTGTCCATTTATGGGCGTGTCTGGAAAACTCGAAACAGCGATTGGTATGTCAGTGGCAACCACCTTTGTTTTGACTTTAGCCTCTGCGCTGAGCTACATCGTCAACACCTTCATCCTCGCCCCATTGGGCATGGAGTATTTGCAAACCCTTTCCTTCATTTTGGTGATTGCGGTTATGGTGCAATTAACCGAAATGATTATTCATAAGACCAGCCCTATTCTGTATCGCTTGCTAGGCATTTTCCTGCCTCTAATCACCACCAACTGCGCGGTGCTTGGCGTCGCATTGCTTAATGTTAATGAGGCTCATAACTTCGTGCAGTCGGTGATTTATGGCTTCGGCGCTGCGGTAGGTTTTTCATTAGTGTTAGTCTTATTTGCCGCGATGCGCGAACGCTTAGCCGCGGCGGATGTGCCACTACCGTTCAAAGGTGCTTCCATTGCAATGATTACTGCTGGCCTGATGTCGCTCGCCTTCATGGGCTTTTCCGGCCTCGTTAAGCTATAAGGTTGCCCATGGATTTACTGGTAGCAGTTATTATTCTTGCTGTGCTTGGTCTGATTTTCGGTGCCATCCTTGGTTTTGCTTCGGTGAAGTTTAAAGTCGAAGGCGATCCAATCGTTGATCAAATCAACGAGGTTTTGCCGCAAACCCAGTGCGGCCAATGTGGTTACCCGGGTTGTAAACCCTACGCCGAAGCCATTGCTAATGGCGATGCCATCAATAAGTGCCCTCCAGGCGGCGAAGCTGGCGTAAAGGCGTTAGCTGATTTATTAGGTCGGGAAGTCATTCCATTAGACGAAGAGCGCGGTGAAGAACAGCCTCCACGTGTCGCCTATATCCGCGAAGACGAATGTATCGGTTGCACCAAATGTATTCAGGCCTGCCCGGTTGATGCCATTTTAGGCGCGCCAAAACTGATGCACACCGTCATTATTGACGAATGTACAGGCTGCGATTTATGCGTTGAGCCCTGCCCGGTTGACTGCATCGACATGCTCGAAATTCCGCAGACCGTTGCAACCTGGAAATGGCAACAGCCTGAACAGATGGAATTGAACCAAATCCCTATCAAACAGGTTTTTAGTAAGGAGACCCATTAATGGAACGCTCCAACTATAAATCTGAAATCCCCATTTTCGAGTTTCCCGGTGGCATTCATCCCAAGGAACATAAAGTCGAGTCGAATCAGACACCGATTCGGGATATTCCATTACCCAAACAATTAGTCATCAACCTTAAAGGTCAGGCAGGCAATCGCTCGTTACCAGTTGTGAATGTCGGCGATGTGGTGTTGAAAGGTCAGGTCATTGCAGAGAGTGATGGCGTTTTTAGCAGCTTTCAGCATGCTCCAAGTTCAGGCACAGTAATTGCGATTGAAAAACGTCCCATTGCACACCCTTCCGGTCTTGATGATGTATGTGTCGTGATTGAAACTGACGGCAAAGATCAGTGGTGTGATTTAAATCCAAAATCCAATGTTGAAGATTTGGAGCGAGCTGAAATTCTCGCGCACATCTGCGAAAGTGGCATTGTCGGCTTAGGCGGAGCTTCTTTCCCGACTCATATCAAACTGAAACGCGAATCAGGAATCCATACCCTGATTATCAACGCTGCCGAGTGCGAACCCTATATAACGTGCGATGACCGTTTGCTACAGGAGCATGCACAGTCAGTCTTTAAAGGCGCGCAAATCATTAGCCAGCTGTATCAAGACTTAAAAATCATTATCGGAATTGAAGACAATAAACCTGATGCGATTGATGCTTTAGTATCGGCTCGAAAAGAACTCGCCATGGATGATGTAAAAATTGCAGTCATTCCAACCAAGTATCCAAGCGGTGGCGAAAAGCAGCTCATCCAACTGATCACCGGAAAAGAAGTTCCGCATGGTGGCTTACCTGCTGATTTAGGTTTGGTTATGCACAATGTTGCAACCTGCTTCGCGATCTTCCAAGCCTTCGAGTACGGCAAGCCGTTGGTGTCACGTGTCGTAACGCTGACCGGTGAAGCCTGCCAGAAAGCCGGTAACTATCAGGTACCATTTGGTACTCCAGTTGAACATCTGATGAAGATAAGTGAGGCCACAAATCCCGGCGTATTAGTCATGGGTGGCCCAATGATGGGCTTTGAATTGCCTAACTCTAAGGTCGGCATCGTTAAATCCACTAATTGCATCATCATGGCGGCGCCAAAAGAATTGAAACACGACCATTTAGCCCTGCCCTGTATCCGTTGCGGTGCCTGTATGGATGTCTGTCCAGCATCTCTGCTACCACAACAGCTCTATTGGCACGCCAAGTCTGATGAGTTTGAAAAGGCCGAAGAATACGATTTGTTTGATTGCATCGAGTGCGGTGCCTGTGCTTATGTTTGCCCCAGCGACATTCCGCTGGTGCAATATTATCGCTACGCCAAGTCTACGATCCGCAATCAGAAAGTTGAAAAAACCAAAGCCGATAAGGCTCGGCTTCGTCATGAAGCTCGCCAGGAACGACTGGAACGCGTGAAGCGTGAGAAAGCTGAGAAGCACCGCAAAGCGGCAGAAGCAAGACGCAAAGCGGCAGAAGCAGCCGGCGATGATGATACCAAAAAGTCAGCAGTTGCCGCAGCGCTGGCTCGGGTAAAAGCTAAAAAGGCAGAGCAAGATGAAGATTCTGCAACTGGCTCTTCAAATGAGACTGAAAACCAAGAGACAGACAACAAAGGGAATGACGCATGAGTCTAATATCGTCACCATTTACTAAAAATCCCACCTCAGTCAGTGCGCTGATGTTATGGGTTATTGGTGCCACATTGCCAGGCTTATTCGCGCTGGTCTATTTCTTCGGCTTCGGCGTTATTATCAATATCATTCTTGCTAGCGTTACCGCTCTGGTTACTGAAGCTCTTATTCTAAAAGCTCGCCAGCGTCCTGTACTGCCGATCTTATTTGATGGCAGCGCGCTGGTTACCGCCTGGCTATTGGCATTGGCTATTCCGCCTCTACTGCCCTGGTGGATGACGGTTATCGGTGTTTCATTCGCCATTGTGTTTGCTAAACATGTCTATGGCGGCCTAGGTAATAACCTGTTCAATCCGGCCATGGTTGGTTATGTGCTGCTACTGATCTCTTTTCCGCTGGAAATGACCTCATGGCTTCCCCCTGCTGAACTGGCGCAAAACCCTGTCGGTTTTATGGACGCACTCTCTTATATCTTTACCGGTACTGGTTTTGATAACCAGTCAATTGCTTCAACGCGTATTGGACTTGATGGCTTTACCATGGCAACGCCACTGGATCACGTCAAAACCGAACTATCCCAAGGATACCGCCTGGCTGAAATTGAAACTCACGCAGTGATTAATGGTTTATCCGGTTCTGGCTGGCAGTGGGTTAATCTAGGTTTCCTTGCGGGCGGTCTGGTACTGATGTTCCGTAAAGTCATCGGCTGGCAAATTCCGGCAGGCCTTTTGTTAGGTATGGTCGCCATGTCGTTCGTATTATTCGCCAGCAACAGCGATCACTATCTGTCACCCAGCTTTCATTTGTTTGCTGGCGCGACCATGCTCGGTGCTTTCTTTATTGCTACTGACCCTGTTACTGCCTCCACCACACCAAAAGGGCGTTGGATATTTGGTTTAGGCATTGGCATCATCACCGTTCTTATCAGAACCTTTGGCGGCTATCCTGACGCTATTGCTTTTGCCGTTTTGCTCATGAACATGACAGTGCCAATGCTCGATTACTACACCAAGCCGAAAACATACGGTCATAAAGCAAAACGAGCCACAGGAGATTCCAATGCTGACTAAAATGATTGGAAAGAACGGATTGATTTTAGCCATTTTTGCAGCCGTTTGTGTGGGACTGATTGCTATAACCTATTACATCACCCGCGACACCATTGCTGGCGAGATGGAGGCTGCACTAGCCCGCACTTTAAATCAGCTGGTCGAACAGAGTGAATACAATAATGATGTTTATCATGACTGCACTTTAATCGAAGATGCGGCTGCGTTAGGCTCCAATAAACCATTGAAAGCTTACCGCATGCGTCAAGATGGAGAGCCAGTAGCGGTTGTCATGGAGTCAATTGCTCCTAACGGATACAGCGGTAAAATTGCTATGGTGGTTGGTATTTATGCAGATGGCACTATCGCTGGCGTGCGAGTAACTGATCATAAAGAAACTCCCGGACTGGGTGATAAAGTAGACGCCAAGAAAAGTGACTGGATATTAACGTTTGCAGGAAGATCGCTGCGCAATCCTGAACCTGATGGGTGGGCGGTAAGCAAGGACGGTGGTCAGTTTGACGCTTTCACTGGCGCAACCATAACGCCTCGCGCAGTCATCCAACAAGTCGCAAAAACACTCGCCTTCTTCGAAAGCAACCAGCAGCAACTGTTCGAAGGACCGCAAAACTGTGGAGGAACGAATGATTAATTCCGAACACAAAACGATTATCAAAAACGGGCTATGGGATAACAATCCAGCGCTGGTTCAGTTACTGGGTTTGTGTCCACTGCTAGCCGTCAGTAACACCTTCATTAACGGATTGGCACTTGGTCTCGCCACAACCTGGGTTCTGGCAGGCTCAAACGGCTCCGTGTCATTAGTTCGTAACTATATTCCCAAAGAAATCCGCATTCCTATTTTCGTAATGATGATCGCCAGCTTTGTGACAAATGTTGGTCTTATTATGAATGCTTATACCTATGACCTGTATTTAACGCTCGGTATTTTCATTCCGCTGATCGTCACCAACTGTGCCATTATAGGACGCGCCGAAGCCTTCGCTTCAAAGAACAAATTTGTCCCATCGCTACTGGATGGCGTCATGCAAGGGTTTGGTTTTACGGCGGTGTTATGCACGCTAGGAGCATTACGCGAGATGATCGGCCAAGGCACACTCTTCTCAGGTGCCGAGCAACTGTTTGGCGAATGGGCCAGCGATTTAACCATTTCTTTCTACCTGACAGATTCAACCTTCCTGTTCGCCATATTACCGCCAGGTGCTTTCGTTGGGTTGGGGATTCTGATCGCGATCAAAAATGGTATTGATCACAAACGCGCAGAACAAGCTAAAGCGAGCAAAGCATCACCCGTGCAAAGTGGAGAAGCTTTGAGTCATGAATAAAGAAAAGCGTCAGGAAATTTTTGAACGACTGCGTGCTCATAATCCAAACCCGACAACGGAGCTAGAATATAACTCC
Organism: Kangiella koreensis DSM 16069; assembly: GCF_000024085.1. Taxonomy (NCBI): domain Bacteria; kingdom Pseudomonadati; phylum Pseudomonadota; class Gammaproteobacteria; order Kangiellales; family Kangiellaceae; genus Kangiella; species Kangiella koreensis. Next base: position 986,887 of record NC_013166.1, on the reverse strand, counting down.
ACCTTCGAATTGCTGATTGCCGTCATTTTATCAGCGCAGGCTACCGATGTTGGTGTGAACAAAGCAACCCGTAAACTCTACCCAGTTGCGAATACCCCTGAAGCGATTTATGCGCTAGGTGAGGATGGGCTGAAAGAATACATCAAAACCATCGGCCTATTTAACAGCAAAGCGAAAAACGTCATTTCCTGCTGTAAAGACCTGATTGAAAAGCATAACTCAGTGATCCCGGATAATCGAAAAGACCTCGAGGCACTGGCTGGAGTTGGCCGAAAAACGGCTAACGTAGTGCTCAATACAGCCTTCAGACAACCCGCCATGGCAGTGGATACCCACATATTTCGCGTGTCCAACCGCACAAAAATAGCGCCTGGTAAAAACGTCCGGCAGGTCGAAGAAAAACTGCTTAAATTTGTTCCTAAAGAATTCCTGCTCGACGCCCACCACTGGCTCATCCTGCATGGCCGCTACACCTGCCTCGCCAGAAAGCCGCGCTGCGGTAGCTGCATCATCGAAGACCTGTGTGAGTTTAAAGATAAAACCAGCGATTAAAAGACAGACACAAAAAATGCCGCATTAAGCGGCATTCTTTTGAATTTGGTAGTCGCGAGTGGACTCGAACCACCGACCCCCACCATGTCAAGGTGGTGCTCTAACCAGCTGAGCTACGCGACTATTTTAAGAGCGGGAATTCTACCATAATCTTTTTGCGGTTCAAGCAATTATTTTAAGAGATGAAGCCATTATTTCGTAAATAATCCAAAACTTGATTAGCAAGCTCATCAATTGTGTGCTCATCCGATTTTAATTGGATCTCAGGATTATTCGGTGCCTCATAAGGAGAGTCCAGTCCGGTAAAGTTCTTAATGTCACCGGCTCGTGCCTTTTTGTACAAACCTTTAGGATCTCTTTGCTCGCACACCTCTAAGGGTGTATCAACAAACACCTCAATAAAATCACCCTCATTATGTAAGTCACGCACCTGTTGACGATCAGCTTGAAAGGGTGAAATGAACGCTGACAAAACGATTAGTCCAGAATCAGCAAAAAGCTTTGTGACCTCTCCAATGCGACGGATGTTCTCTACTCGGTCTTCTTCACTAAAGGATAAGTCCTGATTCAACCCATGGCGAACATTGTCTCCATCAAGCAAGTAACTATGATTCCCATTCTGAAAAAGAAGTGATTCTACAGCATTGGCCACTGTCGACTTACCTGAACCTGAAAGCCCAGTAAACCAAAGCACACAAGGCTTTTGGTTCTTTTGCTGGCAACGGTCTTCATGAGTCACATTATGATGGTGCCACACGATATTTTCTGTCATGAAAGCTAACTCCTGGTTTTACGAAAATGGAAACACAATAGGGATCATTAACAAGGCAACAATAGTGAAGCAAAGGGAAACCAACCACCCCACCTTAGCAAAATCTTTAAAGCTGTAGCCACCGGCGTTCATGACCATCAGGTTGGTTTGATAGCCATACGGACTGATAAAACTGGCCGAGGCACCGTAGGCCACAGCCATCACATATGGCATGTAGTTGACGCCAATTGATTCAGCCAGTCCAAATGCTATTGGGAACATCAAGGCCGCAGCAGCGTTATTGGTTACCATCTCTGTGATAATCCAAGTTAGCAAATAAATGCTAATGAATGATAGATAAATGCCGGTGATGTCGTTACTGCTTTCGATATGGAATAAACCAGTCACACCGTTCGCTATCAAGTTAGCCACTCCCACCTGATTAAAAACATCTGCGATAGCAAGTGCAGAAGCAATGACCAGCCAAATATCAAGCGGCAAACGTCGACGCACTTCTGTAGCGCTAATTACTTTGGTTGCGAATATTAATATCAGATATGTTATAAGCGCGGTAAGTAAATCGACAAAACCAAGAGCTGCCAAAGCTATTGCCAAGAAGAATCCGCTAAAGGTGATAATTTCCTGGGAAATTTTTAAGGGTGGGTGCAACTGTACTTTATCCAAAAAGATAAAGTTACGATCAATATTGGGACGCTTATAAAAGTCACGACCTGTTGCGATGACCAGTTTATCGCCCGCCCTAATTTCGACTTCGCCCAGGGCACCGGATAATCGCCCGCCATTGCGGCCAATAGCCACCACTGCGGCATCAAAATGTGCGCGAAAACTGCTTTGTTTCAATGTTCGCCCTATTAAAGTTGACATAGGACTTACGATGACTTCTTTAAGGTGTTTATCTAACAGTCCTGAATCTTCAGCAAATACACTCAAGCCTTTTATGCTGGCGAGTTGCTTTGCCAGCTTAACATCACCACAGTAGATAAGTTGGTCGCCCTCCGCCAACTCAAGGTCGTGCTCAACTGATGCAATCACTTGGTCTTTACGAACGATTTCAACCAGATCGAGTCCTGTAATTGTAATAAGTCCAGCCTGATATAGACTTTTGCCAATCAGCGTACTGTCACTATCAATTTTTGCCTCAAGGAAATACTCGCGAGTTACCGTTTCGGCAATGTTATCCTTTGGCAGCCAATAACTGACAATAATAACGGCGATGCCACAGACTAACAGAATCGCCAAACCTACAGGTAAAAAGTCAAAGAAGTTGAAGCCCGCTTTACCATAATCAACAAGAAAGCTGTTAACGACCAGGTTAGTCGAAGTACCAATCAAGGTTAAGGTGCCACCTAAAATGGCAAAATAGGACAAAGGAATTAGCAGGCGCTTAGCAGATTGGCTGGAATTATTTCGCACCGCTCCCATCAAAGAAGCAACAATAGCGGTGTTATTTAAGAATGCTGAACTGGCAGCCACCAGGCCACCCATCTTGGTCAAGGTGACAAACTGACTTTTACTGAATAATTGTTTACTAACCCAGGCCAGCGCACGAGTTCGCTCCAGCGCGATAGAGCAAACCAGTAATAGTACTAAAGTTAATACCGCTGGATTAACCGCATGACTGAAGAAACGCTCAGCAGGAACGAAGCCCGGGAAATAAAGCGCCAATGCTGCTAACGAAAAAAGCCACGCGGGGCGGGCCAGGTTAAAAACCAGCCCAACCAACATGGCTATGATAACGCTAAAAACGTAGGCTTGCTCTAGTAGCATACCGCTTTCAACAGTTGCTATTTAGTATTCGAAATATCTTTGGCACCCCAGTGTGGGAAGTGCTTTCTGACAAATTGATTTAGTTCCAATTCAAACGCACTCACATCGACTGGCGCACTTGGCTCTTCAGAATCCGAGAGAGGTTCTTCAATCATACCTGCGCCCACTGTCACATTACTCAATCGATCGATGATGATAAAGGCGCCGGTTTTATGATTTGAGCGATAATCATCAAACATCACTTTTTCGCTCACTTCAAGATCAACCAAACCAATTTCATTCAACTCTAATTGACCTGCTGGATGCTCAGCCATGGTATTGACGTCAATACGGTGATGTATTTTATCAAACTCACCTGAAGTCAATTTGCTGTTAAACTTAATATAGTATTCTTTATGTTCCGTCATTGGTTGCTCATGCATCCAGACAACTTTTGCACGCATCCGAGAAGAAACGTGTGGCAAGTTATCCTTCTTCACAATCATATCACCACGACTAATATCGATTTCATCGTTCAGTGTTAGGGTAACAGCCATTGGTGCAGTCGCTTCTTCAAGCTCGCCCTCAAAGGTTACAATCGATTTAATCGTAGATAGCTTTCCAGATGGCAAAGCTCGAACCGTATCACCAACACTAATAGTGCCCGATGTAATGCTACCGGCATAGCCACGGAAATTCAGATTGGGGCGATTCACATACTGAACGGGGAATCGGAAATCTTCCAAATTAATATCATGAGCTATTTCTGTAATCTCAAGGTAGTGCATCAAAGGCGAACCACGGAACCATTTCATGTTCTCGCTTGGGTTAACCACATTGTCACCATCCAGCGCAGAAATCGGCACAAAGCGAATATCAGGAATATCCAAGGTACCGGCTAATTTTAAATAATCAGCCTGAATTGATTTATAAACGTCCTGGGAGTAATCAACCAAGTCCATTTTATTCACTGCTACGATGACATGTTTAATGCCTAATAAAGAGCAGATAAAGCTATGGCGACGAGTTTGTGTTTGCACGCCATAACGAGCATCAATCAGGATAATCGCAAGATCCGAGGTTGAAGCGCCAGTTGCCATATTACGCGTATACTGCTCATGCCCTGGAGTGTCCGCGATAATAAATTTGCGTTTGTCGGTCGAAAAATACCGATAGGCAACATCAATGGTAATGCCCTGCTCACGTTCAGATTGCAAACCATCAACCAACAATGCCAAATCTACCTTATCACCAGTCGTTCCAGATTTTTTACTGTCTTCTGTGATGGCTGCTAACTGATCTTCAAAGATCATTTTGCTGTCGTGTAACAGGCGACCAATTAAGGTACTCTTACCATCGTCAACACTTCCACAGGTAATAAAACGTAGTAATTCTTTATTCTCATGCTGATCTAGATAACTAAGGATATCCTCTTGAATTAAAGATGATGCATGCGACATTAGAAGTACCCCTCAATTTTTTTCTTTTCCATTGAACCAGAGCTGTCGTTATCAATTACACGTCCCTGCCGCTCTGATGTCTTAGTTAATAGCATTTCTTGAATAATAGCTGGAAGTGTATCGGCTTCAGATTCAACCGCACCAGTTAATGGGTAACAGCCTAAAGTACGGAAGCGCACCTTTTTCATCATTGGCTTTTCGCCCTCTTCCAACGGCATGCGTTCGTCGTCGACCATAATCAAAGTACCATCACGCACGACTACAGGACGCTCTTTTGAGAAATACAAATCAGGAATTTGGATATTCTCCAAATAGATATATTGCCAAATATCCAGTTCAGTCCAGTTAGACAAAGGGAATACTCGAATACTTTCACCTTTGTGTACTTTCCCGTTATAGATATTCCACAGTTCAGGTCTTTGATTCTTGGGATCCCAGCGATGCTTCTTATCACGGAACGAATAGACACGCTCTTTAGCACGAGATTTTTCTTCGTCACGACGAGCGCCACCGAAGGCCGCATCAAACTGATACTGATCAAGTGCCTGCTTTAAGCCCTGAGTCTTCATGATATCGGTATGGGTAGCACTGCCATGGGAGAAAGGTCCAACGTTCATGGCTAGCCCTTCGGGATTTTGGTGAACCAAAAGCTCGAAGTCATATTCCTTTGCCATGCGGTCGCGAAATTCAATCATTTCACGAAATTTCCAAGTAGTATCAACATGTAACAATGGAAACGGAATTTTGCCTGGCGCAAAAGCTTTACGTGCCAAATGAAGAAGAACGGAAGAGTCCTTACCGACCGAGTAAAGCATTACTGGTTTATCAAACTCAGCAACTACTTCTCGCATAATCTGGATTGACTCATACTCGAGCTGTTTAAGATGTGTAAGTGATTGATTGTTCATTACAAAAAAAGACCTAATTTGAATTTGTTTACTGCCCTGTTTTTAGCTTGGCAATTGTAATGGAAATGCAAGTGAATTTATAGCTTTCCTGCAAAGTGTAGATAGAAATATCGAAATAAGTTCATTTGTCTGAAAATACGTTTTGGTTGTGAAATTAACCTGTAAAACCATTCGAGATGTAAGTCGCAAAATAACTTGGGAGCTCTTTTCACTTTTCCGACAAAGACATCATAACTACCACCAACTCCCATATAAAATGCATCCGGATGCACTTCTCGGAGTTTAGTGATTAAAAGCTCCTGCTTGGGCGACCCTAAGGCTACAGTGACGATATCTGGCTTTAGTCTAAGAATATCAGCAATGACATCTTGCTCATCATCAAAATAACCATTTCTCCGAGTCAAATTGTTCAAACCAAATGAATCGCTCAACTTCGAAGCAGTCAACTTATTGGTTTCTTCGCTGGCACCAAGAAGATACACCTGCTTGCCGGTTTGCGCTGCTTTCTTCATCAGCTCAAGCCATAACTCGCATCCCGGAATACGCACATTATCAACACCCTTCTTCTTGATTGTCTTTACCACTGAGATTCCATCTGCATAGAGAATCGTGCCTAACAGCAAATTCTCTCTTATGGCGACATCGTCACGTGCAGATATCACTTTTTCTGCATTAACTGCAACAGCGAAACCGGGTAAGACGCCGCTTTCAGAACAGACAGTCTCAACGGCCTCGCGCATACTCTTAAAAGGGGTAATGGGTAAAGTGCCAACCTCGACGGCTTGTCTTTGTTGAATCATAAGCTGTTATACCACTGACTAATCGTCATATAGTTGTCATTAGAATGGCTTGATAAGAATTTATCCAATGCCTTTAAGCTATAAGGAGTTAACGATTTAGGATGTCCTATAAGAACCAAATTTGCTTCAGAGCCATACTGCTTCTCACATTCGTTTCGGAATTTATTCAACATACTTGATTTATAGCCATCAATAGAAGCAACTGTTCTACTTTTCTGCGTCAAAAGTCGCTTTAACTGCGATTTTGACATTGGAGCAGCATTACCATCACCAAAACTATGATGCTTTATTCCGCCTAACTTTTTAACCAGCGCAAACTTCCAGAAAAATAATGGGCTGACATTTGAACTACTTATAGGTAATTCAATGAAGCGGCCATTCTCTTCAGGAGTCAGGGGATCATCGCCAAACCTCCACCAAGCCAAATTGGGGCTATTCCTAAAATCGAAACCCTGAAATTTAGAAAGATTTAAACCATCTTTGTAGACAGTGCTGTCAATCCTAATGCCCGACTCATACAGCGCGTCTGAAAAATGATCAAACGGTTGGATACACCATCCACCCGCACGATAGGCAATGGCTCTACTCTTAGTAATAGAATTTAACTTATCAGTGTATTTTTTTACTATGCTATGAGCTTCTTCCTTCGAGAAATCAGACAGTTTATAAAAATCAAGCTCAAACTTCCAAGCCCCATCATGCCACTGCGACTTTTCCCAGTGTGGATGAATGTGCAGCTGGATATCATGTCCAGCTGCTTCAAGCTCTTGTATTTGCAGCTTTACTTTAGAGACAGCGTCTTGGTCACAGTCCAGCTCATCAGCTCGAGAAATATAGCCTACATCAACAAAGAAAGCCGCTTTGGCCTCTACTTTATCCAGGACTTTAAGTAATTGTTTTGTTGGGCTGAGAATACACGCTTCCGCTGAACCTGATTCACGGCCAAAAAACAACTCATAATCTAGTGTAAGAAAGGTTTTCATGGCTTGTACTTATTTATCAAGTTGAGAGGTAAGGTTAGGAACCATATCGTATAACGTTTCCATGCTGGTAACTTAGATCGCCAGTTATCACTTATCCTAAATAGAACCTCATCTTTGCTTACCAGTCTATTGCCACCAATGACATGCCCTGTTTGCATTGTGCTTCCCGACTCTAATAGTTGTTTTACGTTATCCACGTTAACGCCTAAACTTTCTGATAACTCCGTCAATGTCTCAACTGGTTTTAAAAGCAAATCTTCATACCTGACTTTCTGTACCTTTCCTCTAAGAAGGGTTTTTGTCGTAACCCAGGCCACGCAATTCACGATGAAGTAATAGACTGTTGCAGATATCCAGCCTCTAGATGTTTGTACATTTTTTGCAAATGAATTCACAACCCCTCTCGGGTCTCTAACCAAATAGATGTAATGTATGTCATTACCTAACAATGAATTTAGGGCTAGAGCTCGACCAATATACTTTGCCGAATCGATTAACACCGGCTGTTGCGCTGATACTGACTCAAACAATGATTTATTGGCTTTTATATATTCCGAAAAACCTAGAGCCCTGTTAGGTGAAAAATAATACTTACCAACGTATCGATGCGACTCTAGCTCACGTGCTTGCAGTCTATAAGTATCATTATCAAATAGTTTATGGAGCTTGGGAAAGTATTCGCTCCAAAATGGGCAACTGACTAGAGTTTCTCCACAGCTACATGACTTCTCTTGGGAGAAATGCTCTGGAGCCTGATGTAATTCACCGAGAGCCAGCGCATTCGTATTATTGCCTAATAATAAAGAGAGAATTGTGGTGCCGCTTCTACCTGCTCCAAGTAAATAGATTATCTTCACGTCTTTACTCATTACGCATTTTAATGACCTTGGCCGGATTGCCGCCGATAATCGCGTAGTCCGGGACTGACTTAGTAACAATAGAACCGGCTGCTATAATGGCGTGGTTACCCACCTCGACACCGGGCAGAATCACTACGTTTGCGCCTATCCATACATCATCACCAATGATCGTTGGCTTGCTACTTTTACCCTGCAAAGCGATTGGAGTTTCCAAGCTTTCAAAGTTATGGTTCCGTGTATAAATTTTTACATTTGGACCCATGATGACATACGAGCCTATTTTAACGTTCGCATGGATCAAACTAAATTGTCCAAGCTCGGAGTTATCACCCACTTCAACAAATGGGGATACATCTGCATTGTGCTTTACCCTTAAGTTCTTACCACACTTAGTCAAAAATGACTCAGCAAGTTTCCTTCTAATCCAGGGAAAGAAAAGTCCGTAAGGTCGATAGTCCTCTGGAGTAAAACGAAAAAAAGCTATATAAAAGAAGTAAGCCAACTTACGTTTTAGACTCATCCAGAAGCCTCCGGTATAGTTGTTTATGTTCTGCCACAACTTTAGCCAAGCTAAATTGCTTATTCGAATGCCTAGCACACTCAGCTAAACGTTTATAATCCCCTTCAAATATCAACATGGCTTCTTCTAACCTCTCTTGTATTGAAGATACAGTTACTCCCTTAAAGAAAAAACCATTCCGCCCCTCCTCTACCTGCATCTTCAACCCACCAACTGCTGAAACGATAGCAGGGACTCCACAGTACATGGCTTCCGATACCACCAATCCGAATGCTTCTGACTTAGAGGGCAGCACTAAAAACTTGGCTTGTTTATACAAAGCTGCAATCTCACTTTGTGGTAGATTCTCTTTTATAGTAAGGTCATGTTTATCTGATAAAGTCATAATATCAGATAGCAAAGGTCCCGACCCCACAAAACACAGCTTCAACGGTTCTTCTATGTTCTTTAAAGCAGCAATTAACTCAGATACGCCTTTCAATACTGTAAATGAACCGACAAAAATAAAGTCGTATTGCTTTGCTTCAGGCTGTGATGATGAATAAAAAGTCCGCTCATCTATACCAGCGGGCCAAACCGAATCAACCGTCCTTGCTAGCTTTTGCTCAGCTGTCTTCTTGAGCTCTTCACCTACAGCTATCAAGTAATCAAGAGATCGACTCAAACTCCGTGCAAAATACTGGCTCAAACCACCTGAAAAATGCCCATTAATATCTGTACCATGACAGGTAACCACCAGCTTAGACCGAGGGTGAAATAACTTATATACGGCACCCCAAATAATCAATGGATAAAAGAAATGAATATGAACTACTTGGTATTTCCGAAATAAGTACTTTAATGAACCGAACAAGAACTTCGTGTATTTAATAACAGAACCAATCTTAGAGGTATATTGCCTCGGCATTGCTAATAGATGGTAATGAACTTCTGGCTCATTAAGCTTACATAAACCTTCGTAAAGATTTTTAACATATACGCCTGCATAAGGTTTTTCAGAAGAAGGATACATGTTGCTTAGCAAAAGAACCTGATATGTCATTTTAGCGCCCCAATAATCTGCGCTTGATCATTGAACCCAAGTTACCAAGCCGACTTATATTCACTAAAAAAGCAAAGGGTAATTTAACTGTATAGAATACTGTTAACCCGTATGATAACAAACGAATAGGCCATGAGTAGTCAACCATTTCATATCCCTCACTCTGGATTTCATTACCAAGGTGCCTCTGTATCATACATGCCTGCAAAGACGACAATTGTTTTTTCCACTTTTGAGAGTTTCCTCGTCGAATAAAGCTCATATCTTTACTTATAGATTCTTGCCCAGTAAATCGCTCCAGGTGAGGAATTAAAGACTCTGGAGCGTCAGTAATGCTTTCATAATGAACGCAAAGCAAACGGGACTCCAGTTTCTGTCGACTCTTTACTAGTTGCTGATACGAGGAGCGCCAAAATCGGCTCATAAGCCAAGGATTATAATTGACCCATAAACGAAAGGCTTCAAAATACCTTTTTTTATTATAAAAATAGTTCTTCCACTTATCACGCTGAGATAATATACAATCTCGTGGATCTCGAATCATATAGATAAAGCGAGAATCTGGAATCTCTTCAGCAATTTCGACCATGTAGTAAGCATTACGAGGTGTAGGATCAACCTCTAATGGTGATGACAGCTTTCCTGTAAGGACCCGATAAATACGTAACGCATCTGGTTGTTCAAGCTCCTCTGCTTCAACCCTAAACTCTTTTAAGACCTTCTCTACAGAACGACCATCGTCAAACCTGTCACCCACACGTTTGACGATATCAGTTAACTTTTCTATTAACTGCTTACGTTGAAACTGAGACAGGACTTGATTTCTCTCAGCTTCCGAGTTACCAAAAGAATACAGTTGCTCGAAAAAGTGCAGCTCAGGAATAAATGATGTTATTCCTAGTTTTGTCAGCACTTTATTCATCATTTTTGTACCTGAACGTGAATATCCGACTATAAAAATCATTGAACCCTTCTTTGCTTAGCTTTCAAAAACTGAATATGTGGCGGACCCACCAAAAATAAAGCTAGCATTGCTGACACGAAACTATCCATGAAAACTCCCCCTTTAAGCGAGATAACAACTACAAAACAGAATAAGCTCATGGTGTAAGGTTTTGCGCTATTGGCACTTTGAAATTTGTGATAAAACTTGAGAGCTAAATACCAGAGGAGTCCATAAAATACAATAATACCAACTAACCCAAGCTCACCCAGCACCGAGGCAAAATTACTATCAAAAATCCCTCTCATTTCACGTACATGAGGTAAGTGAGACATACCTAAAGATGTATATACTGGACTAGCTTCTGAAAATACAGTACCAAATGTGGCCACGCCTGAGCCAAAGGGGAAATTTTGATAAGCCAGAACAAACGAATTATATAACATCAAGCCTCTAATATAATGATCGTTAGCATCACTTGCACTTAACTCTACATTTTTAACAAGAGAGCTCACCAGCCAAGAGTCTTTAAAAATAAAGACTCCCAGAGCAAAAACAATCATGGTTGTAGCCAGTGTGGCTACTTTTAAACCTCTTGATATTCTCGATGAAAATACTATAGAGGTGAAAATAACAATTGGCACTACAATAAGTGTACTTCTAGAACCAGAGAGCAAAATGAGAACAAACGTGAGACCCAAGGCTACGGTTCGAGTTAATGAGTGATTTCTCATAAACCAAAAATATAGAAAGAAAAAGCCAGCTACATATGCAAGTTTATTAGGCTGCATAAAGAAACCAACCAAGCGAGGAAGCAAAGCCTCTCCACGATAGTTTTCCTCAATATTAAACACCTTAAAAAAAACAGAGCCTAAAGCAATATTCAGCGCAGCCCCAGCAACCATAAACCAGAATAAAAAAAACAACACTCTTTGAGCTGATGGATCATTTGGTCTAAGAGCTAAATAGAATGCTGATAGGATAAAAAAGATTTTAAGGTTAAATACTGACTGAAAAACAACATCTAGCAGTTCCCTATTTGCCCCAAGGGCTACCGAAACTCCAATCTGGTAAAGAAATATAAGCAGTGTATACAGGAAGAAATACTTAATTCTGTACCTTTCACCAATATAAACGAATGGAATGATAAGAGAAAAGAGCAGAATGAGATTTGATAGAATTGAATCAGCAATAGGCACAAAAGTGCTTAGCATCCTTCCGGCTAATAATAGATATAGTGAAACCTCTATAACGAGCTTTAAAGGTACTATTGTATTATTGTTCATTGTCTATTATTAATGCTTTCTTTGTAGAAAATTCCACAAGCCGCTCACCTTTACCAATAGTTCACTCTCAGAGAAGCTGTTCGGTAAGCAAAGTCGCTTCAGTCGATATAGGTCCGAGTCTGCGTCTACAAAACCAGAGTCAACCGTTAAGCTTGCTCTAACACCCAACTCCTTACAAGCATCTACAGAATCCTGATTATATTGCCCATAAGGAAATGCAACATACTTTATCATCCCCGCCTTCCTACTATGCAAAAAATCTATATTCTTTCTAATCTCTTCAAGCTGCATTGTCTTTGATAGCTGACTTAAATTAGGGTGGGAGTGTGTATGTGATTGAATATCAAAGAGCTTTCCCAATTCACTCAGTTCACTCTCTGTAACAAACTTTTGACCATCTAGTCGGTCTGGTGACGAAGAAACAAAATTAATAGCCTCTACCCCATTTTCTGCAAAAGCCGAAGCAGATAAATTGCTGCGCCTTCCATCGTCAAGCGTTACAACCAAAGCATAATTGGGTATTTGTTCCCATGAATTAGATTCTATAGCAGCTACAAGATTCTCAAGAGATATGAAGTTGTAGTATTTATATAGAGCACTATAAACAACTTGCGACTGCTCATGGTTCATTTCATGAAATAAAATTATTGTTGCCTTTTTACGCTGCATAATTCTGCGGTATAACCCTGCAACACCAGAGTGTCTTAAAGCGGCAAAGAGCCCCCGTTTAAGCATTCTTTTTAATCGTTTCATAGAATTCAATTTCAGTTTTCAAATAGGGATGTATAAGATTCTCTGCTTCTAAGTCATTAGTTTTAACAGGTTGACTATTCAGCTTAACCAGTAGCTTGCGGACTTTTCTCTTTATTTCACCCCCTGGGATAAAGGGCCGTAAACACCGTTTAATCTTTGAATCGCCTTTAATAATAGTATCAAACCAGCGAACTCTTGAAACTGAACGAGTATTTTTATTTTCTGGCTTAACAAGACTTACCTCATGGTTTAGAAATATACTTAAACTCACATTTAATTGCTCAACATTGTTCAATGTATTCATAGGTAGTACAAGTACATTTTCCTTATCAAATACAGTATATAAAGAGTCAACCCATTTGCTATGCATCGACCGCCTAATTATTTTTTCAAATAACACACTGTCATGCCCATTACCATTCTTTAATTGCTCCAGAAACATCTCAACTTCTGACTGTGAGCTTCTTGCCTGGTGATGTAACTCGGATATGGCTCTCTCAAGTGGGTGCCGTATTATATAAATGACTTTTACATCTGAACTGGATGCTTTTATTCGCTCAAGCGCCTTAGTGCTGTAGACATAATTCGCGGCCACTTCACCTAATAGCAATTTCGAATTGTTGAGTTCAGCATGATCAAACTTATCCCAGTACCACTGCCAACCCAAAGAATAATTCTCATCATCATCGAAGAAATGAAAATCTTTTGCTAAAGGAAGACTAATACCCGTAGCTTGACTTAACATTGCGTGGAGTGAAGTTGTTCCACATTTGGCCCCACCAACAACAATAAAGTTTAACTTCTTACTCATGCTTTCCACCTTAAATACTTAGGGTGGGCAAAAGTATAAAAACCAAACTCCCTCTTCACCTTAAACATAAGGCTAAACACTTGCGCAATAGCTCCCAAAGCATAAATTAGTGCAATCAAAGTCAATGAGGGCCATATAAATGACAAAACCACAGCGATAGTTACTGTAGTTAACGTCACCCAGAATATCGACTTCCTAACAAACTTTTGATGTCCGGTCATCATTAAAGTATATCCACAAGGGCCAGAGACAGCATTGAAACATCGTCCGGCTAAAATAATTACCATCACTTGATAACCGTTTGTATAAGAGTCACCAAATACAAATCCTAGAGTAGCCTCTCCGAAAACCACTAGAACTGCAAACAAAAATAACGTAGGCACCGTAGCTAGCGTCGTTGATTGTCTGACAACTTTTTCCAAGTGTTCTAAATTACCTTTAAAATTTATACGTGCAACTTTTGGAGCAACAAGTACATTTACTAACTGCAAACCAAAGTTGATTAAAAATGCAAGTCTGGAAACAGCGCCATAAACTGCAACCGACGATGGTTCAAGAAATAAAGAAATAACCCATAGATCTGAATTAGTTAAAACAAATGCTAAAACTGAACGAACACCTAAGGGAGAAGATACTTTATAAATCTCTTTGATACTCAGGGGCTCTCTATTATTTGTACTAAATTGAGGCGTTCGCTTTTTGATTACACCCTTAGAGTACCATTCACAGATAGCAATATTTAATACTGAGAGTCCGACTAATACTTTAAAAAAGATAGTAAAGTTATCGGTTTCGCCTATCCACCAAAAAGTTATAAAAGCTGTAGTTAGGTTAACTAGCGCGCCACCAAACAACCCTGAGGCAACCAACATAGAGAGTGACCTGAGTGCCTCTGAGTAGAAAAATTGAAAGCTGAGAAGCAATGCATAAGTAGCTACCCAAATAATACTACCGGTAGATATATCATAAGGCATCAAGGATAAAACAATAGAAATTACCCCTGCTACCAGTGATGATTGCATAACGAGTAATAGTTTAATTTTCTTGAATGACTCTGATAGCCGGTAGTAGTTCTTATCTGCTACATCTTCAGATAAAAACCTTAAGGCAGTGGTTTCTAGCCCAAAGCGTCCGACTAAAGAAGCAAAAGTAGCAATGTTAAATAATAAAAAGAACCAGCCGGCTTGCTCTTTGGGAAGCAGTTGAGCAGCAAAGCTACTGACCAAAAAGCCACCTAAGACTATCAGTCCTCGCCCGGCAACCGCCCTTAACCCCTTACCTATTAACTTTCTCATCACAATTTATACATATTAGAACATGCACAACCATTAATAATGTGCTTAATAGTTGATAAATCATTTTCTGTTAATGATTGTTGCCATTTCTTAAGTGAGGAGGTTGTTAATGCTTTCTTCACATTGCTGTGGTGCTCATGCGCCACAACATCACCTAAGGATTTGTTTGACAGGTGATGGTTAATCATCTTATCAGTATATGGAATACCCAAATATTCCGATGTCTTTTGCATTGTTTGTTCTGGACTTATAACCAAATCCTCATACGAAACAACCAATTTATTTTTCAGATACCGATTCAAGCGATTGTTAACTGTTTTCCACAGTCTGGAAACGGATGCAACATCATTATGCATTCCTGTTTTTAGATAAGACGCAACAACCGCACGAGGATCACGAATTAGATGTATATAGTGTGCTTGCGGAAATAGTTTAACAATATGGTGTGCATATAATGCATTGATAGGAGTCTTATCGCCCCAAAATTCTGTCTCTACACCTTGTTCACGTGCATAGTGACGATAAATAACATCAATGATATTTGCTAAAGTTTGGTGATGTTTTGGTAACTCGCGACACTCGCTATAACACAAAGACAAGTCTATCTGCCAGGTATAAAACTCTTTATAAGCCTGAAACTCACTAATAATCAGAGAGCTGAGTTGATCCCATGGTAAATAATTATATGATCGAAATAGCCGAATAGCTTTCGGTAAAACATAAGATTCAGGAGGGATGGCTATATCCCCCCCCGCCATCAACATAGATCTCAATAGTGTATTACCTGAACGACCACCTCCTAAAATAAATAAAGGCTGACGGTTAAGACAGCCTTTTTTATGAAGCGGATACTGTGAGAATGAAAGTTTAAACAACGATTTCAAACGAGCGACTGTGCTTAATAACCACAGGGGAACCCGAGAAAGTAAAATTGCTCGGTCAGCTCGTTTCATTTCCAGATACCTTTAGTGAGTGTTAACCTACTAATGTAGGCTAATAAATTTACGTTTGCTTTCATTTACTGTTCTTTATATCTGATTTATTAAATTATTAAACTGACAATCCCAATTAAACAAATAGAATGTTGCTTACCCTTTACTCAATTGGTAAATATAGATTGTATTAAAAACCACCCTACAGATTAGTTTTTAATGAGGTTTTTTGCTGGAACTCCACCATACATTGCAGATTTTGGCACATCTTTTACCACAACAGCCCCTGCAGCAATCGTACTGTCATCACCAATTTTAACTCCAGAGCAAATTATCACCCCAGCTCCGAGCCAAACGTTCTTTCCAATTTCAATAGGCCGATGTGATGTTTCTCTTACCCCATCTGAATTTATCTTGTGAGAGACAGTTTCGAAACAAACCCGGGGGCCTATATGACAAGAGGCTCCTATTTTAATTGTAGCTTTGGGAGCAGCAAACCTAACGTCTGTATTAATGAATGATTTTTGTCCAATGCTAATATTCCCCACGCTACTTGAGGTAGGGAATTGCATTGAACCTAAGCATGTAATCCTTCCTTCAATTTTGACTCCCGCCAACTTGTAAAAAACAAACCGTAGCTTATTACAAAGCTTCAGTCTGGGTAATTTATTTCCAAACCAAACTAATAACAAACTATACATAAGCAAAACTCACGCCTAAAACACAACTAACTTTAGGTAAAACAAACGATGCTAGTATGACCGTTATGGCTATTTCGGAAACTAAAATTGACTCGAGAAAAGCACAACTAATACAGCCAAGGCCACACATCAAATTAAGAACATTCATGATTTAGCCCATACACTCAAAATATGTCTATTAATTGATAACATCATGTTGCCTATTAACCTCATCAATATAACTCCAGTCTAAAACCATGAACTTAACAATAAAGTAACACTCTTGTTACATCACAACCATATGCCCTTTGCATCGATTAAGTTAGCTGGCTTTTTTGTTATAACTTTAAATTGCTTATGATCAACAAGCATCAAATGAATATCAGCGCAAACTAGAGCCTCATTAAAATCAACCAGACTAGCATTAACCAATTGTTTAGGCAGCACTGTAATATTGGGTTCAGCAATATAAGTTTGCCCTTTATTGAGTTCAACTAGTTGCTTGGCTATATCTAAAGCCGGACTTTCTCTTAGATCATCGATGTCTGGTTTAAAAGTGATACCATAACAGGCAATAGTTATGTCTTTAGCTGTTTTGTCTGGGTTATCCAGCAAAAAGTCTGCAATTGCTTTTTTTACTTTATCCACTACCCATTTTGGTTTTGAGTCGTTCACATCCCTTGCTGCTTTCATTAACTTTGCTTCTTCTGGGGTGTTGCTAATGATGAACCATGGATCGACAGCTATACAGTGACCGCCAACGCCTGGGCCTGGCTGAAGTATGTTTACCCTTGGATGTCGATTAGCTAACTGTATGAGCTCCCATACGTTGATATCTAGCTTGTCGCAAATAATAGAGAGCTCATTAGCAAAAGCGATATTAACATCTCTAAAGCTATTTTCTGTTAGTTTAGCCATCTCCGCTGTTCTTGCGTTTGTTACAATACACTCACCTTGAACAAAACAAGAATAGAGTTCAACAGCTCTTTTTGAGCACGCAGATGTCATACCACCTATGACGCGATCGTTTTCAACTAACTCTCTTACTACATGTCCGGGAAGCACTCTTTCCGGGCAGTGGGCAATATTAATATCAGCCTCTTCTCCTGCTACCTGTGGGAATGACAAGTCAGGACGTAATTCTGCAAGCCATTCTGCCATTTTCTCAGTTGCTCCGACAGGCGAAGTTGACTCAAGTATTACCAGATTCCCTTTACATAAAACCGGTGCTATGGTTTCACAAGCACTTTCAATGTAGCTTAAATCAGGCTGATGGTTATCTTTAAAGGGAGTGGGGACTGCTATCAGGAAAGCATCGGCCGACTCTGCTGAGACGCTGGCTCTTAAATATCCTTCAGTAACCGTGGCATGTACTATAGTGTCTAAGTCAGGTTCAACGATATGAATTTCACCACGATTAATGGTATTAACCGCATGCTGATTAATATCGATGCCGATAACTTGTCTTTTGCGTGAAGCAAACATTGCTGCTGTCGGTAGGCCGATATAGCCTAAACCGATTACTGAAATTGTATTAAATGGCATAACTGTTCTCTTTTATTATAATTTTATTTTACAAGCGCTTCTAGAATTCGCTGACAAGCCTTCCCATCGCCATAGGGGTTATGCGCAAAGCTCATTTTATTATACTCCTCTTCGGAATTGAGTAGCTTGTTAACTGAATCCACAATCAACTTTTGATTTGTGCCTACCAACTTTACGGTGCCGGCACTGACGGCTTCAGGCCTTTCAGTAGTTTCACGCATAACCAGAACTGGCTTTCCTAGACTCGGTGCTTCTTCTTGTATGCCTCCAGAGTCTGTTAAAATAACGTAGGCTCGATTCATCAGATAGACAAAGGAGAGGTATTGTTGTGGAGGTATTAACTTGATGTTATCTACTTCGGCTAAAATTCGATTAACTGGCTCCTGAACATTTGGATTTAAATGGACAGGGTAAACAATTTGAGCCTGCTTATTTGACTTAGCTATTTCAACCAAGGCTTCACAGATTCTTTCAAATCCTCCACCAAAGCTTTCGCGACGATGACCTGTAACTAAAATAAGTTTCTTCTCATCATCTAAAAAAGGAAATTCGGAAGCTAGAGAAGCCATCAACTTCGAGTCTTTTTCCAACTTGCCACTAATCATTAGCAATGCATCAATCACAGTATTGCCTGTCACAAATACACTTTCTTCCGGGCAGTTCTCATTGAGCAGATTCAACTTACTGGTTTCAGTTGGAGCAAAATGAAGTTTGGCGAGAGCTCCCGTAAGTTTTCTATTAGCTTCTTCAGGCCAAGGAGAATAAATGTTACCAGTGCGTAATCCAGCCTCAACATGCCCTACTGGAATTTGTTCATAATATGCTGCCAGGCTCGCTGCAAATGTCGTTGCGGTATCGCCATGCACCAGTACGATATCGGGTTTAAATTCTTTCAATACGGGAGTAAAGTCAGACAAAATTCGACCAGTAACTTCAGGCAATGTTTGCCCAGCTTTCATTAAATCTAAATCATAGTTTGGTTTTATCTCAAAAAGGTCTAAAACTTGATCCAGCATCTCTCGGTGCTGGGCTGTCACACATACACGAGCATCGAAGCGCGAGTCATTAGATAATGCATGAACAAGAGGCGCCATTTTTATTGCTTCGGGGCGCGTTCCGAATACAGCTAAGACTTTCATAGTTGAGGTTACTTTGGAAGTTTAAATTTATGGCGAAGTGATAGCAATTTATTATAAATAATGAAAGTTACGATAAAAGATATAACCGTTATATATTCAGGTAGCTGATAAGAAATGATTAGAAAGCCTATTAATCCAAATACTAAACTGATACTTGAAATGAACAATAACGCTTGGCGGGAATTTAATCCTATATCCATAAAGACATGATGCAAGTGTTCTCTGTCAGCCACAAGAGGGGACTTGCCTTTTCGTAACCTTCTAAACATGACAGCAATCATGTCAATTAATGGAATGGCAATAAACCATAATACATGTGCAGGAGCTACAATTGCTTGTTCTGATTGGCTCGTCACAATTAATAGCCATGATACAACCAACCCAAGCATCATACTTCCAGCATCCCCCATAAATATTTTATTTTTCTTAGAGAAAAGTCCCAAGTTGAATAATAAAAAAACAATGAGTGAGGCTGTCAATGCTCCAATCAAAAGCTCAATACTGACATCACTGATTACAAAACTTATAGCAAGCAGGCTAATTAAAGCTAAGGTTCCAGCAAGTCCATCAATACCATCTGTCATATTGAACGCATTGATACCGGCAACAATTGCAAGTACAGTCACAAGCCCTGAGAGGGGCCCCGTATAGATCTCTCCAAAGCCGAAAAGGTCACCAAAACTTGAGATCTGAATATCTGTGCCAAACGTTAATATTGACGCAATGAGTATCTGCGCAATTAATCGTAGTTTAGCATTTAAATCATAACGATCATCCAAGGCCCCAATAAATACCATTAAGGATATGGATATCAGAATCAAATTGATGTGTTTATTATCTAGATGTAGACTAACTGTCGATAGTGTTGAAAGGTAGATAGCAAGCCCACCGATTAAAGGAATATTTCCTGAATGTTGCTTTCTATTATCAGGTGTATCTACAAGCCCCCAGTTTACGGCCAAAGGGCGCAGTACAAGTATCGCAGAAAAGCTAATAATAACCGATAAAACAAGACTTAAATGCATAAGTTAATCCTTAACTAACCGCTTTTCTCTTTTGTACAGACCGCTCATTAAGACTATGAATAAAGACAAGAAGCCGCCCAACAAAGTCCCTATTATACAAATTAAAGCCCTTTTAGGCTTGTCTTTTTCCTCAGGAGCTTTTGCTTCACTCACTGTTTTAAATACATATTCATCTGACACTTGAGCTAGCATCTTCGTTTTATGTTGCTCTTGAATGAGTTCACTGAATACTGCTCTAATTTCAGCAACTGATGTTTGGTTTATCTGCTCCTCAAGATATTTTATGCTTTCATTGGCTTCTTTAAGTGCTCTTTCTTTCATGTGCTCGTTAATATCTTGTACTAACCAATCTGTCCATTGCTTCGCAATACGAGGGGAATAGTGAGTAACTGAGATATTGACCAAGCCTTTTTCTGCATCTTGACTAATAAGAAGACGCTTTCTGAGTTGCTCGTACAACTCCCAACTTGTTGGCTCAACAGTTTTCCCCTTTGGTGCTTGCCGCACCCACTCGTTTCGTTGGGGGTCATAAATATCTTCATCAAGCTGTAATTGATCAGTTGACTCTTCCCACCCTTCTGCTGCGAAGAGAGGTACATCAAGTTCATGCTTGTCAATGAATTGTTCAGCAAAGCCCCAGCTGTTCATTATTTCAATCGCTATTACTGCGTCCGTAGATTCAGCCGCCCCCAAGTTGACGCCGGCAAGTGATGCAAGCCCTCCAAATTGCCCACTCAATGATGCTAGTTTACCACCACGACCACTGTCGTTTGGTTGCACAATTGCAGTAGCTTTGTATTCATTCGGGAGCCATAAGGCTAATGCTACTGAGCCAATAGCAAAAAATATTGTTATAGCGATTATCAACCATTTACCCTGCCAAATTATAGAGAACAACTCTCGAAGGTCGATTTCCTCTTCTTGATAGCGCGATTGCGGCGGGTAGTAGCCTTGTGTTGGTATGTTCTGTTGATTGTTGTCTTGATTCATAATTTGCTTTCTTGATTATTGGCAACTTTTAAAATAGCCTATCCATTAACTTCTGGGGTCCGGTAGTGCATCGCTCTGCTCTTACCGTGTACTGTAACTACAACTCCATCGACCAGGATATACCGATGTTGTATTTATCCTGTTGGTAGCCGAGAGTGTCGACCGACTTATCCTTAACATCTAGTTCAATACCCAGCAAACCATATTTCGTCGGATGCTGGTATTTTAACTCTAATTGGGTGAAACTAGTCGCTGCTTGGCTAACGGTATGATTTCCAGTTCCATCTTTGTTTAAATCTACTTTTGCAATGCGAAGTTTATATCTATCGCCATATTTGTGTGTTGCCAAGAACCCGACTGACATACTTTTGGTATCATTATCATAAGTTGAGCCTATGCTTCTTCCTTCTGCTCTATAACCTGTTTGATAAATACCGTGTTCGTAAGTTAAATTCGGTCTAAACTCATTTTCTGTATCAGCATATTCTAAGTAGGTTGTTATGCCGAAACCACCTATTAAGAAGTTGGTCTTGTAACCTAACTGATAAAACTTTCTTGAAGGAGCATAACCTGCTTCATCTTCCCCTACCAGCTGACCGTATAAACTTCCCATATAGTTGTTGGTTGGGAGCCGCCAATTAAAATCGATTCCTGCCAGCTGGTTGCCGGCCTCATTCCCGTTTAGCCTATCGTCACAACCATCTTCAATTTGGTCACAATTTGTTCTTCCTATAGCCAGATCTACTAAACTTGATAGTGACTCTGGCCGACCTTCACCGCCCCATTGTGCAGTTCTACGCAAGCCAATTTCCAATGAGTTAAATGGTTTAAAAGATACACTCATACCTAACAACTTAGCATGAGGAATAAATCGGTTACTTTCTAGTTGTCCAGCAAATGCATTAATGGTCCATGGTCCAATCCAAGATAGCCATGGATTATCAAAAGGGTCACTATAATTTCGCTGAATTGAAATGCCAGGAATTGGACGAGCATTGTTACTCAATATCAAGGAGCTATCCCAGCCTGGTCCGTACCACCTTTCTTGAGCACCAGCAGATATAATCCAATTCCCCCAAATAGCTGCAATATATGAATGGTCGAAACGCTCCTCTTCCCCATCAAGAGGGTCAAACGCTTTGGTTGCTTCTACATTCCACGCAAAGCTTTTAGATACACCAGTAAAACGAGTGGAAACTTCAGCCTTTTCACGACGCTCATCACCAAAATGACGTATTATTTTAGACTGGTTACCTCCTTTTACTGATAGAAACTTATGTGTCTCGTTTTCAGTTTCAAAACGTGCTTTCCTTTTCACACGTAAAAGTATCGGTAATAACTCAACACTAACTTTGGTTTCAGATGCTGCATCTAAGTCTCGAATTATGGAAGCCCACGGTACGGGCCAAGTGGTAACAGGAGCCTTTATGATCCCCTCATTAGCCAATAACTCAATATCAGCACGAAGCCATTCATCTCTCGCATCTAGCCAGGGTTCAGCTTTAGTGATTGATGCACTAATAAGTATTAATATTATTGATAGTTTTTTCATTGCTTTAAATAATAAACTCTGAGTATTAGTCAGAATAATAATCCTTGTTGTTATTTAATCCGTGTAGATTCACTTAAAAACTATTTATGGGCGGCTTGTAAGCCACCCATAGATTTAGCTGCATATATTAAAAACTGTTCACTGCTGCTGCACCAAGTGCCAATTGGTAAACGATCTGACTAACTCTTGACCACAATTCAAGACTATCTACACGAGTAGTATCAAGAGGCACTACAATGGTATCTCCTGATTCTATTTTTGCGTCACTATGCGTCAGCCAGGATGAACGGTTAGGTAGGATTACAGAACCATCAGCTTTTACGATATAAATAGCGTCAGAATTGGCTGTGTCTTTTTCGCCACCACTTCTGTCGATATAATCTTCAAAGTCAAAGTTAGGATTGTATAAATGTGATGTGGCCACTTGTACTTCACCAACCACAGTAACTTCTTGGCGATATGAAGGAACAATTAACATATCACCATCTTTTAGTACTACATCTTCAATCTTACCAGCCAAAATCCCATCAAGATTGATGACCAATCGACCTGTAGCTTCTGTTGTATCTAAAATATCAATTAACGATTTGGCAGAGCTAACATCTGCAGTTTTACCAATATTGGATTGCTCCAACTCAATGGTAGCAATGCTTTGTCTTAACTTATCTTGCAACTGATCCAATTGCTTTTGCTCATGTTCCCTTAGCTCTTTACGAGAAAACACTGTTGCCTTTATATGTGCAAAGTCACTGAAGCCACCAACCCTCTCAATAAGTTGCGTTAAAGTTTCGCCACGTGCAACTTTATAACGCCCAGGGAATCGAACCTCGCCTTGTACCTCAACAAAAGTTTCATTTCTATATTCAGGTGTAATCTTCACCGATAACTGATCTTTGGCTTTAAGTGTTGAAGATCTATTACCTAAGAATTCAGATTGTAGCTCGACTGGCAAGTGGGTAATCTTTGCAGTCTCATTGCCAATGATTTCTTGACGCGTTATTTCAGCTTCTACTATATATGCAGATTCAGAAAGCCCACCTGCAATGTTAATTAAATCAGCTGACGACATTGTTTCAGTTAATGGATATTCTCCAGGAAACTTAACAGCACCATCAACTCTGACAACTCTTGCCGGATTCTCATAGGTTGACTGGGATTTAAGCTCTTTTACTAATTTCTCTACTTCTTGATTGCGTATTTCTAACTCCAGCAATTCATACTCTTCAAT
The DNA here is from genome assembly GCF_000024085.1 of Kangiella koreensis DSM 16069. Classification (NCBI taxonomy): domain Bacteria; kingdom Pseudomonadati; phylum Pseudomonadota; class Gammaproteobacteria; order Kangiellales; family Kangiellaceae; genus Kangiella; species Kangiella koreensis. Next base: position 963,065 of record NC_013166.1, on the reverse strand, counting down.
CTCTGGCTTCAGCTGCTTTTCTCCATTTAATAATGCTTTATCTTTCGTAAGATACTCACTGCCTACCTCATTATCTAGAGGCTCAATATTATTACTAGGCACGCCTGTCTCGTATGTCAATGAGCGACCTGCATTTAAACGGGACACATCAAATTTTTGAGACTCTACAGCATCTAGATATTTCTTTTCCCGAGACTCCTTCTTATATATATCAACTTCTTTTTCTGTAATTGAGTTCGCTAGAATTATAATTCTATCTCTTGGTTCTAATAGAATATTGTCAAAACTGTCATAGTTTTTCCAAGCAGCCCTTAAGCTGGCATGATGCACTTTTAATTCGCCTAGCGGGGTAACTTCTCTAGCAATTATCACAGCATCTATATTGGCATTTAATTTTAATTGCTTCGCATTAGAAATAACATCAGCTAATCTTAACCCTTTTTTCCAAGCAAGGGTGCCAGGCCTTTCCACATGCCCACTTAATTCAACAATATTCTCATTTTTCTCAGCCACAGGGTATACCTTTAGAAAATCCCCTGCTTTTAATGTTGTCAAGCGACCTGCTTTAGTTGTTAAATCAATGTCCAATGCTGTTTTCTGGTTTTCATTATCAATGCGCTCAATTCTTACATCCTGTGTATAGGCCGAAGGTAAAAATCCACCTGCTAAATCAACTAGCTCGGAAATGCTTTTTTCATTTTTAATTTCATAAATTGCTGGGCGGACAACTTCTCCTGCAATTGAAGCGGTCTTATTAACTGATGGAATGAAAATAACATCACCAGATTGCAAGCGTCGGTCAGCTCTTATGTCACCTTTCAATAAGAAGTCGTAAAGGTCAATGCTACTTATAAGCTGACCATTCCTCTTAAGCTGAATATTACGCAAAGAGCCCACTTCTTTAATGCCACCACTAACATATAGAGCGTTCATTACAGTAGATAAGGAAGAGACGGTATAAGCGCCTGGTTTATAGGACTCACCTAATACAAAAACTTGAATTGAGCGTAGCTCTCCCAAACTTATATTCGATTTTACACCTATGAACTGCTCATTTATTTGTTGAGTCAAAGATTCTTTTAGCTCTGTATATGAGAGTCCGGCGACATTAATGGGGCCAAGCTGAGGAAATTGAATACTACCATTGCGTGACACAACAAGCTCATAACTATTGTTTTCTTTACCATAAAGCTGAACCTGTATAACGTCTCCTGGCCCAACAACGTAGTTGGAAGGAACAGGCAGGTCGGTCACAGGAGTATAGGTGGTTGGCAGCCCAGCAAAAATATCGTAACCAAAAGGCTCTAACTTTTGCTCAATGCGAGGTTTATTGCTTTCAATCTCATCCTCTAAATGATGCTGCTCTGCTCCAATTGGGAAATTATCAAGCTCTCTTGGAAGAATAGAGCTGGCAGAAGAAGTTGTTTTCGAATCCTGACTAGATTGACTTTTCAAAGAAGCGCAAAGCGCATCGACATCATAGCCAGCAGCACGCGCCATTTCTCTTTGTTGCGCAGAAGCATTTTCGCATAACTGCTTGGCTTGTGATAAATCCTGTGCTGCTATTGAAACTTGAGTCAGCAATGCCCCTAAACAAAGCACTAAACGAAACGATATACCCAATAACTTATTCATTGATAACAGGCCCTTTAACAATAAAATACGGATTCAACAAAGACTCTTTTGTGTTATAGCTCAGGTCTTCGGTTTCGGAGTTTGTTTTTTCATCGAAAATTACACAACGACCGCCTGCAGCTTTAACAATCGCGTGAGCAGCTGCAGTGTCCCACTCGCAAGTGGGTCCTAAGCGAGGATACAAATCTGCTTTACCTTCCGCAACTAAGCACAGTTTTAGCGAACTACCCATTGGAATCATTTCATGATTTGGATAGTTCTTTAAATAACCAGCTATAGCATCAGATTGATGTGAGCGACTGCCCACGACTCGTATCGGATTTTCAGCTTTAGCGGATATATTAATCTGCTGCGCCACTCCTGATTCCTGTTTCCAGGCACCTATATCTTCAGAAGCATAGTAAAGAGTATCAATGGCCGGTGCATACACAACACCAAGAACTGGCTCGTTCTTATGGATCAAGGCTATATTAACTGTAAACTCACCATTTTTCTTGATGAATTCCTTAGTGCCATCAAGGGGGTCTATCAACCAATAAGTTTGCCATGAGTGACGTTCACTCCAATCGATATCTGCAGACTCCTCCGATAATATAGGAAATCCGACATCTAATGCGGTGAGTTCGTTTACAATGTGATGATGCGAAGCTAAATCAGCTTCTGTGAGAGGAGAATCGTCCTTTTTTTCGTAAATATTAAAATCCTTTTCATAGATAGCCATTATCTTAGCACCTGCATCAATGGCCACTTTATTGATTTTATTGATAAATTTTTGTTCTATAATTTTCTTATTCATACCCTTCTCTCAGATTCAGACACGCTACCGCCCGTGGGTTCAGGCTCCCAAAGTGCCTTTTTAGAGTTTATATATATCTTTCAATAACAATGCTAAAAATGGGCAAATTGCTTGCCGTTTGTCCGCTTTTTTTACAATTTCTTCCAACCGCGCGCTATTATAGTCAATTAGGGATTGATTGTAACCGCCAAATCTAACTAACTGTAAAAGCTTATTTTAAGCTTTTCTAAGCTGCTTATTTTCTAGCTCCATCTCTGTTACTTTTCCTAATATCGTCAGTAAGACGATTGAACGCTTTTCTCCGTTACTGATTTTAAAAACACCCTCAAGATCTTTGAATGGGCCATCAGTAATAATAACTTTATCGCCCGCACCTGGTGCATTGGTTTCTATGGGGGTGAATGAGGTATCCAGTATCAGCAAATGCTCTAACACCGAATCAGGAACCCTGCCCGGTACGCCTCCAAAGCGAACAAAGTCTCGCACACCACGTGTGGAGCGGATTTTTGACCACCCCTGCCCATTAGTCTGAAGTTCGACAAACAAGTAACCAGGAAATAATGGTTCTATGGCTTTTTGTCTTTTGCCTCGAATAATTCTCTCAACTTCTAAAACTGGTAAAACGCAGTTAATCTCTTGATTTTTAAGGTGTTCTAAAGCCCTTAATTCCTGCTTAGGCTTTGAATTGATCAAATACCAACTCTTCTCACACTCACTCACTTCCTTGCAACCTTCAACTTTTTATTAAATTTTTGATTTTTGCTATCTAGATCCGCCAATACACCCTCAAATCCTTTCGCATCAAAAGTTGTCTGGAAGTAATTCTGCTTCATTTTAACAAAGCTAATCCCTTGGAAGCTGAAATCATAAATAGTCCAGTCGGTATCTTCTTTATAGATTTTTAAATCAATTGATATATCTGGGAGAGATTGAGTTTCTAACACGACGGTTAACCAGCCTTTATTCTGCTTGTCATTCAGACGTATTGACTCAACTTCAGCGATCTGTCCCTGGTACTGATTCATAACTTCATATAGATAACGACGCATAGTCTGCTCATAAGCTTTTATCAGTTGGGATTCTTGTTCAACAGTTAGCTGAGACCAGCGTTGTGCCCCTAGCATGGCACGAATGGTATTCTTGGCCGACCAAACTGTGAGTAGGTCGCTATCAACAAACTTCATCAGAATAGAAGGATCTTGCAGGGCCTTTTGGTGATTGTCCTGCATGAAGCGATTAATAGTGTCTAATTTATATTGGAAAAACTGTTTGAGGTTCTGCTGGTTAAGGCTCGCACTTGCGAGCTGACTGAACAACCATAAACATATAAACAGACTAAACTTCACTGTTTTTGTCATTTTTATTCCAGGTCTCTTCATTTATTAAATCAACAAGTTAAACACTATTATTGAAATTCAAACAACTATAGCCGGTCTGGATGAACCTCGGCTTAATGCTTTACCCCAGGTTGACTATACAACCTGAGGCCAATTTCGGTATTGTAGCATCTGAGTAGCTCGAGAAACAAAGGTTCAATAGACCCTTTTATTTTATTAATGACTTCATTCTAAAAGTAAATTTTTGTGAAGAAGCTCTCTTTGTTAAGTTACTTTAAGAAGCTAAGCTGGCTTCTCGGAGCTTTTGTATCTCGTCTCGCATCTTGGCCGCTTTTTCAAATTCAAGGTTTTTGGCATGTTCGAGCATTTGTTTTTCCATATGGGCAATTTCTTTAACCGCATCAGCCAATGATTTCACCTTATACTGACTGAGCTTTTCAGCCACTTTGCGACTTTTCTTGCTATGTCCAGTATCCATGACATCGGTAATTTTCTTGCTGACACCAATAGGCGTTATTCCATGCTTTTCATTATATTCCTGCTGAATCGCGCGACGACGATTGGTTTCGCCAATAGCTCGCTCCATTGAGCCTGTGATTCTGTCTGCGTAAAGTATCGCTTTACCGCTAAGGTTCCGAGCTGCACGGCCGATGGTCTGAATCAATGAACGTTCGGAGCGCAGGAAGCCCTCCTTATCCGCATCCAAGATCGCAACCAATGATACTTCCGGCATATCAAGGCCTTCCCGCAACAGGTTGATGCCGACCAATACATCGAACTCGCCCAGACGTAAATCACGGATTATCTCCATCCGCTCAACGGTGTCGATATCCGAATGCAGGTAACGCACTCGAGCACCATGCTCAGATAAATAGTCGGTTAAATCTTCGGCCATTCTCTTGGTTAATGTAGTCACCAGCACGCGCTCATTTTTCTCAACGCGAAGATGGATTTCAGACAATAAGTCATCCACCTGCGTTCCAACCGGACGAATCTCGACTTCGGGGTCAATCAAACCAGTCGGACGCACCACCTGCTCAACAATTTGTCCGGTATTTTCTTCTTCATACTTACCGGGAGTTGCTGAAACAAATACGGTTTGCGGCGTAATCCGCTCAAACTCTTCGAACTTCAATGGCCGGTTGTCCAAGGCTGCCGGTAACCGGAAACCATAATTAACCAGTGTTTCTTTACGCGAGCGGTCGCCTTTATACATGGCGCCAATTTGCGACACAGTCACATGCGACTCATCAATGAGCATCAGCGCATCAGGCGGTAAATAGTCCAATAGACATGGTGGCGGCTCGCCGGGTTGTGCCCCCGACAAGTAACGCGAATAGTTTTCAATACCCGAGCAATAACCAAGTTCCTGCATCATTTCGATATCAAACTTGACGCGTTGCTCAAGGCGCTGCGCTTCAACTAACTTGTTCTGTTCATAAAACTGGGCCAGCCGTTCTTTCAGATCCACTTTAATCTGTTCAATCGCATCAAGAATAGTCTGGCGGGAGGTGACATAATGGCTTTTCGGGAAAACCGTTACGCGAGTCAAGCGTTTCAAGACTTCGCCAGTCAACGGGTCAAAAGTTTGAATGGTTTCCACTTCATCATCAAACAACTCAATCCGTATCGCGTGTTTTTCTGATTCAGCTGGGTAAATATCAATTAAATCACCGCGTACACGATAGGTAGCACGCTGCAGGTCGAATTCATTACGGGTGTATTGCAGCTCAGCCAGGCGTCTAAGAATGAATCGCTGGTCTACCTCATCCCCTACTTTCAGGTGCATCACCATACTGTGGAAGGCTTTTGGGTCACCCAGACCATAAATTGCAGACACGGAAGCCACGATAATGGTGTCACGACGTTCTAATAAAGCGCGCGTCGCCGACAGTCGCATCTGCTCGATGTGCTCATTAATCGACGAATCTTTTTCGATGAAGGTATCCGAAGCCGCAACATAAGCTTCCGGCTGATAATAATCATAGTAGGAAACGAAGTATTCCACCGCGTTATTGGGAAAGAACTCCTTCATCTCACCATACAACTGCGCAGCCAGCGTCTTATTGGGTGCCATAATGATCGCTGGGCGCCCACTTTGCGCAATCACATTGGCCATAGTATAAGTTTTGCCTGAACCAGTTACGCCAAGCAGCGTCTGGTGCGACAAACCGTCTTCCAACCCTTCCAGCAGTTGCTTAATGGCTTTAGGTTGGTCGCCCGCTGGCGGAAACGGTGAATGGATATCAAATTGTTGGCTCATGACTGTTACTTATACACTCTTGTAAAACTACGCTTGTAAAACTTGGGTGGGCGAAAAAGTTGGAGTATCATTGCCAGATATTCTCGCACACTCAACATCGATCAAACAAATTAAGGGGATACGGTGGCTATTCAACTTTCCGAACGTGTAAAACTGGTTAAACCATCACCAACGCTTGCGGTGGCAGCAAAAGCCAAAGAGCTTAAAGCTCAGGGGCGTCCGATCGTGGGCTTGGGTACGGGTGAACCCGACTTTGATACACCGGAGCACATTAAGCAAGCTGCCATTGAGGCCATCAAAGGCGGCGCAACCAAGTACACGCCTGTCGATGGTACACCCGAGCTTAAACAGGCCGTTATCGACAAGTTCAAGCGCGATAATAACCTTGATTATCAAGCCAACCAGATCCTTGTATCATGTGGGGGCAAACAGAGTTTTTACAACCTTTGCCAGGCGCTCATTAATGACGGTGATGAGGTCATTATCCCTGCCCCATACTGGGTTTCCTATCCTGACATGGCAATTCTGGCAGGTGGTAAACCCGTTATTATCGAAACCACCATTGAGCAGCACCTGAAAATTACTCCAGAGCAGTTGCGAAACGCCATTACCGACAAAACCAAATTGTTTGTTATCAACAGCCCAAGCAATCCGACGGGCGTTGCCTACAGTAAAGAAGAACTCAAAGCCTTGGCAGACGTTTTGCTTGAGTTTCCTAATATTGTAGTAGCCACTGACGATATGTATGAGCATATTCTTTGGACCGAACAACCATTCGTCAACATTCTGAATGTCTGTCCAGAACTGTACGACAGAACGGTGGTATTGAATGGTGTTTCCAAAGCCTACGCCATGACCGGCTGGCGGATTGGCTATGCGGGCGGCCCTGCAGATTTGATTGGTGCTATGAAAAAGATTCAATCGCAAAGCACTTCCAATCCAGCGGCCCCAAGTCAGGCAGCAGCAACCGCGGCATTGGCCGGCGACCAATCCTGTATTAAACCAATGCTCGCAGCCTTCAAAAGACGTCATGACTACCTTGTTGATGCTTTAAATAGTATCGAAGGCGTCACCTGCTTACCCAGTGACGGTACCTTTTATGCCTTCCCCAATATGCAGGGCTTGATAGATAAACACGGCTGTGAATCTGATCTGGATTTTGCTGAACTGCTTATCGAAAAAGTTGACTTGGCACTAGTGCCTGGCTCTGCGTTCGGGGCCCCTGGCCACTTGCGCTTATCCTATGCCGCCAGCATGGACACACTAGAGGAAGCCATCGTAAGACTCAGAAAAATGGCCTAAATTTAAAAAAATCATCACTTGGGTGTTGACCGTTAAGCGAAATATGTCTATTATCTCGCCCCGTTCAGCACACAAAGTGACGAGCGAATAATTCCCCCTTAGTTCAGTTGGTAGAACGGTGGACTGTTAATCCATATGTCGCTGGTTCGAGTCCAGCAGGGGGAGCCAAATTCTGAAGGCCTTACAGCAATGTAAGGCCTTTTTTATTGCCTGATATAAAAGTCATGTAGCCACTATGTAGGCACAATTGGTTAGGCGTAGTTGGGATTTCTAAATTGTGATGCAGGAAAATAATACGAATAACGCTACTGGCTTGTGCAAGTAGCGTTTTTAAGAAGGCAACTTAGCGCAGTAGATTTTATCTCAACAGGATAAGTGGAATATTACTGTTGCTGATCATGGTCTGGGTGTTGCTGCCGAGGAAGAACTGGCGAACGCGTGAATGGCCGTAAGCACCCATGATCATCATTTCGATACCAGCCTTTTGCCGATAGGCTTTTAACCCTTCGATAACCTCGCCTTGAACTAGTGCCGACTGAACATTGTGGCCATGCTTTCTCAAAATATCAGTAGCTTGATTTAGGGCTTGGTTGTTCTTGTCGTTATCATCACCGACCATAACAATATGCCCTTCCAATCCTTTCAATAAAGGACTGGCGGCAACACGCTCAATGGCTTTATTGGCAATGTCACTGCCGTCGTAGGCAATCATGTAATTCTTGGGTGCTTTAAACTCGCCTACCGCAACCAGAATCGGAACATGCATGGCACGAATAACACTTTCCAGTTGTGAGCCAATGGTATGCGCTGAGGCATCATGGTCTTCACCTAAGCGGCCTAACACCAATAGCCTCATATCAGACTCAAGTTCTGTCAATGATTCAAGCAAGCTGCCATGACGCTGTTGCATAAACACCTCATCAGCACCCTGCTCCACAGCTCGCTGACGCGCGTCTTCAAGCATATGCTTACCATGCTCTAGCGCTATACGGCTTCGCTTCTCATCGAGCTCAGTTAATTGCTCCAGCAAAGCCTCTCTTGCGCCCAACCCAATTGAACCTGACAGGTTTTCATTTTCGGGACTGACTGTTTTTTCTAGCACATGAAGCAAATTTAAGGGTGCTTCAAGTTTGTTACTCGCCCAAGCCGCTGCATCACACACAGAAGCTGACATGGCTGAACCATCAATACAGGCAATTATATTTTTCATTCCATTCTCCTCATCTATGCAGACTAATGCCCAGACATAAGTTTTTCAACTTCTTCAGGATCATCATAAACACTAAATTTATCGACAACCGTTTTCGAAGCTTCGTTCAAACCTATGACATTAACCTGCGTACCTTCGCGACGGAATTTGATGACGACATTATCCAATGCTCCAACCGCAGTGATATCCCAGAAGTGTGCGTGCGTTAAATCAATGGTCACTTCCTCAATGGCTTCTTTAAAATCAAATGATCCTAGGAACTTTTCCGAGGATGCAAAGAAAACTTGCCCGATAACTTCGTAATGGCGAGCGCTAAGATCTTTATCATTATCCCGTTTGATGACCATAAAGCGAGCAATCTTGTTGGCAAAGAATAAAGAGGCCATCAAGACTCCGACAAATACTCCAATTGCCAGATTATGCGTAATAACAACTACCACAACAGTGGCGACCATTACCAGGTTGGTAGACATTGGGTGTTTCTTCATGTCCTTAATTGAAGACCAAGAGAAGGTACCAATAGAGACCATAACCATAACTGCAACCAATGCTGCCATTGGGATTAAACTGATCCATTCATCAAGAAAGACGACCAATATTATTAATACCACACCAGCCACAAAAGTCGACAAGCGACCGCGTCCGCCAGACTTAACATTAATCACTGATTGGCCAATCATGGCGCAGCCTGCCATGCCACCCATTAAGCCAGCACCAATATTGGCTATGCCTTGTCCTTTGCACTCACGGTTTTTATTACTTTGAGTATCGGTTAAATCATCAACAATTCCCGCTGTCATCAATGATTCCAGCAAACCGACTACCGCTAATGCGGCAGATGTTGGAAAGATAATCATCAAAGTTTCAAGGTTCAATGGGACATCTGGCCATAAGAATATTGGCAGGGTGTCGGGTAGCTCACCTTTGCTACCAACGTTAGGAATTTCCCAACCTAAAGCCACAACCGCAATGGTCAGCCCGACAATACAAATTAAAGGCGAAGGAATGATTTTTCCAATCACTGGAATCAATGGAAACAGATAGATTATGCCAAGACCGACAGCTGCCACTGCGTAAACATGCCAGGTTACATCAATCAACTCTGGAACTTGAGCCATAAAAATCAATATGGCCAGGGCATTCACAAAGCCAGTCACCACTGAACGAGAGACAAAGCGCATCAATCCATCAAGGCGCAAATAGCCAGCTAATATCTGCAAAATACCAGTCAGCACTGTAGCAGCTAACAAATATTGAAGGCCATGCTCTTTGACTAGCGTTACCATTAGCAAGGCCATGGCGCCAGTTGCTGCTGATATCATACCCGGACGACCGCCGACAAAGGCGATAATGACTGCAATGCAGAAAGAGGCATATAAGCCAATTTTAGGGTCTACTTCGGCAAGAATTGAAAAGGCAATTGCTTCTGGAATTAAAGCCAGCGCTACCACTAAACCGGCAAGCAGATCGCCTCTGATGTTTGAGAACCAGTCTCTTTTGATAGTTTGTAACATTGTAATAACCGTAAAATAAGAACAGCAACAATTAAGTTGTTATAAAAACTCAATAGGAAGTACTCGCAGCCAGCGGCGAGTTGGAGCGGTAACAAGGGCTGTTACCTTAGGACAAAGTATGCGCTATGGCGGACTAATGAGCATGGGAACTCGGTATCTGGCAAAAAAGAGCGCGGAGTTTACCAGCCCAATGCATTGATTACAAATTGACTTAATTTGAGTCAAATATGAATATACGTAGTTCTGTAATGGAAATAATAAAGCAGATTCGACTTAAAAATGTTGTGTTAGCCTAACTCCTACCGTCTAACACCGCCAAAGCAGTAGTAAGACATTCCCAGAGAGCACCGACTATCAACAAAACATATTGAGTACTAAATAGAGTGTAACTCATTAATTTCAGACAAAAAAAAGCCGAGAACTTGTCTCGGCCAAATCCCACCATATAGCTGAAGGAAAACTGGTTGCGGTTACTACCGCTCTTCTGAAATAGAAACTTTCGCCTCAATACAATTCATTACTTTATTTGTGATTCACTCTGTGATACAAATAGCTATCGAATGCATTTCAGAACTTGGTTTAAATAATAATGCAAATATGCATACAAATCAAACCGAATTTGCATCTTTTTTAGGAAATCTCAATGAGCGAAATAATTGATCAGTTAAAACAACTCATGCAAAGTCTGGGTGAAACAGACTATTCCATGCAGCATAAGGCTCATATTAGCCAATCAACCATTTATCGTATTTTAGAGGGTAAAACGTCCGATCCGGGTGTTCATAAAATCGATGGTTTAGCTAGAGCATTAGGGTATCGACTGTCTTTAGTACCGATGAGTGAATATTACACTCAGGTCGACTATGGGTCAGAAGTCGACACTTTAGGAAAAATCATTGCCTTGGTAGAGTCTCTATCAACTACTCGTGGCATTAACCTCTCCCCAGAGGAAAAAGCTGAACTGATTCTTTCTAACTACCGCGCTAACAGTAGCAAAGAAGAACTCGGGGTTCGGATCGCCAACCTGAAGTAAGCATATTTATGATGCTCGACTAAGTGCTTAGTGATTTTAGTAATAGATAGATAAACCAAAGGCCTGCATTCGCAGGCCTTTTTTATGCTCTGATATTTTGTGATGGTACTAAGTTCTGGAGAACTCAGTTGGGCTTGGCGCTTTAGTGCTCTGTAATTGAATTGGCTTTAAGAAACCACGAGATTGAATAATTCTTCTATTATTTCTTTCAAACTCTTGTAGTTTTTGGTTCCACAATAAAATCTCACGCAGCTTGTCCTTCTCAGGCAAGTTGCTTGATTCTATCTGTGAGTATTCCTGAAGCAAGCGCAAACCAATCATATCAGCTCGCTTAAAAGCCGATAGATCAATTACGTTGCCGTCAGATTCATATTCGCTATCCAGCGAATACTCATCATAAGGAACGTCTATTCGTCCGCGATAAGCTCTCAGGATTAGCCAAAACAGCGCTGCTGCGAACGCTGCTAACACTAAACCGTAGGCCAAAAATAGTAATGCCATTGATTTTTCTTCCTAAAGTTACCACCAGTTGTTTAACCACTGGTGTTAATAAAGCTAATATGATGCAGATGTTAACGGCAGGCATAGTGTATACCTGTAGCTCTTTTATGAAATCGAAGCTGGTGTAGTGTCTTTCTATAAATCTCAATATATTCACAGTTATGGCTATTGAAGTAACGACACTTACAGCAAACTCTTCTTTTAAGACTCTCCCAGTTACCACTGCCTTGTAGGCAACATATAACAAGATCAATATATCCGTGACCATCCAAGATATGTACCACATAAACATTCCGTGTTCGTGATTCCATAAATAGGGCACTAAATTCCAGTTCATAAACTGAATTAGCAGGAGCGCAATTGAAAAAGAAACCAATCTTTTTTGCTTTGTAAACAGCAAGTGCAAAAATACACAACCCAGCAGCGACATCATGAAAATGTCGCTGACTAGATTGTTAATACTAAAATTGTTGATAATGCTTTCTATCAATTCTCTTTCTCTTTTGTTGGGTCATCACCTGGTTCACCACCAGGTCCACCAGTGAATACGCTGGTGATTGGTGCTTGCTCGAACACAGGAGCTTCAAAAGTTTGTGGCTCTGAGATAGATAAATAGCAGATCATAGCGATAGTTTCAAACATAATATTTTCCTCTTTATTGAGTGATTTAGTAAAAAAAAGCCTATAGAATTTACTCACATAGCATTAAGAAAAACAAATTGCATAGCATGTACCACGTAAATGATTGTTTTTAAAAGAATTTATTTACAAGTGTCATTTTTGCAATCCATTTTACCTGTACAAATTTTAGCCACAGTTGATTATTAAAAGTGTGAACTAAATTTTACATTTGATAAAAATATTTTATGAACCAATTTCTACGAAAATACGCATTTGCATTGACCATAAGTCATATATGCATTATCAGCTACTTGCTTTTGCCCAAATCTAACTTATGGTTGGCTTATGACCGGGTCTTAGTTGAGGAGGGCCAATGGTGGCGACTAATCACTGCCAATCTGGTCCACCTTGGCGGCTGGCATACATTAATGAATCTTGCCAGCCTGTGGCTGATCAGTTTCATTTTCCAACCTTTGCTGAAAATGTCTTACTGGATTAGCTGGGTTCTTCTGCTGTATTTCGTCAATATCTTGGCGATGCATTTATGGACTCCACATATTGTTCATTATGTTGGAATGTCGGGAGCTTTATATGGCCTGATTGCCGCTTGCGCCACAGCTGAATTACGACTGGGAGTTAAGCTCAGCGGTTTATTGTTGATTATTGTCGCAGTCAAAATATTTCTGCCTCAAATAATGGGGGTTCAATCAGAGTATGATAATTGGCTAGGCGGTGCCGTTGTGGAAGAGTCTCATATCATTGGTTTCGTACAGGGCGTGATATTAGGTCTGGTTTGGCCTAAAAGTCTGCTTAAAGGCCCTGCCCTTCAATCAGTACTGAAATCTAAGCAATCAAAAAGAGCTTAGTGCAATTATTCTCTGGGTTACACCCGAGCTTGCCCTGAATTTACGCCCAGCTACTTAACAAGTGAGTTTGATACAAAAAAGCCCAAAGAGACTTTGGGCTTTAGATGGACTAATCGTCGGCTGCTACAGCTTAATCTTGCTTTTGTTTTTATCGACAGTTTTCTGACCAATCCCTTTTACAGCAGTTAATTCATTAGCTGATTTAAATGGACCAAATTTTTGTCGGTATTCAATAATAGCCTCTGCTTTCTTAGCACCCACTCCAACCAACACTCTAGACAGCTCTTTTGCATCTGCTGAATTGATATTAACGGTGCTAGAAACTTCTTGTGCCGCTCCCTGGCTACCTGCAGCAGCTAAGCCACCTCGTTCCTTGGCGGCCAAAACTTGAGTATTTGCAGCGATTACTAATGATAGGATTAAAGCTAGTTTTTTCATGATTATCTCCTTGTTTTTAATATCCTTTTTGTCGTCATCGTGCGACAGAAAGGAGAATAATCTCAGGAGGTACTATTTACAACTAGCTCACAATGCTTTCAGAAATGTCGTACAGGGCCTTTAGTGGATCGCTTGCCTTTGTAATAGGCCTACCTATAACAAGGTAGTCAGAACCCGCCACAACAGCTTGTTCGGGGGTCATGATGCGACTTTGGTCACCTATATCACTGCCAGGGGGGCGAATTCCGGGAGTGACCAGCTTAAAGTCCTGACCCAATTGCTCTTTTAGTCTTTTAGCTTCCCAGGCAGAGCAGACAACACCATCTAAACCGGCTGATTTCGATATGCTGGCTAAATGTTCAACCTGCTCTGGTAAATCGCGTTTGAAGCCAATCTCACTATAAGCGACCTCGTCCATGCTAGTAAGCAAAGTAACTGCAATCAATAGCGGGCGATTATCACACTCTTCAATAGCCTGACGGGCTGCATGCATCATCTTGCTGCCACCCGAAGCATGGACATTGACCATCCAGACACCAAGCTCGGCAGCCGCTTTGCACGCTTTTGCCACCGTATTCGGAATATCATGGAATTTAAGATCCAGGAAGACTTTGAAACCTTTACTGACTAGCACCTTTACAAACTCAGGGCCAAACAGAGTGAACATTTCCTTGCCTACTTTTAAGCCACATAGTTCCGGCTTTAATTTATCTACAAGTTCCAGTGCTTGTGCCTGATTATCATAATCCAGTGCAACCAGAATTTTGGGATCTGACATACTCTTACTCGCCTTCTATACCTTTTATGGGTTTAACGGAACTCCACTCCTTACAACTCGGGCATTGCCAGTAAATAGCTTTTGTCTGGAAACCACAATTCTGACATTCATAACGCGGTTTTCTGAGCAGCAGCTTCTTAACAATATCATCGAGCAACTGCAAACTCGGTTTAGCTGAGTCCTGCGCGTGCTCAATATGCAGAGCTATCAGCCGGTGGAGCCCCTTCAAAGATGGTTTTTCTTGTAAATAATGGCCAATTAAGAAAGCTGCCGCTTTGTCATCCTTCTCTTTTTGAATGAGCTTAGAAAGTTCTATTAGTACCGAAACCCCTGCATTCTGCTCTAAACTTTCATTAAGGAAATGCTTATAGCCTTTTGGGTCATGCTGCTCATTATAAGCTTCGGCAATTTTTGGCAGTGCCTCAGGTAAAAACGCTATGTCTTGTTTAAGAATTCTCTGATAGGACTTAATCGCCTGTTTGAAGCTTTTTTGCTGAAGATAAATATCACCCTGCAAAATACTCGCCCGAACAGAATCTGGGTTAATGGAAAGTCCTTTTTTTAGATTAGCCAATGCAGCTTTAATATCGCCTTCGGAGCGCTTTTGATCAGCTAGTTCACAGTAAAAGTGGGCCAATGGTTTGGACTGCTCTTCACCCATACTGGATTGAAGTTGCTCGGCAACTTTTGCCGCCTGATCCCAATCTTTGGTTAACTGGTAAATATTCAGCAACTGGTGCAAAGACTCGGATTTATGCTCAGGGTCTTCCAAAAGCTCTGTGAACAGGCTGACAGCTCGGTCATACATACCTACAGCATTATAATCCAGGCCAAGCTGGTAAAGAGCAGTATTACGATCATCGGATGATAGCTGTGGGCGAGCAATGAGGTTTTGGTGCAGCCTTATGGCACGATCGACCTCACCACGTTTGCGGAATAGATTACCCAGAGCTAAATGGGTTTCAACGGTATCAGTATCAACCGTTAACAGGTCAATAAAGGTGTCTACGGCCTTATCGGGCTGCTCATTAAGTAAGTAGTTAAGGCCCTTGATATAGTTGCTGGAAAGACCGGAGCCGGAGCTTTTAGAGTCTTTTCTTTGCTTTCGGCCAAGGCGATAGCCAGAATATGCGGCGATGGGTAGTAGCGCCAACACCCCATATAAGAACCATTCGTTCATGCTAAACCGTATCCTTGACCGGCGCAGTCCTCAAATTATTTAACTCTAATTCGGCTTTTCTGAGACGATTTCGGCTACGCTTGAGCTGTACGCGCAACTTAAGTACTACGACTGTCATCGCTAAAACGCCCAGGACCAAGCCAATTAAGGCAACCCAGAAAATCAATGTTGAAAGGGCTAACTCAGACTCAGCAAACAAGTAATCAACCACAATTGGCTGATTATTATTCAAGGCAAATACAGTACTGAGAATCAGTAAAGCAATGAAGAGTATTATCGCGAAGAGTTGTCGCAAGGTATTCTCCGTTCTGGTCAGAAATAATTATTTCAGAGGGTGTTATGGTTTGATTGGTTTATCCTGGCCGTCATTCACTCGCTCACGCAACTCTTTGCCTGGCTTAAAATGGGGGACATATTTGCCGTCTAGCTTAACCGACTCACCTGTTTTTGGGTTACGGCCTACGCGTGGCGCACGGTAGTGAAGCGAAAAGCTACCAAAACCACGGATTTCAATGCGGTCTCCGTCAGACAGAGATTCCGACATTTGATCAATCATGGATTTCACTACCAGTTCGACATCACGTACTGATAGCTGTGGATTTTTGTCCACTAAGCGCTCTATCAATTGCGATTTAGTCATGGTCATTATCCTTACGTCGTTCTACCTTATGCCTACAGTATGGTGGATTTTGCCGGAAAATGCACCTAACTGTTTTAATTATATGATCTTTTTTACACTTTTTCTAAGCAAAAAAAAGCCCGACTAAGGTCGGGCTTGATTTGGATCATGATGCTAAAAGCAATCAACTAGCGATTATTCGTCGCCTAATTGCTCTTTCAACAAATCACCTAGAGTTGCCGGAGCAGAAGCATCATTGCTGAATTCTTTAATTGCAGCAGCTTCTTCAGCAGCATCTTTTGCCTTAATAGAAAGGTTCAAGTTGCGGTTTTTCTTATCTACGCCCATAAACTTGGCTTCGATTTCGTCACCAACGCTTAGGTGTTTAGTTGCATCTTCAACACGGTCTGTGCTGATGTCTGATGCGCGTACATAACCGTCAATGTTGTCAGCTAATTCAATCAATGCACCTTTCGCATCAACTTCTTTAACCTTACCTTTAACAAGTGTACCTTTTGGATGCTCTGACAAGTATTCAGCTAATGGGTCTGAATCAACTTGCTTGATACCAAGAGAAATACGCTCACGCTCAGCATCAACAGCTAGAACAACAGCTTCAACTTCGTCACCTTTCTTGTAGTCACGAACAGCTTCTTCACCAGCAACAGTCCAAGAAATGTCAGACAAGTGAACTAAACCATCGATACCACCGTCAAGACCGATGAAAATACCAAAGTCAGTAATAGACTTGATGCTACCTGAAACTTTGTCACCTTTGTTATGAGTTGCAGCAAATTCGTTCCAAGGATTTGGTACGCATTGCTTAATACCTAGTGATATACGACGACGCTCTTCATCGATATCAAGAACCATAACTTCAACTTCATCACCCAAGTTAACCACTTTAGATGGGTGGATGTTTTTGTTAGTCCAGTCCATTTCAGATACGTGAACCAAACCTTCGACACCGTCTTCGATTTCAACGAAACAACCGTAGTCGGTAAGGTTAGTTACGCGACCTTGTAGACGTGCGCCTTCTGGGTAACGATCGTTGATATCAACCCATGGATCTGAACCCAACTGCTTGATACCTAGTGATACACGGTTACGCTCGCGGTCAAATTTAAGAACTTTAACGTCGATTTCGTCACCAACTTGTACCACTTCACTTGGGTGCTTAATGCGTTTCCAAGCCATGTCGGTGATATGTAGCAAGCCATCAATACCACCCAAGTCAACAAACGCACCGTAATCAGTAAGGTTCTTAACGATACCTTTAAGCTCTGAACCTTCTTCCAAGTTCTCAAGAAGCTCTTCACGCTCAGCACTGTTTTCAGACTCGATAACAGCACGACGAGAAACCACTACGTTGTTACGTTTTTGATCAAGCTTGATAACTTTAAATTCAAGCTCAATGCTTTCAAGGTGAGTTGTATCACGTACTGGACGAACGTCTACCAATGAACCTGGTAAGAACGCACGAATCGATTGAACGTCAACTGTGAAACCACCTTTAACTTTACCAGTGATGACACCTTTAACAGTTTCATTCGCTTCATGGGCAGCTTCCAAAACACCCCAAGCCGCAAAACGCTTGGCGCGCTCACGTGATAGGCGTGTTTCACCAAAACCATCTTCAACCGCGTCCAAAGCAACTTGTACTTCATCGCCAACAGAAACTTCAAGCTCACCCGAATCACTTAAGAACTGATTACGTGGGATAACACCTTCTGATTTCAAACCAGCGTTTACAACAACCACTTCGTTATCAATATCAACCACCACACCAGTGATGATTGCACCTGGACGCATTTCTACGTTTGCTAAACTTTCTTCAAAAAGTTGTGCGAAATTTTCGCTCATTCGTTAGTACCTGATAATCTTTGCCAGAAAACCGAGTATCGGAAAACTGAACAAAGGCTTGTTTAAATCACCACACTATGGTCCTATAGTGACGGGTCAGTTAGTTAAGCTAACTCATTCATCCGTGCGAGCCAGCATAAAAAATTATTCAGAAAACCCCATAAAATCAAGGATTTGCTGAACCACTTCATCAATAGATAATTGTGAGCTATCAATAACAAAAGCACCCTCTGCTGGCACCAATGGAGCCACAGTTCGAGTGCGATCACGCTCATCTCTATCGATGATGCTTTTTAAAAGGTGCGAAATGTTAGCATCTACGCCCTTTTCGATCAACTGTTTATAGCGTCTTTCAGCCCGTATTTCGGGGCTTGCGGTCAAGAAAATCTTAAAGTCGGCGTCTGTAAAAACCACCGTTCCCATGTCTCTTCCATCAGCCACCAGTCCGGGTTCCTGTCTAAACTGCCGCTGACGAGTCAACAAAGCTTCTCTGAGCTCTGGTATTGCCGCAATCTTAGAGGCCATAGCACTGGTTTCATCCAATCGTAGCTTGACGCCAACGTCTTCTCCATCCAATAAAACTTTTTGCTCGCCATCAGGTTGCGGCTCAAACACAACATCCAAATTCAAAGCAGCCTCAGCCACAGCTTTTTTATCTTCAGGATTAATTGATTGCTCAATCACTGACAGAGCCGTTAAACGGTACAGTGCGCCACTATCCAGCAGATGGTAGCCAAGTTTTGTTGCAAGAATTTGACTAATAGTGCCCTTTCCAGAACCACTTGGCCCATCAACGGCAATGACAGGCACATGCTTATTGTCTGCATTCATAGATAATTACTTAGTCATTTCGCGCAAGACGCGAATAAACTTAGCATTTTCCTCTTCAAGGCCAATACTGATACGTAAGTGATTTGGCATTTCATAATTGCCCACTGGACGAACAATAACACCCTGCTCTAGCATCTGCTGATACAAAGGTCCGGCTGCCTGTTTCATATCAACCGTAATAAAATTGGTTACTGAAGGGATATAGTCGTAGCCAAGCTCATCAAACGCTGATATTAATTGCTGCATACCAGACTTATTAACATCTAATGCTTTTTGCAGATACTCGTGATCATCAAGAACAGCAACTGCAGCTGCTAACGCTAACGAGTTCATATTAAAAGGCTGGCGAGGACGATTAATTAAGCCAGTAATTTCTTCATTAGCGACGGCATAACCTGCACGTGCGCCTGCTAAGCCATAAGCTTTAGAGAAAGTACGAGTCACAATCAAGTTTGGATATTCTTTTATCCAAGGAACTGTCTGCGGGTAATCGGCATCTTCGACATACTCATAATAAGCTTCATCAACGACCACGATCACGTCTTGTGGAACCTTGTCCATAAAGGCTTTCAGGTCAGTTTTATTAACCCAGGTGCCGGTAGGGTTATTGGGGTTAGCGATGAAAATCATGCGTGTATTCGGTGTGATTGCCGCAGCTGTCGCTTCGAGATCATGCCCCCAATCTTTTGCTGGAATAATCACCTTCTTAGCGCCAATGGCCTGGGTCACAATCGGATAGACAACAAACGCATGTTGCGAGTAAATTACCTCGTGCTCAGGCGCTACAAATACACGTGCAATCAGTTCAAGCACATCGTTAGAGCCATTACCGAGTGTAATTTGATTAATCCCTACGCCCAGGCGCTCAGACAACTTGGCTTTCAAATAATAGCCATTGGCATCAGGGTAGCGAGCCAAATCGGCAAACTCTTTCTCCATGGCTGCTTTCGCTTTGCCGCTTAATCCGATTGGGTTTTCGTTACTAGCCAACTTCACGATATTGGTAATACCCAACTCTCTTTCAAGTTCAGAAATAGGCTTACCCGGCTGGTATGGGTGCAACTCCTGAACCCCTTTATTGGCCAAAGCGATAAAATCACAACTCATAACTTACTCCAGTTTCTTGTACTTTACATTAGGCCCGAACCTTCGGCGCTCATGTCTATTCTTCGAAATGGCCGCCATTATCCTTCAAACTCACCAGTATTTCACCCCTTAAGCCTCAAAACATACCTACATTAGCTTATGCTGGATTTTGGTGAATTTAATGGTATATAGTTAGTTCCTCTAAAAAACGTTTATTACCCGTTACAAGGAAGACTTAAAATGAAGTATCTTCTTATATTAATTAGCCTTACTTTAATTGGGGTGGGCATATATTTTGCCACCAGCGACAAAGAGACCTCTCAAGAAGAGCAGACCTTAATTATTGAGACCACTATGAATGACTCTCAAAAAGACAAGTCATTAAAGCCACCAGTAGCGAAGAAAGTACCTCATGAAATGACCATTCATGACGATACCCGTGTTGATGACTATTATTGGATGCGTGACGATAGCCGAACAGATGCTGAGATACTTGCTCATCTGGAAGCTGAAAATGATTATAAAGAAGCTATGCTGGCGGGTACCAAGAGCTTGCAGGAAAAGCTTTACAACGAAATGGTGAGCCGTCTTGAAAAAGATAAGTCGACAGTTCCATATCGTTTAGGTGACTATTTCTACTATGTTCGATTCCAGGAAGACAGCGAATATCCTATTTATGCACGTAAACAGGGTTCGCTTGAAGCAGATGAAGAAATTTTACTTAATGTGAATGAACTAGCTCAAGGACATGATTACTTTAATGTAGCATCCACTGAGGTGAGCCCGAATCACGCTATACTAGCCTACTCCGATGACAGTATTGGTCGTCGTGTTTACACCCTTCGCTTTAAAGACCTCTCTACTGGCCAACTATTGCCGGACACACTTGAAGAGACTGATGGTGGAGCGGTTTGGGCCAATGATAATGAAACCATATTTTATATCCGCAGAGATCCGCAAACATTACTGGGCTATCAAGTTTTCCGCCATAAACTCGGTACAGATCAAGAAGCCGATGTTTTAGTATATGAAGAAACTGATACCACATATTATACCGGACTGACCAAATCATTAGATGGCAGCTTCATCAAGATTGGGCACTACAGCACTGAAACCAAAGGCGAGAGTATTCTTGATGCTAACGTGCCAGACGGTGAGTTCAAAAAATTCTACCCTTTAGAAACAGGGCATGAATACTCGACCTACAAATCAGGCGAATATTTTTATGTACAAACCAATAAAGAAGCTAAAAACTTTCGTTTGATGAAAGTGCATCAAAGTAAACATAATGACTTTTCTGCTTGGGAAGAAGTAATTCCACACCGAGAAAACACACAAATCACGGATGTTAAAGCCTTCAATGATTTTATTGCTTTAACCGAACGGAGCAACGGCTTAACCAGCGTTCGTGTCATGAATATTGAAGATGGCAGCTTTAAGTCTGTCAACTTTGATGACCCCGCCTACGCAGCCCGTTTTTCTACTAACAAAAACTTTGACAGCGAAACGTTGCGTTATACTTACTCAAGTCTAACAACTCCTGACTCAATCTATGATTTTAATATGGTCACTGGAGAAAGTACTTTGCTTAAACAAGACAAAGTCTTGGGTGATTTCGACAGCAACGACTATCAAAGTGAGCGTTTATTCATTGATGCCAGAGACGGTGTACAAGTTCCTGTGTCTCTGGTTTATCGTAAAGATATGTTTAAAAAGAATGGAACCAACCCGCTCTATCAATATGGTTATGGTTCCTATGGCGCAACCATGGATGCGAACTTCCGTTCCAATTGGTTATCACTGCTTGATCGTGGTTTTGTGGTAGCGATTGCCCATATTCGTGGCAGCCAGATGCTTGGTCGCCAGTGGTATGAAGATGGAAAAATGTTCAATAAAATCAATACATTCACTGACTTCATTGATGTCACTGACGGTTTGGTTGAACAACAATATGCTGCCAAAGATAAAGTCTTTATTGCAGGCGGCAGCGCAGGTGGCTTATTGATGGGCGCTGTCATTAATATGGCACCAGAAAAGTACGCAGGCGTTGCAGCTCATGTGCCCTTTGTCGATGTAGTGACGACCATGCTAGACGAGTCCATCCCATTAACTACTAATGAGTATGACGAATGGGGCAACCCCAATAATAAGGACTCCTATGAATATATGTTGTCATATTCACCTTATGACAATGTTAAAGCGCAAGACTATCCTCACATGTTAGTCACCACCGGATTGCATGATTCACAGGTTCAATATTTTGAGCCAATGAAGTGGGTCGCTAAACTGCGTGACTTCAAAACGGATGATAATAAACTGCTATTCCACACCAATATGGAGGCTGGTCATGGTGGTGCTTCAGGGAGATTTAAGCGTCTTGAGCAAACAGCTATGGAATACGCTTTCTTCCTCGATTTGCTAGGGATTAATGATTAAACACATACAAGACCGGCACCTGCCGGTCTTACCTTACAAGGAGTAATATGTGCTGGAGTTAAGACCTACCTGTGAGAATTGCCGCAAGTCTCTTCCGCCTGATTCAACTGACGCCATGATCTGCACCTATGAGTGCACTTTCTGCCGAGACTGCGTTGAAAACATATTAGAAAATGTCTGCCCTAATTGTGGTGGCGGATTTGTTCCCCGACCAATACGCCCTAAAACAGCT
Source organism: Kangiella koreensis DSM 16069 (assembly GCF_000024085.1). Classification (NCBI taxonomy): domain Bacteria; kingdom Pseudomonadati; phylum Pseudomonadota; class Gammaproteobacteria; order Kangiellales; family Kangiellaceae; genus Kangiella; species Kangiella koreensis. The sequence goes on along the minus strand of NC_013166.1, from coordinate 940,524 downwards.
TACTTAGAAAATGTATCATTGCAGCACCAGCCCGCAGGAAACAGAGAGGTTTACTCTCCCGTTAGTAAGGAAGCCCATTCCAAGCTTATAGAGCAGCTTGCTGATGTACCGCCAGAGCAACGCTAACCCTGAACTGCAGGTATAAAAAAGGCAGTCCTTTGACTGCCATTTTTATTTACTATATGTACCGATCACGACTAAGCTCTACGCTCAAACTCCTTCATAAAATCTACCAATGCCTGAGCTCCTTCTAATGGCATTGCGTTGTAGATACTGGCTCGCATTCCACCAAAATCACGGTGCCCTTTTAAGGCAAGAAGCCCTTGTTCTTTTGCTTGTAGTAAAAAGGCGCTATCTAAGCTGGGATCACTTAATGTGAAGGCGACATTCATCATCGAGCGTGAGTCTTTTGCAACGGGAGAATGATAAAAATCGGAAGCATCAATCGCATCATATAGTAGCTGAGCTTTTTGCTGATTCAATTGTTCAATCGTTTCAACTCCACCGCGCTCTAACAACCACTCAAACACCAAACTGGCGAGATAGATACCAAAGCTTGGCGGTGTATTGAACAAGGATTTATGCTGCGCCATCAATGGGTATTGAAATAACGATGGAACACGGTGAGTTTGCATTTGTTCGAATAAATCTTCACGAACAATCACCACTGTCATGCCTGATGGGCCAATATTTTTTTGTGCGCCGGCATAAATTAAAGCGTACTGTTCAATGTCAATCGGGCGGGACAAAATGTCGGAACACATGTCGCACACTAACTTTCCAGCGAAGGCTTTAGGTTCCTTTTTGAACTGAACTCCAACAATGGTTTCGTTGGAAGTGAAGTGTAGATACTTTCCGTCTTCATCCAGTTGCCAGTCCGACTCAGGAACAATTGCCAGCCCCTCTTCAGTTTGCTGAAAACCTTGTTGAACATGGATATTGCCAAAGTTCTGAGCTTCTTGAATGGCTTTTTTTGACCAATGAGCTTGCTCAAGATAATTGGCAGTATCATCAGGAGCCAGGAAGTTCATCGGCACCATAGCGAACTGGTGAGAAGCACTACCGTGCATAAATAATACACGGTAGTGATTTGGTATATGAAGTAGTTTTCTAAGATCTGCTTCAGTTTGCTCAAGGAGCTGTCCAAACTCAGGAGTGCGGTGCCCAAACTCCATCACTGAACACCCTTGCCCGTTCCAGTTTAAAAGCTCTTCTTGCGCTCGCTCAAGCACTTCGGTCGGTATGGCGGCTGGGCCAGCGCTAAAATTATAACCGCGATTCATTTCGTTATTCAGATCTCAATTCTATTATATATAAAGTTTGGCAAAATATGAGTAAGCTGATAAAGCTTACTCATCATCACCTGCTTCTTGGCTATCAGTTTCGTCAAGCGATTCTTCATTGTTGGAGGTTTCAACAACTTCGCTTTCTTCAAGCTCATCTTCATCATCTTCATCATCTTCAATTTCAACGATACGTTGCAGACCGACCAATGTTTCACCATCATCCAATTTGATTAAGCGAACGCCTTGGGTGTTTCGACCCATGATGCGAATATCATCAACGCCTGTTCGAATTAAGGTCCCACCTTTGCTGATTAGCATAACTTCATCGCCATCAATGACTGGAACCGCACTGACAACAGCGCCATTGCGCTCGCTCATCTGAATAGAGATCACGCCTTGGCCACCACGACCACGTAATGGATGGTCTTCCATCGCAGTACGTTTACCATAACCATTTTCAGTTGCAGTAAGAACCGAACCATCTTCTTCAGCAACAATCATCTGAATGACCTTAGCGCCTTCAGGTAATTTCATACCGCGAACACCACGAGCTGTACGGCCCATGCCACGCACGTTTGCTTCATCAAATCGAATGACCTTACCGGCATCACTGAACATCATGATGTGGTTGCTGCCATCGGTTTCGACTACGCCGATCAACTCATCATCATCAGCGATCGTAAGTGCAATAATGCCGTTAGAACGAGGACGCGAGAATTGTTCAAGTGATGTTTTCTTAACGGTACCATTCGCGGTTGCCATAAAGACAAACTTGTCTTCCGAGAACTCACGAATAGGTAAAATAGCGTTAATTCTTTCACCGTTTTCCAATGGTAAGACGTTAACAATTGGCTTACCACGCGAGCCGCGACCAGCATTCGGTAATTCAAACACTTTCAACCAATAAACTTTACCGGTTGAGGAGAAACAAAGAATCGTATCGTGTGTTGAAGCGACCAATAACTTTTCAATGAAATCTTCATCTTTCATCTTGGTTGCAGACTTGCCGCGACCGCCGCGACGTTGTGCTTTATATTCTGACAAGGCCTGGTATTTCACATAGCCTTCGTGTGATAAAGTCACCACTACATCTTCTTCAGTGATCAGGTCAGCAATCGTTAAATCTAATTTGCTATCAAGAATTTCTGAGCGACGCTCATCACCAAAGTTTTCTCTAACTTCTTCAAGCTCTTCGCGAATCACTTCAAGTAAACGCTCAGTGCTCATCAAAATGCGCAACAACTCTTCGATAAGACCTAATAAGTCTTTATATTCACCTAGAATTTTGTCGTGCTCAAGACCAGTCAACTTGTGTAAACGCAAATCAAGAATGGCTTGCGCCTGCGCATCTGAAAGTTTGTAGAAGCCATCATGGAAACCGAACTCTGCAGCCAGCTCTTCTGGGCGACAAGCTTCAGTTCCTGCGCGCGCCAGCATGGTGCTAACCTGGCCAGGTTCCCAGCCGCGGCCCATCAATCCTTCTTTCGCTTCCTTCGGAGTCGGCGACTCTTTAATCAGCTCAATGATTGCATCAATATTGGCTAAGGCAATTGCCAAACCTTCCAACACGTGAGCTTTTTCACGCGCTTTACGTAATTCAAAAATGGTACGTCTTGTGACTACTTCACGGCGGTGCGTGACGAAAGCATCAATCGCATCTTTCAAGTTAAACAGGCGCGGCTGATTGTTATCTAAAGCCACCATGTTAATGCCAAATACATTCTGCATTTGAGACTGCGCATACAGGTTATTAAGCACCACTTCAGGCACTTCACCTTTACGCAATTCAATCACCATACGCATACCGTCTTTGTCTGACTCATCACGCAGACCGGTAATACCTTCTATCTTCTTATCTTTAACCAGCTCAGCAATCTTTTCAATCAAACGCGCTTTGTTGACCTGATAAGGCAACTCAGTGACAACGATCGATTGCTTGCCTGATTTTTCATCTGTTTCGACATGGCTACGCGAGCGTAGATAAATTTTACCGCGCCCAGTATGGTAAGCATCTATGATGCCAGCACGACCATTGATGATAGCGGCAGTTGGGAAATCAGGGCCTTTGATGTATTCCATTAATTCAGGAATGGTGATGTCAGGGTTATCGATCAAAGCCAAACAACCATCAATAACTTCTGTTAAGTTATGAGGTGGAATATTAGTCGCCATACCCACAGCGATACCAGAGGAACCGTTGATCAATAAGTTAGGAACACGAGTAGGAAGAACCGTGGGCTCTGATTCAGAGCCGTCATAGTTGTCTTCGAAATCTACGGTTTCTTTTTCCAGATCGGCCAATAGCTGATGGGCCAATTTGTCCATACGGACTTCGGTATAACGCATCGCAGCTGCTGAATCGCCGTCAATCGAACCGAAGTTACCCTGACCATCGACCAGCATATAACGTAAGGAGAAAGGCTGAGCCATACGCACGATAGTGTCGTAAACAGCGGTATCACCATGGGGGTGATATTTACCGATGACGTCACCCACTACACGAGCGGATTTTTTATAAGCTTTATTATAATCATTTCCAAGCACGTTCATGGCGTATAAAACACGGCGGTGAACCGGTTTCAAACCATCTCGGACGTCCGGTAAAGCACGTCCGACGATAACACTCATTGCATAATCAAGGTAGGAAGTTTTTAGTTCATCTTCAATATTGATCGGGAGGATCTCTTTGGCAAGTTCACCCATTGTAAAAACCCTTTAAAATCTGATAGTTATAATTAATTATCACAAACGGTATGGTTTATGTTTTTAAGCGCAAAATTGTAACACAACGCCCTCTTTCAAGCTAATTTTATTCCGCTAAATATCCAGCTAAAAGCCCCGTCATGGCTGGACTTTGACGTGCTATTCACTCTGCATGAAACAAACTGACTAAAAGGTGAGCTTTTGCCACTTGTTAGGTATAATCATCAACCCTAAGTCATTGAAATATTGTAGAGCTGACTGTGAGTCAAACTGTTGAACAAATCATTAGCGCCAAATGGGTTATTCCTGTCAGTGGCGATGGTCAAAAATCGAACAAGGTTCTCAACGATTATTCTGTTGTGGTCGACAAAGGCGTCATTCTTGAGCTAATGCCAACCCCTGAGGTACTCTCAAAATACCAAACCGACCATCATTTTCAGCTGAACGATCACGCCCTCATCCCCGGTTTAGTCAATATCCACACACACGCAGCCATGAGTTTGTTCAAAGGTTTGGCCGATGACTTGCCACTGATGATTTGGCTGGAAAATCACATCTGGCCAGCAGAGCGCGAATGGGTCAGCGATGAGTTCTGTGAAGATGGGCTCAAGTTGGCGATTGCTGAAATGATTCGCTGCGGTACGACGACTTTTAATGATATGTACTTCCAACCCAATATGACCGCAAAGGTTGCTCACACATTGGGAATGCGCGCAACGGTAGGCATGCTGATGTTTGACTTCCCATCGGTCTGGGGTAATGGTCCTGAGGACTACCTTAAAAAAGGCCTGCAGCTGCGTGATGATTACAAGCATCACGAGATGATTCAGTTCGCTTTTGCGCCCCATGCACCCTACACAGTTTCTGACGAACCGCTCAAGAAAATCGCCACCCTGAGTAACGAACTGGGTATTCCTGTGCACATGCATGTTCATGAAACGGCACATGAAGTAAAAGAAGGCTTAAAAAACACCGGAAAGCGCCCTATTAAGCGTTTGCAGGAACTTGGGTTGATGACTCCAAACTTGATTGCTGTCCATATGACGCAGCTGCAACGAGGTGAAATAGAGTTATTGATGCAAAACGGCGTATCTGTTGCACACTGTCCTCAGTCAAATATGAAACTCGCCAGCGGCATATGCCCAGTACAAGAGCTTATAACTGCAGGTGTCAATATAGCGATCGGCACCGATGGAAACGCCAGCAACAATGACTTAAATATGCTCGCTGAGATGAAATCTGCTGCTTTGCTGGGCAAAGTCTTTACCGGATCAGCTCAGGCCTGCTCAGCGCACGATATTCTGCATGCTGCAACCTATGGTGGCGCTAAAGCACTAGGACAGGAAGACGCTATTGGTTCCATTGAGATCGGCAAAGCCGCCGACCTGACGGCCATAAACTTAAACACCATCGAGTCGCAGCCGGTTTATGACCCGGTCTCACAAATCGTTTATACTGCGGGGCGTGAACAGGTCAGCCATGTGTGGATTAATGGTGATATTAAACTTAATAACCAGCAATTGGTCGGAATCGATATTGATGAAGTGATTCAAAGAGCCAATCACTGGAAAAACGCAATTCAAGGTCAAGCCTAATCATGAGTAAAACAACTGAACAGCAAGCGAACGTTGATCAACACGAAATCAACAAATTTGAACAAATGGCTTCGCGTTGGTGGGATAAGGAAGGTGATTTTAAACCGTTACACGACATTAACCCACTACGTCTACAATTTATTCTGGACAACGCGAATGGCTTGCAAGGAAAGAAGGTGCTGGACATTGGTTGTGGTGGCGGTATTTTAACCGAAGCCATGGCCAAAGAAGGTGCTCAGGCAACCGGGATCGATATGGGTGACATGCCACTCGAAGTCGCCAAACTGCACATGCTTGAGTCAGGACTGGATATCGATTATCAAAAAATAACAGCTGAGGAATTTGCAGAGCAACATGCAGGGCAGTTCGATGTGGTAACGTGCCTGGAAATGCTAGAACATGTTCCCGACCCATCCTCCATTATAAAAGCCTGTCGCAAGCTGGTTAAGCCTGATGGTCATGTGTTTTTCTCAACCATTAATCGCAATCCAAAAAGCTTCCTGTTTGCGATTGTTGGTGCCGAATATCTTTTACAAATGCTACCAAAAGGCACGCACGACTTTAAGAAGTTCATTCGTCCATCGGAACTAGAAGCCTGGAGTCGTCCTGCCGGACTTCCTTTCCAGAGTATTATTGGTATGCATTACAATCCGCTGACTAAAAAGTATTGGCTTAGTCATAATGTGGATGTGAACTATCTAGTTCATACTCGACCTGAATAATACTGAGCATATCAATGAGCACTCAACCGCGCGCAGTTTTCTTCGACTTAGATGGTACCTTGTTGGATACTGCGCCTGACATGGCCTTAGCCTTAAATATACAGCGTGAAGTCCATGGCAAAGAGCCACTCCCTTTCTCCGAAGTTCGTCCCTACGTTTCGCATGGCGCTGCTGCCATGTTAAGAATTGGATTTGGCTTAGAACCGCAGCATAAAGAATTTGATGAGTTTCGAAAGCAATATCTCAATATTTATGCTGATAATATCGCTGTGCACACCGAGCTTTTTAACGGCCTGCAAGAATTACTCGAAGGGTTGCACAAAGCCAATATTGCCTGGGGGATTGCCACCAACAAACCTGAGTTTTTAACTATACCTCTACTTGAAGCTTTGAAGTTGCGCAGCTCTTGCAATGCGCTGGTTTGTGGTGATACCGTCAAACCGACCAAGCCACACCCCAATCCACTTTTCTCTGCTGCACAGCAAGCTGGCGTTAAACCCGTTCAATCGGTGTATGTTGGTGATGCCTGGCGTGATATCGCTGCGGGCCGTGCCGCTGGAATGAAAACCGTAATTGCTGAATATGGTTATATTCAACCGGAAGATAATCTTCTTGAATGGCTTGCGGATGCTACTGCGAAAGAATCAACAGATCTGAAAGCCCTGCTTCTTAATCGTTAACACTAGGTTTAGCGATTTTAAACATCTCCATATCAATGTAACCTTTGCGCAAAAGTGGCTCTATGTCTTTTGCTGATTTCGGCCTACTGAATAAAAATCCCTGTCCTAAGTCACAATTATATTTTTGCAGCAAGCGGCACTGCTCTACAGTTTCAATACCTTCAACTAAAGAAACTAATTTAAAACTCTCCGCCAGACGAATAATATTTTTTATAATAAGCTGATTATCTTTTACAGCCTGCTCGGATGCTTGCTTTAAACCCTGAATAAAAGTCTGATCGATTTTTACTAAATCAACAGGCAAACTCGCCAAGTAACTAATTGATGAATAACCAGTGCCAAAATCGTCCAAGCTAATACCGATGCCTAAATCTGAAAGCTGTCGTAGCGTTTGCACTGAATGCTCCATGTCAGCCATTGCAGCACTCTCAGTAATTTCAATGTCAAGTAAAGTACTATCGACCTGGTATTTTTCCAGCGACTGCCGAATATCAGCTTCAAAGCCAGCGCGTTGAATGTCACGAGCAGATAAATTAACAGCAATTCGTGTGTTCAATCCCTTTTCTGACCAATCTTTAATCTGCTTAATCGCGTTATCTACCACCCAGCTGGTCAACTTATAGATCAAGCTATTAGCTTCGGCAATATTAACGATCGTCTGAGGGGAAATATAACCACTTTCTGGATGATTCCAACGTAGCAAAGCTTCTACTGATTCAATAACACCGGTTCTTAGACATACCTTAGGCTGATAAAACAACTCCAAAGACTGATCATCAATGGCTTGTACTAACTCACGCTCCAAGTTAATTCTATAACTTATACTTTCGCTGTCTTGTGGCTGAAAGAAGGTATATTGGGTACTGAGATTCTTAACCCGCCCCACCGCGATTTCTGCGCGGCTTAATAGATCCTCTGCACTATCTGCATCTTCAGGAAAGCGAGCGATACCCGCTCTAATGGATACTTTTAAATCCAATTCACCAATACGAATGATATTTTCAAAAGAAGACAATATTCGCTCGACAAGCTGTGATACTTCAAAGGGCTCCTGCTCAGTTAGTACTACCGCAAATTCATCATTACCCGAGCGAGCAATAAGATCGAACTCGTCCAAATTTTCACGAATGACTCTAGCAACATAGTGCAAAACTTGATCACCTACCCAGTGCCCCATTGCATTGTTAATGCCATTTAACTGAACAATATCAAAGTAAACCAAGCTGATTGATTGAGGCTCTTTTTGGTAGCGTTTAATTTGCCGCTCAATTTGCTGGCGCAAGAAGTGTCTATTGGGTAACTCAGTTAAGGCATCATAGTTAGAGATTTTATAAATTGATTGCTCTGCACTTTTCTTATGACTGATATCTCTGAAATTACTGATAATACCACTCACTACAGGGTCATCCAGTAGGTTGATTAAGGTATTTTCAACCCAGATGAGACCACCATCTTTCTTTACCAAGCGATAGTCAGGAATTCGATAAATTTGATTGGGATGCGCCATAGCCCAGTGCCATGCCTTGCGAACCAGTTCTAAATCGCTAGGGAAAATAAAGTCTATACCGGTTTTATTGGTTACATCTTCAGCCTTATAGCCTAATAGTTTTTCAACACTTTTAGACAGGAATTGGACGCGGCCCTTCTCATCGTAAAGAACTATGCCATCAAATGCATTTTCAACCAGAGCCCGATAATACTCTTCTTTGTTAATGAGTTCCCGCTCCATCACTTTACGATGCGTGATATCGCTGATAGTCCCAACTTCAATTAAAGGCTCACCCTGACTGGTTCTCTTTACTATTTTGCAATGATTCTTTAACCAAACCCATTCACCCTTGGCGTTCTTAAAACGCCCCTCTGACTTGATGACTTCATCAGAGTTAGAGTTCATAATTTTAGCACCACGTTCTTTTAGAATATCAGAGTCGTCTGGGTGGATGATTTTTAATACTGAATCCCAACTTTCAAACTCATCACCGCCATATCCAAGGTAGCGTGCAAAGCGATCCGCCCCATCGATGATCAAACCTTTTTCAAAATCAAACACATAAATCACATCCGGAGAGGTATTGATAATATCCTGCATGAATCTCTTTGATGTATCGAGCTCATCCATTACTTTCTGGCGCTTTGAAACATCACGCGCTACTGCAATAATATTATCATCGCTTAACAGTCCTACTTTGACCTCTACAGGAAAAACGCTGCCATCTTTTCGTTGATGTTTGCACTCAACAATGATCGGCTCACCTGGCCGTAAACTTTTATAGAACTCAGTACCGCTGGTGATGTTTTGCCCACTGTTTATATCGATGTCTTTCACTCGCATCTGCAAAAGTTGTTCACGCGAGTAACCTAAACTAAGAACTGCCTGCTGATTCACATCCAAGAAACGTCCCGCCTGATCATGGATGAAAATACTATCACTGGCTTGTTCCATAAGATTTCGATAAAAAATTTCTTTATCGCGCAGTTTTTTCTCATCGAACTTTAATTTTTCAATGGTTAGGTTCAGCTTTTCGCTGGATTGGTATTGTTTAATAAGGTAAGCAACCATTGAAGCAATAGTTTCGACATAACGCGCATCCTGCTTGGTAAAAAAGGCCTTATCGGGGTGCTCCATATCGATCACCCCAATCAACTCATCATTCAACACAATAGGAACGCACAGCTCGGAATAATTTTTTTGTAAATCCTGAACGAATACTTTACTTTGATCAGTATCATCAACGCGCATGGTCTGTCGATTTTTAGCTGTATAGCCGATAATGCCTGAACCAAGTTTGACGGGTTTGAGTTTGAAAGATTCTTTTTCACTGATCCCTTGCTTACGGTAGGAATAGCAAATAAGGTCCTGGTGGCTAGCTTCATATAAAAATAGTGCGCAATCAAAACTCTCAAGTTGTGAGAATATATGCTCCACAATACGATCAAGCATGCCTTGTAAGTCATCGGCTTTGGCGATACTCACTGCAAGTTGTTGAATTGACGTTAAATGATTGGCCTTAATAGATTCAAATTCCATAACCTACCCTCATCCCCATCATAATACCTTAAGGAGATGCGGTAAAATGTTTATTTCTCCAGACAATATTGATGGAGACTCCCGATACTTCAACCTCATTTTCAGCATTCACCTTAGCGCCATGAAAACTGGCTATCAGTCTTGCAACATATAACCCTAAACCTAAATGCTGATTACTGTGCTTGCGGCTTGAATGCATCAAACTGAACACATCATGCAGGTTTTTCTTAGCAATATTAGGGCCAGCATTGCTAACACTTAACACCAGCTGTCGATCTTTACGCCGCAGCGAAATCTTTATAGGTTTTGACTTATCATCAAAGTCTACCGCATTTGAAATCAACTTATCCAGCATCTGGACAAACAGATCTTTGGAACCGAGAACCCGCGCCTCCTCCACACCAAGAATTAATTCGAATGCATGGTCCGCCCAATTGGTTCTATAAGCTACAATCAAGTCTTGCAAAACAGGAATCATGTCAAAAGGCTCCTTGTCAGCACTTCGAATGGCCTGTTCGAGCCTATTGGCTTCACTCAATCGGCTAATGGTCTGACTCATTCGCACCGCCCCAGACTGTGCATTGTCAATCAGCTGCAACTCATCCGCCGATAAACTTTCACGATTAATATTGTCTAGTGAGCTTCGAATGATGGCGATCGGTGTTCTCAACTCATGATTTAGTCGGGAAGCCAACTTCTCCTGATAGTCGTGATATTGCTTGAGACGGTTAGTCAAAAGCGAAAAACTATTAGTCAGATCGGAAACCTCATCATCATACTCTTCATCCATATCAATCACATAACGTATCTGTCCTTCTTCGCTGATTGACCCCTCAGTTAAATCCCTAAGCTCCATAATGCGCTGACTATAGCGACGGCTTTGCTTCACCACCCACCAGATGAATATGCCCCAGATAAGTCCCAATAACAGCAAAAAACGTAACCAAAAGTCGCGTAGCAGTAGTTTTTCATTAACAGGCGAAGACTCAAGGATCATAGCGCCAACGACTTGCTGGTTACTATAAAGCGGCTTATAAACACGCGAGAAGGCAGATAGTTGGGGCTCGTTAACTAATTCGCTCTGAGTACGTCCAGTCAGCGCCAAATCCAGGTTAATACTCGATATGCTCTTTTTCCCCAGTAAGCTATCGCTGGTACCTTCTTCGATTGCCGAGGACCAGATTCGATTGCGCCAATTAGCTCGAATATTGGTATGCAATTGTCCAAATTGATATAAAACTTCACCTTGATTATTGGTCAAAGTCAGTCGATATAACTCAGGCTCAAGCAAGCTTAACACACCGCTTTGCAGCCTACTGTGCAAGCTTAGCGATTCAAAATCAGTAAAAGAATAGATCCCCTGCAAAGCCACTCCGCTTTGCGCACGATCTATATCGGTAATTTCAGCGGAAATGGTCTTGCCCACCAGGCTCTGTGGCACCCGAAATTCCAGCTGGTAACCTTCGGTGCGCTCTTGCCATACTGCATATATTGGCGTGACCTCCCGATAGCCGTCAGCGGTTTGTCGCAGCGCCGGTACTTTACCGGGAGCCATAGGCATAAATTGCATTTGGTAGGAACCAAGCACTAAAGTGATTTTATCGGATAAGTCAGTGAGATCGAGGCGTTTTCGATAAACGATAGAGTTATCTTCTACCTCAAACAATCCGTATACAAAGTCTTTATCTTCTATCACCGTCAACTTGGCATCTTGGCCAAAATTACGAATTCTGGTAGTGGCTGATTGGTAGGGATACCACTCATCGGAAAAACCATCGATCAACAGTGCTGTTTCCTTGAGTGCGATTGGGAATTGCTTTTGCTGAGTAGTATTGAGGAATTGTTGCTTCAGTGTTCTATCAGTTTGCAATAGCTGATTGACAAAGCCACCAAGAATTTGAGCCTGCTCTTTGCTCTGGTCCAAAGCATTTCGCTCGATATCTTTCTCAAATTTTGCCAATAACAACCAGCTGATAAGCGGAATCAAAACAAATAACAGACTCAGCAGCAGCAGGCGGCTTGTTAAAGACAATGAATTCATTAGCGATGATTCCAGCGATACCCCATACCATAAACGGTCTCGATGGAATCGAACTCATGATCAATGCGTTGGAATTTCTGGCGAATGCGCTTTATGTGTGAAGTGATTGTACTGTCGTCGACTACAGCCTTAACCGCTTGCATCAATTGGTCACGATTTTTAACGTGTCCCGGTTTTTGGGCCAAAGCATTAACAATCCAGAACTCACTCACTGTTAGATCAACCGGCGCTCCTTTCCAGGTCAGCGCCAAGCGCTCATTATCAATTTCCAGGTCACCAACCGTTTGTACACTGTTGCCCGATCCAGGAGAATTAATACTGTCTAAACGGCGAAACAAAGCAGAAATTCTCGCCAGTAAATGCGGCATACTGATGTCTTTGGTTAAATAATCGTCAGCTCCCAGGCGCAAACCAGAAATAATATCGAAGTCACTGTCTAGCGCAGTCAGAAAAATGATCGGCAGCTGTGACGACAGTTGTCGCAAGTTACGACAAACTTCAAAACCAGCCTCAGAATCATCTCCCAACCCAATATCCAGCAAGACTAAATCTGGCAGGCGCGTGCTGAACGCAGTTGTAGCCTCTTTTTTTGTGCCATAAATCATGACTTCATACCCAGCTTTTTTCAAAGCCATGCTGTAGTTCTGCTGTAAAATGGGTTCGTCTTCAACTAAAGCGATTCGTTTTGCCATAATGCGTTAAGCCTTATTTTCGCCAGTCACTGCGGACTATTCGTTAATCTTCAAGTAAGGTAGAATACCTGAATTCCTTGAACCAATCTATTGTAAGAAGCTTCCATGCAAGATTATCAAGCCACACCCGATTTATTAAAGAATAAAGTGATTTTAGTCACTGGCTCAACTTCTGGCATTGGCAAAGAAATTGCCATGACCTATGCCAAACATGGTGCAACGGTGATTCTCCTATCCCGCGACACGCGCAAGCTGGAGAAGGTTTACGATGAAATTGAAGCAGCTGGCTACCCACAACCTGCTTTCCTGCCCGTCAATCTACAAAATAATGATCCACAGCAATATCAGCAAGTTGCTGACGTTATCGAAAAAGAATTCGGCCGTCTTGATGCTTTAGTGCATAACGCAGGTGATCTCGGCTTACTTTCTCCGATTGAACATTTTGACGAAGAAACCTGGTTTCGAGTCATGCAGATTAATGTTAATGCAGAATTCTTATTAACCAAATACTGCATGCCATTGCTACGCAAATCCGACGATGCATCCATTCTATTCACCTCTTCCGGAGTAGGCCGTCAAGGTCGCGCCTATTGGGGAGCTTATGCAGTATCTAAATTCGCAACTGAAGGCTTGATGCAAGTGTTGGCGGATGAATTGGAAAGTGCCAACATTCGCGTGAACAGTATCAACCCTGGAGCAACCCGCACAAAAATGCGGGCCAATGCCTATCCTGGAGAAGACCCAAACACACTACCCACTCCAGCGGATCTGATGCCAGCTTATTTGTGGCTAATGGATCGCGAGGCATGCCCCAAAACTGGTCAGGCAATCAATGCCAGAGATTTTATAAAGTAATTCACAAGGAACCATTAATTTGAATTTCACGGGATTAACAGAGGATGCTATCAAGGAGCAGTTTGAAGCGGCAGAGCAGGCACAGCCAATTCAATATGCTGCAATCGATTTAGGCTCAAACAGCTTCCACTTGGCCATCGCAGAATACGATGGCCATTCATTCCGTGTTATTGGTCGCCTTAAAGAAAAAGTTCAGCTTGCCAGTGGTCTTGATGACAATGATATTCTTTCGCAAGATGCCATTGAGCGCGGTTTGAACTGCCTGAAACTGTTTCAGGAGCGAATCAAAAATATCCCTGCTAAATACACCAAAGTTGTCGCGACCTACACTTTGCGCGAAGCTAAAAATGCTAAAGAATTTGTTGAGCCCGCAGAAATCATACTAAATAACCCCATCGAGATTTTACCCGGCAAAGAGGAAGCCCGATTAATTTATGAAGGGGTGTCACATAACCATCCCGATATTGAAACTGCCTTGGTAGTAGACATCGGTGGTGGTAGTACCGAAATTATATTAGGTGATAAATTTGAGCCGATAAACCTGGATAGTTTATCGATCGGTTGTGTCACCTATCAACGTTATTTTCCCAATGGTGACATTAACGACAAATATTTCGAGAATGCGATTCTAACCGCAGCTGCCGAAATATCACGTATCGAAAAGCGCTACCTCTTTTCAAGTTGGCAACACTGTCTCGGCTCTTCTGGAAGTATCGAAGCAGTCTATAAAGTATTAGTTGAGCTAGGCTTTGACGAAGGCTTCATTCGACCAAGTCATTTACAACTTCTTAAAGATCAATTGATCCAGATGGGTCATCTGGAAAAAATTACTTTTAGTGGCTTATCGCTCAGCCGTCAAAATACTTTTGCGGTGGGACTGGCGATACTGATTGCTCTGTTTCAAGAGCTCAACATCGACAAGATGTATGTGGCCAATGGCTCATTGCGTGAAGGAATTTTAATTGAGCTCGCTGAAGAGTTAAAAGGCAATGATAACCGACATCATACTGCGCTATCACTTATGAGTCGCTTTAATGTAGATCAGGATTATGCCATCCAAGTCAAAAGTGCTGCTCAGCATATTTTCGAGCAGGTTGCTGACACCTGGAAAATTAACCATCCTATTTATAAAAACTATTTAGACTGGGCCTGCTTATTGCATGAGATAGGCTTATCAATTAGCTTCTCGAAATTGCGTCTGCATAGTGCTTATATTGTACAGTATGGCGACATGCCTGGTTTCAGCCAGCAAACAAAGGAGTCCTTGGCTGCCATCATCGCGAACCAACGCAAGAAACTCTACCCAGAACAATTTGATAATAAGTATGATCCAGCCCATGCCCTGCTCGCAATTACACAAATTTTACGCATCGCAATCTTGCTCAATATAAAGCGCGATCAAGATGATATCTCTGGCTTAACTTTTGAAGCTTCTAACCACAATCAATTAACCATCCGAATACCACAGCGATGGGCCTACAAACATCAGTTACTATTAGCTGAGCTAAACAAAGAAAAAGCCTATCTTGAATATCACAAGATTCAATTGGATTGGATTGTAGAAGGCACTAAATAATCAGCTTTCAAGACAATTTGGCCAATAACAGATCGTGTAGTTTCTTGCTATTCTTAACATGATTAAAGTAATAATCGCCATCAGCGTGCAAGTGCCAACTCTGAATTTTTTCTGATGTCATCAGCTTTAATTCTTTGATCATTTGTTGCTTTGCTGGTGAAGCCAAAATCGGGAAGCAAGTTTCAACACGATAATAGAGATTACGCTCCATCCAGTCTGCAGAGGCAGCATATACATGCTCAGCACCATCGCCATAGAAATAATAAACCCGAGAGTGCTCAAGAAAACGACCAATGATAGAAATAACTTCTATATTGTCTGATACACCCTCAATACCAGGCCTTAAACAGCAAACACCTCGTACAATCAATTTAATTTTAACACCAGCAATTGATGCTCTATAAAGTGCTTCGATTAATGACTGGTCAGTTAATGAATTTACTTTAATGATAATTGCCGCTTTTTTCCATGCCAGAGCATGCTCAGTTTCGGCCTGAATCGACTTCATTATATTGTCGTGTAATGTAAAAGGCGCATGCCATAATTTATGAAGTTGATATACCTTGCCCATGCCCGTTAACTGTTGAAACACTTTATGTACATCTTCACAGATTTCAGGATCACTGGTTAACAAACTGTAATCTGTATAAAGCCGTGCATTGCCTGCATGATAGTTGCCTGTACCAAGATGAACAAAACGAGTTAGGTGCTTCTTATCTCGCTTCACAATCAACGTCATTTTGGCGTGAGTTTTATACCCTACAACACCATAAACCACCAATACTCCGGCTTCTTGCAACTTCTGGGCCAACTCAATATTGGAAGCCTCATCAAAGCGAGCGCGGAGCTCAACTACTGCAGTCACTTCTTTACCTGATTGGGCGGCTTCTATTAAAGCCTCAACAATCGCTGACTGGCTGCCTGTTCGATAAAGGGTTTGCTTGATAGCCAAAACTTCTGGATCACTGGCTGCCTGGCGCACAAAATCGATTACGGGTTGAAAACTTTGATAAGGATGATGCAGAAGTACATCGCGTTCTGATACCACGTCAAAAACACCACGACGCTGAATATCATCCGGCACTTTCGGTGTAAATCCGTTGAACTTTAAATCAGGTCGTTCCACCAGATCGGGGAGTGAAATTAATCGATTTAGATTAACCGGCCCGTTAACACGATATAAATCATCGGGAGTTAAATTACATTTTTGCAACAGAAAGTTGACGATCTTGTTTGGGCAGGACTCCCCCACTTCCAAACGTACCGCAGCGCCAAAATTACGCGACTGCAATTCACGCTTGAGCGCGCTGGCTAAATCTTCTATGCCCTTCTCCTCTAGCAACAAGTCGCTATCGCGAGTTAATCGAAACTGATAACAGCCGCTAATTTCCATGCCCGGAAATAAGTCTTCTGCAAATTCAGAAATGATCGCGGACAAGTACACAAAGTTATGCCCATCACTACCACCTATCTTTTCAGGCAGTTCAATAATTCGAGGTAATGAACGCGGCATGTGCAATACAGCAAATTCAAGGTCGCGACCAAATGCATCATTGCCATGAAGATGTAGTAAAAAATGCAAACTTTTATTAACCAACCGAGGAAAAGGATGTGTCAGATCAAGGCTAATCGGACTGATAACCGGGGTAACTTGTTGCTTAAAATATTTCTTAAGCCATTTGTATTGCTCGTCATCCCAATGCTTGGGCGATAAGAAATGAATATCTTCTTCAGCAAGTCGTGGTAATAATTCTTGATTAAAAATTCGGTACTGCTCTTCCACCAGCTTGTGAGCCTGCTCGTTTACCTGACGCAGTACTTCTTCCGTCGAGAGTCCATTGAGGCCATAACGAGACTCGCCACGAGCCAAACTATGACGCAATCCAGCAACCCGCACTTCAAAAAATTCATCAAGATTGTTACTGCAGATAAATATAAAACGCATACGCTCAAGCAATGGGATCGATTGATCTAGCGCTTGCTGCAAAACCCGCCAATTAAAAGCCAGTAGGCTCAATTCGCGATTAAGATAATATTCGGGATGGTTTAAATTTATTTTATTTAAATCATCCATCGACAAAGCCGACTTTAGTGGCTTATCGTCTACGGTAACAGTAGATGATTTATCAGCAGCGGATCCCATAGCTTTCCTTGAGTGGTTTAAATAAGCTGTAACCACTCAATAATAGCCTTTAACAGATATTAAAACTAGGGGACTCTATGACAATTTGATGGCGGTTGAACTCGTTCTGATACAAGTCCAACCGATGATACTATGAAGGGAATAAATTAACGCTTCTTCCAGATGTTTTTTTTCTGACGTTTTTGAACTTCGGGACGAGCACGGCGAGGAGTGACTTCCAGTTCAACTAATTTAGCCAAATCATTGATTTCTTGTTCTTCCAAATCAACCCATCGACCACGACTCAAACGTGTCGGTAAACTAATTGGGCCATATTGGACGCGCATCAAACGTGATACTTCAACACCTTGAGATTCCCACAACTTACGAACCTCACGATTTTTGCCTTCGGCTAAACCAACTTCATACCAATGATTCGCACCTTCTCCACCTTTATCCTGTACATAAGTAAATTGGCACGTATCACCTTCGATCAGGACACCCTTTGTCAGATTGCTAATCATTTCAGGAGTTACTTCGCCATGCACACGCACCGCATATTTGCGCTCGACCTGATAAGATGGATGCATCAAGCGATGTGCAAGTTCACCATTATTGGTGAACAGCAAAAGCCCGGTAGTGTTAATATCCAAACGACCAATACTGATCCAACGACCGAAACTCGTGTTCGGTAAATTATCAAATACAGTCGCCCTTCCTTCCGGGTCTTTCTTAGTCGAAACCTCACCCAAAGGCTTGTTGTAGGCTAGGACACGAGTATAGGTTTCTTCTGCAGATATGATGCTAATAATACGGCCATCCACACGAATAGTGTCTTTATCAGTCGCCCTCTCACCGAGCTTAGCAATCGAGCCATTAACACTGACACGCCCGCCCTCAATCCATTTCTCGATTTCACGACGAGAACCAAGACCGGCATTAGCAAGAATTTTCTGTAATTTTTCAGACATGATGTTACCACTTCAAGAATATAGCCGCATTTTAAGGTCTAGAAAGGGATCAGTCGAGGAATATCAGGAAACAATTGTTCTTAAAAGGTGGTTATGGCCTAACCATAAACTTAAGAAGCCTGACGTTTAGCACCAATTACCCCTTTATATTGAGCTAAGACACGTACAAAATATAGCAATCAAAATCGTGGATGATTTTGATAAGAATTTTCAGCACAAGGATGTGATGTAAATTCTGGTGCGTTAAGTATTTTGGGAGTGGCGCAGGAAGTCACACGAAGTGTGGCCTCAATATCGGGGTGGTCTTCTTTTGGTTACTTTTCTTGACCACGCAAGAAAAGTAACTCGCCAAGTGGCGAAACTTTGAGCATTAGGAATGCGTTAAAATAACATGGATTCCCGCCTTCGCGGGAATGACAATTTGAAAATCAAAATAATTATAAACTTAAACAGCGGCTTTAGCTCTAAATCCTGTGCGTCTGAACACGCAGTCTTCATCCAATAATCGGTCTATTCGTCTAAATACTTCAAATCGATTAAATGGCTTCCGCATGAAATCATCAGCTCCGATACGCTCTGCATAATATGTTTCAGTGGCCTGAACGTTTCCACTGATCATTATTACAGGGATATCACGAGTTCGCGGATCTTTACGCAATTGGCGTAGTGCTGCAAAACCATTCATGCCGGGTAGAACGATGTCAAGAAAGATAAGGTCGGGCTTTTCACGAAAGGCAGCTTCTAAACCTTTCTCGGCATCCAATGCAGGATGAACGTCATAATGGTTTTGCAAAAGCATTTTACGAAGAGCAACTTGAATGGTTTTGGAATCATCGATGACCAGAATTTTACTGCCGGGAGCGGCACTGCGACGGCGTTTGGTGCGACGCTCAACGGTTAAACTGCCGTCAGCACTCTGCTTTAATACTTGCTGACTATTAGAGTCGTCACTATGACCTAGGCCGCTAATCTGGCGATGGTCAACCAAAGTGCGCAATCTGTTTATAATATTCAATGCTTCCCCCGACTTAACTCACAACATCACTTACATTCATGAAAATGATTGTAAAACAGGGGTTATTATAATTTTATGGAATATTAAAAACCTAGATCCAATTATCAATTAGGTTAATTAATGGATCGGATAACTTGCTTTTTGTTCCGAGTCTGTGTCAGAGCTCTCATCTTCAAAGTCATCATTATGATTGTCTTCGAACTCAGTGCTATCCAGTTCAGTACCGTCAAAGTCTGTTTGATCCTCTTCTAGCGTCTCAATCCCTTCTGGGTGTTTATCATAATCAAGTGATTCATCAGCCTGCTCAATACCTTCGTAACCTTCTTCGCCAGAATCAGGATCAATAGTCTCTGGATCGATAGTCTCATGCCCAACAGTTTCTGGCTCTGCACTCTCTGGGGCGCTTGCATCTGGTTCGTCAATATCCGATTCAGACGAGCTATCATCAAGCCCTTCTGTTGCGTTTGCATGTTCAGATGCCTTCTCCGATTCATCATCGCCATCAAACTTGAACTCAGGGTTCAAGTTATCCAAATCTTGCAACTCAGATAATGAAGGCAACTCATCCAGACTTTTCAGATTAAAGTAATCCAGGAAACCTTTAGTGGTAGCGTAAAGCGCTGGTTTTCCAGGTACATCACGATGCCCAACAACCCGAATCCACTCACGCTCCAGCAGGGTTTTAACAATTGATGAACTGACACTGACACCTCGAACCTGCTCAATATCACTTCGTGTAGTAGGCTGGCGGTAAGCTATCAATGACAAGGTTTCCAGGAGCGCACGCGAATAGCGAGCTGGACGCTCTTCCCAAAGACGAGCAATCCACTCAGCATAGTCCTGGCGTGCCTGATAACGGAAACCACTGGCTACTTCGACCAGCTCAATACCACGGCCTTCCGCTTCCTGCTTTAATTGTTCCAGAGCCGTTTTAATTTGCTCTGGCTTAATATTTTCATCCTCAGCAAATAGCTCCAGTATCCTATCTTTTGACAAGGTACTACCGGCAGCTAAAAGTGAAGCCTCAATAATGCGAACGATTTTTTCTTGATTCATACTCACTGCCAATCAATCCAATTAATCGACCGTTGGCTCAATATCAGCCAACTTGTCCTCAACAGATACCGAATCATCCTCCCCTTCTACTCCAGAGCTGATTTTGGCTCTGACGTGAATGGGGCCGTAACCTTCGGTTTGAATAATTTCTAATAGAGATTCTTTCGCCAGCTCCATAATCGCCAGGAAAGTCACCACCACACCCATTCGCCCTTCTTCGACATTAAAGAGCTGAGAGAAATCACAGAAACTCTGCGCCGATAAGCGCTCAAGTACAAAGCCCATTTTTTCTCTGACCGAAAGGGCTTCAAACTGAATATGGTGACTGGTAAACATCTCAGCACGGCGCAAAACATCACGCAAAGCTAATAAAAGCTCTTTCATGTCCACATCGGGATCAGGTCTGACAATATTTAATTCTGGCTTTTTAGCACTGACCGCATAGTTATCACGTCCCATCCGTGGTAACTCGTCAATATCTTCAGCGGCTTGCTTAAACTGCTCATACTCTTGTAAACGACGAATTAAATCGGCTCTAGGATCGTCTTCATCCTCCTCCGCATCTTTTGGGCGAGGCAAAAGAACTCGACTTTTGATTTCAGCCAGCATAGCAGCCATCACCAGATATTCAGCTGCCAGCTCAAGATGCAGAACCTTCATCAACTCAACATATTCCATATACTGCTCGGTAATATGAGCAATGGGAATATTAAGAATATCGACGTTCTGGCGCTTAATAAGATAAAGCAATAAATCAAGCGGGCCTTCGAAAGCTTCTAAAAATACTTCGAGTGCATCGGGCGGAATATAAAGATCCTTGGGAAAGTCCGCCATTTGCTCACCATCAATCAGCGCAAAAGGCATTTCTTCCTGAAGATGCCCTGCTTCTGCTGAATGCTCTTTGGCATCCGAAAGCTGTTCGCTGGTTGGTTCGCTCATATCAATTTCTCAAGTACTCAAATTAGTTAGACTATTTATAGGACAAACCCATCGCCTGGCGCACATCATCCATCGTTTCTCGGGCCACATCACGCGCACGCTCAGAACCTTCAGACACAATATTACGTACGATTTCAGGACTTTCCTGGTATTCCTTGGCGCGTTCAACAAAAATCTGTTGCTCGGCACAGACAGAATCAATCACTGGGCCTTTACAATCAATACAACCAATTCCGGCTGTTGTACACCCTTTTTGCACCCAATCTTTAACTTCGTCTGAAGAGTAAATCTTGTGGAATTCCCATACCGGACATTTTTCTGGAGTACCTGGGTCAGTACGACGTACACGCGCTGGATCAGTCGGCATAGTCTTAATTTTCTTTTCCACTGATTCGCGAGGTTCGCGCATCGCAATGGCATTGCCATAAGACTTCGACATTTTTTGACCATCCAGACCTGGCATTTTGGACACAGGCGTTAATAGCGCCTGTGGTTCTGGCAAAATAATCTTACCTTCACCATCCAAATAACCGTATAAACGCTCTCGGTCATTAATCGAGATGTTAGCTTGCGATTCGACTAAAGCCTGAGCCGTTTCCAAGGCCGACTGCTCGCCCTCTTCTTGGAACTTTTTGCGCAAGCTATTGTATAACTTAGCGTTTTTCTTACCCATCTTCTTGATGGCTTCAGTTACTTTTTCTTCAAACCCAGGCTCTTTACCATAGAAATGATTAAAGCGACGAGCCGCTTCACGGGTCATTTCAACATGCGGCACCTGATCAGCACCGACCGGCACATTACCAGCGCGGTAGACCAGAATATCAGCGGCCTGAAGCAATGGATAGCCGAGGAAGCCATAAGTAGATAAGTCTTTGTTTTGTAGCTTTTCTTGCTGCTCTTTGTAGGTCGGCACACGTTCCAGCCAACCCAAAGGCGTCACCATTGACAATAATAAGTGTAACTCAGCATGTTCCGGAACTTTAGATTGCACAAAAATGGTCGCTGCTGTGGGGCTGATGCCTGCTGCCAACCAATCCAACACCGTATCCCACACATATTCTTCTATGCGCGCAGTATCATCATAATTGGTGGTTAGAGCGTGCCAATCGGCAACCATAAAAAAGCACTCATACTCATGCTGCATTTGTGCCCAATTTTTTAAAACCCCGTGGTAATGTCCCAAATGCAAAGGGCCGGTAGGACGCATTCCAGATAAAACGCGCTTCTGGCCAACAGTAATAGAACTCAAAGAAATACCCTTATAATTATGTCGAAATAGTAAAAAATATGACTGCCCATTATAACGACAACATTTAAAAACGCTATCTTTCTATGTCCCGTGCAGTCATCCAAACTTGCGTGAACTCTTCAGCAAAAACTGGCATAAATCTTGACATAGGCAAATACGTGCATATACACTTAATTATGACGATGATACCTGAATTTATTGAAGCAAAAGACTGCTACTGTCTTGAGGCTCGGCGTAAAGCCAGAGCCATCACAAGGCTTTATGAAGAAAAGCTGAGACCTCACGGTCTCCGTGCCACTCAGTTTTCGGTATTGGCTGTCCTAAAGTTAAAGGGGCCAACATCGACCACAGAACTGGCTGATTTTTTAGTTCTTGAGCGAACCACCATGACCCGTGGAGCAGCTGTGATGGCAAAACACGGTTGGATTGAACCTTCACCAACTGAAGATAAGCGGGTTAAAGCATGGAGATTGACTGCATCAGGTTCTCAAAAACTCAAAGAAGCATTTCCAGCCTGGCAGGAAGTACAGCATCAACTTAAGAAAGACATGGAGACGAAACACAACGATAAGGAGTAACAATGAAGCTTTATTATGCGGAAACTGCAAATTGCTACAAAACCTGTGCGGTTGCACAGTATTTAAAATCCCCAGTTGAATTTGTTCGGGTTAACCTTGGCGAACTTGAACATAAGCAGCCAGAGTTTCTGGCAAAGAATCCCAATGGCAAAGTCCCTGTGCTTGATACCGGTAACGGCTATCTTTGGGAATCGGTTGCCATCATGTGTCACCTGGCACGTGAGGCCAAATCAGACTTGTGGCCCAATGATGAAAGACAGGTAGAAGTATTACGATGGATAAGCTGGGACTTTGACTGCTTCTTACCTGGCGCAGGCGTCTACTATTACGAAAATATCATTAAGCCACAATTTAATATCGGCAAGCCTAATCCTGATGCGCTAGCCGAAGCTGAGCCACAGTTTAAGCAACATGCCGAGCTTTTAAACACACACCTTGCCGGAAAAGATTTTGTCGTCGGCAACAGCCTGTCACTAGCAGACTTTTCTCTTGCCGTCATGCTGCCCTATTCCGAGCAGGCAAAGATCCCAATTGATGATTTCCCTGAAATTCAGCGCTGGCACAACAACCTTATGCAACTTCCCGCCTGGCGCTCCCCCTTCCCCACCAGAGATAAATAAGGAGTTTATTATGTCATTTTATATTGATGGATATGTTCTACCGGTACCAAAAGACAAGCTTGATGAATACATTGAAATGGCCAAAATGGCCGGTAGCGTCTGGAAAGAGTATGGCGCCTTAAAGGTCATCGAGGCTGTTGCAGATGATGTGCAACCGGGCAAAGTGACTTCTTTCCCGCAAAGTGTCCACCTTAAAGATAACGAGACCGTTATTTTCTCTTACATCCTTTATGAATCGCGCGAAGCTCGTGACGAAATCAATGAAAAAGTTATGAAGGATCCACGTCTTGCCGATATGAAGCCTGAGAATATGCCCTTTGATGGGATGAGAATGTTTTGGGGCGGATTCAAACCTATCGTCGAACTTTAGGGTCTATTGATTTTAATTAAAGGAGTAAATTATGAGTGACAACAATAATCAACCCAAAGCACCCATCGCACACCTTGTATGCAGCCCTTGCAATGAAGCCATTGAGTTCTATAAAAAAGCATTCAATGCAGAAGAAATACAAAAAATTCCATCGCCAGATGGCAAAAAAGTCATGCATGCATGTTTGAAGCTAGATGGCGGTTTTATCTTTCTGGTCGATGACTTTCCTGAGTTCAACCCAGATGGTAAGTCATTGTCTCCTCAGTCTCTAGGAGGAAGCTGTGTAACCATCCATCGTCAAGTTGAAGACTGTGATGTGGCTTTTAAAAAGGCTATTGATGCGGGTGCCAAAGCTAGAATGGAGCCCGAAGATACCTTCTGGGGTGATCGCTACGGTGCGCTCATCGATCCATTCGGACATCATTGGTCAATCGCTCACCATATAAGGGACGTTAGCGAAGATGAGATCGATAAATTTATGAAGAATGAATTTACCGAGAAGTGCTAAGACATGAGTAATATCTATTTCGAAATTCAAGCCACCGAGCCAATCAGAGCGATTTCTTTTTATGAGAAAGCTTTAGGATGGAAATTTACCAAAATGGATATGCTGCCTATCGACTATTGGCGGATTGAAGGAAGCAACCTTAGCGGAGGATTGATGCAAAGCCCCGCCCCGCTTCCTCCGCTAGAGTGTGGAACCAATGCCTTCGTGTGCTCTTTTGAAGTCAGTGATTTTGATAAGGTAGCGGAAGTAATCAAAGCCGAAGGTGGTCAGGTAGCGCTGCCAAAATTCGCAGTTCCGGGCATCTGTTGGCAAGGTTATTTTGTTGATACTGAAAATAATACCTTTGGTATTTTCCAGCCAGATGAAAGTGCTAAGTAGTTATTGAAACCCTACTAAAACAATTTACTCAAAAACAGTCGCATCACCAGCACCGTAACGAATAATTTCTGGATAACCGCTAGTCATGTCAACAACGGTAGTTTCCTGATGGCCACAATAGCCACCGTCAATTACCGCATCAACACGGCCATTCAGTTCATCAAAAATTTCGTATGGTGCCAAAACTTCGCCTTCGTCTTGACCAGGCAAGATCAAACTGGTGTTCATCATCGGTTCGCCAAGCGCTTCTAAAATCGCTTGTGAAATTGCGTTATCCGGAACGCGAATACCAATGGTTTTCTTTTTCGGATGCTTGAGCCGATTGGGCACTTCAGCAGTTGCGCGTAAGATGAAGGTATAGGGGCCCGGCGTGTTGTTTTTAATCAGGCGAAATGCGGTGTTATCGACACGTGCATAAAAGGCCAGTTCGGATAAATCACGACAGACTAATGTAAAGTTATGATCCTTTTCCAGATCACGTATCTGACGAATACGATCCAGTGCTTTTTTATCACCAATATGACAACCAAGCGCATAGCCGGAGTCTGTTGGATAAACGACAACACCACCATTACGAATAATGGCAACGATCTGGCTGACCAATCGTGGCTGTGGATTTTCGGGATGTATTTCAATCAGTTGAGTCATAAGTTATCTTTTAATTTTTCGAGTTACTGCCAGGCTGTCCATACCGGAGTGACATTATCAGGCAGAGGTGGAAACTTTCCGAGCAGGGCCCATGGTTTATCCGGAGAATGGAAATCTGAGCCCTGTGAGCCAAGCAGGTTATACTTTTGCACCCAGTTTGCCAATAGGTTTTTCTTGCCTGGGTGTATATTAGGATAACACACCTCAATCGCTTCACCGCCCATCCGCTGAAAGGCCTGTATCAGCTCATGCAGTTGATTAGAGCCCATCTTGTAGCGTGTGGGATGCGCTAAGACTGGAACACCACCAGCTTGCTTAATAATCGCTGTAGCGTCCTCCAGCTCAAACCAATCGTCTTTGACAAAAGCCTTGCCACCTTTAGCCAGATACTTTTTAAACGCATTGGCAAAATTGTTGACCACGCCTTTATCAAGCAAATATTGCGCCAGATGAGTGCGACAGACCATATTTTGCTCTTGCAACATAAGTTCTACATCAGCAACAGCTCCTTCTAAACCGGCTTTTTGCATCTTATGCGCCATTTCTAACGCTCGAGTGTGACGTTTTTGCTGCTGGAGTTTTAAAAAAGAAGATAAGCCTGAATGCTCAGGATCAATGTTTAGACCGACAATATGCAAGGTATGCTTGCCCCAGCCTGCTGAAATCTCGACACCTTCAATGATCTTGATGTCGAAATCATGTGTTTGTTCGCGCAATGATAGAACGCCAGCCACAGAGTCGTGATCGGTAATGGCCAGCTCGTCCACGCCACGCTCTACCGCCAACGAAACCAGTTCCAGTGGCGACAGGCTACCGTCCGATGCATGAGTATGATTGTGTAAATCTCTAAGCACGTTAATCCTGCTTGGTTGTAGGTATCAAATGAAAACGGTTACCAGTTTGCCTATCTTTTGCATTCAGGTAAACTTGGCGGGCACTTTTTTGGAGTCTAATATGACCTTTTTGAAAGAAAACTACCCGATAGTCGCATTTATCGCGGTATACCTGATCACCAAGAACCTGATTCTTGCAGCGGCAGTATGGAGCGCGGGCTCCTTGGTGCAAATTTTGACCAGCGTATTGACCAAGCAACCGATTAAAAAAAGCCACATCGCCTACTTTGTTCTTGGTGTTCTGTTAGTAGTTTCGGCTTATTATTTCGACGACGAAAACTTCATCAAGTGGAAAACCAGCATAATTCTTTGGGCCGGCTCATTGGTTATCTTATTCCGCCAAATCTTCAGCAAAAAGTACATTATTCAAGATTTACTCAAAGCCAATCAGGTGCTGAAGGATACCGCACCACACAGTCTACTGGCTAAAATCAACTGGTTATGGATTCTGTATTTAACAGGCTTCGGCTTTTTGAATCTCTATGTCGCTTATACCTTTAGCACCGACGTCTGGTTCTGGTTTAAAATTATCGGCCTCTTTGCGTCAACCATGCTGCTGTTCATCATCAGCATCATTATGTTGAAAGAACACGTTAACCTAGACGACCCACAAAAGAATGGGCCCGACAAAAAAGACTCGCAGGAATAAATCATGCTTTATGTCATCTTTTCTCAAGACGTTGAAAACTCATTAGCGCTACGTTCTCAAGCACGTCCAGCACATGTCCAAAGACTTCAAGCATTAAAAGAGCAAGGCCGCCTGATACTGGCCGGTCCCTGCCCTGCCATCGACGCAGAAGATCCGGGTGAAGCAGGCTTCACCGGTAGCATGATAGTCGCCGAGTTTGATTCACTGAAAGACGCCCAGGCATGGGCAGATACCGATCCATATATCGAAGCGGGCGTTTACCAATCGGTTATCGTAAAACCTTATAAGAAGGTCTTGCCTTAAGTCATTAAAGAATTTTGGAGAATATAATGAATAACTCACAACGCCTTGAACGCATGCAACAACTGATTCAAGACGCGCTCAAACCGACGCAATTGGAAATCATCGACGACAGCCACAAACACATCGGCCACGCCGGAGCCAGAGATGGCAAAGGCCACTTTACCGTTATTATTCAAAGTGAAGCCTTAGAAGGAAAACGTATGCTGCAACAGCATCGAGCTGTTTATGATGCACTAGGCGATATGATGGAAACTGATATTCATGCGCTAGCGATTAAGGTGATTAAATAAAAGCGGTACACCTAGGGCAGGATCTGCGTCTCGACGCACCCTACGATTTGTCAGGAATCCTTCTTAAACGCCTCATATTTCTCAGTTTTGAAAGCCACATAATTGATAACGATACTAATGAATAAAAATAAAAATACTAAATAAATCCAGACATAAGAGTGGTCAAAAAGGAATATGGCTATAAGTCCCATTGGCAAAATAAGAAACTCAGCAATCAGCATGAAATAAGTAAACACTTTTCCCTTTAAGGCATATATTGACTTGCAATTTGAACAGCTTAATTCGCCCCAAAATAATCCCCACAAGAAGCCTAACAGAGTAAACTCTTCATTACAGCTTGGGCACTGAGCATATTTCAAAGTCACAACTACCGCTTCGGTAAATAACGCATGGGATCGACGGGTTTGCCTTTGAAACGGATTTCAAAGTGCAGTTTGGGAACATCACTGTCGGTGTTGCCGACTTCGGCAATTTT
Organism: Kangiella koreensis DSM 16069; assembly: GCF_000024085.1. Classification (NCBI taxonomy): domain Bacteria; kingdom Pseudomonadati; phylum Pseudomonadota; class Gammaproteobacteria; order Kangiellales; family Kangiellaceae; genus Kangiella; species Kangiella koreensis. Next base: position 912,282 of record NC_013166.1, on the reverse strand, counting down.
CTGGCCAGCTTTGATGATTTCGTTTTCCTTGACCAACAAAATGCGATTGTGTGCGTAAGCGCTGATGAAGTCGTTGTTGTGTTTAATGATGACCAGGTTTCCATAACCTCGCAGGCCACGGCCAGCATACACTACTCTTCCGGCGGCGGAGGCTCGCACCGGGTCGCCTAAGTTTCCGGCAATATCAATCCCTTTGGAGCTTTTGCTGGCGCCAGAGAAGCCTTGAAGAATTTGGCCCATAGTTGGCCACATCCAGTATTTGACCGGTGAATTAGGTGTGTAGGCGATTGGCTCCTTGCTACCACCGGTAGTATTTGAAGTGCCTGTCGGTTCCTTCTTGGGTTCTTTTTTAGGTTCTTGCCGCGTCACTGGTTGCGCTGGCTGAGTGTTTGCTTGAGTGCCTGGCTGGGTTTGATTAGCGGCCGGCGTTCTGGGAACTTCAGTCACAGGTCTTCTGGCAACGCTGACAGGGGTACGACGAGAAGCATCAGTGGATTGCTGCGCACCAGGGGGTTCAGTACCTGCAACTTCATATTCGTCTGCCGGAGTAATATCTCGAGCTCTCTGTAAATTGATACGCTGTCCGGCATGAATGGTGTAATTACTGTCGATATCATTGGCTTGGGCAAGAATGTTGTAGTCAAGCCCATAACGGAATGCGATGGAGTATAGAGTGTCTCCAGGACGCACATGATAGAACTGCTGGCTGTTATCGACTTCGGAAGGCGGGTAGAAGCTGTGCAACTGTGCTTTATAGTTGTTAGCTTCGCGTTCTTCGACAGGAGCTAACCGCTCGTTACCGCAGCCCTGCAGCCAAAAGACCACTAGCACGATAGCGACGATCCAGAGTGAGCGGATGGCCGAGCGCTTGAGTATGTCTTTAGTTTCCTGTCGCATGCCTTAGTTAAAAATCCTTGTTTTACAATGAGTTATTGATTTTGCTAGCTTACACGTATTTATAAATAATATAAGCGGTGACCGCAAGGATTAAGAAGCCCCAGCCAATCCAGTCTACATATTGACGCAACTTATGCCGCATTGGTTCCCCGCCCCACTTCACTAATCCGCCAATTAGATAAAATTGTGCGGCACGAGCTACGATTGAGGCTAACACAAATGGCAAAAAGGCCATGCTCAGCGCGCCGGCGGTTAATGTGAATATTTTATAGGGAACAGGAGAGAAGCCCGCAATCAGTACTACCCAGACGCCAAAATCAGCAAACCAGACCACCGCTCTTTCGTAGGTCTCTAAGTAGCCAAACTGTTCAATCGCTGGCAACACCCAGGATTCGAAGGCAAAAGCGCCGACCAGATAACCGACGATACCGCCTAAAACAGAGGTCACTGTCGCAAGGCCAGCTAATCTCAAAGCTCGGTGCGGAGTCGATAATGCCATTGGTGCCAACATGGCGGCAGTTGGAATGGGGAAAAAGATGGATTCGATGAAACTGATAAAGCCTAAAATATAAACCGCGTACTTATGACGAGCCCAACGCATGCAAGCGTCGTACATCTTGGTAAAAATATTCATCGCGCAACGCCACTAACTAAAGGTACGAATTTTACTTTCTCAATAACGGTTTTTTTGAACTCATCACCCTGGCGCTCCACCAGAATCAACTCTTGAGCTGTTTCGGTTTGCCCAACGGGGATAACCATACGCCCGCCATTAGCTAGTTGCGCCATCAGTTTTTCAGGAATTGAAGGCGGAGCAGCGGTGACGATAATCGCATCAAATGGCGCGTTCTGTTGCCAGCCATTAAAGCCATCCGCGAAGAGATATTGAACATTATGAATATTCAGCTGCCCTAACGTCTTACGAGCTTGCATGTGCAAAGCTCGAATACGCTCGACAGTAAATACCGTTTTGCAGAGCTTGGACAAAATGGCTGTTTGATAACCGCAACCTGTTCCAATCTCTAGTACCTTATTCATCGAGCCTGATTCAAGCAAAGCCTGAGTCATACGGGCGACAATATAAGGTTGCGAGATGGTCTGCCCCATGCCAATAGGCAAAGCAGTGTCTTCATAGGCGCGGTGGGATAAACCCTCATCAATAAACACATGACGGGGCGTGTCTTCTACTGCTTTCAAAACCTGCTGATTGGTAATACCTTCGGCAATCAAGCGCTGAACCAAACGGCCACGCGTTCTCGCTGAAGTCATGCCAATACCAGAAAAATGAGTTGCGTTCATAGTTGTCTGTCTGTTCTGTATTGTTGTTATTACTAAAGTAGTTATAGCTAAAGTTGTTTCAGCTAAAGTTGTTATAGTACTGCGCCAGCTTTTAGTTGATTATTTGTTAGTGGTAAAAGGAGAATCAAAGGCCTCCAAAAAATCTTCCACTTCATCAAAGCTGTTATACGCAGTCAGATCCACGTTGACTGGCGTTATTGAAACGTAACCCTGCTCAACCGCATGAAAGTCCGTTCCTTCCCCAATATCTTGCCCGCTCGGTAAAGGCCCCAACCAATAAACCTGGCGCCCTTTTGGATCTGTATCGGGAATAATAGTATCAGCACGGTGGCGATTTCCCAAGCGCGTTAACTTAATTCCCTTTAATTCTTCATAAGGAAGATCAGGAACATTGATATTCAAGACCCGATCTTTGCCCAAAGGGTGTTCAAGCAGCCCTTCGATAATCTCAGTTGCGACACGAGCTGCTGTATCATAATGCTGGCAATTGTGCCCGACTAAAGACACCGCCACTGCGGTATAACCCAGTGCACGCCCTTCCATCGCAGCAGCAACCGTACCGGAATAGAGCGTGTCATCACCCAGGTTAGCCCCAGTATTAATGCCAGCCACCACCATATCAGGCGCAGCGCCCATTAAATGGTGGGTACCTAGGTGAACACAGTCGGTTGGCGTACCAGTGACGGCAAAAAATCCGCGCTCCGTTTGCCAGGCGCGAATCGGATGTTCCAAAGTTAATGAATTGCTGGCACCGCTTCGATTGCGGTCAGGTGCAACCACCGTCACCTGCGCAATGCGTTGCAAATGGTCATATAAGGCGTTAATTCCTGGCGCAAAAAAGCCGTCGTCATTACTTAACAATATTTTCATAGGATCATTTTCTTACGTTTCTTTATTGTGGTTTATGGTTTGTTTTAAGCTCGAACAATTCACGTAACAAGCTGGTGGCAAAGGCTCCTTTAGGCAGACTGAAAGCCAGCTCCAGAGTATTGTCATTGTGCCATTGCAAGATGACATTTTGCGGGAATACGCGAATGGCACGTCGTTCGCCATTGAGGCCTTTGCGCTCCAAAGCAGCAATCAGCTCATGATAAGGCTCAAGAACTGTTGTTTCAAACTCAGCGGCTTCAGCTAACAGCTGCGAGCGGCCGCGCCCTGGCATGGGTGCGGTAGGATGAATATCATTGGCTGCAAAGCGTGGCAACTCCTGCGCCATCTCCTGAACTGTGAAACCACTTTCGGAGCCATCAAGCTGCACATAGTCCCCATCCAGCAGTTCTGTGAAGTTCCCTGCTTCAATACGCTTAGCCAAAACCTGATTAAAGAAAAAGGAGCGCACAGCAGAAAATAGCATTCCCTGTAAATTACGGTTTTTGAGACGTTTATTAACCAGCAACAAGTCAGCGCCGCGAGTTAAATTGTCGCCATTATGACCAAATCGTTGTTCACCAAAGTAATTGGGGAAACCGTGCTCCTGAATCTGTGCCAGTCGTTGTTCGAGAGTATCTTTGTCAAACCCTGCTGAAAAAGTCAGGTCGCGTAACCTAATCTTGAAATGATTTTGCTTAACTGCACCAATACGTAATTTCTTATCATGGCGTGTCGCTTTCAGAACCGTTACTTCATCATCATTAAATTCTGACCAGTCAATTTCTTTAAGCAATGGCAACTGCACGCTAAACCATTGCTTGGCGATGGCAAAGCGATCTTTCTTTCCCGCATAACCAACATCGGTTGGATTCACTTCAGCGAAGCGCTGCAATTTATGACACACAATGTCAGTATTGATATTCCGCTTTTCGATGAGTAGCAAATGATGCGCACCTTCACCAGAAGCTTCGAAACGTAAATCTTCATCAACGCAGAAGTCACTTAATTGCTGGCGAAAAGTAGCTGTGGCTAATGGTGCGCCAAAGGCTCTTGGCCAATCCTGAACTTGGATCTCCACCTTAGGCTACGCTCTTGTAAGATTGCAGCAAACAGACCGAGTGCACAGCGATGCCTTCTTTGCGCCCGATGAAACCCAGTTGCTCGGTAGTGGTGGCTTTAACATTCACCTGGTTTAACTCAACCTTGCAAATATCCGCAATGACCTTACGCATGTCAGGAATCTTAGCGGCCATTTTGGGGGCCTGTGCCACAATGGTGACATCAAGGTTGCCAAGCTCATAACCTTCTTCCTCAACTTGTTGCATCACAGCCACTAGCAAACCACGACTATCGGCGCCAGCGAATGTCTCATCGGTATCGGGAAAGTGATGACCAATGTCACCTTTAGCAATAGCTCCTAACAGCGCATCACAGATAGCATGCAACACCACATCGCCATCCGAATGAGCAAGCAAACCCTGCTCACCCGGAAATTCAACACCGCCCAAAATTAATGGGCTATCGCCACCAAATTTATGAACGTCATAACCATGACCAATTCGAAACATAACCATCCCAACAATCGCGCTTAAAGAAAAGACTCGTTGTTAGGATCTTACCTGCATACTGCGTTCATGCCAAACCAATTGCTCAGCTTCAGCCAGCGGTCGGCCAATCTCCGCCAATTGGATACGACCTTGATCGTTAATCTGCTGATAGGACTGGATATTCATAAAGCTTTGCACGCATAAGCCGCTGGAACGATTCGCGCTACCCATAGTAGGTAATGTGTGGTTTGGACCGGCACAATAATCCCCGAAAGCTACTGCGCTATTCTGTCCAATAAAGAGCGAGCCATAATGCTTCAGGCTTTGCGACGCTATTCGCTCATCAGCCAGCAACAGGTGTTCTGGCGCATAGCGATTGCTGAACCGGATCATGGCCTCACAATCATTCGCTTGCAACAAAACTATCTGCTCGCCTTTGAGTAAATTATTGAGCTCATCATTAGCAGTAAGCTGCTGCCCAATGGATTGCAGAAAAGCTATATCGTCACTAACCAATACACTTTGCGCTTGCGGATCATGCTCAGCCTGCGCTGCCATGTCTGCAATGAGCCATTCCTGGTTAGCATTAGAATCAGCAAGAATGAGCAGCTCGCTTGGTCCCGCAGCCACATCAATTTTGATACGGCTTTGCAATAATTGCTTTGCCACGTTCACATATTGATTGCCCGGCCCCACCACCATCTGTACCGGCAACATGGTCTGATAACCATAGGCCATTGCTGCGACGGCCTGAGCACCACCAATTTGCCAGAACTCTGTCGCTCCCGCCAACGAAGCTGCCGCTAAAATTGCTGGGTGTACCGATGGGGAACAAGCGACTCGACGCTGACAACCTGCAACGCGCGCTGGAATCAAGGTCATTAGTGCGGTTGAAATCAGTGGAAAGCGTCCACCTGGAATATAGGCGCCAATCGCTTCTATCGGGCTATACTGAAAGCCAAACACGCCGCTTGCTTCTTCAATCTGCTGCGGTTGCAAAGAACCTTTCTGTAACTGACAAAAAGCTTCAATACGTTGAGCAGCCTGTTCAATCGAGTTTAATAATTGCGGCTCTAGCTCATAGTCACGATAAGGCCGCAACTCGATTTTACGCGGTTGAAAGCCATCGAATCGCTTGCTGAGGTTATCAATGGCTAGATCACCACCAGTCTCAATTTCCTTTAATAGCTTAGCTACCTGTTGAAATAATTCAGGCGATTGTGTGAGATTAGGACGCTTCCAGTTAGAAGCGCACTCTATGTAAGATTTATCCGCCATTTCGCGCTCCTAATTCGTTGATGATATCACTGGCTGCCACACCCTTCGACTTTGCTCGTGCCAAGGCAAAGAAGATCAAATCAGCCGCTTCCCAACGCACCTCATCTTGATCATCCGCTTCAATTAACTCTTCGCACTCTTCGCGTAATTTTTCCTGCTGCAAATCATCGCTAGCCAAAAGTTTCTGACTAAAACTTGTCACTTCCTGACTTTGCATTCGCTGCTCAAAAACGCGATCCAAAACATCCAGATCAAAATTGGCCGATTGGCCAGCAAAGCAGCTGTAACGATCAAAGTGGCAGGCATTGCCCTTCTGCTTCACTTTAAATACCAAAGTGTCACCATCACAATCATAGTCAATATTAATCAACTGCTGTTGATTGCCGCTGGTTAAACCTTTCTCCCACAACTCGTTGCGCGAACGGCTGAAATAAATTCCTTTCTTCTGCGTCATGGCAGCCTGTAATGACTCTGGTGTTGAGTAAGCCAGCATCAGCACACTGCCGGTATCCACGTCCTGGACAATGGTTGGAATCAATGGCGCCTTATCAAAATCAAGACAGGCCATCACAGCCTCATCCAGTTTTAGCTTACCCGTGTAAATTGACATGCCTAACTGGCTGTTCGCACCCAGTTTGTTGATGAATTTGATGTCATCCAGATCAGTGATCCCACCAGCAACGGTAACTTGAATCTTTGATTGTTTGATGACCTGCTCAATACGCTCACGATCAATGCCCTGCATCATGCCTTCTTTCTCCACCTGGGTATAAAGAAACTCTGAGCAGTTGTCCTGCAGTTCATCAATCATGGCGGCCACTTTATTGTCAGAAGAAGACTGCCAACCGTGCGTGACCCAATCATCTCCTTTAGCATCAATCGCGAATATCAATTGAGAACGAGGGAGCTTTTTGACAAAGTCTTCGCGACAGCTTGTGCCCAAAATAATTTTTTTAGCACCGCTGGACAGATATTCGCGAGCAGTTTCATAGTTACGGATTCCACCACCTACACGACAGGAAAACTTCTTAATCAGCTGCTTAATTAACGCTTTATTATCGCCTTTACCTAGAGCTGCATTCAGATCAATAATTGCCACTTCACCAAACAAAGAAAACTCTTCCAGCAGTTCAAACAGATTATCTTTCTCAACAATTTTCCGGCTGGCATCCCCCTGCTGTAACTGCACAGCTTTGCCATCTAACAAATCAATACTTGGAATCAACATAACTTTTATCCTTCAATATTTTAGCTTTTCAATACGAACGGCAACGCCGTTATTGAGCAATTCTTGTTTAACCTGACCAACAGTGAACTCACCGCGATGGAACATCCCCGCAGCTAATGCAGCATCGCTGCCAGCCAAAAATGTGTCAGTAAAATGTGCTGGCTTTGAGGCCCCGCCCGATGCAATAACCTGAATACCGAGCTTCTTACTAACCTGGCTCATCAGTTCATTATCAAAACCAAATCCAGTTCCGTCACGGTGCATAGCCGTTAATAGAATTTCTCCCGCGCCACGCTGTTCTATTTCTGTAAGCCATTGCATGGCATTCAGATCGGTTAGGGTATGACCACCATTGATATAGACCTCATACTCACTTGAACCTTGAGTCTTCTGATCCTGCTCTTGATTTAAGTCGACCGCCACCACTACACATTGCGAACCAAATCCTTTAGCAATTTCATCAACCAAGTCCGGGTGCTTAACTGCAGCACTATTGAGCGCTACTTTGTCAGCACCGGCATTCAAGAACTGCGCCACATCAGCGTAAGTATTCAGTCCGCCGCCGACCGTAAAAGGAATCGATAGATTTTCTGCCACTCGAGTTACAACTTCTAAAGCATTAGCACGCTGTTCAAGAGTTGCTTTAATATCGAGGAAAATAATCTCATCCGCGCCCTGCTCCTGATATCGGATAGCCAGTTCAACCGGATCGCCCATATCTTGCAGACCTTTAAAATTAACTCCTTTAACCACCCGTCCGTGTGCCACATCAAGACAAACAATTACTCGCGACTTAAGGCCCTGCTCCATTTTTTTGGTTAATTGAGGGCTGTTCATTAACTCAGACATTGCTTTAATACCTCTTCACCAGCTGCACCGGATTTTTCAGGGTGGCATTGAAATGCAATCATGTTATTACTGGCAACAGCAGCAACAAACGTTTGCCCATAAGTTACCGTGGCAATCGACTTATCACTGTCACTAACACCATAGCTATTGACGAAATAAAGTGTCTGATTGTTGAGCCAATCTTCACTCGATTGAACATCAGCCCAACCAACCATTGGTTGTTTCGGGCTTTGTAACTTAGTCACTTTACCCTGCAATAACCCGAGTCCAGCCATACCAGGATCCTCTTCTGACTCTTCAAACATAATCTGCAAGCCGACACAGATGCCGACCAGTTTTTTGTTATCGCGATACCAGTTCGTAATCACCTCATCTAGAGCGCAGGCTTTCAGGTTAGTCATCACAGTTCCAAATCGCCCCTGACCAGGAATCACCAAAGCCGAAATGTCGTAGCGCTCCAGATCGCTTGGTTGATTGATAGTGACTGGATAAAAACCCATACGACGTAAGCAGCCATTTAAGCTATATAAGTTGCCCGCTCCAGTATTTATCACACCCACTGTTTTAGAGGCTTCTTTAATCACTGAATCACTCATAAACTGCCCTTGGAACTGTTCGCACCTTCTTTGGCAATCAAAGCTTCACGTAACGCAAAAGCAAGCCCTTTGAAACTGGCTTCAATTAAGTGGTGATTGTTATCAAAATATTCCACTTTAATGTGCAGACTAATTTGTGCGTTAATCGCAAAAGTGTAGAAAAAATGTTTCCACATTTCGGTAGCAATATTGCCAATCATTTCACGAGTAAAAGGCAAATCCGTGATGCCATAACCACGTCCACACACATCCACCGCCACCATGATCAAACTGGCGTCCATCGGTAACAGTCGTTGTCCATAGCGGGTGATCGACTCTTGTTCGCGCCATGCTTGCTGCAGAGCCTGCCCTAAGCAAATCGCCACATCTTCGATTAAGTGGTGATCATCAACTTCTAAATCACCATTGGCTTCCAGATTCAGATCCCAACCGGCATGTAATGCTAACTGAATGAGCATGTGATCAAAGAATGGCAGTCCAGTATTGATCTTGAGTTTCTGCTGACCATAGATATTAAGATCCAGGCGAATGGCCGTCTCTTTAGTCTGGCGGACAATGGAAACTATCGAGCTTTGGTTCTTTATTTGACTCATAATAACCTCTCTAAATCATTTACCGACGCCACTACCAGATCGGCACCAGCTTGATATAAATTTTGTTCGTTTTCTTTGCTACTAACGCCAATAGCCAATGCGCCAGCTGCTTTAGCCGCCTGAATATCATCCGGTGTATCACCGAGCATCCAACAATAGGTAGCGCCATAATAAGCTTTACATTGATTGATCCCTTCTGGCGCAGGCTTAGACTCAATAACATCACAATCACTAACCAAATACGTATTGCGAATCCCTAACAGGTCTAAGCCAATTTGCGCTTCAGCACGCGGGCGCCCTGTTACTATCGCGGTTTTAAATTGCTTGCTGTTCTGTACAAAAATCTGTGTGCATAATTCAGAAGTGAGAATTGCTTCTTCAAGCTGATTCAGGCCTTCATCATTATCGCTGCCTAAATACAAAGTCTGAAACTGTTCAACTATCTGCTCATAATCTGGCAAAGAGTCATCCATGTTTTGCTTGATCAACTCATAAGTCAGCACCCAGTCATTATTAAATCCGCCACGTGAACGTAATGTGTCGATTGCTTGTTGTTGTGGTTGTGTGCCAATAAAGAACTCTACAGTTTGCTTGATAGCAGCGTCATAACTCTTACTGGTATCAATCAGGACACCATCCATATCAAAGCATATCAGTTCAGGTTTAAGAGCTAAAAATAATGCTTGTCGTAAAGGTTCAAAGTCATAAGGAATGGCAATACGAATAGCCGATTGGTCCTGTAAATCAAGTCCAACCAAATCGGTTTTGATCTGAATATTATTCAGTTCACAGGCTGCTTTTATTAATTGCAGACGTTCCGGAGCATCCACAATCAGAATGAAATTTGCTTCGCTGTCTAATACATTCAAACCTCTTTGGCGTAAAAATTGCACTAACTGGTCGCGGTTATTAGCAATCTGCTGGCAAAAGTCAGCCACATCATTTTGAGCTTCTGATGAGAATGCCTGACGTGCAATTTCCAATGTTGGCTGAGGAACATTGAATGGCATCTTGCGATCAGTAAATCGCTTAATGAAAGATTGATTACCTAACAGATAGCCACAACGAATGCCTGCAAGCCCGTAAGCTTTGGACAAGGTGCGCAGCACAATCAGGTTATCGAATTCTTCAAGCAAAGAAAGCGACTCTTCAGCCTGTCCTGTAAACTCAATATAGGCCTGATCGAGAAAAACCTCTGCTCCTTTCTTCTTTGCCCTTTTACAAACATCTCTAATGACATCCAACGAAAGTGTTTCACCGGTTGGGTTATTCGGACTGGTCAAAACCAGGATTGATTTGTCAGTTAAAGCGTTAAGGCTCGCTTCGAGATCAATTGACTGGTTTTCCTGAGCCGGAATTAATTGTGCTTTACTATTCCAAATCTTAATTCCTGATAGATATTGACTGAATGCCGGCATAGGAATAATAAGTTCTTTCTGCTCCAGGCAAGCGACTTTAAACATCAGCTCAATCGCTTCATCACCGCCGTTCGAGACCATAACCTGCTCAGGCTGAAGACCAAGCTGATTGCTCATCTCTAACTTCAGTTCAGTCTGATCCGGGTAACGCCAATAGTTTTGTGGTGATAGCTTACTCATATCAAGCCAGGACGGAAAACGATCCGCCCGCTCATTAAAATCGAGCTTTAATGGCTCAGTTTTGATTTCTTTCATATTCATCACTCTCATCCTTTAATCGGCGAGTTAAAGCACTTTGCGGATTGGCGTTTCCAGGATATCGGTCGCCCCCGCAGTAATGAGTTTTGGTAATAAGTCTTTAATCAGCTTGCGTTCAATCGCTGCTTTAATAGCAAATCCATCGGCGTTATACAGTTGGCTGACGGTTGGAGCTCGCATTGCAGGCAACAAATCGACAACTCTATCGATGCTTTCTTCTGAACAGTTCATTTCCAGTAACACACGCTTACGACCATTAAGGACACCGCGCATCAAAAGCAAAAGGTCGTCAATCTGTTGACGCTTTGCGGGATCATTCATAATGTCCTTATTAGCGATAAGCTGTGTTGAACTCTCCATTACCGTATCTACAATCTTCAATCGATTGGCGCGAATAGTCGAACCGGTGCTGGTATTGTCGATGACCATGTCAGCATCTTCAGGCGGGAAAACTTCAGTCGCACCATAGGCACGAAGCAGTTGGTATTTGACGCCTAATTTATCCAGATATTTAGCGGAGATTTTCTTATACTCCGAAGCGACAATGATTTTACGTTGCTGCACCTCGTTCCAATCCCACTCCTCAGGAATACAGGACACTAGTCTGACCGGGTTAAAACCTAAATCTTCAAGCACCTCAACATCAGCCTCCTGCTCCAGAACCCAATCCATCCCCGCAAAACCAATATCGTGTTGCCCTAGCGCCACCATTTCTGGAATATTCTGACTTTTCAGCAACTTAACTTCGATATCACAGCCAAATAACTGAGGGCGATAATTACGACTGTCACCAACCAATGTCAAACCAATATCCGAAAGCAACTCAGCAACCTTGTCATACAACTTCCCTTTTGGGATTACCATTTTTAAAGCCATGTCATTTCTCCTAAAGTTTAAAAATTTTAAAGTTTCAAAATCATCATTTATTAAAGCCAATAAAAAACCCCGTTGACCTTTCGGAGCAACGGGGTTTCTAAACCTGGGTGTCTTAGCTGTTTAACTGAATCTTAAAAAAGCCTTAAACATAAGCACCACCACCGTCGCTCGCGCAGTGTATGATGATGGTGATGATGTAAGCTCTTGTTTAAAAACATCTTTTTATCTCAGTTAATCAGTTTATTTATCAGTTTCAAAAATTGTAGGCATAAAAAAAGCCCCGCTGGTTGGCGGGGCTTTTAGAAATTCTTAACAGTAAATTTCACACATAAAGCAACACCGCCAATCGGTCTGAATGGTGGTGATGGTGGTGAATTTGCGTCATTACTGTATTCATGAGGCTGATTAAAACCTATTCAGTGATTAGAGTCAACAGCGTCATTACTATTTAATAGTGGAACTGATGGTTATTTGCAGGGGGTTACAAACTATAGGGTTTATTGAGTGTTTCGCTTCTCAGCGACCTCCTTTTTCTTATTCGCGTAAGAAAAAGGAGGCAAAAAGAAACGCGCCCCGAGATTGAGGTCTCGCTTTGCTCAACTTCCTTCGTCTCCGCCAAGCCACTTAACGCACCGTAAAATACGTTCCATCCCTGGCCCGAATTTTACTATTCAAATCATCCAAGATTTGAATTGCTATGTCTTGGCTACTACTCAGCTCAATCTAAGGGGGGTTATTGGAGCAAGCCTGCATTTCTTGTGGGATAGACTTTGACACCTATTCTACAGAGGATGATCTTTGCTTAAACGTGAACTTAAAATCAGCACCGTAGTTCGGATAAGCATATCTCCATCCGATAGCATATCTTTCGTACGGGCAATTCATGAATTGCCCCTACAAGTTTTAAGTTACCAGCCAAACCGATGCTAACATCATGTCTTCCGGCTCGGTGACTTTAATATTTTTGCGAGTTCCTATGACTAAAGCTGGGTGCATACCTTGTGCTTCAATAGCGGAAGCTTCATCGGTTATGGTTATACCTTGCTTAAAACCTGCTTCAATGGCCTCTGCCAAAGCATTGACTGGGAAGTATTGTGGAGTTTGGGCCAGCCAGATCTGTTCACGGTTGATTGTTTTATCTATCGTTTGATTGGCGTTTGCCAGTTTGACAGTATCGACCGATGGGTAGGCGAGAATGGCGCCGTGCGCTGAATCTTTACCGGCTTGTATTAACGCATCAATGCTAGCGTTATCAAGGCAGGGCCTGGCTGCATCGTGCACCATCACCCAATCATCTTGTCCGTGTTGCTGCTGAATCGCTTTTAAACCATTAAGTACTGACTCTGCTCGAGTCGCACCACCTTCAATGGTAATGATTTTAGGGTGGTTGGCGATTTTAAGTTTTACCCAATAATTGTCATTGGCATGTAAGGCAACAACAACTTTATCGATAGAAGGATGTTCGAGAAACCTGGATAGGCTATGCTCTAGAATGGTTTTACCGTCGATTTCAAGATACTGCTTTGGTAGTTCTGATTTCATGCGACTGCCAATTCCTGCGGCTGGAATCAGTGCCCAAATCTTCGTTTTATTTTCAGTCATATTATTTACTTAGGAGAATCTTGACGATTATCTTAACGCTGTTCTTGAGGAGAGCCTTGACGAGTCTCTTGTCTAGAACCCTCTCTCGAATCGAGAATGCGAAAGAAAGTTTCGCCTTCTTTGATCATGCCTAATTGATATCGCGCACGCTCTTCAATGGCGTCGGTGCCTTCTCTTAGGTCATGAATTTCAGCGAGGATTTTTTGATTGCGTAGCGCCAGTTCAGCATTTTCGGATTTGACTAATTCGGCTCTGGCTTCTTGTTGCTTTATTTCACGAAAAGAAGTTTGCCCGAACCACATTCGGTACTGAAGACTGGTTAAAATGACCAGTAATGTTAGGGCAACCCATTTCATAATCGTAACAATGCCAGAAAACAAGGGGCAAATAAAGCAATATGCTGTTTGCCCCAGTTGACTCTAATGATTAAAAATTGAAGGCTTTCTTGCCAGGATAAGGTGCTTTTTCACCTAAAACTGACTCGATACGCAACAATTGATTGTATTTGGCAACACGATCAGAGCGGCATAATGAACCCGTTTTTATCTGACCAGCAGCGGTAGCAACCGCCAAATCCGCAATGGTGGTATCTTCAGTTTCACCTGAACGGTGAGAAATCACAGCGGTGTAGCCTGCTTTGTGCGCCATATCAATCGCCGCTAAAGTTTCAGTCAAGGTACCAATTTGGTTTACCTTGATCAAAATCGAGTTAGCCACGCCCTGCTCAATGCCTTTTGACAAGATCTTAGTATTAGTAACGAACAAGTCATCACCAACTAACTGACATTTGCTACCGATCTTGTCAGTCAATAATTTCCACCCTTCCCAGTCACTTTCATCCATACCATCTTCGATAGACACGATGGGATAGCGTTCAACCCAGTCTGCTAAATAATCGGTAAACTCAGCTGAGCTTAATACCTTACCTTCACCAGATAAGTGATATTTGCCGTCTTTGTAGAATTCACTCGAAGCAATATCCAAGGCTAGAGCAACGTCATCACCTAATGTATAGCCAGCGCGATCAACCGCTTCAACAATGGCTTGAATCGCTTCTTCATTAGAGCCTAAATCTGGTGCGAAACCACCTTCGTCACCCACTGCAGTGTTCAAACCTTTTTCTTGCAATACTTTTCGTAAGTGATGGAAGATTTCAGCGCCCATACGTAAAGCTTCAGAGAATGTCGGCGCGCCCACTGGCATAACCATAAACTCTTGAATATCAACGTTATTATCAGCATGCTCACCACCATTAATGATATTCATCATCGGTACTGGCATGGAAAATTTACCATCGCGATTGATGTGTTCATACAAAGGCTTACCCAATGCTTGTGCGGCTGCTTTAGCGTTTGCTAAAGACACTGCAAGAATTGAATTGGCGCCTAGTTTTTCTTTATTTTCGGTGCCATCTAAATCAAGCATGATTTGGTCAATTGCTGCTTGATCAGTAGCGTCTTTGCCGACTAAGGCTGACTTGATTTCATTGTTAACGTGGCCAACGGCTTTCAATACGCCCTTGCCCAGATAACGAGATTGATCACCATCACGCAATTCCAATGCTTCGCGTGACCCGGTTGATGCACCTGATGGTGAACATGCCATAGCGCGTACGCCATTTTCTAACACCACTTCTGCTTCAACTGTTGGATTGCCGCGTGAGTCCAGTACTTCGCGACCGATGATGTCTGTAATTTTCAAGCCAATACCCTCTTAAATTGTTTCAACCAAAACCCGGTTTGAATAAGCATCCAAACTAATATCTAAAAAAATAGAAAAGACATAAAAAAACACTCCTGAGAACAGGAGTGTTAAAAACTTAGAGCAAGTCGCCCTTACCAAACTCGTGGATCGAGTCCTCAATGTAGCCGGCCTTTTTGACCACATCATCCAGTTCCTTCATGACACGCAGCATTTCTTCGATGCGGTACATAGGGAAAGAGTTAGGACCATCGCACTTAGCCACTTCAGGATTCGGGTGTGATTCCATGAATACACCGGAAACACCAGCGGCAATTGCTGCTCGCGCCAATACTGGAATCACATCACGCAAACCACCTGATGTTGAACCTTGGCCACCCGGCAGCTGCGCAGAATGGGTCGCGTCATAAACGATGGGACAACCCGTTTCGCGCATAATCGATAGCGACCGCATATCCGATACTAAATTATTGTAACCAAAGGAAACACCGCGCTCGCAGACCATAATGTTCTGATTACCGGTTTCGCGCGCCTTATCAACCACGTTTTTCATATCCCATGGCGACAAGAACTGACCTTTTTTGATGTTAACTGGAATTCCTGGCTCACACACTTTACGAATAAAGTTAGTCTGGCGGCACAGAAACGCTGGTGTTTGCATCACATCAACCACATCTGCCACTTCTTGCATCGGAGTGTCTTCGTGGACATCGGTTAAGACCGGAACACCCACCTGATCTTTAACTTTTTGCAGAATGCGCAAACCTTCTTCCAAACCAGGCCCACGGAAACTTTTACTGGAAGAGCGGTTCGCCTTATCAAACGACGACTTGTAAATATAGGGAATACCCAGTCTGTCAGTCATTTCCTTCATGAAGCCCGCAGTATCAATCGCCAATTGTTCGCTTTCAATAACACAGGGGCCACAAATCAAGAAAAACGGTTTATCCAGACCAACTTCCCAATCCAGTAGTTTCATACTCTCACCTTAATAACTAGTCTTACCTTAGTAACTATTTGATTAACCAGAGATCTTCTTCTCATGGCAATCTTTCGCCGCATTCACGAATGCACTGAACAAAGGATGTCCATCGCGAGGCGTCGAAGTGAATTCTGGGTGGAACTGACAGGCCACATACCAAGGGTGATCTTTCAGTTCGACCATCTCCACCAAATGCTTTTCAGTAGAGGTACATGATACCACAAGGCCAGCTTCTTCAAGCTTTGGCAGTAAGTTATTGTTAACTTCGTAACGGTGGCGATGACGCTCGTTTATTACTTCACTTTGGTAGATATCAAAGGCTTTAGTTCCCTTCTTGATATCTGCTGGCTGTGCGCCGAGACGCATAGTGCCGCCCAAATCTGAATCATCCGCTCGCTCTTCTTTAGAGCCATCGCGATTAATCCATTCAGTAATTAAACCAATGACAGGATGTGGGCTTTCAGGATTAAACTCTGAGCTGTTAGCATTTTCCATGCCCGCTTTATGGCGTGCATACTCAATTACAGCCACCTGCATACCTAAGCAGATACCTAGGTAAGGAATTTTATTTTCACGAGCATACTGTGCAGTAGCAATTTTCCCTTCAACACCACGCTCACCGAACCCGCCCGGAATCAAGATGGCATCCATGTCTTTCAGCAAGACAGTGCCTTTCTTTTCAATATCCTGGGAGTCAATATAATGAATTTTTACTGATTGGCGAGTATGCAAACCAGCGTGCTTTAAAGCTTCGGTCAGGGACTTGTAGGCTTCGGTCAGATCCATGTACTTACCAACCATGGCAATATTAACCTCACCTTTTGGGTTGGCTTCGCGGTATAGAACTTCTTCCCATTCCGATAAATTGGCTTCTGGAGCTTTAATTTCAAAACGTTCACATATGAAGTCATCAACATGCTGATTCAATAAAATCGCAGGGATGCGGTAAATGCTGTCGACGTCTTGCAGAGAAATTACCGCGCGCTCTTTAACGTTTGTGAACAAGGCAATCTTACCGCGCTCACTGGCTGGAATGGAGCGATCAGAACGACAAATCAGCATATCTGGTTGAATACCAATCGAACGTAATTCTTTTACTGAGTGCTGAGTTGGCTTGGTTTTCAGTTCACCGGCGGTGGCGATATAAGGCAATAAGGTCAGATGCACAAACATGGCATTTTCCTTACCCACTTCAAAACGTAACTGACGAATCGCTTCCATAAAAGGCAATGACTCGATGTCACCCACAGTACCGCCGATCTCAACCATCGCAATATCAGCACCTTTGGCGCCTTCGATGATTTTATGCTTAATTTCGTCAGTGATATGAGGAATAACTTGAACGGTACCGCCCAGATAATCGCCGCGACGTTCTTTTTTCAAGACGTCGGAATAAACGCGGCCAGTCGTAAAGTTGTTGCGCTGGTGCATGCGAGTACGCACAAAACGCTCATAATGGCCTAAATCCATGTCGGTTTCGGCGCCATCTTCAGTCACAAACACTTCACCGTGCTGGAATGGGCTCATAGTGCCGGGGTCAACGTTAATATAAGGGTCCAGTTTCAACATGGTCACTTTCAGACCACGCGACTCCAACAATGCAGCAATCGAAGCAGCCGCAATACCCTTACCCAAAGAAGAAACAACACCACCGGTAACAAATACGTACTTGGTCATAAGCCTAACCCAACTTAAATAATTGCGAGCAGCTAGCTCTGCTCAAAAACACCATAAACAACAATATATAAATTTTGCCAATGCAAAAATCGGCCTGAAGGCCTTATATATCGTAGCTTTTCGAATTCTGACACACTTAAAATCGGCCAAGGAGCTCGGCCAAATGTCGATGAGAAGAAAGGGTCTCAAGACGGGAAGGCAGTATATCAAAAAGGTCGGAGCATTGGCGAGGAGTTTTTGTAAAATAACTGGTACCAATAAAAAAGTGAAACGTAGACTTCTGCAGTAATCTTCGGGGAACTGATATAAAATGAAGCATCTTTTATAGTGATTATCGAGACACCAAATGAAAATCTGGGTTGATGCAGATGCCTGCCCTGTAGTCATCAAAGACATCCTGTTTCGCGCAGCAGAGCGCACCAAGACACCCTTAACACTGGTTGCCAACCAGTTTATTCGCACGCCACCCTCGCCTTATCTTAAGGCGATTCAAGTCAGTTCCGGTTTTGATGTGGCTGATGATGAAATTGTGCAACGTGCTGAAGCAGGCGATCTGGTCATCACGTCGGATATTCCATTAGCAGCGGAAGTCATCGACAAAGGCTGCCAGGCGTTAAGTCCTCGCGGCGAGCTATTCACAAAGGAAAATATACGAGGGCGACTGAATATGCGCGACTTTATGGACACTATGCGCTCAAGTGGCATTCACACCGGAGGACCTCCTCCGCTCGGTCAAACTGATCGTATGAATTTTGCCAATCATCTGGATAGGGTATTAGCAAAGAAATAAAAATGGATTTAACGCTAAGGGCAATAAATAGAGTATCACAGGCTTTAGTAGGTAATATTAAAAAAGCCCCGAGCAGTAACACTGGTCGAGGCTCGATATTGCCAAGCTAGTTATTAGAATGCCATATTGCTTGTAATGGCACCCAAGAATCCAAGCATAAATGCAAGCACAACAAATATAACAGCAATCAAAGAAAGAACACCCATAATAATGAAGTAAGTCTTAAGCTTTCCTAAAGACTCTGCCAATGCCATTTCATCTTCTGAGTTATAAGCTCTTTCAATTGCGCCAGCAGCCTGGAATAAAAGAACCCCCATCCAAATAGGCAGCCAAGCCACGACTATGCCAATAATACTCAATGCTGTAAAAACCCCCTGAACGAACAACAATACTGCTGTCAACTTCATCCAGCCTTTAGCTGAGTACAAACTACTACTTAGTTGTCTTATATCCATTTTTCTTCCTTTTGGTTTATTAAAATCCCAGTGATATTAGCAAGCATTTATTAAGCTATCAATAATGGATACATAGAAAAACAGCTGAATGATCAAGTGTGGTGAAGCTCACTTTATCTGTCGCCACCCCTCGTCCAGCTGTTCCAGAGTGGCGCTATCCACAGTTAAATCCTGCTTAGCCAAATAGTCTTCGAGCTTTCTAAAGCGCCCTTCAAATTTACGCGAGCTTTTGCGTAGCGCGGCTTCGGCATCGACTTTAAGGTGGCGCGATAGGTTCACGCAGGAAAATAACAGGTCACCAATCTCTTCTTCGATGTTTTGTTGGTCATTATTGGCGATAGCTTGCTTGAGTTCCGCTATTTCTTCTTCGACTTTTTCAATCACTCCACTAACTTCAGGCCAGTCGAAACCATGCCGACCAACACGCTTTTGCATTTTCTGGGCCAGTGACAAAGCCGGAAAGTGTTTGGGGAGATCATCCAGTAAACTGGTATTGGACTCATCTTTTCCCTGGCGCTCACGATGCTTCTGTTGTTCCCAGTGCTTTTTTAATTCTTCATCGGTTGAGAAGTCTTTATCACCAAAAACGTGTGGGTGACGACTAACAAGCTTGTTAGACACTTTTTCAGCAATCGACTCAAAATCAAAGCGCCCCTCTTCTTGTCCAATCTGGGCATAAAAGATGACCTGAAACAGCAAGTCGCCCAATTCACCATGAAGCTCCTCAAAGTCACCACGTTCAATGGCATCTGCTACTTCGTAGGCTTCTTCAAGCGTGTAGGGAACAATGGTTTCATAAGTTTGCTTGCGATCCCAGGGGCAGCCTGAGATCGGATCACGCAGAGCCTGCATAATGGTCATTAAACGGTGGGTCTGCGGTAATGAAGTTAAAACTTGGGGATCACTCATAGTTATAGCTTATCCACGTCGGCGTTCGACTTTGAAAATATTGGGCAGTTGCTTGAGCAGTGTAATGACACGCTGCAAATCTTCAAGCTGTGATAGCTCAACTTCGATGTTGATCTGAACCTGCTCTCCACGCTTGCTGGTGGATAAGTCAGTTACACCAGCGTTCTCATTGGCAAGAATTGTTGTGATATCTTTGAGCAAGCTTTTTCGGTCCATGGCGGTGATCACTAAATCCACCGCATAAGCATTGGTTGATTCAGCCTCCCACTGGACCGGAATAATTCGCTCAGGTTTGTCACGCAGCGCTTTCTTGGCGTGAGTACAGTCTTTCAGGTGAATCACAATGCCGCGGCCTTGAGTGACATAACCAATAATGTCTTCACCCGGCACCGGTTTACAGCATTTGGCAATACTGGTCAGCAAGTCACCAACCCCTGACACCGACACATCACTGAAAGATTTACGCTTTGATTTCTTGCGCAGAACCGGCTTGATGTCACGTTGCGGTTGCTTTGCTTCAAGCAACTCTTTAGCACGATTGATAGCCTGCGTAATACCCATATTGCCTGTGCCGATCTTAGTGTACATTTCCACATCACTGGCTAAATGCAATTTTTGAGCCAGCTCTTGATGCGGCACATTGGCCAAGTGATTACGCGCTAATTCTTTTTCCAAAAGTAGACGGCCCGCATTGGCATTATCTTCTTGATCCAGCTTGTTAAAAAACTGCTGAATTTTATGTCGTGTACGACTGCTATTGATATAGCCATTGTGTGGGATCAACCAGTCGCGACTGGGCGACTCTTCTTTTTGCGTCATGATGTCAATCACTTCGCCGGTCTGCACCTGATAGGTTAATGGTACGATTCGTCCATTAATTTTAGCGCCAACGCATCGATGACCTATCGAACTATGAATGCGATAAGCAAAATCGATGGGCGTGCTGCCTGCCGGTAAATCGATCACCTTTCCTTGTGGCGTAAATACAAACACACGATCTTCTGACACCGAACTCTGGAACTCATGCATCAACTCATCGGCATTAACGTCCGCCAGTTCACTTTGCCACTCTAACAGTTGACGCATCCAGGCAATCTTATCGTCCACACCCACTTTAGCTAAATTGGCGCCTTCTTTATAAGCCCAGTGCGCAGCAATGCCTTTTTCCGATTCCTCATGCATCTGGAAAGTACGAATCTGAATCTCTAAAATTTTACCTTCAGGCCCAACTACCGCAGTATGAATTGAGCGATAGCCATTTTCTTTTGGAGTTGCAACATAATCATCAAACTCTTTCGGAATATGCTGCCATTCGCCATGCACAATACCGAGAGCGCCATAACAGTCCTGCACGCGCTCAACCAGAATTCTTACCGCACGCACATCATAAATTTCCTCAAAGCCAACCTTCTTTCGAGTCATTTTCTTCCAGATGCTGTAAATATGTTTTACACGACCACTGACTTCGCCTTTGATATTCTCTTCTTTAAGTTTTTCCTCAAGCAACTGAGTGACATCATCAATATAGCGTTCGCGATCAACCCGTTTTTCTTTTAAGTTTTTGGCTATCGATAAATAAGCTTCTGGCTCAAGATAACGGAAAGACAAATCCTCCAGTTCCCACTTAAGCTGACCAATACCCAAGCGATTGGCCAGTGGTGCAAAAATGTTTTTAGTTTCCCGAGCAAAGGTCAGCTGCGTTTCACGATTAGTATCTTTGATATGACGAAGAGAGACGACCCGGTCAGCCAGCTTTAACAATACTACTCGCGCATCATTGACCATTCCAAGCAGCATCTTACGCAGACTTTCTACCTGCTGCTGGTCATTCTCAGCCCCGGTTTCCTGTTGCAAACTACGCATAGCCTCCATCTGGCCAGCACCTTCCACAAGACCAGCAATGGTGGAGCCTACTTTATCCTTAATAGTCTCAATTTTGACTGAACCGGCAATCACAGACGGCAATAAAATCGCCGCAGTCAAAGTATCTGGGTCCGCATTGAAATGCGTCAACACCTCAGCCAGTTCAAGACCAGCAGCTAACGTATTGAGCTTTAAAACAGGAGTCACCGATACATTCTGCTCAGCCATCGTCACCGCCTTAGCCATCTTAGACTTCGGCTTACCGTCAAGGGTCAGCTGATTCAACTCAAGCCATTGCTCAAACGAAAACTGAGAACTCTCAACCAGCTCAAATATATCGTGATCTTTACGTTTCATAGCAGATTCTAGTTATGTCCTTGTTTTTAAACCTTCATGTTACGAACAATATGGTGAAGAGCTATATTAGCAGTATTAGTTTTTATTGGAAGGGAGAAAAAGTCATCAGGGTGTAAGCAAGTGTGATGGTTTTTACTGGCTCCCGGAATAATTCAGCCAGGCCCAATCTTGTGTTAATTTAGTGGCAACAAATAAGAACTGGCAAAACAATGGATATAATCATAACTGGAGTCATAGCAAGCCTCATAGCGGGAATGATGACCGCGGTAGGTGCTATAGGCGTTTACTTTGTGCGGACACTCTCACCGAAGGTTGAAGACTCCATGCTCAGTTTTGCAGCAGGGATCATGCTGGCAGCCTCCATATTTTCACTGATCATCCCTGCAATTAATTATGGTGAAATCCATTTTTCCAGCAAAGACTATGCGGTCGCCTGGGTGGTTTTCGCCATTATGTGTGGCGCAATAGCCCTATACTTGATTCACCAATACGTTCCCCATGAACACTTTCAGGCCGGTCATGAAGGCCCCGACACTGAAAAACTAAGCCGCATCTGGTTGTTTATCATCGCCATCACACTACACAACTTTCCAGAAGGAATGGCCGTTGGCGTAGGGTTCGCCGGCGAAGATATTAACAATGGCTACAACCTCGCCATTGGGATCGGCATACAAAATATCCCCGAAGGACTCGCCGTCGCCCTATCACTCCTATCCGTCGGCTACACGAAACACACCAGCTTCTTCATCGCCTTTGTCACAGGACTTGCCGAACCCATCGGCGGTTTTATTGGCACCCTCGCCTCAACCTTCTCAGGCATCTTCCTACCCTTCTCACTCGCCTTCGCTGCAGGAGCTATGCTATTCATCATCAGCAACGAAATCATCCCCGAAACCCACCGCGGAGAATTCGCCAGCCGTGCGACTTTCGCACTACTGATTGGCTTTGGCCTGATGATGTATCTAGATGCGACATTGGGGTGAAGGGTAAAAACAAATAAACTAAACTCTTACCTCATAAAAATATTAGGAAGCCAAGCTCAATATGCGTGATTACAGAATTACTAAATATAACCCTATAAATAGAAATGAACACGGTCATTTTCTGATTGACGAATGGACTGAGCCTGAGCAAATAGGAAAAGCTTTTAATGGAGTCAAAGCCACAAAGTCAGACTTTTTTGTAATTGAAGAGAAATATGTCCTATCTATTCTTGAAGTTCTTAAATCTTTATCGATTAACCATCTAAGAGTTGTCGATCTTGATAATAGCTATACAAAGTGGTCATTATCGCGAAGTGATAATGCATGGCTTAGAGAGGATGAGTTTTTGGAAGTTGAAGTGTATGAGGATAAGTCTGTTGGGCTATCCGAAATAGAAACTATTATAAGAATGAACTTGAGGCACTTTCTGTCTTGTAGATTAGAAATCAATAATAAATTTAGTTTAAGATTTGGCTTTGACTTTTACATGTATGTGTTATGTAACGAATTATCTGCCGAGGTACAGGACAAGGTCCATACAATAGGGTTATTCGTTGAAGAGATAGAGCCAATGTACCTAATGGATAAGTGCGATTTTTATATAGATGTAGTGAAAAAAGGCGATGAGTTTGTTGATGACGAAATACTTCTCAAGAAAATGACCAGAAATAAAATTAAAATAGGCCTTGGCTTATCAGCAGAACACCCTGGCAACCATAGTTTTAAAATTACACCCGAGAATTCAGTGATTTTTATCGACGAATTCCAGTTTGACTTCGATAACTATGAATACTATCTAAACTGCGACAAAATATATTGGTAGTTGTTTTAAAATTAGTATAAGGAATAAATCCCAACTTTTGATTAAAGTCACTGGACCCCGTGGTTAAACCACGGGGTGACAAGATAATAGAGATATTACAAAAGTTTTAGCTGAACATTTACCATTAACTTTACAGGCAAGAAAGAACTAAAATGCTTAAGTTCGCGGCAAAGAGTTGCGAAAGAGCGGAGGTGACCTAGTAGGTCATTGAGCATCTTGAGCAACTCTCTAACAAAGCATAAAGTTATTTTAGCCCCTTTCAAATAGGGCGATGGATTCTGTATGGGATGTATGCGGAAACATATCCATAACCCCTGCCTTCACCAACTTATAACCCTTCTCTTTTAACTCACCGGCATCGCGCGCTAGTGTTGCTGGGTTACAGGATACATAGACGATTCGCTCTGGGTTAAAGCGGGTGATGTTTTGCACCACATCTAATGCACCACTTCTTGGTGGGTCGATGAGGATTTTATTGAAGCCTTGTTGCGCCCATTCTTCCTGGGTGAAGTCATCTTGTAGGTTGGTGGCATAGAACTCTACGTTACTGAGGCCGTTGTGTTTGGCGTTCATTTGCCCTCTTTTGACCATGGCTTCGCTGCCTTCAACGCCAACCACGTTTTGCACTTGAGTCGCTAACGGGATGGTGAAGTTTCCCAGGCCACAGAACAAATCTAGAATTCGGTCGTCTGCTTTTGGCTCTAACCACTCGATAGCGCGTTTAACCATTTTCGAGTTGATGCTGTCGTTAACCTGAGTGAAGTCCATGGGGTGGAACAACATTTCCACATCATAGTCTTCGAGTCGATAGGACAGCCAGTCGCGAGTGTCTGGCCCATACAATAGGTGAACCGTATCTGGACCTTTGGGTTGCAGATAAATATAGAGGCCATGCTCTTTACCGAATTCGATCCAGAGGTTTTGATCTTTTTCGGTTAATGGCACCAGATGACGAACAACCAATGCCACCTGGTCATCACCCATGGCGACTTCAAGCTGTGCAGTTTTGTCATTGCTGTCGAGTTCACTGATCATATTTTTCAGTGGCGTGATTAATTGACCCACACGCGGGTCGAGCACCACACAGGAATCGATAGTGGCTAAGAAGCTGCTACGTTTTTCACGAAAGCCCACTAGTGCACCACCTTTCTTGGGTACAAATTTAACGCCTAAGCGTGCTTTACGACGATAGCCAAGTACGTCTGCCTGAAGCGGTTCAACCAGCTCATAATCGTCTGTTTTGTAGGAATGACCACCGAAATGATCTAACTGCTCAACCAATACATTTTGCTTATGCGCTATTTGCGCCGAATTACTCATGTGTTGCAGGCTGCAGCCGCCACAGATATCAGCATGTTCACAAGGTGGGGTTACGCGGTCTTCTGAAGCTTTATAAATTTCAATGGCAACGCCTTCGTCAAATTTGCCCCGCTTTTCGGTGTATTGAAAAGACACTTCTTCGCCCTTAAGGGCATTGTCTACAAAAACCGTTTTGCCTTCTACACTACAAATCCCGCGGCCTTCGTGCGAGAACGCATGTATGGTTGCATTGACGGGTTCGGTCGGTAACGGCTTTCTACGACGTCTTCTTGCCATGATTAACTCTCAATTAGATTGATAAATACGGTGCTGTTGACCATAGGTAAATATAAAAGCCTGGCTTATGACCAGGCTTCGAGGAATTCATTAAAGTGTGGTTGGTCTTCGCTGGTTAAATACTCTTTTAACTTTTGCTCTTCTGCTTCCAGATCTTGCTGGCTTAAATTACCGCGCATCACTTCAAAGCGCAGATACACCAGATAAGTATTGAGAACATCAGTTTCGCAGTAATCGCGGATCGCCTTGAGATTGCCCTGATGGAAGGTTTCCCACACTTTGGCGCCGCTCATGCCCATTTTGCCGGGATAGCCCAGCATGCTGGCGATTTTATCGAGGGGTGCGTTGGCGCGTGGATTATAGCTGGCAATCACATCCATTAAATCCAGATGGCGGCTATGGTAACGGCTAATATAGTTGTTCCACTTGAACTGACTGTCCATTTCGCCAGTATCCCAGTATTTTGGCGCGGCGATATTATGTTTCATGGCGCGATAGTGCAAAACCGGTAGATCGAAGCCTGAGCCGTTCCATGAAACGATGGTTGGCGTGAAACGGTCAATTCCATCGAAAAAGCGTTGAATGATTTCTTTCTCATCCGCCTGCTCGTCGCCCAGAGACCAGACCGTTAGCTTATCGCCATGACGAAATACTGCTGAAATCGCAACCACTTTTTGCAAGTACAAAGGCTGGAAGGTATTGCCGGTTTGCTGATAGCGCAAATGCTCCATGGCAGTGACCACATCTTCATCGGACAAGCCCTCAAACTCATTGAGTAAACGACCTGTTTCAATGTCGGGAATCGTTTCAATATCAAATACAAATATATTCATAATGCCTATCTATTTATTTAGCCTTAGTCTGGCCATTCTCTGACCTCGGGATTAGGAGCCTAAGGCCTTTACTTGCCTATATCCATAGGGCAAGGTAGATTATGCAACGAAAGCCCCACATTATAACGACTTTGCCAGAAAAAGCTTGGAGAAATCACCTTTGAAAGACATGCCGTGGTTCTACACAGTGTCATTGATTATAGGCCTGCTATTGCTCGGGCCGTTTGCTGTGGCTGAACACCCTACACGCAAGGTCATTTCAGTGGATGTTTTAGGCCCTTACTCAAGCCCACAAGAGCAAGAACTACTGTTTAGCCTTAAGCAAAACCTGCTTGATAAATACGATATTGGACTCAAGCAAAATCTGCTGTTCTGGCAAAAGCAACCTAATTGGGCGAGCTACATAAGTAATACAGAGGCGGATTATATTATTACTGTTGGGCAGGAAGCCCTAGACCGAGTTATGAGTGTACAAACAGATCGTCCGATTATTGCTCTGATGAATACAGCGGATAGCATCGAAATACTACGCCAAAATCCGCATGATGGGTTTTATGCCATAACGCATGAACAACCACTCGTTCGTTATTTTGCCTTAATTAAGAGCCTTAACATTTATCAAGCACAAACGGCATCCTTTTTTAGTGACCAAAATAGCTACCTGAAGACACGCTACCAGCAATTATCTCGCTTCTTTAATTTACCCTACAAACCACTAGTGGTTAATCCGCAATTAAAAACGCTGGATGCCATTAATCAATTGATCAGCTGTTGCCGTATTATGCTGCATGATACTGATAGGATTTATCCGCCTGGTCGCTCGCGAAAATCCCTGCTGGTCAATAGCTTTCGCCACCGATTGATAGTGATAGGAAACTCGCAGAATATGTTGCAGGAAGGCGCGATGCTGGCATTATTTAGCAAGCCCTATACAATAGGCGAGCAAACGGCTGATTTAATTTATCAGATCGAGAAGAATCAAGTTAAAGAGCGATATCAATATCCAGATAAGTTCGTGTTAGATGCTAATCGTCGGATTGCCAAGTTACTCGGTTTTTCAGAATTGACTTTAGGTGAGTTAATTGGTCAGATCGAAACATTAGAAAATGTATATCACGAGATGGAACAATAGATGAAAGAGTGGGGAATAAGTAAACGGATCATGACGTTGGCGTTAACGCCAACTATTTTGGTTGCCCTGTTGTTAGGAACTCTCTTCATAAGCAATCACATCAACGACAGTAAATATTCCCTATCCGCTCGCGGAAAGACCATCGCTACTCACCTGGCCCTGGCCAGTGAGTACGGCCTGATCACCCTGGATGAGAAGAATCTGGCTGAAATGGCGCAAGCAGCACGCGATAATGACAAAGACTTAATGGCAGTGGCCATTTATGACCAAAACAATCGTGTACTAGCATCAGTCGGTTCCGCTGAAATGCTTAGTGAAATGAGTTTTGACAATCCCTACTCTCTTGCTAGATCCGGCTCTTCTAATAACTTAATGCGATTTGCCCGCACCTCTGACAGTGAACATGGCAAACTGTTCTATGCCCCGATCATTTCCAAGTTCCCAGAAAATTATGAGTCCTGGCAGAATTACAGCCAGGCCAACGCCCAACTGTTAGGTTATGTTGCAGTGATGATGACCAACGAGTTCTCTGCCATTAGTCGTTACAACACTATTTTAACCACCCTATTCATTACCATCATTGGACTCTTAATTGGTGGCTTCCTCGCCCGCAGAATGTCGATGAGTGTCACGACTCCAATTGAAAAGATGGTCGAAGGGATTAACCGTATCAAAGACGGTCACCTTGATACTCGACTTGAATCTGAAGCCAGTGCTGAACTATTAACTCTGCAAGAAGGTATCAACCTGATGGCTGAGAATATGGAGCACAATCAGGAAGAAATGCAATTGGCTGTTGACCAGGCAACCGAAGATTTGCGTGAAACCTTAGAAACCCTAGAAGTAAATAACCTCGAGCTGGACATTGCACGTCGCCAGGCGCTAGAAGCCAGTCGTATCAAGACTGAATTTTTGGCCAATATGAGCCATGAAATCCGCACCCCAATGAATGGCGTTATTGGCTTCACTGAACTGCTGTTGAAAACCGAACTAAACAATAAACAAAAAGACTTCCTGTTTGATATTA
Organism: Kangiella koreensis DSM 16069; assembly: GCF_000024085.1. Lineage (NCBI taxonomy): Bacteria > Pseudomonadati > Pseudomonadota > Gammaproteobacteria > Kangiellales > Kangiellaceae > Kangiella > Kangiella koreensis. The sequence continues at coordinate 883,843 of NC_013166.1, read as the reverse complement.
AACGCTCTGCCACCAGCTTATTATCAATTATTGATGACATTCTCGATTACTCAAAAATTGAAGCCGGTAAAATGTCCTTTGAACGTTACCCCTTTGACCTTCGTGAGTGTGTTGATGACATATTCAGGATGTTAGGACCCAACGCCAATAAGAAAGGCATTGAGCTAGTTTCGCTTATTTACTCCGATGTTCCCAAAGCTTTGCTGGGCGACCCAATTCGAATCAAACAGATCATTACCAATCTCGTTAATAACGCCATTAAGTTTACTAAATCCGGAAGTGTTGAGCTGTATGCCGAAGTTGAGTCAGAAAATCAAAAAGGGCTTAAACTTAAAGTTCAGGTTAAAGATTCTGGCATTGGCTTAACTCAAGAACAACAGCGCAACCTGTTTAAAGCATTCAGTCAGGCCGACAGTTCAACTAAGCGCGAGTTTGGTGGCACTGGTCTGGGATTGGTGATCTCTAAATCACTGGTTGAAAAGATGGGTGGTAACATTGGTGTAAACAGCACTGCTGGCGATGGCTCAACTTTCTGGTTTACTTTGCAATGTGAGCGTACAGACTCACTTCCAGAAGATGGCCTGACAGGTGAATTCCTGGCCAACAAATCAGTGCTGGTATTCGACCCTCATCCTTCGACCCGATTGTCGATCACTCAAATTCTTGAAGACTGGAGCATGTTGGTGCGCTCTTTCGATAAGATTGATGACCTGATGACAGAAATTGATCTATACAGCCAAAGTGGCAAAAGTATTGAGCTTATAGTCATTGGTGGTCAGCGCTTCCGCCGTCGCCAACAACAACTTGAGTACATCTGTAATAAGGCTCAAACTCAGCTACTTTGCCCGGTCATTACCTTTAGCACGGCTGGAAACGCTGACTTCCTTGAACACCTGCACTCGATTGGCGTCAGTCGTGCCATGACCAAACCGGTCACCCATCGCGCATTGTATAATTCATTGATTGAACTACTGAAAACACCACTTGCTGCTTCTGGTAAAGAGCCTGCTCCAACTGTAATTGGCGATGCCAGCTTACTGAAAAATATTTATGTATTAGCAGTTGATGATAACCCTGCGAATTTGCGCCTGGTGACTACTCTGCTCCAGGATCTAAATATTAAAGTTGATGCTGCTGAAAGTGGTATGCAGGCAGTATCACTCAGTAAAAACAAAGTTTACGACGCTATCTTAATGGATATTCAGATGCCGGAAATGGACGGACTTGAAGCCACCCGCACAATCCGAGCCAATCGCACAAACCTGAATACTCCAATCATAGCTTTAACTGCACATGCAATGGCCAGCGAACGCGAGCAACTACTTGAAGCTGGAATGGATGACTACATGACCAAACCCGTTTCCGAGCAGGCTTTAATTAACTTGTTGCTCAAATGGACTCAAGCTGCTTCCGACCTCACTCCAACCGAGCCGGAAGAAAGGAAGCTAGACGAAGCAGAACAGGACCAAACATTGGATTGGAGTTTAAGTTTAAAATTGGCCAACAACAATGAGCAGCTGGCAATCGATATGCTAAAAATGTTGGTAGATTCAAACTTTGAAACTGGTCGCAATATCCATGCTGCTTACCAATCCCAAGACTTTGATCAACTCTTGCAACATGTTCATAAACTACACGGAGCAAGCTGTTATGTTGGAACCCCAAAACTCAAACACCTCAGCAATGTTTATGAAACCCGACTGAAGAAACAGCAATACAACAAACTGGAAGAGTTACACGGGGAACTACTGGCCGAACTAGAAATCATCAATAAAGAAGCAGAGCGTTTTTTGAACCCCGAAGAACCCGAAACAGCAGATAATTAAGCATAACAGATACAAAAAAAGGGCTGAAACCAGCCCTTTTTTCATGCCATTAACCACACAATCTACCCGATCGTTCTAACTTGAATAACCGGCGACTCCTGCCGAGGAATCTCATCAATAATTAGCCCATTCAAATAGCCATGTTCAGCATCAACACTTTCTATTTTTGTATTAAGAATGGTTCTTTCAGGACTCAAACCTGGAGGAATTTCTGTGGCAATTTTATGATAGTTAGGCGTATAGCCAAAGTAGCGTTGATTGCCCTCTTCGGTGTATTGATTAGAGCTCTCCCAAAGCACTGGAACGATTAAACCCACCTGACGCTCTAACTCTGCAACTTTTAGTCTAGCCGCTAATTCATGCAGTCGATGGCTACGTTCTTTCTTGATCTCCTTAGTGATTTTTCCCGGTAGTCGGGCAGCTTTGGTCCCTTCACGGTCGGAATAGGTAAAAATGTGAATATGCCCGAAGCCTACCTCTTCGATATACTGCATGGTTAACTCAAACTCTTCGTCAGTTTCGCCGGGGAAGCCGACAATCACATCGGTAGTCACGTTAAATCCTGCAACCTGCGTTTTTGCTTGGTTCACAAGCTCGCTAAAAGAGGAGGTTTTGCAACGGCGAGACATACGTCTTAAGACGGTGTCGGCTCCACTTTGAATGGGAAGGTGCATGTGTGGCATTAATCGAGGGTTAGCGAACAACTCAAAAAAGTTCTCCCCTAAATCCCATGGCTCAACCGAAGCAAAGCGAATGCGTGGCATATCGGTGTCACGCAATATGGTTTCCACTAATTCATATAAACTTGAGTCTATATCAGAGCCATAACCACCAACGTGTACACCTGCTAGGACAATTTCCTGCACTCCTTCAGCGTGCAACTGATTCACTTCATCTACTAAATCTTGAATGGTTCGACTACGCTCTTCACCGCGCGCTACTGTCACGATGCAGTAGGTGCAACGATAGCGACAGCCGTCTTGAATTTTAATAAAGGCGCGCTCGCGATTACGCGCAAATAAGGCACTTTCGCCTGGCTCAGTAGCAAACTCTGGCATCGCAGGAATATCAAGAAGTTGCTTAGCTTGTTCTACCAAGGCATCTTTGTCTTCATTCACAACCACCAGATCAACACCCATAATCTGAGCAACTTCTTCAGGTTCTAATGAAGCATAACAACCTGTGACAACCTTACGAGCTTGTGGATTGGCGCGGTGGAAACGGCGTACTGTTTGGCGAGATTTACGGGCAGCCTCAGCAGTTACTGCGCAAGTATTCAATACAATCAAATCCGCAGCATCTACCTCAGAGGTCAAAGACAAGCCCAAACGCTGGAAAGAATTCGCCCAGTTTTGAAGCTCCGCTTCATTCAATCGACACCCTAACGCGCTTAAATGTACTTGCATAACCACCTGACTCGTATCACAAACTTCGGCAGAGAAAGACAACTCTACCCGATAAAAATTGGGCGCTAATTGTACAGTTTCTAGCCGTTATTGGCACCCTCTTTTCCATGAGATTACCTTCATCGCATTAAAAAAGGCGTCCTAAGACGCCTTTGATATTCAAAAAATGGTCTATTTTTCAACAGTATGTAAGTGCACATCTCGCTGAGGATAGGGAATACTGATGTTATTGGCATCTAACGCCTTTTTGATAGCTTCCAAGTTTTCAAAATATACGCCCCAGTAATCGCCACTATCAGCCCAAACTCTTAATACAAAATTAACTGAGCTATCAGCTAGAGCAGATACCGCTATAAATGGCTCGGGATCTTTATGAATGCGGTCGTCTTTATCAATAACAGCAAGAATCACATTACGCGCAGTATCAATATCATCGTCATAGCCAATGCCAATGGTGAAATCAACACGGCGTTTCGGCTGCGTGCTGTAGTTAATCATAGAGCCTGTAGAAATTGGTGAATTAGGGATAATAATGGTTTTATTATCCGGAGTAGTCAAAATGGTGTTAAAAATCTGAATCTCTTTGACTGTTCCTGAGTGCCCCTGCATTTCAACAAAGTCGCCCACTCTGTATGGACGTAAAATCAAAAGGATTACACCACCGGCGAAGTTCTGCAAGGTTCCTGACAGAGCCAAACCAATCGCTAAACCGGCTGCACCTAACATGGCTACAAAGGTCGTCATTTGTATGCCAAGCATACCAATAACAGTGATGACCAGCGCAGCTTTGAGCAAAATACTTATCAAGCTAACCAGGAAACGTTGCAACGTCACATCGAAGTTTTTCTTTTGAAAGCCTTTACGAACAGCATTGACGATCATACGAATAATGATCAAACCAATGACCAGCACTACCAGCGCTGATATCACTTTAGGTGCATAATCTAGCATCACTTGCCAACTGCTTTGAGCAAAACTGGTCAGCTGCTCTGTGTCCACGGGTAATTGCATGTTAACCTCTTGATTTCAAAATTATTAATGACTGCGATACATTCTATAGAAGTCCATGAATAGATTCTAACTTAAGGTAAAAATTTTACATAAGTATCACGAATTCAGCAAAAGTTCAGACTATTACTAGTATCACTGTTAGTGACGTGCAAAAATTAACCAACACTGCGAACCATTAAGGACAGTATATGAATAAGCAAACTTCACTCGTATTGGCAGGATTTGCCATGTTAAGTTTATCCGCCTGTAGTACCGTTCAACCTGCAGAAGTTGATAGCAAGCTAACTGCCTGGCAAGGCGCAAATATTGAAACGATTATTCAAACCTGGGGACTACCAACAGGTGAGCAACAAGTTAATGATTTAACTTATGCGGAATGGAATACCAGAGATATCAAAAATAAGCCCTCTATGCGGGTCGGAGTGGGTGGCTTTGGTGGTAACTTCTTTGGCAGCATTGGCACTACTCTGTTTGGCGGTCGTAAAGAAGTTCACTGTCGGGTGCAGGTGGGTTATAACCAGGAAGGCCGTGTAGTGGCGTCTAACTGGACCGGAGATGCCGAAGCTTGCGACGCAGCAATCCCTGAGCGAGAGTCCTGATAAAAGTCAGCTTCTATTTAGCGGCATATCAGACTCAAGCTAAACGCTCAAAATATTGAATCATGAGCTGCAACTCGGGAACATTATAATAATCATTAATGTCAGGCTTATACACAGCTCGTATTTTTTGTGCGGGCTGTGACAACCAGTCTTCCACATCGATTCTAAAAGCAATCGCTTGGATTGGATCTTGCTGGCCGTATTTTTGCAAGGTCAATTTCAAATGGTTCTCACCAACAATCCGATGATTCAAGACTTCAAACTCACCATCAAATGCTGGCTCTGGAAATCCTTGTCCGAATGGACCTGCCTGAGTTAACTCTACGGCAGTCTCGATGGTCAGCTCTTGTGGCATCAGCTCGCCATCGGTCTCGATGACATCCTCTATCGCTCTTCCTCCCAACACATCAGTCACCGCTTTCTCAAAAGCTTGCTGAAACTGTTCTAATTTATCCAGAGCCAATGATAAGCCTGCAGCCATAGCATGCCCGCCAAACTTTTCTATTAACTGGGGGTGACGACTATCTACCAGCGCTAAAGCATCACGTATGTGAACCTCCTTCACCGAGCGGGCCGAACCTTTAATGCTAGTTTCATCAGCATTGGCAAAAACGATACAAGGTTTGTTCACTTTCTCTTTAATTCGCGAGGCTAACAACCCCACAACACCTTGATGCCAATGTGGCTCATATAAACATACCGAATGTGCAAACTCTCCAGCATGCCAGTCAACCTCTTCCAACTTAGAGAGCGCTTCATCCTGCATCTCCTGTTCAACTTGCTGCCTGTCGCTGTTTAAGCTATGCAACGTATCCGCTAACTCTTTTGCTGTTTTGCTGTCGTCTGCCAACAAACACTCAATGCCAATCGACATATCATCTAATCTTCCGGCTGCATTAAGCCGAGGGCCTACCGCAAACCCTAAATCGGTGGCTGTCACTTTGTGCAGTTGTCGTTTTGCTAATTGCAATAAAGCACTGATACCAGGTCGGCAGCGACCAGCTCGAATTAATCGCAAGCCATGATGCACCAGCAAACGATTATTGCTATCAAGTGGCACCACGTCAGCAACAGTTCCCAGCGCCACTATGTCAAGGTTGTGCGCCAAATTCGGTTCTTCGATAGCTTGTGTTGTAAACCAGTTGATATCGCGTAAACGAGCACGCAATGCCAGCAAGACATAAAATACAACACCTACACCGGCCATATTTTTGCTAGGAAAAGTGTCTCCCGGCTGATTGGGGTTCACAATGGCATCCGCTTGCGGCAATTCATCACCTGCCAAGTGATGATCTGTAATAAGTACCTTAATGCCGGCCTCTTGTGCCGCTTTCACCCCAGCAATACTGGAAATCCCATTATCTACTGTAACAATCAAATCTGGATTTAACTCCTTGGCGACCTCAACTAACTCAGGCGATAGACCATAACCAAACTCAAATCGGTTCGGCACCAGGAATTCCACATACTTTGCCCCGAAGTCAGTCAATACCAGTTTGGTCAAAGCACTGCTGGTTGCACCATCAGCATCAAAATCCCCGACAATCAATATGCGCCTTTGCTCAGTAATAGCTTCGACTAATAGCTCCACAGCCACATCAATCCCCTTCAGATCATGATAAGGAAGGAGTTGGCTCAGGTTATAATCAAGCTCAGCAGCGTCTTGTATTCCGCGATTGGAATAGATTCGATTCAAGACAGAACTAGTGGTCAAAGGGCTAGTGCTTTCTTGTGGCTGCCGCTGTCGAATTATTTTTTTCATAGAGTCATCGTTAATTGTCGAATTCACACTTTGATCCAGCGTTCAATGAGTTGCTATTATAGGGATTCCTTCCAATAGATGAAAACCACCCATGGATCTTTCGCTGGATAATAACACTGGGAGCTACAAGATACGCTCTTATAGCCCAGGCTCTATTATGATCAATGATGCGACATATCAGGACCCAATTGTTGTAGGGCTCGATGTGTTGCGTGAGAATGTACTACCGGTGGATTCAAGCGAACTTAATAAAGAGTTACTGGAAGAGCTAAAGATTAGCGATTATGAAGTGGTAATTTTAGGCACCGGCAAAAATCAGCAGTTTCCATCTTGGGATCTTTTGGAGCAAGCGCAAATGATGGGAACTCCGCTGGAAGTGATGGCAACTGATGCGGCCTGTCGAACATTCACTATTCTAGCCAGCGACGGGCGCAAGGTTTTAGCCCTGCTTTATCCTTGATTTTAATTGCCGCAAGCACAAAAAAACCTGCTTCATCAAGTGACAAAACAGGCATTCGAATTCTAAAATACTATTACTTGGTGTCTTTCTTAAGCTGATCCAAACGCTGGCGCATGATTTCAGCTGGCAGGTAACCACCCACTAAGTCGCCATTTTCGAGGATAATGCCAGGCGTTCCTCGAATACCAAACTTTCTGACTAAGCTCATATGCTCAGCAAATGGTGTCGTACAACTACCTTCACGGTACTTTCGCTCTAGCTTGGCTTCAGTCATGGCTGTCTGCTGATCTTTAGCGCACCATATCCCTTGTAGTTTGTCCGCTGATTTTGATTTTAATCCAGCGCGCGGGAATGCTAAATAGCGAATGGTAATGCCCCGGCTTAAATAATCATCACGCTCACGATGCATTTTTTGGCAATAGCCACAATCTATATCGGTGAAAACACTAATGACATGCTCTTCATTTGGTGCTTTGAAAATAACCATATCTTCATCTTTCAGCTTAGCCATTTCACGTTTACGCATCGGTGACTTCATTTGATCGAGCTGAGAAATTCGTTCCTGTGAGATATTTCGAATTTGCTCTGTTGAAATATCAAGCATTTTGCCATCGATCAGGTACTTCCCATCATTTGATACATAATAAAGATCACCTTGCAACATGAAGGAATACAGAGAGTCCACCTCTGAGGGAGAAACATGGTCTATCGATGCACCCGGGAAACGCGCTTCTAACATCACTTTAACTTCCTCTTCACTCAGAGCCTTGGTAGCTGCAGAGGCTAAAGGAATAGTTAAGCTAAGCATCAATATAATTAACAGATTTTTCATCTTGATAGGGACTCCACTCAGATGCGTAATGAATTTATGGAAAGGTGAACTTAAGAAATATAGACACCTGTTAAGAATGCCATTCTAGCCAGTCGCTAGCTAACTTTTAAGCCGATTTACAAACATTTACACCCTAAACATGGGTTTTAATAACCATCAACCTCGTGGATGATGCTCGCTATGGAGCTGCTTGAGCCGTTCCTTAGCGACGTGAGTATAGATTTGTGTGGTTGACAAATCACTGTGCCCTAACAACATTTGCAGTGTACGCAAATCAGCCCCATGATTCAGTAGGTGTGTGGCAAAAGCATGACGTAAGGTATGCGGCGATAAATGCTTTCTGATTCCTGCAGTTTTGGCATAAAGCTTAATTCGATGCCAGAAAGTCTGGCGCGTCATTCTCTGCCCTCTGGTGCTCAAAAACAACCAGTCGCAAACTTTTTCGTTTGCCAGCTCTGCTCGACCATGTCTGATATATAGCGATATTGCCTGTAATGCTTCTTCGCCAATCGGAACTAATCGCTCCTTGTTGCCCTTACCAATCACTCGCATTACACCCTGCTGGAAACCAATCTGGTTGACTTCTACTGAAATCAGCTCAGTAATACGCAGGCCACTACTGTATAAAAGCTCCAGCATGGCTTTGTCACGTAAACCGAGTGCCGTCTCCAAATCAGGCTGACTGAGCAAGCTATCCACCTCGTCTTCACTTAGGGACTTGGGTACTGGCGGTTGAATTTTGGGGCTGTCGATTTGCTGTGTCGGGTCGACCTTGATCTGATTCGACTGTATTAAGTAACGGTAAAACTTACGGGCAGATGATAAAAAACGAGCCGTAGAACGGCTACTGTATTGCTTGGTATATCGCTCGGCTAAATATTGCTGGATGTCGAATGGTGAACTGCGAAGCAAATCCTTGCCTTGCTTTTGGAGCCACTGATTGAACAATTTGAGATCACTACGATAGCTGGACAAGGTAGCATCGGATAACCCCTGCTCCATCCAGACCTGATCACAGAACTGTTCAATAATCGATTCGCTCATCTCGCCACAACTAAAACTTGGTAAACTTCAACTTTACCAGAATAAAAGTTTGAGGCATAAAAAAAGCAGCCCAATGGACTGCTTTTTTTAGCGAAGAACTGATCTTACTTTTTAAGAACCAGTTTTTCTTTAATACGTGCAGATTTACCTGAACGCTCACGCAAGTAGTAGATTTTCGCTTTACGAACATCACCACGACGCTTAACTTCGATGCTGTCAATCATTGGGCTGTAAGATTGGAATGTACGCTCAACGCCTACACCAGAAGAAATCTTACGCACTGTGAATGCAGAGTTAAGACCGCGGTTACGCTTTGCGATAACAACGCCTTCAAAAGCCTGTAAACGCTCACGGTTACCTTCTTTAACTTTAACTTGAACAATAACTGTATCACCGGCACCAAAGGTCGGGATCTCTTTGTTCATTTGCTCAGCTTCTAATTGCTGGATAATGTTACTCATGGCTGTATGCTCCTCATTCGAGCTCTCGCTCGTTCAAAATTAATCGGTCGAAGACTACTTGTTAGCGCTTGCTTGGTATTCTTCAATAAATTCCTGTAAGAGTTTTTGTTGCTCATCATTCAGTTGAATGTCGTCCAACAAATCCTTACGTCTCAACCAGGTTCTCCCCAGAGATTGCTTCAGCCTCCAGCGACGAATGTTCTCATGATCGCCACTGAGCAATATGGGCGGGACCTGCTGGCCCTCAAAAATCTCAGGCCTTGTATAATGCGGATGATCCAATAAACCTTCCGCAAAAGAGTCTTCACTTGCAGAGTCTTCATGTCCGAGCACGCCCGGCTGCATTCTGACCACCGCATCGATTACAGCCATAGCTGCAATCTCACCACCACTAAGAACAAAGTCGCCTAGCGAGATTTCATCATCAATTTCTGACTCAATCACTCGCTCATCAATCCCTTCATAGCGCCCTGCTACAAATAGCAGGTTTGGCTTTCCGGCCAATTCTTTAACCACCTGATGGTTCAGGCGGCGTCCTTGTGGGGACAAATACACTTTGTAAACAGGTTCTGATGGTGTCTCAAGACTCATGCGAGTCTCAGCATAACGAATTGCTTCGGCTAGCGGTTCAGTCATCATTAACATGCCTGGCCCACCACCGTAAGGTCTATCGTCAACGGTTCTATGTTTATCCGTTGTGAAGTCTCGCGGATTAGTCACAGCAAAATGTACTTTGCCCTGCTTGACCGCTCTGCCGACTACGCCTTGCTCCATAACCCCATCAAACATGGTCGGAAACAAAGAAATCACATGAATGTTCATGCGCTGAACCTCATGTGATTCATGGCTGGTCGTCAAACTCCCAGTCAACCGTAATCTGCTTAGACTCCAGATCAACCTTGATCACGCTATACTCGGGAACATAAGGTATTAGCAACTCTTCTTTCGAAGCAGTTTTAACCACTAATACGTCATTAGCACCCGTTTCCATCATTTTCTCGACTGTTCCCATCTCGTCTCCGGCAACATTAACCACCGTTAACCCAACCAGGTCACGCCAGTAATATTCACCTTCCTCAAGCTGAGGCAGTTGAGACTCATCAATTGCAATCTCAACGCCACGGTAACTCTCAGCTGTATTACGGTCATTACAACCTTCAAGCTGAGCCACCACAGTCTTTCCCTGCTCACGTCCATTGATAATTAAAACCTGTTGCCATTGGCCATCCAGTTTCAAATACCAGGGACTATAATTCAGGATATTCTCCTTCGGGTCAGTATAGGAAAAAACCTTTACCCACCCTTTTATGCCAGAAGCTCCGTTTAATTTGCCGACAATTAGCGGCTTAAAAGCTTGTGACATAGAAAACCCTATTAAATCAGTTTGTTAGAACGATTTAATTAAGCTTTAGCAGCTTGTTTCATTAAAGTCGCTACGCGGGTAGATGTTTGCGCGCCTTCACCGATCCAGTGTTGAATACGGTCATTATCAAGGCGTAAACGCTCTTCATTACCACGAGCTACCGGGTTAAAGAAACCTACACGCTCAATGAAACGGCCGTCGCGACGAGCGCGAACATCAGCAACTACAACGTGGTAAAATGGGCGTTTTTTAGAACCACCACGAGCTAAACGAATGGTTACCATATCGTTCAAATCCTCTGTTTTAAGTACAAAACAGCCCCAAAAGCGCCAGAAATCGAGGCTTTTGAAGGCTTTCAAAATTTTAAGAGCGCGAATTTTACATTAAATACACGGCATTTGGAAACGATTTTACCTAAAAAATCCTTATATTTACTACCTTATTCGCCTGATTCGGTGAAACCTTACAATTTATATTTACGAACACACTAAATAGTCCGCACACTTATCCATTCACCATTCAGCTCTATCACTAAGCGTTGTTACATTTGCTGACCAATCTTTATCCTTGATTGATACTCAAACATCCAAAATATTGCTATAAACAAGAAGACATATATTAAACATCAAGTTAAAGGAGTTACCCCTATGCAATGCCCTGTCTGTGATGGTGCTGATTTAGTAATGACCTCGCGCGAAGGAATTGAAATTGACTACTGTCCTAAGTGCCGCGGTGTTTGGCTGGATCGTGGTGAGTTGGACAAAATTATTGAGCGTTCAGCGCCAGCTGCAGCACCTCAAGCTACAAACCCACAACCTCACGCTCAAGAGCCAAGATATCGTGATGACCACTATAAAGAATCTAAATATCGCGAGCAAAGCCGAGCACATCATGGATATAGTGACAACGATCACTACAAGCGTAAAAAGAAAAAAAGCCTGCTCGGAGAGTTGTTCGATTTCTAAACTGTTACACAGCTCGATAAATCAGGGTTAGCCAATTATATACCTGGCCCTGAATTAATTTCCTAGCTAAAGTATATTTTCATCTACTGATGATTATATTGTCTAGTAGATGAATATTAATTGTTGTCACCATTCTAATTTCAATAACGTCCTAAAAACGACAATCACTTAATAAGCAAAGGAAAAAAGGATTATGCATATCAAGAAATTACTACTTACTATCGTTCTACTATCTTGCTCTTCGATAGTTTTTGGAAGTAACCAAGAGTTTTACGTGATTAATGAGTCGGATATAGCAAAGGCAGATGAGTTATTCAAAAATGAACAATACCAAGAATCACAACAGCTATACTCAAAGTTAGCCAAGGCGGGCGACAAGTATGCACAATATATATTATCGGTCGTCTATTTGAACGGACTGACCGGTGAAAAAGACCTTCAAAAGGCATATGCCTGGGCCAGAGTAGCCAAAGAGAACGGAAATAAAGAGCTTTCAAAGCATTTTGATCATATCAATTCTCTTATCTCACCTGAGCAAAAAGATCAGATTGTAAAGTCATCCTCCGATATATACAGACAATATAGTAACCTTGGCATAGCCGAGAATTTCCTATCTTATCTCAAAGATGAATTCCCAAAATGTACCGGAAGCAGACTTCAGGTTAATGTGAACGCCTGCGAAAGAATTCAGGTTACATGTAATATAAATAGCGTCTGGGGAGCTAATACTATCCCAGACATTGTCAGCAGCTTCGGTAAAGACTGCCTTGAATTTGCAGCGAAAATTCAGCCCGAAAATCTCAAAAAAATGAAAGCTGGTATCGAGCTTATGGAAGAATACATCCAAGAGGAAAGAAAGAAAGGTACTGTAATTATTTCAGAGGAAAAATAAAAGCTTACCTAAAATGGCAGAAAGCTTTTAGGGAGAGAACATCACTTAGTACGAGGCTAAAATCCTTTTCAAGCCAGGCGCTTACTTCAGTAAGTAACTAGTGAGAAAAGGATTTTTAACAAAGTAATCAGTGATTTTAGCCATTACAAGAACTTTAAAAGCTTCTAGAGCAAGGCAAATACCTTAACTTTTTGCCGTGGTTTACTAAAAGTAAACGAGTCAAAAAGTTAAGGATATTTAACGAAGCTATTAGAAGCTTTTATCGGCCGAAAGGAGGCATCCCCCCAGGTCCGCCCGGCCCACCTCCTCCCGGAGGCATCATTCCTTTCATGCCGCGCATCATCTTCATCATGCCGCCTGGTCCTTTCATCTTCTTCATCATTTTTTGCATCTGATTGAATTGCTTAAGCAGGCGATTGACGTCTTGAATCTGAGTGCCGGAACCATTGGCGATACGCTTTTTACGAGAACCTTTTATCAGCTCTGGTCGAGCGCGCTCTTTTGGCGTCATTGAATTGATCATGGCGATCATGCGATCAGTCATTTTGTTATTAAGAGCTTTTTTCTTAGCCGCTTCGGGGATTTGTCCCATGCCAGGCAGCTTATCCATTAAACCTGCCATGCCACCCATATTATTCATTTGTAAAAGCTGATCGCGGAAATCACCGAGATCAAAGCCTTTGCCTTTCATAATTTTCTTGGCGACTTTCTCGGCTTTTTTCTTATCAACCTTACGCTCGACTTCTTCAATCAAGCTTAAGACATCGCCCATTCCTAAAATTCGAGAGGCAACACGCTCTGGATGGAATGGCTCCAGCTGATCGATTTTCTCGCCCATACCAATAAACTTAATTGGTTTACCCGTGATATGACGAATAGACAGAGCCGCACCGCCACGCGCATCACCATCGGCTTTGGTCAGAATAACACCGGTTAACGGCAAGGCATCATTAAACGCCTTCGCGGTATTGGCGGCATCCTGACCAGTCATTGAGTCAACAACAAAGAGAGTTTCGGTCGGCTCTATCGCAGCATGAAGCGCCTTGATTTCATCCATCATGGCTTCATCAATCGCCAAACGACCCGCCGTATCGATTATGACCACATCAATAAACTGCTTTTTCGCTTCTTTGATGGCGTTATTGGCAATATCGATTGGCTTCTGGTCGGTTGAACTTGGGAAGAAGGTTGCGCCCACTTCGCCAGCAACCGTTTCGAGCTGCTTGATTGCGGCTGGACGATAAACGTCGGCACTGGCAACCATCACCGATTTCTTTTCGCGAGTCTGCAATAAATGAGCTAATTTACCGGCACTGGTGGTTTTACCCGCACCTTGCAAGCCTGCCATCAAAATTACCACTGGTGGCTTAGCGCTTAGGTTTAAGCCATCATTGGCCTCGCCCATCGCTTTGACCAACTCATCATTAACAATTTTGATGAAAGCCTGACCGGGATCGAGAGCTTTACCGACCTCAGCACCCATGGCACGCTCTTTGACATCACCAATAAAAGCTTTTACTACGGGCAATGCAACATCAGCCTCCAACAAGGCCATGCGCACTTCGCGTAACGTATCCTTAATATTGTCTTCACTGATTTTGCCCTTTCCTTTTAGCGTTTTCAGGGCACCGGAGAGACGATCACTTAAACTGTCAAACATTGTTGCTTATCTCAAATTAATGGCATTTATTAAATTAGGGGCATTATAACGAAAAGCAAGTGGCTTTGTTGTAGTATTTCTCATAGATAGCGCTTGTTTCAGTGTTAATTTGCTCTAAAATGGCGGATTAAGAAAACTCTAACAAACTAAAGGCCTTAAGGCAGTGTTAATCGATATAATTACCGGGCTTTCTTATCTTGTATTGGCGGTATTTTTTATTCTCCGCCTTAACCACCCGGCCAAAGAAGTTCCAGAATGGGGAAAATGGTTGCCGCTGGCACCCATTGCTTTGCATCTGTACGCGCTTTATTTGGCGATAGAAACTGGCGCCGGGCAAAATTTATCGCTACTGAATACCTTATCGCTGATTTCACTAATCATGGTGTTATTGGTAGCGGTTTATCGATTAAGTCATCAAACACCCCACCTAATGCTTTACGCCTGTCTATTTGCCGGAGTGGTTTCATTACTGAATCTTCTCCCAGAGAAGCCTAATATTTTAATGCTTAAAGGCAATACATTAGCCTTTTGGCATATCTGGCTCTCGGTCATTGGATTTAGCCTGCTTCTGGTAGCAACTTTTCAAAGTGCTTTAGTCTTGTTCCTGCACAAAAAACTGCGCAGTAAACCAGCATCCATTCACCCACTTTTGCCACCTTTGATGCAAATGGAGCAATTCCTATCGGCCTTGGTACTCTCGGGAATTATTAGTTTGGGTGTTGCGTTGGTGCTCGGCTTTATGCAACCGGATAGCGCATTAAAAGCTCAGTCACTGCATAAAATCATTCTTTCTGCTTTGGCTTGGTTCAGCTTCTGTACATTTTACCTCGGGTATAAGTTATCCCGTTTAAGTGGTATTCGCTTTGCTCGGCTGTGCATCATTGCCTTTATTATTCTGGCAATTGGATTCGTTGGCAGTAAGCTGGTGCTAGACTACATTCTTCAGCGAGGTTAGTGTTTGGAAACCCTGTCGACCAGCACCCTGTTTATCATTCTTGGCTTACTGATACTTCTCTCGGCTTTTTTTTCAAGCTCAGAAACGGGAATGATGTCGCTCAATCGTTATCGATTGAAACACCGAGCAAAAAATGGAGACCACAGTGCCAAACGGGTCTACAACATGCTCAAGCGTCCGGACAAACTTCTCGGGCTTATATTGCTCGGAAATAACATTGTTAATATTTTAGCTTCGGCAATTGCCACAGTCATCGCCATTCGCTTTTGGGGTGAAGGCGGTATATTTGCGGCGACTTTAATGTTAACGGTTGTCGTTCTAATCTTCGCGGAAGTAACCCCAAAAACGCTAGCAGCTCTTTATCCTGAGCGTATTGCTTTCTTTGCAGCACCAATTCTAAAACCTCTTTCCGCCATTTTTTCGCCGGTCATTAAATTAATTAGTTTTCTGGCCAATGGCTTATTGAAGTTGTTTGGCGTCAATGCCGGCAAAGAAGGCGAGGACCATCTCAGTCAAGATGAGTTAAGAACAGTAGTTAATGAAGCTGGTGCAATGATTCCGCGTCGACACCAGAAAATGCTGCTGAGTATTCTAGATCTGGAAACCGTCTCTGTTGACGACATTATGGTGCCTCGCAACGAAATAGCGGGTATCGATTTAACGGATGATATGGATTATATCTTCGAACAAATCCGTAACAGTATCCACACCAGACTACTCGTCTTTAAAGAAGAAATTGATCAAGTGCAGGGCTTTTTACACGCCCGTAATTTTGGCCGCATTTTAGAACTGGAAGAGCCCACACCTGAAGCGATTCTTGATTTCCTGGATCCTATTTATTATGTGCCTGAGGGTACACCGCTACACACGCAGCTAATGAAATTTCAGCGCAAACGTGATCGTATCGGTTTAGTGGTTGATGAGTATGGTGATATTGAAGGATTAGTCACACTCGATGATATTCTTGAAGAAATTGTCGGCGACTTCACCACAGAGATGTCGAACATCAATAAAGAGATTCAAGCACAACACGATGGGACATATTTAGTAGACGGCACCATTACTATTCGTGAATTGAATCGAGCCATGAAGTGGTACCTACCTCTTGATGGTCCAAAAACATTAAATGGCCTGATTACAGAGTATCTGGAAACCATTCCTGAAGCATCCACGGGATTACGTTTACATGGTTACCCCATGGAAATTTTGCAGGTCAAAGACAACCTTATTAAAACTGTGCGTATTATGCCTAAACTCTACCGCGCACCAGAAACTGATATTTAAACTTGGAACTCATCCATGACACACAATAAAGAGCACTTCTTTTTCAGGCTTTATCAGAAACTCATTTTAAACCATCCGATCATCACCCTCTCTTTGGTGATCATACTGTCTGTGGTTGCAGCGACACAGCTGCCTAAGTTTAGACTGGATGCCTCAGGTGAGTCGCTCACACTAGAAAACGACACATCATTAAACTTTTATCGTCAGGTGAATGAGCGCTACGGCTCTGATGACTTCCTGATTATTACCTGGAAGCCTAATGCTGGTTTGATGGATCAAGAAGCACTGGCGTCATTACAAGACCTGGTCAGTCGTTTAGAGCAGATCCCAACCGTTGCTAATATCAACAGTATACTTAATGTGCCTTTGTTGGATGGTATAAAACTGGATGCAGAAGCCCTGTCCGCTGAAATTCCAACACTGATGGATAAAGGTGTTGATAAGCAAAAAGCTCTTGAAGAATTCACGAGCAGTCCTCTTTATACCAACCTGCTGGTTGGAGAAAATGGCGAAACCAGTGCCCTTCAAGTTAACTTTGAACGTGATGAACGCTACTTTAGCTTGCTTGATGCCCGTGACCAGCTACGTTTAAAGCGAAGCCAGCAGCAACTCTCAGCTGAAGAATCAGAACGTCTTGAACGACTGGAAGAAGAGTTTGATGCTTATAGCAAGCTAGTTTCCGAACGCACCAGCCAGATCATAGAAGACGTTAGAATCATTATGGATGATTACCGAGATGAAGCCGAATTGTACCTCGGTGGCATTTCAATGATTACCAATGACATGCTTGATTTCATTCAGCATGACATCACCGTATTTGGTATCGGCATCTTACTGTTTATTATGGTTGCGTTATTTGTTTTCTTTGGCAAACTTCGCTGGGTAGTTGTTCCACTTTTCTCTTGCTTAGTTACAGTGCTTATATTGGCAGGCCTACTTAGTTATCTAGACTGGCGAATAACCGTCATTTCATCCAACTTCCCGTCAATTTTGCTGATAACCGTATTAGCATTAAATGTGCACCTAGTTGTTTTTTATCGAGACTTTATTTCCGACAACCCCAGCAGTACACAAATGGAGCGAGTCAAGGCAACTATAAGAACCATGTATTGGCCTTGTTTATACACTGCACTAACCACCATTGTTGCCTTCATTTCATTACTAATAAGTGGCATCCGTCCCGTGATTGATTTTGGCTGGATTATGACTATTGGCTTGGCACTTGGCTTCATCATCACCTTTATTGTATTCCCAAGTTTTATTCAGATTCTAAATACTGAAAAGCATCAAAGCGGCTCCAGCATCACTTACAAAATCACTCACTGGATCTATAACATCAGTGTGAAATTTAAGCCTTTCATCTTTACTTTGGCAGTACTGCTGGTGCTATTCAGTGCTTATGGCATTTCTCAGTTAAAAGTCGAGAACCGTTTTATTGATTACTTCAAGCCAACCACCGAAATTTATCGTGGTATGACAGTCATCGACCAACAGCTTGGTGGTACAACGCCTTTAGATATCGTTATTGATGCTGACCCAAATGAAGAATCACTGTTCGCCGAGGATGAGTTTGAAGACGAATTTTCTGATGAATTTGATAGCGGCAGTTATGATGCCGGCTATTGGTTTACCCGCAGTAAACTAGAAACGCTGGAAAAGATTCATGATTACATCGATAGTCTTGAAGTTACCGGCAAAGTCCAGTCACTCGCTACCACAGCGAAAGTTCTCAAGGAAATGAACGACGGTGAATATCCTGATGAACTTACTTTAACCTTGGTGCATCAAAAGATGCCTGATGATGTCCGCACCACCTTACTCGATCCTTATCTATCTGATGATGGTGATCAAGTTCGTATCAATATTAGAGTAGAAGAAACTAATCCTAATTTAAAACGCTCTGAGCTAATTGATACCATTAATACTTTTATTGTTAATGAAACCAGTATTAGACCGGAGCACGTTCATTTTACCGGTATGTTGGTGCTCTATAACAATATGCTTCAAAGCCTGTTTGACTCACAGATTATGACCATTGGTGTAGTCTATCTTGCTATTCTTATCATGTTCCTAGTGCTGTTCCGTTCGTTCGTACTCGCTATTCTGGCCACTATTCCTAATGCACTCTCCGCAGCATTGGTACTCGGTATTATGGGTTGGATGGGCGTACCAATGGATATGATGACGATCACTATTGCAGCGATCGTAATTGGTATAGCGGTTGATAACTCAATTCATTATGTGCATCGTTTTAAAAGTGAGTTCAAAAAAGATAATAATTATCTGGCAACCATGGAGCGTTGCCATGGTAGTATTGGTAAGGCGATTTATTATACTGGTGTAACAATTATTGTTGGCTTCGCCATTCTTGCACTGTCAGAGTTTATTCCATCGATCTACTTTGGTTTACTAACAGGCTTTGCTATGGCGGTAGCACTATTCCTTAATTTAACCTTATTGCCACTGATGCTAGTGACGGTTAAACCACTTAAGACTAATAGAAATTAACTGCTCAAAGTGCAGAAATTTTTACCAAAAAAGGAGCTCAATGAGCTCCTTTTTTTAAACGATACTCACATTACTCTTTCGGGTTACGCATCTGAACACATAACACATCACAAGGTGCGCCATGTAAAACGCCATTGGCCGTTGAGCCAAGCAAAAGCTCCCAGCCATGTTGACCATGTGTACCGATAACAATTACATCGCAATTCTGCTCTTCCGCATACTTCTTGATTTCACGTGACGGCTTACCGATTTTGATATGGCAATGGTCATCAGCTACGCCATGTTTCTTGGCGAAGTCATTAATTCGCTTAGTCTTAGCCTTAATCGCTTCCTGCTCAATATCATCAGTATTGACAATAACAGCTCCGAACGGTGCACCAGCCCATAATCCCGCTTCGATGGGTTCTGCAACATGTACTAGGTGGAGGTCGCCACCTTTTGCTAGAATATTTTGTGCTTTTTGGATAATGGCCTCGCCTTCTTTGCGAAGATCTAATGCCACTAAGACCTGCTTATATGAACCCATAACTCTCTCCTTTGTCTAACAGGTGTTTCTAATAGATACAGTTAGTTATACCCTTTCAACCTAACATTATTTTGATCTGGATCAAAGTGACAGGAGGTTGGTGGGTTTAGTCTAGCATAGCAAACTACATAATTTGGAGGTGTATTATGCAACTATCAAAGTGGAAACCTTTCTCAAATATCGAATCTTTCATCAACTTCCCAGTTTCAGGCTTATTTGACGAAATGTCGAATGGCTTCGGTAACGAGTGGCGCCCTGCTGTCGACTTTATCGAAAAAGCAGATGAATTTCTGGTTAAAGCAGAGCTACCGGAAGTTAAGAAAGAAGATGTCAAAATTAATATTGAAAACAATATCTTGAGCGTTCAGGGTGAACGCCGCTATGAAGAAAAGGATGAAAAGCAGCATAGATTGGAACGCTTTTACGGAAGCTTTACTCGTAGTTTTACCCTGCCTGACAATGTTGATACGGATCAATGCAAGGCTGAGTTTAAAGATGGCATGCTAAACATTCACTTACCTAAAAAAGCAGGTAGTGAAAAGCCAACAAAATCAGTCCAAATCAACTAGTGGCTTCTGAATAGGTAAGTAACACTTAACTCTCTT
Source organism: Kangiella koreensis DSM 16069 (assembly GCF_000024085.1). Taxonomy (NCBI): domain Bacteria; kingdom Pseudomonadati; phylum Pseudomonadota; class Gammaproteobacteria; order Kangiellales; family Kangiellaceae; genus Kangiella; species Kangiella koreensis. The sequence goes on along the minus strand of NC_013166.1, from coordinate 863,684 downwards.
GGGTATCACACTCTATGAGTAATGACACTTAAGCCCAAGAGAGTTCTTTTTACTTTAGTTAAGGATCTTAAAGTTTGATGGTTACTTTGGCCGCACTATTACGAGCTTTAGCTCTGGCCTGCTCTACCGAGTCAGCTTTTGCCAGGGCAACGCCCATGCGACGCTTACCGCTGACTTCCGGTTTACCAAATAAACGTAATTGAGTATCAGCCTCAAACATAGCTGCCTCAAGATTACCAAACTCAACCTGCTGTGACTCACCTTCGACTAAAATAACAGCTGAAGCTGAAGGGCCTTGCTGACGAATAGCTGGGATTGGTAAACCCAATATCGCGCGAGCATGCAGGGCAAACTCAGACAAATCCTGAGAAATCAATGTAACTAAGCCAGTGTCGTGAGGCCGTGGTGATACCTCGCTGAATATCGCTTTATCGCCTTTAATAAAGATCTCAACACCGAAAAGACCATAACCGCCCAGTTCATCGGTGACAGCTTTGGCCATGTGTTGAGCTTCAGCCAGCGCTTTTTCAGACATTGCCTGCGGCTGCCATGATTCTCGATAATCACCGTCTTCCTGAATGTGACCTATTGGTGCACAAAACTGAGTGCCACTCACTGAACGAACCGTCAATAAAGTAATCTCGTAATCGAAATCAACAAAGCCTTCGACTATCACTCGTCCCTTACCGGTGCGCCCGCCCGCCTGTGAGTATTTCCAGGCCGCATCAATTTGCTCCTCAGTTTTGACCGTTGACTGTCCTTTACCAGAACTACTCATCACTGGCTTAATGACAAAAGGTAAGCCAATCTCATCAACTGCCTGCTTGTATTCTTCATAGGTATCGGCAAAACGATAGGGAGAAGTTTCCAGGCCTAAGTCTTCTGCCGCCAAACGACGAATCCCTTCACGATCCATGGTCAGGCGAGTTGCGCGAGCAGTTGGTATGACTGTAAAGCCCTCTTTCTCGACATCTAACAATGTTTCCGTCGCAATAGCCTCGATTTCGGGCACAATTAAATCCGGCTTTTCTTCCACAATAACGCGCTTTAGCGCATCACCATTGAGCATATTAACTACATGACTACGATGCGCCACCTGCATCGCAGGAGCATTGGCGTAACGATCAACTGCAATCACCTCAACCCCAAAGCGTTGCAATTCGATAACCACCTCTTTGCCCAACTCACCCGAGCCAAGCATCATGACCTTTTTAGCCGTATTCGATAAAGGAGTGCCGATCTTTGACATAACAAATTCCACAAAATGACTGATAGAAACAATAAAGTGCCGATAGAGTAGCAATTGGGGTAGGTTCAGGCAATAAAGAATGGGCATAAAAAAAGCCTCACTAGGAGGCTTTAACAGGAAATGACTTATATATTATTTTGCAAAATCACCCAATGCATCGCCAGTCAAACGAAACACGGTCCATTCATCCATTGGTTTTGCACCAATGCTGTTGTAGAAGTCAATTGCGGGTTGATTCCAGTCTAATACCGACCAGTCAACACGAGCGCAATCTTTCTCCACAGCGATCTTGGCTAGCTTTTGCAACAGGCTATAGCCAATTTTTTTGCTACGGAACTCTGTCTTAACATAAAGATCTTCCAGATAAATACCGTACTTACCTAAAAAGGTTGAGTAGTTGAAAAAATACAAGGCGAAGCCTGCTGGCTTCCCCTCGTAGTCGGCAATCAGACAGTGAGCCCTGGCATCATCAGCAAACACGGTCTGTTCAATATCTGCTACCGTTGCCACCACTTCATGGGAAAGCTTTTCATATTCCGCAAGCTCTTTGATAAAGCCAAGAATTTGCGGTGCGTCTGCACGCACCGCTTCTCGTATCATCAAACTACTCATTAACTTTTATACTTCTTAAATTCATTACGATACCAGTCAAACTGGTTGTATGTTGTTTCAGCAACCTGAGTCAACTTGCTCACAATAATGATCGCCAGAGTCGCGAAAACAAAACCTGGCAACATTTCATATAAATCGAACAAGGCAATTTCAGTATTACTACCCAACCAGTCCCAAACCAGAACAGTCACTGCACCGGTTACGATACCGGCTAATGCACCATGGCGAGTCATACGCTGCCACAACAGTGATAAAATGATAACCGGACCAAAAGCGGCTCCAAAACCTGCCCAAGCTTGACCTACTAAATTAAGGACATTTCTTGATTCTCCCATAGCAACTGCAATACCAATTCCAGCAACCAAGATAACCACAAAGCGATTGACCCAAACAAGTTCTTTTTCAGAAGCGTTTGGACGCATGTATGGTTTATAAACGTCTTCGGTAACTGAGCTTGAAACTGCTAACAATTGCGAGTCGATGGTACTCATAACCGCTGCCAGAATTGCCGCTAACAAGAAGCCCGCTAACCATGGATTAAATAGTGCTTGCGTCAATAACAGGAATACTTTCTCGCTCCCAGGCTTTGTGCTTAATACTGCAACATCTTCCGCACTTAACAACACATAGGCTTTGGCATTAAAGTCTCCACCGAAGTAGGCAATACCAGCGAAACCAATAAATACTGCACCCAGCACACAGACAATCATCCAGCTCATACCAATGCGACGAGCCTGAGGTACTGTGTTTACACTCTTGATCGCCATGAAACGTGCCAGAATATGAGGCTGACCGAAATAACCTAAACCCCAGGCAGCTAGTGATAAAAAGGCAATCCATTTAAAAGAGTCGTTATTATCAAAGAAGCCTTGGGTAAAGCTCACAGCTTCAGGCTTGATCTCACGCGTAGCATCAACAATACCGCTAAGACCGTTGTACTCAACCAATAATACGATTGGCGCTACGATTAGAGCGGTCATAATGATTAACCCCTGGAAAAAGTCAGTCCAGGAAACCGCCAGGAAGCCACCGAGGAAGGTATAAGAAATGATAACAATTGAGCTGATTAGTAGCGCGGTGTTGTAATCATAGCCAAAGCTTGACTCGAACAGCTTACTGCCCGCGACAAGACCAGAACCGATGTAATAACCGAAAAAGATTATCATGACTAGCACAGCCACGATACGTAAGGCTTTGCCTGCATCATGGAAACGGCCTGCGAAATAGTCCGGCAATGTTAAAGCATTGTCGGCAATTTCTGTATAGGCACGCAGTCTTCCGGCAATAAATTTCCAGTTCAGATAGGCACCAATAATCAAGAACAGCGCCAACCACGAATCAGATAAACCTGAAAAATAAATGGCACCTGGCAAACCCATCAAGATCCAGCCGCTCATATCCGATGCGCCAGCACTTAATGCTGTTACCGCACCACCAAGGCCGCGACCACCCAGCATATAATCGCTGGAATCATTAGTGCGCATGTAAGCCCAGATACCGATACCAATCATAAACACCAGATAGATCAGAAACGCGATCTCAACCGGCCCTACGGTCATCCCCAAAAAATCGAACTTGGTATAGTTCATAACACCTCACTAGGTTAAATTAATTTGTCCAGAGCCTGTTGCCCTAGGCGAAATATTGCTTGAGATATTCTTCAAAAGATAAGGAGTCGCTCTCCTCAATCTGCTTCTGCTTCTCAATAGACTGAGCCGCTTCACGCTCGAACAGAGCCTCAACCTCAGGGCTGATGTGCTCAGATAGAAATTGCTGACGCGTTTTCTTGGAAAGGTCCATGGTGTAACCAAAATAACCCTTCTCATACGCCAACATATTATTGAGAAACTGACCTGACAACGTCTTCTCCGGTTCTTTGGCCATTTCAATAGCCTCACCAAGTGCTTGTGTATAAGCCCTGGTCTGGTTGCTCTTATCGAGTAACACTGCAACTGGCCGCATTTCCTCAAAAATGGCTAATGCTGCCTCCTGTAATGGGATTGCTCGGTTAAATCTCAACAGGCCCAAGTCAGGTTTTCGACCGTAATAGACCGTACGACGGAAGTTTTCGTCGTTTTCAGCATTCTCACGATCCGATTGATTGCAGCTCTCCTGTAACAGGCAAAAGAGCAAAAAGACGTCTAAAAAGTCAATTTGTGACTGACTTATACCAACTGGGTCGAAAGGATTCAAGTCAAGTGAGCGAACTTCCACGTATTGGACTCCGCCCCTCTTCAATGCCTGAGTCGGCCTTTCGCCTGAATTAATCACCCGTTTCGGACGGATTTTGGCGTAATATTCGTTCTCGATTTGCAAGAGGTTAGAATTCAGCTGACGGTATTCACCATCCACTTTAACCCCCAGCTCCTCATAGAACTCATCCTTGGTTCGAATGGCACGCTCAAGTTCATTAACATACTCATCTAAGTCATTGTGACGAATAGAGAATTTCGACTGTGCATTATTTTGATACCCAAGGTCACTCATACGCAGCGAAGTCGAATATTTGCCGTATAAACTGCCGTCACCATGGTCTTCCAGCAACGAACCACCTTTGCCTTTTGTAAATGAACGGCAAATTGCTGGCGAAGCACCATACAAATACGGCAATAACCAGCAATAACGCAGATAATTACGAATCAGACCCAGGTATTGATTAGAGATAAAATCTTTTAAATTGCCGCTATCTTGTTTGAACTGCTGGTATTTAGGCCAGAAATCCTCAGGAAGGGAAAAGTTGTAATGAACCCCGGCAATCACCTGCATATAGCGGCCATAGCGATAGCCCAGACCGCGACGATAGATATGCTTCATCATGCCGACGTTAGAAGTACCGTAATTCGCCAACGGAACATCGTCTTCCTTAGTCAAAATACAAGGCATGCTTCCAATCCACAGGATCTCATCATCCATGTGCTGGTAAATAAATTGGTGAATATCATGCAACCACTGCCGCGGCTTCAAGCGGTCACTCGAAACCGGCGTAATCAGCTCAGGAAGAGCTTCAGAATAATCCGTCGTAATAAACTCATTGGTCAGGGCAGAACCCCAAGCCTTCGGATGAGGTTTCGTTGAAAGGTAACCATCCTCCGTAACACGCAAACTTTCTTTTTCAATGCCACGGTTTAAGCGAGTCAAACATTCCGCTAACTCGCCTTCCACAAACGCCAAAGCGTCACGATCCAGTTTCGGGTCACGCATATAATAGATTCAGTAAGAATTGAGCAGCCAATACTATGCCACAGGGCTAAGTCATTATAAAGTTTACAATAAATAATCTTGTCAGTAGGATGGAAAACCTCATGACCCATAAAGCAGCTCTCAAGCTGAACTGAACACAGGCAAGAAAGCATAAGGAATGCACTATGACTAGAAGCCAGGACAACAACTTTGGATGCTCTCGCTGCAAAGACAAAGAGGCATTAAGTTTTGACATCTCAATGGCTTTTCAACCCATCATCAACACAGCCAGCCAAACAGTATTCGCGCATGAAGCACTTGTCAGAGGCACCAATGCAGAGTCAGCTTATGAAGTATTCAAAAAAGTTAACTCAGACAACCTTTACCCTTTTGATCAAACCTGTCGAACAAAAGCCATAGAGCTTGCCTCAAACCTCAACTTTGAACAGAAGTTAAGCATCAACTTCATGCCCAATGCAATTTATCAACCGGAGTTGTGCTTACGGACAACCTTAGCCGCAGCAGAAAAATATAACTTCCCCATTGATAGGATTATTTTTGAGATAACGGAAGGCGAAAAAGTTGACGATCTTGAACATCTAAAAGAAATTGTGGACTACTATAAATCCAGAGGATTTCTAACAGCAATCGACGACTTTGGCGCAGGTTATGCAGGTTTAACTCTAATCAGCGAAATTCAAACTGATATTGTTAAACTAGATATGGGGTTAATTAGAAATATCGACAGCAACAAAAATAAACAAGCCATCGTCAAAGGAATTTTAACAGTCTGCAAAGACCTGGGTTCAGAAGTCATCGCTGAAGGCATCGAATCCCACGAAGAATGGGCCATCCTCAGAGATTTTGGCGTTGAACTTTTCCAGGGATACTACTTTGCAAAACCGAAATTCGAAGGTGTTGCCGAAATAAACTTCCCAAAATAAGTCACAAATCAACTTGAATAAAATGACAACAAGGAACCAACCACCATGGAAACCTTAATTAGCTTACTTATCGTCGTACTATTATTAGTCCTACCACTAAAATTTGCTGCCAAATTTATCGGCGCAAAAAACACAGGCTTCTTCGCCTGCCTGTTCGCCTTAATCGTATCAGCACTCTTTCAATATGGCGTAGATTACTACTTCCCCAGGTTAGACGACACCTACGACTGGCTCATCACCGTCCCCGTAGCCGCCCTTGCCTACATGCTGGTACTCGGCACTAGCTTTTTAAAAGCGGTGCTGATAGCAATCGTTCAAGTCATATTAATGGTATTACTGACAGCATTGGTGGCGGGTTTGTTGGCGGGGATATAATATTTCGTAACTTACAATATTCCGTAGCTATATATAATTATTAAACCATTATTTAAGGGATAGAAATGGCTCCACTTATCATTGCAGGCTTATACGGCTTGATGTTTCTAGTAATAAAGCTAGTAACATCTTTTGAATTTAATAATGAAATCAGATTAATTATTAACATACTAGTCGGCATCGGCGCACTGGTTCTACCCATTGTCATATATTCCTTAATAGACTTTAAATTAACACATCGAGCTATCAACCTTGTCGGACATAGTTGGTGTGAAGAGCAAAATGTAGAGTTCAAAAAGGTAGAGATGCATAAAAATCATTTTGCCCTTATTTACCTTCAAGAAAATAAGAAAATGCGCAAAAAGTTTAGAGTTCGTTTTATTCCAACAACATGGTTTATTAAGTCAGTTGAATGGTTGGAGAAATAATACAGCAAAGTTACTGATCCAGTATTAGGATATACTAATTCGGTGAGTCTAGACGCACCCCTACAAACAACTGCTCAGCTCAATCTAAGGGGGAAATTGGAGCAAGCTTGGAATCAAATATCATTATCTGACAACTCTACACTCCTTATTAGCCCACTCATCCACTTTTGCAACAACTTAAAGAACAATTCCATGCGCTAATCCCTGAAATATCTATAAGATTGACACTTGTATAAAAAGTCCAATGATAATAAAGTCATAGGAATCAATTCGTATAATAAAATGTTATGTTCTCTAAAGAGATAAGTTTGAGTAAGTTAAGCAAGCAAGATATAGCACAATCTGTGGAATCAACTTTAGATAGAATCGTTCCAAAAGTTAATGATAGGACTTGGGTTGTTGAATATCTGTATCGACACAAAATTGGCAATAAACTACCACGTGGAAAGAAGTTTAATATCTATAGAGGGATTGAGAGTAAAGGAAAATGGATAAATGAGGCGAAGAAGTTTAATTGCCAAATTAGTAACTCAAATTATACTAACAGAATATCTCCTTTTTTACTTTCTCAATTAACTTTTCTCAGCTACGCGACTATGAAACGTGAGTGTCAATTAAACACTGGAGTTGTGTTTGACGTAATAAAAATGCTCGAAGGGGACAAGAATTTTGCGCCATCCACTGAGCTGTCAAAGCACAGGATTGCATTTAACAATAATGGAATACTAAAAAATTATGAGCATAGCCATGTTCCAATGCTACCAAATGCATATTTAGAGATGATGGCTAAACTACAAACTCAAAAAAGAATTGTCTATCACATAGATGATACCTCTTTGGCTGTTAACATAAAAAAAGTTGAGAATGAAGTGAAAAGCAAGGGTGCATCTAAACCTGGAAGAATGACTGGGCATTGGATGGTAACAAGAACAACCAATGGAAAAACTTACTACCTTGGTGTATTTCCTCATTCAAGAGGAGCTTTAGATGATCATTGGATATATGAACAAGTTATTGAGTCAGAGCGTTACTTAAATGTTTAAAAAGAACATAACCAGCAGCTGCACCAGACTCCGTAAACAGTCACGCTTTGTGCGTACTACACAAAGTCGCGCTAATTTACTACGCTGGGGAGCTGGATGTTAAACCACGAAACGGTTCTATGTATCAATGAATAACTTGGAATTTGTATATCATGCAAATCCGCACAGCTGGTTTTTAGTTGCGGATGACCTACATTCACAAGCTGAAAAATTAATGAATTCATTTGGGAACGGTAGCCTTACGAGAAGAGATAACCGCACCGGAAAAACTGAAAGTTGGGATAACACAAGCCGGTCGGCATTTTTACTGGCATCTTTCGCACTGGAAAATGTCCTAAAAGCTTTTCTAATCTATGAAAATCCAGGTTGGATATCAAATGGTAACCTATCAAAAAAGTTAAGAACTCACGATCTTACGGCTTTGGCTGAACACTCTAAGTTTTTGCCCTACAAAGAGAAAAGTTTAAAAATACTACGTGAATTTAATGAAGGTAATGAATCCTGGGCACGTTATCCATGTGGTCTGAACAAAGATAAAACTGTCGCCCCCTCGAAAATGACTACAAAGCTTTGGTCGCGCTACTTGTGGTTAATAGGCGCTTTCGCAAAAAGGTTAGTCAAACTATTGCGTAAATACTGGAAAGGTCCTCATGGCTTCCATGGTAAGTACGAAATAGGTGGTTGTTTCATGGGTGTGGACTTTAACAATGTCGCCTAACAAGGCTTTAATACAAATTAACTTTCAAAAAGTAGCACTTTTTTAAAGCAGGATTTTTCTTTCAGGACAAGGCATAAGACTTTTTGAGGCGGCGGAGCGGACTAGCCGTCCGTGAGCACCTCAAATAAGTCTTATAACGCAGTATTGGAAGAAAAAGACTATTTAAAATTTAGCCAATGTGCTTACGGGCGTTGTAGAACATCCGCTGCCAAGCCCCATCCTCTCTCCACTCATCCGGTCTCCATGAATTCTGCACGGTTCGCGCTACGCGCTCTGGGTGCGGCATCATGATGGTTACGCGACCGTCGGTTGTGGTGAGGCCGGTTATGCCGAATGGTGAGCCATTTGGATTGGCTGGATAGGTATCTGCGATGTCGCCATAGTTGTTGATGTAGCGCGCTGTGACTAATCCTGATTCGTTAACTTGGTTTGCTAAGTCTTCGGATTTGAATTCTGCACGTCCTTCACCATGCGACACAGCGATTGGTAGGCGTGAGCCTTCCATGCCGGTCATGAATAGTGATGGTGATTTTGCAACTTCTACCATGGCAAAACGTGCTTCGAATTGCGCTGATTGGTTGCGCACGAAGTGTGGCCAGTGGTCGGCACCTGGGATTAGTTCTTTGAGGTTCGACATCATCTGGCAACCGTTGCAGATACCTAAGCTGAAAGTATCCTGGCGGTTGAAGAAGGCTTCAAATTCATCACGCGCTCGTGAGTTAAAGAGAATCGATTTTGCCCAACCTTCACCTGCACCAAGTACGTCACCGTAGGAGAAACCACCACAGGCAACTGCGCCGGTGAAATCTTGTAAGCTGACGCGTCCTGAAAGAATGTCGCTCATGTGAACGTCAATACATTCAAAGCCTGCTTTGGTTAGTGCGGCGGCCATTTCGAGCTGGCTGTTAACGCCCTGCTCTCTTAAGACGGCTACGCGTGGACGCGCGCCAGTTGCGATCAATGGCTTGGCAATATTTTCATCCACGGTATAGGTGGCATGTGGCTTGATTCCCGGATTGTTTAAATCCAGTTTGGTATCAAATTCCTGTTGCGCGCACTCTGGGTTATCGCGCATGGCTTGCATGCGGAAGGTCAATTCTGACCAGATGGCACGCAAGTCTTTCATGTCACGGGAAAGGATGTCATTACCATCTTTGGTGACGCTGAAGGTTTTAGTTTCTGCTGGTTCGCCGATGAAGTGCGCGAACTCGCTGATCTTGTGTTGTGAAAGAATGCCTTCAACTTGCTCACGTTTATCAGCTGGAACCTGTAACACTGCACCCAGTTCTTCGTTGAACAGATTTTCTTCTGCTGTACCGTTAAGCTCTGACAAATCTACGCTAACGCCACAGTTTCCGGCAAAACCCATTTCCACCAAAGTTGTTAATAAGCCACCGTCAGAGCGGTCGTGATAAGCATGAACCAAGTCATTGTGATTCAGTGCCTGAACGGCGTTGAAGAAATTACGCAGATCATCGCTTGAATCAACGTTGGCTGGCTCGGTACCGAGCAATTTATACACTTGAGTGAAGGCTGTTGCACCAAGGCGATTTTTGCCACGACCCAAGTCTAATAATAATAGTTCTGTCGAATCTTTATCTGTGCGCAGTTGAGGCGTCAAACTTTTGCGCACATCGGTTACTGGCGCAAACGCGGTAATGACTAATGATAGAGGTGCAGTAACGCTTTTCTGTTGGCCATTGTCTTCCCATACGGTTTTCATCGACATAGAGTCTTTACCAACAGGGATAGTGATGCCTAACTCTGGGCATAACTGCATACCAACGGCTTCGACTGCTTTGTATAAATTTACGTCTTCGCCTGGTGCACCGGCTGCGGCCATCCAGTTTGCAGACAAACGAATTGTTTTGATGTCATCAATTTTAGCAGCTGCGATGTTGGTCACTGCCTCACCCACCGCCATGCGCGCTGATGCGGCGCTATCAAGCAATGCTGCAGGAGTACGCTCACCCATTGCCATGGCTTCGCCAGTGTAGCTGTTATGAGTCGAGGTGGTTACCGCGCAATCGGCTACCGGAACCTGCCAAGGTCCCACCATTTGGTCACGAGAAACCATACCGCCAACGGTTCTATCACCAATGGTGATCAGGAAGCTTTTATCGGCTACTGCGGGTAATGCCAGAATACGATCAACCGCTTCGTTGATATCATCAACTTGTGGAAGCGCGGTTGATGGAGTAGCCAATGTAGCTGCTTCACGATGCATTTTTGGTGGCTTGCCAAACAGGATATCCATTGGTAAATCAACTGGCTTGTTATCAAAGTGCTCGTCGGCCAGTTCAAGGTGCAATTCTTCTGTCGCTTCGCCAACTACCGCAAATGGGCAGCGCTCGCGACCACAGATTTCTTCGAACTTGGCTAAGCTATCCGGAGACACCGCTAATACATAACGCTCCTGCGCTTCGTTACACCAGATTTCAACTGGTGCCATGCCTTTTTCTGCATTGGGTACACGGCGTAATTCAAACTTACCGCCACGCTCACCATCATGCACTAGCTCTGGAATCGCATTCGATAAACCACCAGCACCAACGTCATGAATAAATTCAATGGGGTTTTTCTCACCCATCTCCCAACAGCGGTCAATCACTTCCTGGCAGCGACGTTCCATTTCAGGGTTATCACGCTGAACCGAAGCAAAATCTAAATCTTCCTGACTGGTTCCTGAGGTCATGGATGAAGCAGCACCACCGCCCAGACCAATCAACATCGCAGGGCCACCCAGCACAATCACTTTGTAACCCGGTTTTATTTCTTTTTTCTCAACATGCTGCTCGCGAATATTACCCATACCGCCAGCAATCATGATTGGCTTATGGTAACCGCGTACTTCCTTTCCATACTCGAAGTCGAACTCTTCTTCAAAAGTACGGAAATAACCAGTTACCGCTGGACGCCCAAATTCGTTATTGAAGCTGGCGCCGCCAATCGGGCCTTCCAGCATAATATCCAACGCAGTTACGATGCGCTCTGGTTTACCATAATCCGTTTCCCAAGGCTGAACATAGCCTGGGACTTTTAAGTTCGAAACCGTAAAGCCAGTCAAGCCAACTTTTGGTTTACCGCCAATACCGGTCGCGCCTTCATCACGAATTTCACCACCAGAGCCAGTCGAAGCACCAGGGTATGGTGAAATACAGGTTGGGTGGTTATGAGTTTCGACCTTACACAGAACGTGTACTGGCTCTAAATGATATTGGTATTCATGAGTTTCCGCGTTGGCGAAAAAGCGATGAGCCGTAAAGCCCTCGAAAACCGCCGCGTTATCTTTATAGGCAGAAAGCACACCTTCAGAATTCACCTGATAGGTATTTTTGATCATCTTAAACAATGACATTTCTTTTTCGATGCCATCAATGGTCCAGGAGGCATTGAAGATCTTATGACGACAGTGCTCTGAGTTGGCCTGCGCAAACATCATCAGTTCAACGTCCGATGGGTTACGGCCAAGCTTAGTAAAACTTTCAACTAAGTAATCGATTTCATCTTCCGCTAAAGCCAAGCCAATTTCGCTGTTGGCTGTTACTAAGGCTTCGCGACCACCGCCAAGAATATCCACATGGGCAAGAGGCCTCGGTTGGTGTTGCTCAAATAAGACTTCCGCATGACTGTGTTCAGTGAATACTGATTGAGTCATGCGGTCATGAATCAATGGCTTTAATTGAGCTACCACATCGGCACTCAGCTCAGCCCCGTCACTGGTTTTAAAATAAACCGCAACCGCTCGCTCAATGCGTTCGATTTTATCTAGACTACAGTTTTGCGCGATATTGGTGGCTTTCGAAGACCAGGGCGAAATGGTGCCCGGACGTGGCACGACAATCAGCCGTTGACCAGAATGCTCGCTGGCGGGACGACTTGGGCCATATTCCAATAATCTTTCGAGAATTTTCAGTTCGGCATCACCCAACTCACTGTTGGTATCAACGTAATGTACATACTCACCATAAATATCAACAACTTGCGAACTGATTGCTGACGCTTCTTTGAGTAAAAATGACTTCTGAAAGTTAGAAAAGGCAGGGTTACCGCGTAATATGAGCATACCGATCTCGACTGTAAATCTGGAGGAATTGCGAAAGCGCAAATTTTACTCTAATTGGCTGTTATTGATAAGTCCTAAACGGGAAATTGGATGCTTTAATTTGCACTTTTTGGTTGGATACAGTCATAATGTTGGCAAACAACCGCTAAGATTATAATTTCTTAAATGAATCAAGGCCTTAGAAAAAGCTTAATTTGTTTTGCGCTTCTGATAACCTCACTTTTGTTGCTAACAAGCTGTGGTAAAGAGCCCAAAAACCAGCTCGAACGTGTGCAGGAACAGGGGTACATAAAAGTCTATACCCGTATTTCACCCACTACTATGTATGTCGGCGAAGATGGTTTTAGTGGATTTGAGTACGATCTGGTCAAGCTATTTGCCGACGAGCTTGGCGTTCGAGTGCAGATCGTCACCGAGAATGATATTGCGAAAATCCTGCGGGAAGTTGCCAGTGGACGCGCTGACTTTGCAGCTGCGGGGTTAACCATAACTCGGCAACGTGAAGAGTATTTACGTTTTGGCCCGCCTTATCAGGAAATCACCAGTAAGATGGTGTACAAGCAAGGCAATGATCGTCCGCGTGATTTTAGCCAGGTTGATAAAAACCTGACCGTTGTTGCGAACAGCTCACATTCCGAGGCGTTGTTGAAATCACAGCAGGATTACCCTGAGTTAAGTTGGACAGAGCGTTCTGATTTAACACCGCAAGACCTGCTGGATGGCGTACTGGATGGTCAGTTTGATTACACTATTGTTGACTCCAACGAACTACAGCTGGCTCGCCAGGTTCAACCCGAGCTAGCAGTCGCTTTTAGCGTATCTGAGCCCGAACAGTTAGCCTGGGCATTTCGCAAAGAAAATGATAACAGCCTGTATATTAAAGCGATTGAGTTTTTCTCTAAAATTCGAGAGGACGGCACTTTGGGCTACTTGACCGAGCGATACTATGGTCACCTCTCAAAATTTGATTATGTCGGAAGCCGTGAATTTTTACGCGCCATTGATAATAAATTGGATAAGTATCGTCCCTATTTCTATGAAGCTGCAGGTGATGATCTAGACTGGCGCTTGTTGGCGGCAATGGGCTATCAGGAGTCACATTGGGAACCTCATGCACGCTCCCCTACCGGTGTTAGAGGGCTGATGATGTTGACCTTGAATACTGCAAAACAATTAGGCGTAAAAAACCGTCTTGATGCAGAGCAAAGTATTTTAGGCGGTGCTGATTATTTACGCCTGGTGAAAAAGAAAATACCTGAGCGTATTGGTGAACCTGACCGAACCTGGTTTGCAATGGCGGCTTATAATGTTGGTTTTGGCCACTTAGAAGATGCTCGTCGCCTGGCTGAAGCGGATGGTGCTGATCCTGATAAATGGTTATCGGTTAAAGAATACCTTCCACTGTTACGTCAGAAGAAGTGGTATTCAAGAACCCGTTATGGTTATGCCAGAGGTGATGAGCCGGTTAAATATGTGAATAATATTCGCCGCTATTATCAGGTTTTAAAACAAGTAGCAGAGGCTAAAGCTGGAGGTTCGGAATTACTGGATACAGAAACAGAATCGCTTCCCGATGTCGATATCGAACAAACGAGTACCGAACAAGACGAAGTACTGGGAACCAGTGAAGAAGCAGAAGAGCCCGTTGAAAACTAGACTGGCATGAGAACACAAAAAAAGCCTGATGAGATTTTCATCAGGCTTTTTTTATTGTCTGCTCACTATGAGTGTTTATTTGGTATCGCGCGGTGCTACGCGCAACACTTCTTCAATAGTTGTCATTCCAGCAACAACTTTATAAGCACCGCTAACTCGTAACAGGTTCATACCGTCTTTAATCCCTTGTCGTCTTAACTGGCGTATTTCTCCATTTTCGTAAACGAGAGTTTTCAAATCATCAGTGACTTTGAGTAATTCGTAGATACCTTGGCGCCCCTGATAACCGGTATGACGACAGCGATCACAGCCTACCGGATGAAAAATTTTATCTGGCATTGGCACTTTTTGATTGGCTCCGACTAGTGCTTCCCAAGCCTTTGGATCGGTTGGCTTTTCTTGCTTGCAGAATTTGCACAAGGTTCTGACCAATCGTTGAGCCATAACCCCCAACATGGTGGCATTCAGTAAATACGGCTCAATACCAATTTCAATCAGTCGCGTCATCGCTGAAGGCGCATCATTAGTATGTAAGGTTGATATTACCAAGTGTCCCGTCAGCGCAGCCTGCACCGCCATTTGTGCAGTTTCTTTATCGCGAATCTCACCAATCATGATGATGTCCGGATCCTGACGCAACAAAGCTCGTACGCCTGCAGCGAAATCAAGACCAATATCGTGATGGACCTGCATTTGATTAAGATTGGGATCCACCATCTCGATAGGATCTTCAATAGTACAGATATTAACATCGGGAGTGGCTAATAATTTTAATGAGGTATATAGGGTTGTTGTTTTACCGGAACCAGTTGGTCCAGTTAGTAAGACAATGCCATTGGGTTGGCTTATCAAGTCTCGCCACGTTGATTCCGTTTCGGGTTCCAAACCCAGTTCATCAAAGTTACGCGTAAGTACGGTTGGGTCAAAAATACGACCAACAAATTTTTCTCCAAAAGCAGTCGGAAGCGTTGATAGTCGCAACTCAATTTCAGAGCCGTCTGGGCTTTTTGTTTTAACACGACCATCAAGTGGTTTGCGTCGCTCTGCCAGATCCATTCGGCCTAGAATTTTTAAACGTGAAATAACCGCATGGGTAATCGAAATAGGTAATTCATAAACCGGATGCAAAACCCCATCAATTCGGAAGCGAATCCGCCCGACTTCACGACGTGGTTCAATATGAATATCACTCGCGCGCTCTTTAAAAGCATACTGCAATAACCAATCGACGATTTGTACAATGTGTTGGTCATTGGCATCAGCCTCTTCTGCGCCTTTGAGTTCAATCAATTGCTCAAGGTTGGTGACTGAATTGTCTTTTTGTAACTTAACCTCATTAGCTCCTTTAACCGAAGCTGACAATAAATAGAATTCTTTTTGGTAGCGCTTGATGAGTGCTGGGTTGCCCATGACTGGCACAATTTTCATGCGTAAAACCTGCTCAAGGCTTTCACGCCACGCCAAGTCTTCGGGATTCATTACCGCGACTTTGACCACTTCAGTTTGTTTATCTACGTGAATCACTAAAATGTTATGCCGTTGTGCATATGCCATGGACATGACTCGAGTGACACCGTCAACATCAATTTTTAATGGGTCAATTTTTTCATAGGGCAATTTATACAACTTTGCCACAAATTGCGTTAGCAGTTCTTCGTCAATCATTGTCCGATGATCATCGTGACGCATTAAAGAAAGGTCAGCAACTTGCTCAATCGGATGCAACTTAGGATTAACCTGACGCAAATGAATTCTCGAGGTCTGAAACTGCTCTTCAGAGATCCAATTTGCTTTTTTTAATAAGTCCAATAATTGAAAAGAAGATAGGCTTGTTGACATAGTGCCAATAATTGTTGCTGTAAGATTCTATCAGGTTAAACCAAACCGCTATATTTTCCAAACGTTCTCACCCTACCGAGCATAAAAAATGGGGCCGAAGCCCCATTCTTTAACTCGTCTTCCCCAATTAGAACCTCATTCTAACTGATAGATAGCTAAAGCTACCTTCAGGGTCATAAACTGATGGGTCATAACCATTTAGTGAGCAGCTATAACAGGCCGGTGGATCTTCGTTAAGTGCATTGTTAATGCCAACCGTTAGCTCCATATCCATACCATCAATATCTGGATAATAGGTAAACTGAAGGTCATGATATAAGCGTGAATCCAACTCATTAGTTGACTCAGAGTCAACTGAAGCGGGGTTTGAACATAAACCCAGAGCTGTTAGGCTGTTTGGAGAATTATCCAAAGTATCCGAACAAGCTTCAGTTAAGCTGTCTATATAACGCATGGTCCAGCCTAAGCTCCAGTCATTACGTTTCCATGTTGTGTTAACCATAGATTTCCATTCTGGAATACCTGAGTCGTTACGCTCGATGCCAGCAAGATCTTCACGCTCACCAAGAGCTTCTTCGATATATTCACTAACAAAAGTATTGGTCCAGTTAATATTCAACGTACCCCAGTCATACTGTGGGCTAACATAGCTAATATTGAAATCATAACCAGAAGTTTCAATCACACCAATATTCACCAGGCGGTTATTGAAACCATTGATAGCGCCACCAGCGGTACGGCTGATGCCATTACAGAACTCAGGATCTAGCGTCGTGATACAACGGTCTAACTGAGTCTGTGCATCAATTGCCTGAATTGCATCTTTAATTTCATGCTCATAGTAGGTTCCTTTAAAATCAAGACTATTGATCCAGTCAACGTCCATTACCCAACCAGGACTATAAACAAAACCAAAGGTTGTGCTATCAGATTTTTCCGCATCCAGATCGGGGTTACCACCAGTGGTAATAGAGATTTGTGGATTAGCTTGTGAGTAATTGACAGGGATACCCAGGTTAGAACAATTAGTTTCAAACTGAGTATTTTCATAGTTTGAGCACCTATCTGTCAGTTGCGCATCATAGCGTGAGGCTCCAGCATATAGCTCACCAATACTTGGCGCACGAAAACCTTCAGATACAGCACCACGAAGCATGAACTCATCCGTTATACGCCATAAGGCACCGAACTTAGTAGTAGTTTCCGAACCAAAAGTACTGTAGTCGGAATTACGGGCTGCCAGTGTTAAGGTCAATTCTTCGGCAGCGGCCAAATCTTTCAACAATGGAAGCTTGAACTCGGCGTAGTATTCGTCAACATCATATTCGCCACGAGTAGGGGTTGATGGAACACCGTTACTTTCGCCCGCAACCACTAATCCATCAGGTTGATATGAACCTCGGTATTCACGCGACTCAATACCTGCTGCGAAAGAGAAATAACCAGCAGGCATCTCAAAAAGATCCGCAGAGATATTTGCTGAGAAAGTATCGATGACATTATCACTCACGTCAGTCATTACTGGTTGGATATAGTCCAACATTTCCTGAGTAATAGTGCCCGAACCATCACCCTGACCGCCGGTTAAGTTAAGCGGAACACAGCCTTCAAGCGCCTGACAGTCTGCTAAGGCGCCAAGAGCATTTTTGATACGCTGAATATTGTAACTACCGTAAGTGGTTTGTTGTGCATCATTCTTACCATGACTGTAATTGACATCCCAATAGTAGTCATTATCACCAGCCATGAAGCTGCCGTTAAAGCCCATTGCAATCAATGTAGTATCAACATTTTGCTTGAACACACGGGGACCACCTTCTAGTGGACGACGCCCAATAAATATTAGGTTGTCTTCATCCAGTGTAAAGCCAAATGGGTTATAAGGATTAGTTTCATGAATGATAACCGTATCCGCCAACCCACCTGTACCTGCATCTGGGCCAATGAAAATTGGCTCTGGTGCGGCTTGATTCGTTGACTTTCGGTTGTTAAACATAGCTTTAGTATAGAAGCTTACATTATCAGAAACCTGAAATGTTGTCTGGCCAAAAATAGAGGTACGCTGACTAGGCGTTACATACAAATTGTATGAAGAGAAGTTGAAGCGATCATTGTTTGTAAACGCATGGAAGTCATCATTTGGACCACCAGGGTTATTTAGATCATAGGTAGGAATACCAGTAACACCGTCGTTAATTGTTAGATCATTAACTTCATCATTAGGATCAACAAACAAAAAACGCCCCTGAGGAGTACCAGAACTACCACGAGTTACACCTGTATTAGGTACTGGATACTTTGAAAGCTCACGATCATATGCATTTACTGCTTGTTGGTCATAATGGCTAACATTGAAAAAAACATTTAAACGATCAGAATTAGCACCGAATGAAATATCAAACTGACCGGTTTCACCATCACCTTCATCGAACATACCGCCATAGGCGTTAATTTCCAGCCCCTCGAAATCTTTACGAGTAATTATATTTACAACGCCGGCAATCGCATCAGAACCATAAATAGAAGATGCCCCGTCTTCTAAAATTTCAACACGGTCAATAATACTAATTGGAATAGTATTTAAGTCTACAGAGTTTGAAACACCTGATGCTGAAGAACCATTCACCCATCGCTGGCCATCAACCAATACCAAAGTTCTTTTTGCATCTAGATGCCTTAATGCAACTTGTGCGGCACCCGCACCAACACCGCCCCCATCTGGTGGAAAACCGAAGTTCCCACTACTGTTGAATCTAGTATTAAGTGCAGAGCCAGAACCCGGCAACTGGGCAAGAATATCACCGATAGTTTTTAGTCCAGACTGATCAAGCGTGGCTCGATCCAAAACTTTCACTGGATTGGCACCTTCAGCTTGTGCCTGACGAATACGAGAACCTGTAACGACAATGCTCTCCGCTTCTTCCTCTTCTGCCGCCAAAACAGCATTATTAAAGCTCACCGCAGAAAGGATCGCAGTGGCTATCATCAGCTTTTTGGCAGGCGGGAAAATAGATTTTTTATCCATTTTTTGAACCCCGTTATTGTTAGTTTATGTTTATTTATAACTCAGCTATAGGACGGTTTAGCCTTCTAGAAGCCAAACCGCGAATTGTTATAGCTTAAAACTTAACCAATAACAACAGGGTCTTTAGATAAATGTGAAATAATGAGATATTAACTACTTTATACTCAGTACTTGCTTACTATTGCGAGTTGTGGTCTCAGCAATCTCATGGGCGGACTCATCCCTTAATTCAACTAAGCTATTGAAATTATGGAATATATTGAGAGGTGTATTATGATCTTTATTATAATTATAAGGCTTCATATCCGGCGCATCGGTTTCCAGAACTATATCAGATAAAGGTAGTTCTGCAGCTAGAGACCGTAATTTAACCGCTCTCGGGTAGGTGACAGCACCGCCAAACCCCAACTTAAAGCCAAAGTCTCGATAGCGCTTGGCCTGCTCCAAACTGCCATTAAACGCATGCACAATCCCACCATGCTCAAAGTGTAATGTTTTGAGATATAGCAAAATATCTTCGTGGGATTTCCTTACGTGGAGGATAACAGGTAATTTGGCAGACTTAGCAATTTCAACTTGCGCTTTGAACAACGCTATCTGGTTTTTACGATCCACCTCTTTCTCATAATAATCAAGACCAATCTCACCAATGGCAGAAAGGTTATTGACAGTAACCGCTAACTCAAGATCATGAAGATGCTGTTTCTTGTGTTCTTTGAGAAACATCGGATGCAAGCCTAGAGCCACATGAACGTCTGGCCTCAATGCCGCAAGCTGACGCAAGTTCCGCCATTTATCTTGAGTAACACCTGGAATCAAAACACCTTCAATTCCAACTTTATGCAAATTACTGAGAATGACTTCCCGATCTTTATCAAAAACCGGGAAGTCGAGATGGCAATGACTATCGAAAAGTTTAATTTCCGGTTCTTTGTGCTTTGGTTTGAACATCCTATATTCTCTACCCTTTCCGTTGGAGCAACTGATTTAGAGCGTGTCTGATTTAGTGCTCGCGCGTTTCAAAGAATCGAACATCTGGCCAACGCTCAATGGCTAAATTCAAATTAACCATGGTTGGTGCTAAATAAGTCCAGTTGTCCCCTCCATCTAATGCCAGGTTATCAGCATTCTTACGTTTAAATTCTTCAAACTTCTTTTCGTCGTCACACTCAACCCAGCGGGCAGTCGCAACATTAACCTGATCATAGATACATTCCACTTTATATTCGTTTTTCAGGCGATGTGCAACCACGTCAAACTGTAACACACCCACTGCGCCAAGCACTAAATCATTAGAAGTTTGTGGGCGGAACACCTGAGTGGCACCTTCTTCTGATAACTGTACCAACCCTTTCAATAGAGCCTTATTCTTCAATGGATCACGTAAACGTACGCGACGGAATAGCTCAGGTGCGAAATTTGGAATACCTTTAAATTTGATCGCTTCGCCTTCTGTGAAAGTATCACCAATCTGGATAGTGCCATGATTATGCAAACCAATGATGTCTCCTGCATAGGCTTCTTCAAGATGCTCACGGTCGCCCGCTAGAAACGTCAGCGCATTGCTGATGGTCATATCACGATTAAGACGAACATGACGCATTTTCATGCCTTTGGTGTATTTACCACTACAGATTCGAGCAAAAGCGATACGGTCACGATGTTGCGGATCCATATTCGCCTGGATTTTAAATACGAAGGCAGTAAATGTGGGTTCGGTCGCTTCAACCTGACGCTCATCGGATTCACGCGCCAAAGGTGATGGCGCCCATTTCACGAGGCCGTCCAGCATATGATTCACACCGAAATTACCCAATGCGGTACCAAAGAATACTGGGGTCAGTTTACCGTCTAAAAACTCCTGCAAATCGAACTCATGACTAGCGCCCTGCACCAGCTCCAACTCTTCGCGCAAATCCTTTGCCAGATAGCCCACTGCTTCATCAAGCGCTGGGTTATCCAATCCTTCGATAATACGCACATCCTGAATTTTATGACCGAGTCCAGACTGATAGAGATAGGTTTTATCTTCCAGGATATGGTAAACACCCTTGAATTGCTTACCCATACCAATCGGCCAAGTGACTGGCGAACAATTAATTTTTAAGACATCCTCTACTTCATCCAGCAATTCAATAGGCTCTCGAATATCGCGATCCATCTTATTCATAAAAGTGATAATCGGCGTATCACGCAAACGACACACTTCCATTAACTTAATGGTTCTCGCTTCTACACCTTTTGCGGCGTCAATAACCATCAACGCAGAGTCCACCGCGGTCAATGTACGATAAGTATCCTCAGAGAAATCTTCGTGACCTGGGGTATCCAATAAATTTACCGTACGACCGCCATAAGGAAACTGCATCACTGAAGTGGTCACCGAAATGCCACGCTGTTTTTCAAGCTCCATCCAGTCCGAAGTTGCATGCTTGCCACCACGACCTTTCACCACACCCGCTTCCTGGATCTGGTTGCCGAATAACAATACCTTCTCGGTAATGGTGGTTTTACCCGCATCTGGGTGCGAAATAATAGCAAATGTACGGCGATTCTCGATTTGAGACACCATTTTTGAATCAGTTTTGGACATGCGACTCTCTTAAGTTGAAACGTGTGTCGGAAGCAATAAGGCGGCAATTATAAGCTGTTTTGCCGCCAGATGTTATAGCTTCCAGAGGTTCTAGCTGGATTTATTTTGTCCAGATTCTGGCTCACTCATTCGCTGCTTTTCGCTCGACTCCTGTTTGGGCAAAGCTAATGAGCGTACATCATAACCGGTCGGTGACTGATGAACTCTTAATCCGAACTCAGGTAGTACCGCAAAAATATGGTCAAAAATATCCGATTGGATGCCCTCGTAAGCAGCCCAGTCTGTAGTCTTGGTGAAAGCATAAACTTCTAACGGAATACCATTAGCAGAAGCTTCAAGCTGACGAACCATCAGGGTAAGTTCTTGATGAATTTGCGGATGACTTTTTAAATAACTCAGCAAATAGGCTCTAAAAGTGCCTAGGTTAGTCAGACGTCGACCATTTATCCGAAAAGACATATCAAGGCCGTTCTCTTGATTATATTGATTAACCTCTTCCAGCTTCTGCTGCAGATAGGGCGCTAACAGTTTCGAGTGATTCAATCGCTGAATGACATCATCGGACATAAACTCAACACTGGTAGAATCAATCAACACCGAACGTTTAATTCGGCGACCACCGGCCTCCATCATACCGCGCCAATTCTTAAACGAATTCGATATCAACGCATAGGTAGGGACCGTAGTAATGGTCTTATCCCAGTTTCGAACTTTTACTGTAGTTAAAGCGATTTCAATTACATCGCCATCCGCACCGTATTGAGGCATTTCCAACCAATCACCCACTTCTAGCATATTGTTCGCTGATAATTGAATGCCCGCAACCAAACCGAGAATAGGATCCTTAAACACCAACATGACCACTGCAGTCATGGCACCCAGGCCACTAAGAATTAATAACGGAGATTTGCCCACCAAGATAGATATCACAAAGATGCCAATGACAAGCACAGCAACAATTTTTATGCTTTGGAAAATACCCTTAAGCGGTAAGGCTCTGGTTTCTGTTTTCTTTTGCCCCATTAAATAGAGCGCATCAAGGAAAGAGAAAATGGTCAACAATGCGAACAGTTGAATCCACAATAGTGATAAGGTTTGCACCCAGTTCAACGCTACAGAGTCCGGCGTTAACCAAAGCCCCGCCTGGATATAAATGATGATGCCCTGAATCATTAAGGCAAAACGGTTAAATAGCTTGTTTTCAAATAATGAACGCTTCCAAAGCTTCTCCGATTTCCGCGCCCTGTTCTCAATAAACCGCAAAACGACCCTGTGCAGGATCACATGAACGACAAGCGAGATCAGAACAATTAGTCCTAAAACCGAAATAAGTCCCGTTACATCCGAAAACTCAACGCCATGTTTTTTTAACCATTCTGTAAATTGTTGTTGCATACTGTGCCAATAAAGCCTGGAAATTAGTCCTTAGGCTAGTGATTTACACGCGTCTGTCAAGTTAGAACCCCAAATAAGCCACCGGAGAACGACACCGTTATAGCTCTAAAAAACCGCCAGACTAACCTGGCTGCTCACTATTTAAACTCTGTAGCAATGAGTTTAGTTGAGCATTATCTAATTTACTGCTATAAAAGACATTATATGGGGTCGCTTCCTGTTCAAACTCTACAGGAAATTACGCTCATGACTACCTTTCGAGTAAGGGGATAGCCCAAAGTTTATGCTT
This sequence comes from Kangiella koreensis DSM 16069, assembly GCF_000024085.1. Lineage (NCBI taxonomy): Bacteria > Pseudomonadati > Pseudomonadota > Gammaproteobacteria > Kangiellales > Kangiellaceae > Kangiella > Kangiella koreensis. The sequence goes on along the minus strand of NC_013166.1, from coordinate 840,272 downwards.
TCAAGACACAGAAAGTTTCAAAACTCTGACCATGCGGTCTCAACTTGGGTTATTGCTTTAGTCATTTCGCTGGGCGTTGTTATCGTCCTGCCAGCTCCCGATGTTAGTAAAGGTCTCGCCTCTTACCTGCCACTTCATACTGCCCTTGAAGTCATATCTATTGCTGTAGCATCTATGGTGTTTGGTATAGCCTGGGTCACGCAGAAGTTTCAGCCAACCACCAAAGTCATCATTTTAGGCTGCGGAGCGCTTGGAGTGGCACTTTTGGATTTAACCCACACTATCTCTTATCAGGGGATGCCTGACTTTGTCACCCCAAGCGGTCCTGAAAAGGCCATTAACTTTTGGTTAGCAGCCCGTTTTACCATAGCTTTTGCCATACTATTAGTCGCCACTATCACGTTAAACTTCGAGCGTAAGCTAGCAAAACTGTCGAGATACTTCTGGCTGGCACTCACTTTAATGACTGTCGGTTTGTTTCACTTCTGGTTTTTATATTTTCCAGACTCTGTTCCCGATACATACTCAAATGTTGAAGGCTTAACTCAGTTTAAAGTTATATCTGAGTACCTCCTGATTGGGCTTTACCTGGTAGCAGCATTCTTGTTCATTAATCAGCTCAACAATATCCGTGAGTTTGGCGCCAACTGGCTAGTTGCAGCGGCCATTACTATGGCAATGAGTGAATTCTTTTTTACCCTCTATGCCAACGTTTCAGACTTGTACAACCTGATTGGGCACATTTATAAAATCTTTGCCTTTAGCTTTTTATATCGTGCATTATTTGTCGAAGCAATCCAAAGCCCTTTTATGAAAATGAGTCAACTACAGTCCAAGTTGTCGGCGACCCTGAATGCACTACCGGATCTGTTAATTGAAGTTGATGCGAAAGGTAACTATCTCGATATTCACTCAGCAAACCCTGAGTTACTTCTCAGGAGAGAAGAAAAATTAATCGGTAGCAACATCAAGGAAATTATGGATAAGGAGAATGCTAAGCGATGCATGCAAGCAATAGAAACAGCTGGCCAAATTGGCCGCTCTCAAGGCACACGAATTGAGCTCCAGGTTCCCAGTGGGGTGCGCACATTTGAGTTATCAATCTCACGTAAGAAAGGTCATCTTGACCAGCCGTCAACATTTCTAATTCTATCGCGTGATATAACAAGCACTATAAACATCGAACAGCATATCGCTCATGAGGCAAAACTTAATAAGCACTTATTAGAATTGCAAAACCATCTGCACATTGGTGGAGAGCGCTACTTCATGCAGCATAGTGTAGACATAGCAGAGAACCTGACAAATAGTTCTATTGCGTTCATTCACTTTATTGATGACTCACAGAAAACCATCAAGATCGTCACCTGGTCAACCAGCACCCTGGCTCATCACTGCACTGCCAATTTTGAAAACCATTATCCGATTGATCAGGCGGGAATTTGGGCTGATGCGATTCGCAACAAACGACCAGTTGTCATCAATGATTATAAAACTGCCAGCGATAAGAAAGGGCTGCCTGAAGGCCATGCCCATCTTAAAAGGCTGATTAGTTTGCCGGTAATTGATAACGACAAAGTCACTATGATGGTCGGTGTAGGCAACAAAGAGTCAGACTACACAGCTCAAGATGTAGAGACCTTACAGATTCTGGCCAATACCATCTGGAGTCTTACCAAACAAAGCTGGCAAGACGCGACAATCCGCCGCTTATCAACCGGTATCGATCAGAACCCTTACCCTGTTCTTATTACTGACACTGATGGTAATATTCAATATGTCAACAAAGCCTTTATAGAAACCACTGGTTTCTCTGAAACAGAAGCTATCGGCAAAAACCCCATAGAGTTTAGTGCTGAACAAGATCCCGATAAAACTTTCAAAATGATCTGGCGTCAACTTGCACGTGGTGATGCCTGGCGCGGTGAATTAGTAAGCCGTCGTAAAGATGGTTCCCATTACACTGAATTCGCCATGATTTACCCTGTTCGTAATAATAAGGGGAAAATCATTAATTATGTAGCACACAAAGAAGACATTACTCTCAAGAAAATTGCCGAGGAAAAAATCCACCAGCTTTCCAACTACGACCAACTGACAGGCTTGTTAAAGCGTGAAATGCTCGAAGAAAGATTGCAGCAATTACTGGACGATAGCTTCAAACAAAAGCAAGCCATGACAGTTATGTGGCTTGACCTGGATAACTTCAAAACCATCAATGACTCCCTTGGCCATCAAGTCGGTGATTTGATTTTAATTGAGGTCGCCAATCGCCTTCGATTTGAATTAGGTAAACAATCCATTATTTCACGCATCGCAGGCGATACTTTTGCCGCTGTTCTTCCCCTGACCAATGAGCACTCAGCAGCATTAATAGCCAAAAATGTTCTCGAAGTCGTCCAGCGACAAATTAAGTTCAACTCACACATACTCTCTATCAGCCCATCGATTGGACTGGCGATTTCACCAAATGACGGACAAAGCGCAGACAAATTAATTATGTGCGCAGAAACCGCGATGTATCGTGCAAAACATGACGGCCGGAATACATTCAGATTCTTCGCCCAAGAGATGCAGGAACACTCACTTCGTTCTTTGCAATTATCAATAGCGCTAAAAGAAGCCTTAACCAATGATCAGTTCCATTTAGTCTACCAACCGCAAATGAGTTTAAGTAATAACTCGATGGTTGGTGCTGAAGCACTGTTACGTTGGGAGCATCCTGAATGGGGCACAGTCTCACCTGCCGAGTTTATTCCTTTGGCCGAACAAAGTGGCCTGATAGTTCAGATTGGGGAGTGGGTCATACAGCAAGTAGCGCAGCAACAAAAAAGCTGGTTAGAGCGTGGATTACCGGAAGTGATCATCGCTGTAAATCTTTCAGCACTACAATTTCATCAACCTGACCTTGTCGAAACAATCACTAGCTTAGTACGTAAAGCTGGAGTTGTACCTGAAAATATCGAGGTTGAGTTAACTGAGGCAGTAGCTTTGAAGGACCCTGAAGTTGCAGGCACCACCATTGACGCATTAAGTCGCGCGGGTTTTAAAGTTTCAATTGATGATTTTGGAACCGGTTATTCCTCCATGAGCTATCTTAAAAAATTCGCCGTACACAAACTCAAAATCGATCAATCTTTTATTAAAGATATTGTCACTGACATTGATGACCAGGCGATTGTTACAGCCATTATTCAAATGGCGCATAGCCTGCACAAAACGACGATTGCCGAAGGGGTTGAAACGCAAGAACAGCTAGATTTTTTACGTAAAAAAGGTTGTGAAGAAATGCAGGGCTATTGGTACAGTCGCCCACTCGTCACTGAACAATTTGAACAGTTTTTGAAAAGTCATGAGTTACAAAAGACGCAAGAAACCTAGCAACCTTAAAGAATAAGCTCCATCACTAAAGCGTCTTCCTGACCATCCGTCGTTTTATAATAGTTTTTGCGCAATCCAATCTCGGCAAAGCCTTGCTTATGATAAAACTCAATGGCAATCGTGTTTGATTCCCGCACTTCCAGAATTACTTTAACCATGCCTGACTTTCTTGCCTTGTCATACATAGCTTTTATCAGCCTTGTAGCAACACCCAACCCCTGAAAGTTGGGGTCTGTGACAATATTCATCAGGTGGCATTCGTCATACAGGTAATTAAATATGGCATAACCAACTATTGCACCTCCCTGCTTTAATATCAGGCTGGGATAGCCTGATTCAACACACTCAGCATGAACCTTATCAGTCCAAGCAATGGTATAGGCTCTTTTTTCAATCGAGCATACTTGCGCCAGGTCAGCTTCGGTTAACTGACGAATATGGTATTCATTATCAGGATAGAACATCTAACTATGCTTTAGTTAAGATCGACAATAGAAATGTTGCAAACCAGCGACAACTAAACAAGCTGCTGTATCAGTTGCCACCAGGCCTTCTTATCACTGGCAGACTGCCAGTTTAAAGTTGGAGCTGGTTTAACGGTAAGATGGGGTAATTCTAATGATTGACTTGAAGCAAGCAGTAATTGCTTTTCCTTGAGGTCATTAATTGGCTCTGCATTTTCCGTCGAATGATCTTGCTCGACTAATTGCAGCAAAGTTAATGGTAAGTCTGTGTCTTGCCATTGCTTCCAGGCTTGCGCCAATAATAGGAAATTACTTTTTGCTTGCTGTAAATCTTGGTCCGCAGTGACCAGAATGCAGATTTTAGCCTGCATATCACCGACCACCGAAACAAAGCCAAGAGTTGTCTCTTGTTCAAGCTGTCCATCGGCCTTTGTAGCGACTTCTGCCTCCGCAGGCTCAGTAACAATATTAGCAATAGCTTCCTGCCTGGAAACCCAGACAGGAACACTCATTGCTTCAAGATACGAACGATTCCAGCTCGACATCACTAATGAATACCTTTTATCGCTTAATCAGTGACAATAAATCTTCATCAAGAATGTCATGCTTCTGATCGGCTAACTTTTTGAAAGCAACAAAGGCGTCATGTAAATCATCGCTGTTATCAAACTGTACACCCAATTGTGCTAAATGGCTTTTGAACGCGTTACGTCCAGAGTGCTTGCCTAAAACCATACGGTTATTGGCCCAGCCCACATCTTCGGCGCGCATGATTTCATAAGTTTCGCGATGCTTTAGAACACCATCCTGATGAATGCCTGATTCGTGTGCAAAAGCATTGTCACCGACAATTGCCTTATTTGGTTGCACCGCAAAGCCGGTAATTTTAGATACTAATTGTGAAGTAGGCACAATGTGGCGGGTATCAATATCCACTTCAACATCAAAGTAATCAGGACGCGTCTTAATCGCCATAACCACTTCTTCTAAAGAAGCATTACCAGCACGCTCACCCAGGCCATTAATCGTACACTCAACCTGACGCGCACCTTTTTGCACCGCGGCCAGAGAGTTCGCAACAGCAAGCCCCAGATCGTTATGACAGTGAACGGAGAAAATGGCTTTGTCAGAATTAGGAATGCGCTGAATTAATTGCTCAATGGTATTAGCGTACTGATCGGGTAGGTTATAGCCTACAGTATCAGGGATATTAATCGTGCGAGCACCAGCGTTTATCACCTGTTCTATGATTTTGCACATAAAGTCCAAATCTGAACGACCGGCATCTTCACACGAGAACTCAACGTCATCACACAAGCCACGCGCGAACTTAACCGATCTCACTGCATGCTCAATCACCTGCTCAGGTTCCATTTGCAACTTATGCTTCATATGCAATGGCGAAGTAGCAATAAAGGTATGAATACGACCAGAATTAGCCCCCTTAAGTGCATCACCCGCAGCCTGGATGTCTTTTTCCATGGCGCGAGAAAGCGAACAGATGGTACTGTCTTTGATATTATCAGCAACCAGTTTAACCGCCTCAAAGTCGCCGGGGCTTGCAATCGCAAAACCGGCTTCAATAACATCAACTTTCATTAATTCTAATTGTTTAGCGATTTCCAGTTTTTCTTCTTTGTCCATTGACGCACCGGGGCTTTGCTCACCATCACGCAAGGTGGTATCGAAAATCACTAATTTATCTTTCTGACTCATATAATATCTACTCCAATAAGGCCTACATCAGCATCACAGGCTGGCGGGCCAACTTCATTCATCCCCTAAGGATACCAAATATTCAGGGGCTAAGATAAGGTTTGATGACAGGTTAGACCAACATTTTCTCTATCCGTTAATAGATTCTTGATAAACATCAAGCATAAAAAAAGCAGGGACTATGCCCTGCTTCTTCGAATAAACCTACCAACTAGCTAGATTTGCTCTTTTTCTTCTTAGGCTTATCTTCAACCACGCCAGAGATTTCTTCGTGTGAATAGTCATCTACCTGAATCACATCCATCCGCGCCTCTTCGGCATCCACCAGAATTTGCTGCTCTTCTTTGTCAATAATACCTTTCTCAATGGCTTGTTCTATACGCTCCATATTAGTGGCGTTTTTATCCAAATCACCCGCCTTCATGGCTTTTCGTAGCTTACGACGTACTTCATCAGCAGCTAACACTTTCAAAAATGCCAGCTCAACTCGACCAGTGACATCATCGGCTGTTTTGCCCACATAAGCATACTCTGTGATGCGGTCACGAATTTCGCAGTTCTGAGTCATCGGCTTAACAATTTCCTGCTCTAACTTATCCGATGGCATGTGATAGCTTTTACCATATGGGAAAGCAATAAAGCGTAAAACCTTTCCTACGGCTTTAATCGGGAAGTTTTCATAGAACTCGTAAAAAGCTTCCTGAGTTTTATACAAGCCATATTCCATATTCCACTTTACATAAGGCAGGTCAGCTAGAGGACGATCATTGTCTTGATAGTACTTTAATACTGCTGAACACATATAAAGGTGGCTTAACACATCGGCCAGTCTTGCGGATAAGCGTTCTTTACGTTTTAAATCACCACCTAAAATACCCATGGCGATATCAGAAGTTAACGCCAATGCAGAACTCATACGGGTCAGGTGCTGATAGTATTTACCAGTTTGACCACCGACTGGCTTACTGGCAAATTTCGCAGCACTTAAACCTAAAGCAAAAGTACGCGCAAAATTACTGACGCCATAACCAATATGACGGAACAGCAAACTATCGAAACGTTTAACGCCTTCTTCAGTATCTTCTAATTGTGCCGCCATCATTTCGCGCAATACATAAGGATGGCAACGAATCGCGCCCTGACCAAAGATCATCAGATTACGCGTCAGAATATTGGCACCTTCAACGGTAATACCAATTGGCTGACTCATGTAGCCATTAGCCAGATAGTTGCGCTCACCCATAATAATGGCGCGACCACCATGAATATCCATCGAGTGATTCATGATCTCACGACCCATTTCCGTCATGTGGTATTTTGCAATCGCAGACACCACCGAAGGCTTGATACCTAAATCAACCGCACCAGCTGTCATGACGCGACTTGCTTCAGTTCGATAAGCAAGACCTGCGATACGAGCCATCGCTTCTTCAACACCTTCGAAACGACCGATAGGTGTTTTGAACTGTTCACGCACTAAAGAATAAGCACCTGTCATACGATAGGATAATTTTGCTACCGCAGTGCCCATTGCTGGCAACGAAATCGAACGACCTGCCGCCAGGCTTTCCATCAACATTCTCCAGCCTTGACCGGCGAACTCCTGACCACCAATCAACATCTCCATTGGAATGAAGACATCTTTACCAGTGGTCGTGCCATTCATAAAGGCCTGATTCATTGGTAAGTGACGTTGCCCAATTTCAACACCGGGATGGTCAGCTGGAATCAATGCACAGGTAATACCGTAATCTTCTTTATCACCTATTAAGTTATCAGGGTCATACAATTTAAACGCCAAACCAACAATGGTCGCAACAGGTGCTAAAGTAATGTAACGCTTGTTCCAGGTCAGCTTGATACCCAGAACTTCTTTGCCATTGTATTTGCCCTTGCAGACGATACCTTTATCAGGAATGGCTCCCGCATCGGAACCCGCAACTGGCGAAGTCAAAGCAAAACAGGGAATTTCTTCGCCTTTGGCTAGACGTGGCAAATAATGATCTTTTTGCTCTTGAGTACCGTAATGTAACAACAACTCGCCAGGGCCTAGTGAGTTAGGCACCATTACTGTTACTGCCGCACTGCCGCTACGGGTTGCAATTTTGGTTACAACCGTCGAATGGGCCAGCGCTGAAAAACCTTTACCACCGTACTCCTTAGGAATAATCATTCCCAAGAAACCTTTGTCTTTAATGAACTGCCACACTTCAGGAGGAAGATCTTTACGTTTATGCACTATATCCCAATCATCCAACATGCCACATAATTCTTCTGTTTCATTATCAACGAATGATTGCTCTTCCTCTGTTAACACCGGTTTGGTGATGTTCAGCATCTTATTCCAGTCAGGATTACCACGGAACAAGTCACCCTCCCACCAGACATCACCAGCTTCTAAAGCGGTTTTTTCAGTTTCATTCATTGGCGGCAAGACTTTCTGCATAAACAGATAGGCTTTACGAGAAATCCAGTCAATGCGTAAATCAGGAAGTAAGTAGAAAGTTGCTACCACAGCGAAAATCAGTAGCGAAATGAATAATCCCCAGGTAAAACCACCATGAATCCATAAAACAACTAAAGCAACTGCATTAATGATCATTGCTTTCTTCATTGCCATACGTTGATAGGCACAAAAGCCCACTACCAGCAACATCACAACAATCTGTAATAAACCCATCATTTCAAATTACCTCAACAATTATTCACTATTTACGCTTTCATACCGGCTGCAAGGAATGGCAACATTTCTTTGATGACATCCTCAACATCCAAATCTCGATTAAAGTCTGCTTGCGAAATCTGACGCAAGGCGTCGCTGCCACCTAAAGTAAAAATCATACTTCCCAGCATGTAATGCAAACGCCAGAAAATTTGATCGATAGTCAGGTTGGGATAGCCTTTTTGGAACAAATGAGTAAAGCGTACTAAAACATGACCGTACTTGTCCGTGACATAGCGACGTAAATGCCCTTGAGTTTCTGCATAGGCGCGACCTAGAAGACGCATAAAAATGGAAATCGCATTATTACGACGACTATTAAGACTCAATAAAGGCCTTATCAAAGCATTCAAAAGCTTTTCAGCCTCAAGCTGATCTGACGATAACTGCTCTAAAGTCATCAGCTCAAGACTTAACTCTTTGGTAAAGTCTTGTAAGAAGCGGTCAAATACGGCCTGAATCAATGACTTCTTTGAACCAAAATGATAGTTAACACTGGCTAAATTCACTCTAGCCCGTGTAGTAATGGTTCTAAGGCTGGTCTCGGCAAAGCCCCTTTCAGCAAAGAGTTGCTCTGCGGCATCCAGTATTCGACTCTTGGTCGATTCAGTTTTAGTCATGCTTACACTATCCTGCCCAATCAATTCCAAACAACTGTTTGAAACATACGTTCAAAATCAAAATTTGTCAAGCACACAAAGCAATCGAACTCAAAGTAACAGGACCAATCGCAGACAGGTAAGAAGCAAATTCAAGAATACAACAGAGAGGTAAAAATGTGCATGAAAAACTAATAAAGGCGATCAAAGGATATTAAAGCTGATTGTGAATCATTATCGAGCGAGCAAGAAAAGCGACTAACAGGAGTAGTAAAAATATAAAAAGGGAATTAACGATGCAAAAATATCAATAAAAGTTAATTGAGACCAAGCCAATCACATAATTGTTGATAGTTAAATGGCCAACCTAATTCATCATCGTTTTTTTCTTTTTTCAAAACAGGAATCGAGTAGCGATATTGTTCAAATATTTTGTCGTCATCGATGATGTCAAAAGCAATAATTTGATAATGAAATTTATCCTTAAACTGATGCGAAACTTCAATTAACATGGCTTCGACTTTTTCACACAAATGACAACCAAAAGTTGTGTAAAAAAATATTTTTTGCTCTTTATCATTCATTTTTGTTAAAAAACATTAAAAAAGGTTCGTTATTTGCAACTTTAGCATAATTAATTATTAACTTTCTAAAATTATTTACGTATACTTTGATTGAAATTTAATCAAAACATCTCGCAACACAGGGGAAATGACCATGGCTAAAAAACCAGTAAAAAAAACTGCTTCTAAAGGTACAACTTTGAAGCAACTCGAAGCAGCGGAAAAGAAAGCCGCAGCAGCTGTTAAAAAAGCTCGTGACGCTGCAAAAAAAGCAGGTGATAAAGCTAAGGCTGCTGCTGAAAAAGCTAAAGGCAAATCTACAAAAGCTGCTAAAGCTACTGCCAAGAAAGCTAAAGAAGCCGTTCGTAAAGCCAAAACAGCTGTTAACCAAGCCGTTAAGTCTCACGATTCTGCAAAATCTAAACTAGCCGATGCTAAAGCTACTGCTGCAAAACAAGCTGCTTTAGAAAAAGCAGTTGCCAAGTTTGAGAAAGACTGGGCTGCTAAAGAAGCTAAGAAGAAAGCCGCCGCAGATAAGAAAGCTGCTGCTAAAGCTAAGAAGAAAGCCGCTGCAGATAAGAAGAAAGCCGCTGCTAAAGCTAAAGCCGCTGCTGCTAAAGCTAAAAAGAAAGCCGCTGCAGATAAGAAGAAAGCTGCTGCTAAAGCTAGAGCCGCTGCTGCTAAAGCTAAGGCAAAAGCCAAAAAGAAACCTGCTAAGAAGAAAGCACCAGCCAAGAAAAAAGCTCCTGCTAAGAAGAAAGCACCAGCCAAGAAAAAGGCTCCTGCTAAAAAGAAAGCACCCGCTAAGAAGAAAGCACCAGCCAAGAAAAAGGCTCCTGCTAAAAAGCGCGTAGCTAAAAAGAAAAAGTAAGTCTTAGGGCTTATTAATAAAAAACCCAGCTTAGGCTGGGTTTTTTATTGCTCAACGGTTACAGAACAGATGAAATATCAACTTTTATGCTGGATCAACCAACATCTGTGATGATTTCGGCTCTTCTGAAAATCACTTGGCAAGGTTCTTGCTGTAATCTCCTGAACATCAAAGTGCTCTTTAAGCTCCGTTTCCATCTCGAATTTCTTAAAATTGTTAGAGAAGTATAACTTTCCCTTTTTATCCAACAGATTCATTGTCTGATTGATTAACTCCACCTGATCACGCTGAACATCAAAAGTCACATCCATTCTCTTGGAGTTGGAAAAGGTGGGAGGATCAAGAAATATCAAATCATAGGTTCTTTGTCCCTGAGCCTCATCGAGCCACTGCAAACAGTCTGACTGAACAAACTCATGTCCATAGATGGGAATACTGTTTAACCCAAAGTTCTTAACTGCCCAGTTCAAATAGGTTCTGGACATATCTACCGTTGTAGTTTTTGCCCCACCTTTTGCCGCATAAACGCTGACCGAGCCCGTATAAGCAAACAAATTTAAGAATCGCTTACCATTAGCTTCAGCCATGATCATTTTACGAGTTTTACGGTGATCGAGGAACAAGCCGGTATCTAAATAGCGGTTTAAGTTTACATAAAATTGTAAACCTTGCTCATGCACCACCTGAAACTGTTCTTCTTCACTGTGCTTTTGATATTGCGAATCACCTTTCTGACGTTGCCGTTGTTTTAAGGCTATTTCCGACTCAGGGATCTGCAAAAGACCCGATGTAACCCGAACAATCTCGTTCAATCGACGTTGCGCAACTTTCGGTGGAATATCTTTTGGCGGAGCATACTCTTGGATATGGACCATATCATCATAAACATCAATAGCAGCAGAATACTCTGGTAGATCGGCGTCATAGAGTCGATAACAGGTTACATCATTTTGTTTGAGATACGATTTAAGTCGCTGCTGATTTTTTATCATGCGATTTTTTAACATTACCGCGCCTTCTGACAGGTTTTTATCCCAGTCTGGATTAACTACGGTTGGGTCAAAAGGCTTGTAGAAATTCTCTTCTTTAACATCAAACAGGTATAACTGGCAGTCAATCGCCCCATTTTTGAATTTGTACTGCTTATGGGAACGCATGCCCATTGCCTTAGCAAACGATACTTCATTAGTAATAATAGCTGCCTGCCAACCGATGCAATGACTTTTAATGTAATCGCCAAAGTCACGGTATAACTGAATGACCTCATCCTCTTCGCCCAATCGTTCCGCGTAGGGAGGGTTCGATAGCAATAAGCCTGGCTCTTTAAATGCTTCGAGCTTAGGGCGTCTAATATCCTGCTGACTGACTTCAATTAACTCATCAAAGCCAGCGTTTAATATCACTTCTTTCGCCAGCTCAAGGCTCTTACGGTGGCTGTCTGAGCCAATAAAGCGGTTGTTAAGAGCTAACTTGTTCTTATTAAACTGACGACGTGCCGATGCGATGGTGGTTTGCCATAACTCTGCATCGTGCTGCTTCCAGTTTTCAAAAGAATAAGTTGGATTAAACAAACCAGGAGCCATATCGCAAGCAATCATGACCGCTTCGACTAATATAGTACCAGTACCACACATAGGATCGTGGAAGCTGTAGCCCTGTTTAGACAGCTCAGGCCATCCAGCACGGATCAATAACGCCGCAGCTAGATTCTCTTTGATCGGTGCACGACCTGAAATCGGTCGATAACCACGCTGATGCAAGCTGCGTCCGGCTAAATCAATACCAATTTTTAACTGACGGCCATTGATAATGGCATGGATTCGATAATCGGGATTGTCTTTATCAATCGAAGGACGTTGTTCAAATCGTTCTTGATAATAATCGACCACCGCATCTTTGACTTTTTGTGCGGCAAACCCCGAATGACGAACATCATCATTTTTACGGGCTATAGCATCAACCACGAAGGTTTGCTGCATATCAAAGTGCCAGCTCCACTCAATGCCATTAACCTTCTGATACATATCATCAACAGAAGTAAACTCCTCATCAAGAAGGCACAAATAAATGCGATTTGCTAAACGGGAATGGAGGCAGGCTTTATAGGCGAGCTCTAAATCACCCTCAAAAACGATATGGGAAGGATGTTCTTTAAGATTGGTAGCGCCAAGTGATGTCAACTCGTCAATTAAGAGAGCCTCAACGCCTTTTGGGCAACTGGCATAAAATTGCATGATCACGAACGATAAATGAAATAGCCGCCATTATAACGGCTATTAGTTTGCTTTGCTTTGAAAGTTTTTGCTATTGAGCCTGTTGATGCTCTTTTAAAGCTTTCGCTACCTCATACACAAGCTGCGGGCCATGATAAATAAACCCAGAGTAGATCTGAACCAGCTTAGCACCGGCTTCAATCTTATCAATTGCACTTTGCTCATCGGTGATACCACCAACACCAATCACTGGGATCGAATCATCCAGAGCTTCTACCAATCGTTTGATCACTTTAGTCGATTGACTGGCCAGCGGCTTACCACTTAATCCGCCCTGTTCTTCAGCGTGCTTCATACCCTCAACCTTGCTACGATCAAAGGTTGTATTGGTTGCAATAATACCGTCCAGCTCATACTGCTTAAAGGTGCCTGCCAATTCCTCAATATCACTGGAAGATAAATCAGGTGCGATTTTAATAGCTAATGGCTTATAAACCTTGTGCTCCTGGTGCAAAGCCTGTTGTTTCTTTTTCAGGTTGTCCAATAAGCTCTTCAAGGTTTCGCCAAATTGTAGATCGCGTAAGCCAGGAGTATTTGGTGAAGAAATATTAACGACCATGTAATCGGCCCGTTGATAAATCTTCTCCATACCAATTAAATAATCATCTACCGCTTTTTCTACAGGCGTATCAAAGTTCTTGCCAATATTAATGCCCAATACGCCATTAAAATGAGTCTTTGCAATATTGTTCAGCAAAGCGTCTACACCATCGTTGTTAAAACCCATGCGGTTAATAATGGCTTCGGCGTCTTTGATTCGGAACAGTCTAGGCTTAGGATTACCGGGCTGTGAGCGTGGGGTGACGGTACCGACTTCGATAAAACCAAAACCGAAATGACTCAAGGCATCAACGTATTCGCCATTTTTATCCAAGCCAGCTGCAAGCCCAACACGATTTGGGAACTTAATACCCATGACTTCTACAGGATCATCGACCTGAGGTTGGGACATTAAACCTGATAGCTTTAATTTGTTGAGCATTTTTAGACTGTTTAATGACAAATGATGCGAACGCTCGCCATCAAGCATAAACAAAATTGATCGTAACAATGAGTACATACAGTTGCCCCAACTGGTTCAATAAAAGATTTGGTACAAAAAAGCCTGCCATCGACTTGATGACAGGCTGTATTTTAACAAACAAAACACTAGAACGTGCTTATTTTTCGCAGCTGCTATTTTTGAGGAACCCATTTACCATTTTCGTAAAAAGCAGTCCAGCCACTGGCTTTACCGTCTTCTTTCACACCAGCGACATACTGCTGGCCAGTTTTACGACTAAATTTAACGAAAGTACGATTGCCATCAGGATCTTTCAAAGGAGCTTCCCCTAAAAACTTATACTTTGGATCAAGCTTGTCTTTAACCGTGACTAATTCATCCACCGCAGGAGCACGAGTTTCACGATTGCGTGGAAACTTGCTTGCTGCCAGGAAAATACCTGCAGCGCCATCACGTAACACATAATGGTCATCGACCTTTTCGCACTGCAGTTCTGGCATCGGAATGGGATCAGCTTTGGGCGGAGCAGGCTGGCCACTCTTTAGAAGTTTACGAGTATTCTTACAATCATCATTGGTGCAATCAAAGTATTTGCCGAAACGCCCTGTTTTCAACTGCATCTCGCTACCACACTTGTCACATTCAAGAATCGGACCATCGTAACCCTTGATCTTGAACTCACCCTTTTCAATTTCGTAACCATCACAATCTGGGTTATTGCCACAGATATACAGCTTGGTATTTTCATCAACCAGATAATCATCCATGGTTGAATTACATTTTGTGCACCGCTTCTTGTCGTGCAAGTAACGGGCTTCTTCTTCCTCATCAGCCGCGATAAACTCTTCGCCCGGAATGAGATTGACGGTATTTTTACAGCGCTCTTTAGGCGGCAATGAATAACCCATGCAACCAAGGAATACCCCGGTGCTGGCATTCCGAATCGCCATATGATTCTTCTTACATTTGTCGCATAGAATATCCGTTTCTACCGCTTCATTGCGGCGCATACCGCCTTCGCCTTCCTCTTCATCAGCCTTTTTCAGCTGTTGTGAGAATTCATCATAAAATTCATCCAACGTCACTTTCCAGTTTTGTCGTCCGGAAGCGATATCATCCAGATGCTTTTCCATGGTGGCGGTAAATGAGAAATCCAGTAAATCACTAAAGCTTTCAACCAGTCGGTCAGTAACAATCTCGCCAATCTTCTGGGCATAGAAACGACGGTTTTCTATTCGCACATAGCCGCGGTCCTGAATGGTTGAAATAATCGAGGCATAAGTTGATGGGCGCCCAATACCACGTTTTTCTAATTCTTTAACCAGAGCAGCTTCAGAGAAACGCGCTGGTGGTTTTGTGAAATGCTGCTTAGGATCAAGCTTTTTCAGCTCAAGCAATTCGCCTTCTTTCACATTGGGCAGTTCTTCGTCTTCTGCGTTTTTCTTTTGCATCGGCAGCACTTGCGTCCAACCATCAAAACGCATCACGCGACCGCGAGCTTTTAGCTCATAATCGCCTGCTTGAACCTTCAAACTGGTCACATCAAACTCTGCAGGCAACATCTGGCAAGCCACAAACTGACGCCAGATCAAGTCATACAGACGCTCAGCATCTTTTTCCATACCACTTAAATGACCAACCTTTTTTGTCACATCAGAAGGACGAATTGCTTCATGCGCCTCTTGCGCGCCTTCTTTGCTACTGTAACTATTGGCTTCTTTGGGTAAATACTCAGCACCAATATTAGTCTTGATATAATCGCGACAGGCGTCAACCGCATCAGTACTCAAGTAGGTTGAGTCAGTACGCATGTAAGTAATATAACCGGCTTCATACAAGCGCTGCGCCATCATCATAGTTTTCTTAACACCATAGCCAAGCCTGGTACTGGCTGCCTGCTGAAGTGTCGAAGTGATAAAAGGTTTCGGAGCTTTGCTTTTCTGTGGTTTGTCTTCGCGAGTGACTACTTTGTAACTTGAAGACTTTAGGACTTCTAGCGCTTTGTTGGTTTCTTGCTCACTGTTTGGGCGGAAGTTTTTGCCCTGATACTTATTGACCTGCAAACGCAAATCATCTTTCGATTGGGTCAAGGTATTGGCATGAATATCCCAATATTCTTCTGGAATAAAGGCTCGTATTTCACGCTCACGCTCAACAAGAAGTCGAACTGCAACTGATTGCACACGACCTGCAGAAAGTCCGCGCGAAATCTTGCGCCACAACAATGGTGACACCATAAAGCCTACAACACGATCCAGAAAGCGTCGCGCTTGCTGTGCGTTGACATAGTTCATGTCTAAGTCACCAGGCTTAGCAAATGCCTGCTGTATGGCCTTTTTGGTGATTTCATTAAACACAACTCGCTTAAATTGAGTCTCTTTACCGTCTAACAATTCACGCAAGTGCCAGGCAATAGCCTCTCCTTCTCTATCCAAATCCGTTGCGAGGTAGATAGTATCGGCGTCTTTTGCGAACTTCTTTAACTCATTTAATACTTTTTCTTTGCCTGGCAACACTTCATAGCGGGCTTCCCAGTCATGTTCAGGATTAATACCCATACGTGCAAAAAGCGCCGTTTTTTCTTTAAGCGCTTTTTGTTTAGCTTTTTGTTCTGGAGAGAGCTTGCGCGTCGCGGCGGCCTTTCGGGCTCTTTCTTTGGCATCCACCGGTTTCTTATTTTGTGATCCGGTCGGTAAATCACGAATATGACCGATACTCGATTTGACGATAAAGTCTTTTCCAAGGTATTTATTAATGGTTTTCGCCTTTGCTGGCGACTCCACTATAACCAAAGATTTTCCCATAAAAGTTCCATAACTCTTTTTTTATCAATGAGTTGTTTGTGTTAATTGGTCAAAAGGCAGAGATAATCCCTGCCCTTTCCTTTTTTATTATTAACAATCTTTAATGGTCGCTGTCTAGACTTTTTTATACAACGGTCCTAAAAAGATGATTTTCTTGGGTTATTTTACAATTGCCTCAACACCTGATGCGCTGGCTGATTTAAAAGGCTCTTCAAGCCCCACCAACCAGCGATACAGATAAATGTGACAGCCATTAATGGCACCCACAACCAGAACCATGGATGCAGCACAGGTTCAATATTCATCGCTTCCTTATAAAGAACAGAGACTAACACTTCCCCCCCAATCACACCAAGAATTCCTGAGAATACCCCCAATAAAGCTAACTCAGAGAGTAGGGTCATGCGAATGAACTTTTTCTGCGCACCCAACGTTTTCAATAAAGTTGCCGATAACACGCGCTCTTCCTTGCTTGCCTGCAACACTGCGTATAAAACAGCAACGCCAGCCAGAAGTACGAACAGCATAATAAACTCAACCGCCGTAGTAACCTGATCAAGAATGGTCTGCACCTGCTCCATGATCACGTCCAGTTCAATAATGGTTACCGTCGGCATCTCGCGCAAAATAGTATTTAAAGCTGCTTTCTTTTCGAGCGGCAAATGAAAACTGGTAATATAGGTCGCCATATTTTCATTCAGTGCACCCGGTTCAAAAATCATAAAGAAGTTAGGCTGGAATGAATCCCACTGAATGTCTCTGAAGCTGGTGATTTTACCTTTAACATCAACACCACCAATCGAAAATTCGAATACATCACCCAAATCTACGCCTAACCGACCTGCCAGGTTTTGATCGATCGATAATTGATAAACACCATTCTCATCCGGCTGATGCTCCGCATCATCCCACCATTCTCCCTTAACCACCTCATTAGCCTTAGGCACATCCTCAACCCAGGTCAAATTCAACTCGCGTCGCAGGGAGCCATCAGTCTGCGCTTCTTCGGATACCGCCTCTTCAATTGGCTTACCGTTAAGCCCCGTAACACGGCCACGAACCATTGGATAAATACCCGCAGTTTCAACATCCTGCTCGGCAAGAATAGTTTCCAGATTCGGAACTTCGCTTGGTTGCACATTAATCAAAAAGTGATTGGGTGCATCTTCCGGTAATTGGCTTTGCCATTCGCTTAGCAACTCACTTCGAATCAGTACTGTCGACAACATGATGATAAATGCTAAACCGAATGCCGTAATCTGACTGATGGTAAATGCGGGGTAACGTTTTAGCTGGCCGAGCCCATAGCGAACAGCTGTAGAGCCTCGTTTACCAAGCCAAATTCCCACTTTAAAAATGAGCCATGCCATTAGGCGGATAACGATAAAGGCAACCAGAGCCACGCCCAACAAAATACCGACCAATTTCAACGAGCCACTTTGCCACCACATCAGCAGCGCCATGGTGAATATCGCTAATAAATAAATCAGCCAGCTCGAAACAGGCTGCGGCACCATTTCTTTACGCAAAACACGCAATGGCGACACTCGTGCAATCTGGAAAAAAGCCGGCAATGCAAAACCAATCAGCACCACCAAACCACTTAAACCACCCGCGATAACCGGTGCCCAATTAATCGGCACCATAGGTTTTGGCAAGAAGTCAGCAAACTGCACAATAATCGCTTGCTGAATGACTAAACCCAGGGCAACGCCAATCGCAGAACCAATCAATCCCATGATCATTAGTTGCGATATATAGAGACGGTGAACTTGCGCAATCTGCATGCCCAAGCAGCGATAAATTGCCGCATAATCATAATGACGGCGGCTAAATCGCCCCGCAGCAACAGCAATGGCAACACCGGCCAAAACTACCGAAATCAAGCTTGCCAAACGCAGGAATGTTTCGGCACGTTCAATAGAAGCCTGTAACGCTGGCGTACCCTCTTTTCCACCCGTTAAACGCTGGGTTTTGTTCATCTGTGGTTTCAGCCAGTCGATAAAGTTTTCGCGTGGCTGAATATCGCCGGCAATAAATAAAGTATACGAAACTCGGCTACCCGGCTGAATAATGTTGGCGCGTTCCACATCGCTCTGATTGATATAAACTTTGGGGGCGACATTAAACATTTCACTGGCTTGGCCAGGACCACCCACAATCACTCCTGCGATGGTTAATTGAATTGCACCGAAGTCGACTTTATCGCCTTTTTCAGCGTCTAAGGCTGCTAGCACTCTGGGTTCAACCCAGGCCGAACCATTTTCCGGTTGAGCCTGCATACTTTGTCCACGGGTAAAAGGTTTGTCAGCAATTTCAAACTCACCTTTAAGCGGGAATTTGCCGCCTAGCGCGGTCACGCTGACCAACTGAAATTCATCACCTTTAGCTAAGACCGTTGAGAAGCCAGTAGACTCCGTCAGTTGCAAACCGTCCGCGCGACCTTTATCGAGCCAGCTTTGCTCGATAGCCCTCGGCGATCTTAAGGTGTAGTCTGCACCTAAAAACTCACTGCTTTGCTCGCCCATGGCACGGTGAGTTCGGTCGGTAATAGTGCCAATCGCCACCATTGCCATTACAGCAATCATCAGCGCAAAAAATAAAACTTTAACCTCGCCTGACTGCCAATCTCGTCGGAATAAACGCCATGCCATACCTCGCATCAGGCTGTCTCCACTTGATCTGCTTGGGCTGTATTGGTCTTGACTACTTGAGCCGAATTAACGGAATCTTCAACCACTTTTCCCGCTTCGAGACGCACCAAACGCTGACAACGCTCAGCCAAACGATCATCATGAGTTACCAACACCAAAGTGGTTCCAAGCTGCTGGTTTAACTCAAAAATCAAATCAATAACCTTTTCGCCATTACCAGTATCAAGATTACCAGTTGGCTCATCGGCAAACAGGATTTTCGGTTCCGAAGCAAAAGCACGCGCAATCGCCACACGCTGCTGCTCACCGCCGGACAACTGATGAGGATAGTGATTAAGACGCTCAGCCAGGCCGACTTTCACCAGTAGTTCTTTGGCTTTCTTGTGAGCATTTTTGTCTTCTTTGAGTTCAATCGGCAGCATGACGTTCTCAAGCGCAGTCAGGCCTGGAAGCAAATGAAATGACTGGAACACAAAGCCCACATACTGAGCACGAACAGCTGCTCGCTCGTCTTCGCTTAACTTATGGATTGGGTGACCAGCAAGCTCGACTTCGCCTTCCGATGGAGTATCAAGTCCAGCCAGTAAAGACAGCAACGTTGACTTACCCGAGCCGGAAGCGCCAACAATCGCTACACTATCGTGTTCATTTACGGTTAAACTTACCTCCGATAAAATGGTCAGAGATTGTTCGGGCAGCTTGACTGTTTTCGTTAAATTGCGTGTTGTTAACATCATATTCATCTTAAATTGATACCATTGAGTCAAATATACTCATTCAAAAATTAACCTAAGCATATCATTATGAAGAAAAAATTGGCGTGGATTTTGTTTCTAGTTGTTGCGATCTTTAATATTGCAACAATTGCAAAAGCCGAAGAAAAACCCACCATTTTAGTTCTTGGCGATAGCCTCAGTGCAGGCTACAACATTGAACTAGAACAAGGCTGGGTGGAATTACTCAACCAAAAGCTTCAACGAGAAGGCTACCCCCATACCGTAGTCAATGGCAGTATTAGTGGTGACACCACCACCCAAGGCCTTTTACGCTTACCTACTCTACTCGAACAATATCAGCCCGAGGTTGTCATCATTGAGCTTGGCGGTAATGACGCCTTGCGCGGTACATCACCCACCTTAATTAAACGCAACCTTAGTAATCTCATAAGTACCAGCAAACGTTCTGGTGCGGAAGTCCTCTTGTTAGGAATCCAGATCCCACCCAACTATGGCCAACGCTATGCACAAGCATTCTTTGACAATTATGCCCAGCTGGCCAATGAAAAAAAGGTGAAACTGGTGCCATTCTTTCT
This sequence comes from Kangiella koreensis DSM 16069, assembly GCF_000024085.1. NCBI lineage: Bacteria > Pseudomonadati > Pseudomonadota > Gammaproteobacteria > Kangiellales > Kangiellaceae > Kangiella > Kangiella koreensis. The sequence continues at coordinate 819,910 of NC_013166.1, read as the reverse complement.
GGAAAATGTTGGCGGCAATAATGAACTGATGCAGGAAGACGGTATTCACCCCAACGCAAAAGCACAGCCAACCCTACTGAAGAACGTTTGGCCTCAGTTAGAAACACAAATAAAAATGCCGGATTAAACTAGATTAATCCGGCATTTCACTCTCAATTCAATTGACGAAGGGTCTGCCCCTTGGTACTAGAATCGCCAGGCAAAACCCACCATCACAACCCAAGGATCGATTTGTACATCGACGGTAGTTGCAGTTATTCCATCAACTTTAACAGCTGCTTCAGTATCAATATCGATATACCAGACCGCTGTATTGAAGTAGAAGTCATCGCTGATTTTCCAATCGGCGCCAATTTGTCCAGCCAGCCCAAATGAATCATCCAATTCAAGTTTCACATCATTGGTGCTTAATGCGGCTTTAAGCTCTGGCGAGGCTTTTTCTTCGAAGAACTTGGTGTAGTTTACGCCAAGACCAAAGTAAGGGCTAAAATCATCAGTGCCAAACTCTGGGTAGTACTGGAATGAAACCGTTGGTGGTAAGTGTTTAGTCTCACCGATGGGTAAACCAGCCAAATCGCCGGAACCATCAATGTCATGCGTGAATGGTAATGCCGCCAATACTTCGAGCCCCCAGTTATCACTTAACATCCAGGTGCCACTAAAACCTACACCTGTTGCCGAATCAACGGTAACGCCATCATTAGCACCTAACACATTAGAGCTATCGTCATTCGGACTAACCTGTGCTGCACCTACGCGCAAAATGAAGTCTCCTTCTTTATGTGCAAATGCATCAACCGCTGTTAAAGATAATACCGCGCCAACCGCTACAGCAGATGCTGATTTGATAAGTTGTTTCATGGTGAATTTCCTTCTTTGTTTTAGACGCAACAAAGATAATCCACCCAAGATTTGAAAGATTGACCTGGATCAAGAGTTGTAGCCCAGCGATTGAAGAGTTGACTTTTTGTTGATCGGGATCAAGTTATTTGAGACACAAAAAAGCCCCGACTTGTGCGGGGCTTTGTCTTTAGAGCTTTTTAATTAGGCAATCGAAGCAACTGCTTTTTCAAAGCGGTTTAGACCGTCTTCAATTTCTTCGTCTGTGATGTTTAATGCTGGTGCTAAACGAACCACGTTCATACCTGCAACCAAAACCATCACTCCATGTTGCCAGCCGGCTTCGATGAATTGGCGGGCTTTGCCTTGCCATTTTTCATTGAGCACTGCGCCTAGCAATAGACCACGGCCACGAACGCTTGAGAAGACGTCGTATTTCTTACCGATTTCTTCAAGACGAGCTACGATTTTGGCTGACTTATCCAGAACTGATTGCAACATTTCAGGTGTATTGATGGTATCAAAGACTGCATTGGATACCGCGCAACCTAATGGGTTACCGCCATAAGTGCTACCGTGTGTTCCGGGAACAAAGCTGGCTGCAATTTTATCGGTAGTGAGCATGGCACCGATTGGGAAGCCGCCGCCCATTGCTTTTGCAGTGGTCAAAATGTCAGGAGTCACACCCATGCCCATATAGGCATACAAATGACCGGTACGGCCAACGCCGGTTTGCACTTCATCAAACACCAATAAGGCATTGTGCTTATCGCATAGCGCTCGCACGCCTTTTACAAATTCTTCGGTGGCTGGCACGATTCCGCCCTCGCCTTGCACTGGCTCCATCACCACCGCGCAGGTTTTGTCTGAAATAATCGCTTCCAAGGATTGCAGGTTATTGTATTCTGCATGCGAAATGCCGCCCGGCAATGGCTCAAAACCTTCGGTGTATTTCGGTTGACCGCCTACACAAACGGTAAATAGAGTACGACCATGGAAAGACTGTTTAAAGGAAATGATTTCGCTTTTCTCAGGACCAAAATTATCATGCGCATATTTACGCACTAACTTGAACGCTGCTTCGTTTGCTTCGCCGCCAGAATTGGCAAAGAAGACTTTATCGGCAAATGTCGCTTTGGTCAGTTTGTCTGCTAGTTCCAACGCTGGCTTGTTGGTGAAGACGTTACTCAGATGCCAGATCTTGTCGGCCTGGTCTTTTAGTGCTTTAACCAACGCCGGATGATTATGACCCAAGGCTGTTACTGCAATACCACCCGCGAAATCCACATAATCGTTGCCGTCCTGATCCCAGACCCGTGAACCATCGCCACGCTCCGGAATAATAGTCGCAGGGTTATAGTTAGGCACCATCACCTCATCGAAGGTTGCGCGAGTATAATTTGAATGTGCAGATTTATCAGACATAAAACACCTTAGCTTGTGACAGGGGATTACCCTGTGTTTCCGTTCATTGAAATAGGTCGGTATCATGTCCTTTTTTCTGCTAAAATTCCACCCCTGTACCGACGATTGGCTTAATTTTAAAGGGCTGACAGGTCGTACAAGTCTCTTATATTACAAACTGGCACTTCCTTTCTGTGGTGAGATTTCCTATTATCATCAACCGCTTAGGCGTTAGTGTCACTTGATAAAGATACATTTTCAGAAATTCAGGACTTTCAATCATGGTTATCAGACCAGCTCAACATACTGATTTACAAGATATTTTAGCATTAGCAGCCAGCGCCGGAACCGGCCTGACTACGCTGCCCAATGACCCTATTCGTATCGAAGATAAGATCAAGAATTCGGTCGACGCTTTTAGCCGTGACATTGTTGAGCCTGGACCTGAATATTACTTTTTTGTGCTGGAAGATGATGTAACTGGCAAAGTGGTCGGCACTTGTGCGCTAGTTGCTGCAGTGGGCATGGACGAGGCATTCTATACCTATAAGCTCAGCACCGTGGTCAATACCAGCCATGATCTTGGAATCTACAACAAGCATAAAATTTTAGTGCTGTGTAACGATTACACTGGCACCACAGAAATTGCGACACTGTATCTGTCTCCAGACTACCGTGGTGGCATTAACGGCCGCCTCCTGGCGAAATCACGCTTCCTGTTCATGGCCGACTTCCCACAACGATTTGCCGATAAGGTGATAGCGGAGATGCGTGGCTTTAGTGATGAGCAGGGGCGCTCGCCTTTTTGGGAATCTCTGGGTCGTCGTTTTTTCAGTATGGATTTTGCCAAAGCTGATGCCATCAGTGGCTTAGGCAGCAATCAATTTATTGCGGAACTTATGCCACAACATCCAATTTATGTGGATATGCTATCAGGTGATGCCAGACAGGTGATTGGTCAAGTTCACCCCGATACTCGCCCCGCACTTGCCATGTTAAAGCGTGAAGGTTTCCGCTATCAAAATTATGTAGATATTTTTGATGCCGGCCCAACGATTGAAGTGCCTAAGGATCAAATCAAAACCTATCGCGCCAGTAGACTGCTTCCTATTCGTGTTGGAACACCGGAAGGTGAGACTGAATCCATTATGATCAGTAATCGTCGTCTACAGGAATTCAAGACGACGGTATTTGAAACGCGAATTGATACCGACGAGCTCATTGTTAGCGCAGAAGTTCTCGAGCGGCTACAGGTCAAAGAAGGCGATACAGTACGCGCAGCAAGCTTACGCAACAAACGTTAAACGAATTTACAACAGGTGTTTTATATATGACTCAAGATGCTCATAAAAATTTAATGATCAACAACCAGTGGCTTGCAGGCCAAGGCGACGGCTTTAGCTCCATTAATCCCGCCAGCGGTGAGGTAATTTGGCAAGGTAATTCAGCTACTGAAGAGCAGGTTGAAGAAGCTATCGCAGCAGCACAAAAAGCCGGCTGGGATTGGAGTCAAAAAACACTTGATGAGCGTATCGCCATCATGAAAAATTTTGAGCAGCAACTAAAAGACCATAAAGAAGAACTGGCTGAGATGATTGCCAAAGAAACGGGCAAACCTTATTGGGAAACTTTAACTGAAGCTGGCGCTATGGCCGGTAAGATCGAAATTTCCATTCGTGCCTATCATGAACGCACCGGTGTTAAAGAAGCCGAAATGGGTGCTGGCATTGCTGCCACTCGTCACAAGCCACACGGCGTTCTGGCGGTTTTTGGTCCTTATAACTTCCCTGGCCATTTACCTAATGGCCATATTGTTCCTGCCCTAATTGCCGGTAACACCATTGTATTTAAGCCAAGCGAGTTAACGCCAGCAGTTGCCGAACTAACCGTCAAGCTGTGGCAAAAAGCAGGTTTGTCTGAAGGCGTTTTAAACTTGGTGCAGGGTGAAGTGAATACTGGAATTGCACTAGCCAGCAGCAAGCATATCGATGGCCTTCTCTTTACCGGTAGCGAAACCGTTGGCAACTTATTGCACAAACAATTAGGTGGCCAGCCGGGCAAAGTGCTCGCCCTTGAGATGGGTGGCAACAATCCATTAATTCTTGGCGATGTTAAAGACTTAAAAGCTGCCGTTTATCACACCATTCAATCGGCTTACATTTCAGCTGGCCAACGCTGTACTTGCGCCCGTCGTTTATTCGTACCAAAAACTGGACAAGGCGATCAATTTATCGAGATGCTCACTGAAGCGGTTAACCGCATTCGCGTTAGTCATTACAACGATGATAACAAGCCGTTCATGGGTCCAGTAGTATCTGAAAAAGCCGCCAAAGATTTGGTTCGCGCCCAACAGAACTTGCTCGACAAAGGTGCTAAAGCCTTGGTCAAAATGGAGCACTTAAAAGCAGGCACAGGCTTTGTGAGTCCTGCACTTTTAGATGTAACTGGCATTACGCATGAGGATGAAGAGTTCTTTGGCCCGATTCTACAAGTCTATCGCTACGATGATTTCGAAGGTGCGATTGCCGAAGCCAATAATACTCGCTTTGGTCTATCAGCCGGATTATTCAGTGATGATAAAGCACAGTACGACACATTCTATCGCCGCATACGTGCCGGGATCGTCAACTGGAACAACCAATTAACTGGCGCCTCCAGTGCAGCCCCATTTGGTGGCATTGGCAATTCGGGCAATCATCGCCCGAGCGCCTACTATGCTGCGGACTACTGTGCGTTCCCGGTCGCTTCAATTGAAAATCCTGCATGTGTCATGCCTGAAACGTTAACGCCTGGAGTAACTCTATAATGAGCACCAATAAAAATATGGCATACGAGTTTAATTTTGATGGGCTGGTTGGCCCAACTCATAACTATGCAGGCCTGTCATTAGGTAATGTTGCGTCAACTTCGAATGCTAATTCAATTGCAAAACCGAAAGAAGCGGCCAAGCAAGGTTTGCAGAAAATGAAGGCGCTGCATGACTTAGGTCTAAAACAAGGTGTTATCGCGCCGATGGAGCGCCCAGACGTCGCGACATTGCGTCGTTTAGGTTTTACTGGCTCTGATGCTCAAGTCATCATTAAAGCCGCCAAGCAGGCTCCTAAAGTGCTGGCAGCCTGTAGCTCGGCTTCAAGTATGTGGACCGCTAATGCCTGCACCATGGCGCCATCCAGCGATACCGCCGATGAAAAGGTTCATTTCACTCCAGCTAACCTGGCCAATAAATTCCACCGCTCAATTGAGCACAATACCACTGGCCGTATTTTGCAGGCCATGTTCAAAGATGAGAATCATTTTGCTCATCACCCTGCTCTACCCATGGGCGATCATTTTGGTGATGAAGGCGCGGCTAACCACACACGCTTTGTCGATGTGAACAGCGATAAGGGTTATGGCAAAAAAGGCTTACACTTCTTTGTTTATGGTAAATATGCATTTGATGACAGCAAGCCAGCACCTCACAAGTTCCCGGCACGACAAACCTATGAAGCGTCACAAGCTGTTGCACGTTTACACATGCTTGATAGCGATAATGTGGTATTCGCTCAACAGAACCCGCATGTGATTGATAAAGGTGTTTTCCACAATGACGTTATTTCTGTAGGTAATGGCAATGTGCTATTTGCACACCAAAAGGCATTCCTGAATCAAATGCAGGTTTACACTGATCTGGAGCGTGCTTTTGATGGTGAAGAGTTCCATGTGGTTGAAGTGGGTAACAATGATGTGTCAGTTGAAGATGCTGTTAAGTCATATCTGTTCAACAGCCAGCTAGTGACTTTACCTGATGGCAAGATGGCGATCATCGCACCAGGCGAATGTGAGTCGGTCCCAGCAGTAAAAGAATACCTGGATTGGTTAGTCGATCAGGATACGCCGATTACCGAAGTTAAAATCTTTGATGTGAAACAATCCATGCAAAATGGCGGCGGTCCAGCCTGTCTCCGTCAGCGCATCGTTTTGAACGAAACTGAAGTTAGCGCCATGAATCAGAATGTCATTATGAATGATGATCTGTTCGCGACGCTGAATGCGTGGGTTGAGAAACACTATCGTGACACTTTAACCGAGGATGACTTAGCCGATCCAAGTCTGTTAAATGAATCGCGTTTGGCTCTGGATGAACTAACCCATATTTTAAACCTTGGTTCTGTGTATCCTTTCCAGATGGTTTAAAATATATGAGTAAAAAAAGCCCGCAGATGCGGGCTTTTTTTTATTGCTCGAAAAACAAACTATTGAAGTTTGAAGTCCAGTTTGTATTTTAGGTTTTGTGTTTGCTTATTATGTGCAAACTCCCACTCCTTGAATGCATTCAAAGCAACTTCATCAAAAACACCCTCTGGTACCGATTCACTAACCTTAATGTTTAAAGGCTTTCCATTATGGTCGACATCAAAGTTAAAAATCACATGTCCTTCAATACCTTTCTCCGCTGCAGCCTTAGGATATTGTGGAGGCTTAGGTGCTTTTGTAAAACCTACTTCGTTAACAGATTCAGGTTGTTTAGGTTGCGGCGGAATTCTAGGCATATCTGGCTTAGGAATCATGCGAATTTTCGTTTCGAATAGAGCTTTTTCTTCTTCTGTCATTTCGCGTTTCGTTCCATTTTCAAGAATCATATACTTGCCATTTTCAACAGAATAAACTTTTCCATTATCTTCTTCCCATTTAATTACACGGGTTCGTTTATTCTCACCATTAATGATTTCTTCATCGTCAATCATGAGTACTCTATGGGAACCACTGGTGCTGTCGCCTGATTCGCGCTTAATGATAATTTCACGACGCTGATTTTCAATATCGGCACGAGCTTTTTCCATATCTGCTCTAGCTCGTTCCATATCAACATGGATGCGATTTCTCATCTTGCCGCTAGACATTTCTTCTTTGGCTTTCAGGATGGCTTCTCTAGCTTGTTCCATTTCTTCTTTAGAGATGTTTCCTTGTTGATAATCTATCTCAATTTCACGCTGAGCTTCGGCTAGAGCTTTATGGGCATTTTCTATTTCAATCTCAACATCTTGGAGTTCATTTTCATGAAGTACTAATACGCGATGAGCATTTTCCAACTCTTTTTCGACCAGTACTAACTCTTGCTCTGTCATATGCAAGTGCTTTTGAGCTTCTTCATGCTTTTTCTCAAAATCTTTGCGTTCCGCAACGGTCATTGAACGTTTATCACCACCTTCAAGGATGTAATATTGATCGTTTTCCTGGATATAGGTGACACCATCTCCCTCGCTAAACTCAACGACAACTTTCTTATTACCTTCATCATCAATTGATATGTTTTCAGTGGTTACAATACGCTCCTCTTTTGGCTCCTTATTGGCTGCATAGACGGCACAACAGCTCAGGACAAAGGCTGCGCCTAATGTCATGATAACCTTGCCGGTTTTGTTTAACGGATCTGTGATATTCATAATTCTTTCCTCAAGTTGGTTAAAAACCTTCCATGAGCAAAGTAGACTTACAGAGTGAGTGGCAGAAACTGTGGATAGTAGCGCATGACCATAATCTTTGGTTCGTGACGGATTGCCTTTGTTAAGCACCAGATAGTCACAAAATAACTCCTGATCATGCCTGAAATTTTTACGAGCAATATAAATAAGCGGATTAAACCAGCCAATGCAGACCAACACATCCCACAGCAGGTTTAGCCATAAATGCTTCTGCTTAATATGCTGCTCTTCATGCTCAATAATGAGCTGAATTTGCTGCACGGAAAGCTTCTGTGCAACATGAATCGGGAAATATATTGTGGGGGTGATAAAACCATAGACTGCCGGCGACATCTCTTTATGAGCAACGGCAATCACGCGGTATCGACTCTTTGTTATTAAATTAAAGCCCGGCAATTCACTAATTGGCCTTTCAATTTTCTTTAAATCTTTTCTTAGTTCAATGTGCTGAATGATCAGCCTCAATAACAATAATGTTGTACCTGATAGCCATAAAGTCCCTAGCCACCAATAGTTCTGTAACGTCTCAACTGGCTTTGCAAGCATCACAGATACCGCTTGCCCAATGTATTCAGAATTCGCACTGCTAAAATCAATGGAAGCAATAATTTTTGCGACCACGAAGCCAAGTGGGATGGCTAGCCAAAGTAGGTAAGAGTTATAACTTTTAGTGGTTTTTCGAATAAAGAATCGAACAATAAGAACAGTCAGAACAATAACACTTAAATCAAGATTAAAATGCCAGAAAGCATCCAGCCAGCCGTTCATTTTAAGATCACTTAACATTTCCACTCTCCTTGTCGCTAAGCAATCCCTTTAAATAATCTAACTCATCTTTCGATAACTGTTTATTATCAACGAAAGTAGCAAGCAATTCTTTCATATTGCCCTTAAACACTTTATCCAGAAAGCTCTCGCTTTCGTCTGCCAGGAACTCATCTCGCTCTATGGCGGGAGAGTACAAATAACGACGTCCCTCTTTCTGGAAAGTCACAACCCTCTTCTTAACCAGACGATTAAGAAAGGTTTTAACAGTCTTTTCACTCCAGTCCTGAGTTTGGAGTCGCTCCACGACCTCAGTACTGGTTAACGGAGATTCCTGCCACAGAATATCCATTACATTCTTTTCTGCTTCACTCACTCTGATTGACATACTTTGACTCATATCAGTTTGTATCGTTTATGATTACACATGTAATCTACAGCAAAGATTACACTTGTAATCGAATGTCGTCAACCCTAAATTTACAAACACAGCATATTTGCAGTTTTCCGGCCAATCGCTTAGAGTTCATCTATTCAAAATGGGGCTAATAATATGAATCTAAGTTTAAAAATCCTTATCTTTATGGTTGCTGGTGCGCTGGTTGGCGTACTCTTCCTGCAGTTTGGCGACTATCAATGCGCAAAAGGAATCACTAAAGAAGCTTGTTCAGCGATTCAAGACGATAGCTGGGCTTACACTTACTTTGTAAATGGCATCTTTGATGTTGGCGGCAGCTGGTTTATCAATGCACTCAAAATGCTGATGGTGCCATTGGTCTTGGTGTCATTGGTTTGCGGTGTCAGTTCATTGGCCGACCCTTCTAAACTGGGAAAACTTAGTTTGAAGTCTATAGGTCTTTATTTATTAACCACAGCCATCGCGCTAACTGGCGCTTTGACTTTAGCGTCTATCTTCAAGCCTGGTGTTGGCATGCCTGTTGGTGAAGCAACCTTCGATGCCAGCGATAAGCCTCCATTAACTAAAGTCTTAATTGATATTATTCCAACCAACCCTTTTGAGGCCATGGTTGCGGCCAATATGCTGCAAATCATCGTGTTTGCGATCTTAATTGGTTTGGCCATTACTATGGCCGGCGAAAAAGGCAAACGAATCGGCAACTGGTTTAACGATGTCAATAAAGTGGTGATGGAATTGGTTAATATCATCATGCGCTTTGCCCCTTATGGCGTTTTCTTCCTGATTGCTAAAACCTTTGCTGAGTTTCCATTCTCGGACTTGGCGGGGTCACTGGGCTCATACTTCTTATTGGTCATAGTAGCGCTAATTCTTCACGCCCTAATCACATACGGCGCTCTTATTACTTTTCTCGCCCGCCTCAACCCAATTAACTTTTTCAAAGGTATGTGGCCGGCGATGCTAACCGCCTTTGGTACTTCCAGTAGTAATGCAACTCTACCTGTGACCATGCGTTGTGTTGAAAAAAATCTGGGGGTTCATCGCAACACCTACTCCTTTACGCTACCGCTTGGTGCGACCATCAATATGGATGGCACCGCTATTATGCAGGGTATCGCAACTCTGTTTATTGCCCAGGCCTACAGCGTTGATTTGAGTATGGCGCAATTATTGACTGTGGTACTAACCGCCACACTCGCCTCAATTGGTACAGCTGGTGTGCCTAGCGTTGGCTTAATTCTATTAGCCGGCGTATTGACTCAGGTAAACCTACCGGTGGAAGCGATTGGTATGATTCTAGGTATTGACCGATTACTGGATATGACGAGAACTGCAGTCAACATTACCGGTGATGCCGCCGTCAGTGTTATTGTCGCCAAAAGCGAGAATGAGCTAGATAAGGACGTATATAACCATCCCAAAATTCACACTGAGTTTGATGATTAACTCATAATACAGAGTATTAAGAGGCGGCCTATGCTGCCTCTTTTTTTAGACAAAAACTTCACAAGTAATGAAAAGGAATAATAATGAAGAAAGTAACCACTATCAGTTTACAAGCTATTATTTTCATCTTGGTACTCCAGGGCTGTTCTAGTATCCCATTGTCCACCATGATGAAGATGTCTGGGTTTGATGAAAATAGTTTCACTGAAGTAACTGCTGAAGAAGTTCGAGTCAAAGTCCGAAGCAATACACAGCATAATGTCTTAAAAGAAAATGTGCTCCGCTATCAATACCAAGGATCAGACGGTGTTCTTGATGAAAGCTTTTCTTTAGAGCTGATTGAGGAAGATGTTAGAATGATTGAACACTGGTTCTCTGACGATAGCTTCGAGCATTCCAGTGTCTATCAGTTAGATTCTGACGGGCGCGCCAAGTTTAAAAAACTTCAACAGCACCCTTTAATCAACAATAAGAATCGCGAAGGGAAGTTCAAAGTTACTGTTACCTTCAAGTTTACCGACCAGGCCCCTAAACAGGTGTTATTAAGCGTTGATCTATTGTTAGCTCCAGAAGACGGATTCTTTACATTGCTTGATGACCATGAGTTTGACCTGGAAGCAGCTAGAAAAAAGTAGCTTTCTCTCTATAACAAATACTTCCGATAAAACGCTAACTCTGCGGTGAAGGCTTTAATGATGGTTTCGGGTTTTCTGAAACCATGCCCTTCACCCTCAAAGGTTATGTATTCATAGGGCAGACCTTTTTCTTTAAGTGCCTTAACCATGGCTTCGGCCTGATTGGGCGGAACTACTTTATCTTCCAGCCCCTGCAGGATCAGAATTGGGCAGGAAAGTAATTCTGTATGGTTAACTGGAGAACGTTGGTGATACAGTTCAGCGCACTCTGGATAAGGCCCGACGACTGAATCCAGATAACGAATTTCAAACTTATGACTGTCCTGAGATAATGAAACCAGCTCTGCAACGCCATAGCGGCTCATACCGACCTTAAATACATCATGGAAGGTTAGCGCACATAAAGTCGTATAACCGCCCGCAGAACCGCCTCTTATGGCCATTCTTGAACCATCGATCACCCCTTCTTGGGCTAGATGCTGCCCCATGGCAATGCAGTCATCGACATCGAGAATGCCCCATTGACCTTTCAGGCTATCTCGATAGGCGCGGCCGTAGCCGGTACTGCCACGATAATTAACATCAGCAACTGCAAACCCACGGCTGGTCCAGTATTGAATGGTCAGGTTTAAACCGTTATCGGTCATGCCAGTTGGCCCGCCATGACTCATAACAATTAATGGCGGCTTTTCGTTTGTCGATCCCTGGTACTCTGGGTTCTTAGGCGGATAAAAATAGCCAAAGGCTTTCTGGTCGCCAGTCGTAGGGAATTCAATATGACGTGGCACTGAGATGTAATCGGCAAGCTGGTCACCTTCGATCTCCGTTAATTGGAGAGCTTTACGGCTTTGGAAGTTGAATTGGTATACAGCTTCTCCAGTCTGCGGGTTGGCAGCCATAAAGTATAACTCGTCACCATCACTGACCATCTGTCCATTAAAGGCAGTCCACTGGCCACTACACAGCTCAATGTCACCATTTTCAAGGTTGATTTGATACAGCGCCTGTTGACCTTGTTTGGTACCGATTGCAATCAATTTCTTGTCATCTAGCCACTGCACCGTTCGACAGCCAAACACCCACTGCGGCAGACCAAACTCTATTTCAAGCAGTTGATGGACTGGCTCACTAGGATGCTCTAAAGAATAAATGTGCCACCATCCATCGGAATCAGCAACATAATACAATTTGTTATCAACTGACCAGAAAGGATGATACACCGAGACATTGTCACCACCAGCCACTTTACGCTGGTTAGAAACCACTCCCGATTCAGAGATATCGGCAAGCCACAGCTCAGTTTCATCCCATGGCATGTTTGGATGATTCCAGCTAATCCAGCACAGTTGTTTGCCATCTGGACTGATCCGCGGACTCGAATAAAAATCATATCCCTGTGCAATAACCTGCTTGGTGTAAGGTGCAGTAACCGATATAACGATTAACTCATTAATCACTTCATCCGCTTCATGTCGCTCATGAACACAAACGGTGTACGCCATATTGGGCGCAACCTCACCGTCACAATAACGCAGGCTACGTTTTACGGGCGGCTCAGGTGTTATAAACTCTACGCTGTTGGTCACCAGGTTTTGCAGGCATAACCGCTGATCCGTGTCATCCGCAAAGAGTAACCACTCACCTCGCCCCCAAAAATCACCACCGGCATATTCATGTACACGAGTGCGCACATTAAAACCTTCTGGTGTGATATCCTCTCGCTCTTCATTTTGAGAACGCACAATAACACCTCGGCCTTGCTCGTGCGGGCGAGATTCCAGCCAATAAATAGCATCATTGATAAATTGTATTTGGCCATAGCGAGTTGATTTGCTGGCCAACACTTGAGGTGTAATTGGTGACGACCAAAGGCCGTAAGGAGTGATTTGTTTATTCATAATTAAAACGTAATTTGGTATAGGACTTCGTCCAGACGACTGAGATTGAGTTCTTTCCAGCGTGGGTGACTGTCTAACAAGCTGCAACGACACAGCTCTTCAACTTCCCCATCCGGAAACTGTTGTTTGATTTCATCCAAAGTGATGTGAAAAGGAGGCCCAGACATTTCATCCGGCAGATAATCCATGGTCACCAAAAGGATGGTTGCATTGTCCGCCAATAAGCTTTTCAAGTGTTTGGCATAAGAGGTTCGCATTTGATCGGGTAATGCAATGAACGCCGCACGGTCATAGACTTGCTCAAATGTCCCAATGTGATTTTCGGTAACCTCAAAAAAATCCGCCAACCACACTTCCATAGTGTCATTATGATAACGAATTAACTCGTTTCCATTAGCGACGGGAAACGTTTGTGAGGAAAACTCCAGTTGATTTTCTTGTATAAAACGATTGACCGCTTTGGGATTAAACTCAACCCCGACTGGATAATAGCCCTGTTCAGCAAGGAACAGCAAATCAAGAGATTTACCGGACAGGGGAACCAAGACTTTTTCACTCTTATTAAAGAGTTTATTGACGTACTTAACCAGAAATGTATGCGCCTCAGCCAGATGAAATGGCTGAGACTCACGCTGCCAGCAATTATCCCAGAATTCAAAATCCATAAAATAAGGAGTGTTTTATTTAAAGATATTGCTTTGTGAAGAACGTTGTATCCAACGTAGAACAAACTTATCCATGGCCTGATATAAGTTGACCGACAAGCGCTCAGTTAATGGTTTACGTATATCATATTTAATGGAATACACGTCCATAGTATTGAGGGCATCAAGAATAACATCATCGCTGGTTTGAAGCTTATCAACCAAGCCAAGCTCTAAAGCTTGTCGACCATACCAGTGTTCACCAGTTGCTACTTTATTCAAATCCAAAGCTGGACGATTCTCATGGATAAAAGCTTTAAATAACTGATGCGTTTCTTCTAGCTCTTGCTTAAATTTCTCGCGTGACGCGGTGGTATTTTGACCGAACATTGTTAAAGTGCGTTTGTGTTGACCTGCGGTATGCTGTTCATAATCAATATTGGCTTTTTGCAACAAGCGGTTAAAATTTGGAATCTCTGCAACAACGCCAATAGAACCTAATATTGCAAATGGTGCGGCAATCAATTCATCAGCAACACAGGCCATCATATATCCACCACTGGCTGCAACTTCATCAACGGAAATGGTCAACTTTAAACCGGCGTCACGAATTCTTTTTAATTGCGAAGCAGCAAGACCATAACTGTGAACAAGCCCCCCAGGGCTCTCTAGACGAATCATAACCTGATCACTTTTATTAGCGGTTGCCAAAATAGCAGTGACTTCTTCGCGTAAAGACTCTACTCCCGATGCATGAATATCACCTTCAAAGTCAATGACATACATTCTTTGAGGGCTATCGCTAGAGCCTTCAACCGCAACAACATTGCCCTCTTCGTCTGATGTTTTATCACCAGTTGTTTCAATGGCAACAACCGGTTCATTTGATACTTTACTAGAAGACTTTTTAGCATGCTTAAGTTTTTGCTTAGCGTCCTTTTCCTGCTTTTTATCACGCTCCTTCTCTTCCTTAAGAAGCTGCTTATACTCTGCATTAGTCAGGATTTCATTTTTGATCGATTGGCTATTGTCTTTAATTGTCTCGCCAAGATTGACTACCTTAATATCACCCTTGCTTGTTGAGCGCTGTCTTTGGCCCTCACTAATCAGCATGCTGATAATAATGATGACAACCACTGCAATGGTGGCTGTTTTCAATAAAAATAAACCGTATTCGCTTAAAAATTCCAAGTCATTCTCCGAATGTCAGACTGTCAATTCTTGTTTTGCTCAGGCAAATAAGCCTTTGAGCACAAAATAGTTGGCTATTTTAACACCGACTTAGCTAAAGGTATAACTGTTACCACCATAAGCTTCTTTACTCACTTATGGTAAATATCAGGCACAAAAAAGCCCTCAATCGAGGGCTTTAATGAATATCGACTTTTTGGCTTATTCTTCAACCAAAGAAGGGTCATTTACAACAACTTGTGTGCCACCGGAGGCAATGAAGTTAGCGATAGCAGTTTGCATTGAAACTGTTACCGCCGCATCCGCAGATGGGCTTAGTGGCGAAGCATGGTCACCTGAAACATACTTCAAGAAAGCACGATCTGTGGCTGTAGATTCAGTTACAGTCGGTAAAGCAAATAACGCAGCGTGAGGAATGCTTCCTGCAAGAGGAGCCCCAGAAACTGCATTAGGTACTACCTGATCATTCTGTACCTGTAACGCCAACATTGGTGTTGCCTGCATCTGTGCCAAAGCTGCATAGTTGACAGGGTCGCCAGAATCTACAACTGTTTGTGCTGCAAACAAGAACGGCTTCAAAACTGCTGACTCAAAAGCAGGATCATCCACGGGAATACCAGATGCTGCTGCTAAGCCACCACGAATACGTGGACTGAATGACGCTGAACCATCAAGCATTTGAGCAATACTGCCCGAAGTTGTTGCCTGTACGCTTACTTTAACCTTATCGCTCAGACCAATAAACTTGGAACCCGCAATGCCTCCCAGAGAATGACCCATGAAACTAATGTTATTCTCATCGAAGTCTGGCTGCGTATCACCGTCAACATCCATTGCAGGAATTGCTTCTTCCAATACTAGAAGATCTAGTACAGCCTGACGTAAATTATCACGAGAAACTACTAAATTAGTCAAATTAATAGTATGAGCACCAGAGGGATCAGGGATAGTATCTGGTCCAGGTGCAGATGTGTCATTATCAATGTAATCAACACCAAAAGTACGTTCGCGCACATCACCAGCGGCATAACCTTCAAAAATACCGATTGCACCACCACTAGCCTGTTGCAGGCCTAAATGCACTAGGTTATCAGCCGCAATACCATGCAATGGTAGATCCATCGCTACAACTGCTGTACATGCACCAGCCATAGTATCTGCAATTCCCAGCATAGCGGTACGGTTACTGGTGATACCATGTTGGAAAATCATCACAGGATATGGTTTTGGACAGTTAATATTCTTAGGCAAGGATACTAGCAGTGGAACAACCTCATCACCCGTTTTTTGTGCTAGCGGGTTCGCATAAGTGATAGGGGCTCCTGCTAATGGATTTGGCACAGGGCCTTGTTCCGTTGGAATCTGGTCAGCACCAACCCATGGACTATTTAATACAGCAGTTGGATTCTCTACGCTTGGAGCAGACAACAAATAAGGAAGCGTCACCTCACCTTTATAAAGGTTAGCTGCACCTATTCCAGTAAATGGCGTGGTGTCTGTAAACAGACTAGAGAAGCTAGAAGTAGGTCGTACCCCGAAATCATCAGCTGCAACTTGAACATAAGCGTTATTCGCTGTAATTAATGCATTAGCAACTGATTGAACAGTAAACTGATAAGTCAAAACCACGTCATCACTATCAATACCAGCACTTGATGAAGCTGCCAGCATCGCTTGCGTTAATTGACGTAACGGCTCTAAGCCTGCTGTGGCGCTACCTTCAGGAATTGGATCTGGAGACTTAACAACTGAGAACTGTGCATCAGAAATCACTGCATTACCATTAGCATCCAAAATACCATCGGTTACTACAACCATATAGCTGGCTTGCGGCTCTAGAGGCCTCAACGGTATAATGCCAACAGAAGTTGAACTTGCAGGGACAGCGACGAAATCTACACCCGCCACTAACTCAGCTTCAACACCAGTCACAGGGCCTGTTGGTGCAGGGATACCTGTGCCCGGGATAGCTTCTGGGCGATTAACCGAGACTTTAAATAACCGAACAGTCTGACCGGGTACAACAGTTGAGCCATCAATTGCGCCTCGGAACTCAATGCTAAAAGGAGCATGAGTTGACCAACCATCTAATGCACTGATCGCATTTTGTGGATTAGACATATCAGTTGGGTCATCCGTTGGGATGTTAAGAGTTAAATCAGCTGTGCCACTGAACAGCACATCATTTGGAATTGGCAACTCACCATTGCCTGGTGCAAATACTGGCGCGACTAGCTTTGTGCTACCCTCACCAATACCTGGAATCTTTGGTTCTTCTGGACCGTCAGTACAAGCCGTCAAAATCATGCTGCTCAACAGCGCGACTCCGTAAAAAGCTTTTTTCATCTCTTAACTCCCATTCGGTATAAACGACTTAAAAGCCGTTATTCGTTATGTTTATATGCAGAATTACCCCAATCCTACTCTTTAACAGTGGTTTTATGCAAGTGGACTTACCAGTAATTTATGCGCCCAACTCACTAAAACTTTTTAATTCTGATTTAGCTTTATTCCACAGCTCACCGCTCTCATGACCGTAATCCCAAAGGATTTTGACTACTTGGTCGGCATCACCTTTACCAATGGCCTCTTCAAGGTCTTTGTAATATTGGTATGCCAGCTTACGCGTCTGCTCCCAGCCAAAATAAAAACGGCCGAGCTTATAATAAATCGCCTCAAAGCCGTTTAGCATCAATGTATAAATTGGATTTCCAGATGCTCGAGTAGCGGTATGGTGAAAGTGCCAGTCAAAATCAATATAACCATCAGTATCGTTTGCCACATCATCCAGCTCTTTCAGAACATCTAAAAGCTGCTGAGGGTCATTTTTTACGGCCTGACGCAGGAAAATACTAGCAATGGAGGTTCTGGCCTGAAGCAGGTCATCTGCCAACTTCATTGATCCTTCATCATCTAGCGTAATCAAAGTATCCAGAACATTCAGTGTCGCAGACTGCCAAATGTCATTCACTTTGGTTGGCTTGCCGTGCTGGATCGTTAACCAGCCATCTCTAGCCAAACGTTGTAAAACTTCACGTAATGTAGTGCGCGTTACCCCAATTATCTCTGCCAGTTCACGTTCGGCAGGTAAAATTGTTCCGGCGGCAAATTTGCCATTCCAGATTGATTCAACGATATATTGTTCTGCAAAAGCAGCTGGCGTTAACGCCTTAGCTGTTGAAACCATCAGCTATCCCCGTATTTAAGAATTCTTGTAACTGGTAAGAGGTCGATTGTCACAGACTTTTTAGCACATAGTAACAGCCATTTCCAGCTGTAACGACAGCCATCTCAGGAAATATCGCTGCTCTCAGCAAGACTTAGAATCAAATCAACTGTTTGTATTATCAATACAGCGCCGTAAAATACCTTAATTGCTTTAAAAGATAAACCTGTGCCTTTCAAAGGATTTATCTCTCTATCCATCCGCAACGGACTGAATCTTATCTGCTTAACTTTTCATTAAATAAACATTAACCAATCTCACTAGCTAATAACAACAAGGCAAATTAAGCTTTAACCCGCCTCATCCTGAGGCTCTCATAAGTTGAATAACTGAAATAATGCTGAAGGAGAAGTTAAATGAAAGTACTACTTGCTTTATTAGTAGCTTTAATCATCGGTTCTAGCTACGGCTTAACTCATAATAATATACAGAACAACGCAGCCAGCCCTCTCCTGCTCCAAGCTGATGAGCCGGGAACAGGCAACGATGGCGAAGATACCTCTGAGCGAGGCATGATGTGTCGATTGTTTGGTGTTTGGTGCAATGTAAATTGATATAGCAGTATTGAAGCCCTGAGTTTAGCGACTCAAGGCTTCAGTAACACCAATGATGATTGAGTTTGAGTGTTTCTCTGATAGAGAATCTTATCAGCTTGATGAGACACGGATAGTAACCAAGGGGAACCATAGTAGCTTTGTACAAAAAAACGCTTCTGCTCAGCGAGGTCATAACGGTAAACACTCATCTTAGGATAGTCATTAGATAAGTAATAAATATTATTTTGCCTAAGGTAAATGCTGTTCCAACTAAAGACATCAATGTTGTCAACTATACGAATCTCTTGGTCAGAATCACTCATAGCCATGCCATAAGTTTTAAACCATAATCCTTTGGTGTGATACTTCAGGAAAAAAATCCCAGCTTGATCCGGTGACTCAAAAGCTGCATAACCGCCCTTTTGAGTTAGTTGTTTCGGTATAGCCTTATCGTTCTCGGACTGTAAAGACAGTTTATAAACCTGCCAGTCTCCATCACGATCAGATGAAAATAACACTGAACGACCATTGACGGTCCATGACTCCCCTTCTATAGACTCTCCACCTTGCGCTTCATACAGGACTTTTAGCTCCATGTTATTCAGTGATAATTGATAGAGAAATTTATTATGTATAAATAATAAAGATTCATCATCTGGAGACCATCTTATTCGTCTAATATCGAAATTCCTTTCAAAGCTGGTCAACTGCTGCTCCGTTCCATTGGTATTTTTAAGCCATATTTGTGGCTCACCGGTTCTTCTTGAAACAAAAACAATTCGGTCAGAAGTATTTGCATACTCCGCATAATTATCAATCGAGCTGGACGAGATAATGGTAAGTGGCTTTTGTTCACTCACAACACCTTCCCCTAATGACTCAGCAACAATATTAACCACCTTACGGCCAGTAACTACCGCCAGCTCATCCTTTATACGAGAATGGGTCGGAAAAGAGATTGGCTCAACATTTTTAACAATATTTCTTTCAACCCCCATCCCCACATGATAGGCATCGATCTCAGTTGAATTACGATTGTAAATGATGGTTTCCCCTTTATTCGACCAGTCGAAGTAACGATTCCATCCCACCAACTGTCGCACCGTCTTAACGCTATTGCTCTCTAAATCCAACAAGTCAATTCGGCTATTACGCCAATTAACATCATTCAGAATGGCGAGTTTATTATTCTCGGGAGATAGTTTTATACCAAGAGCTCCTCGAGTTTCCCCTTGAGTGTAATTCGTTAATTGCTCAGTTTTACCGGTTTTTATCGTCAGCCGAAAAACCTGTAGCGGAGAAACTTTAGTGCTAGCGCTGGTGTAGTAGAGGTATTTACCCTCTTTACCCCAAACTACCGAGTTATGTTGTAAAACACCGGAGCAATTGACCAGAGTGCTTGCATCACTCTCTTCAGTAGAAGAAGGAGGACTTGCAGTCGAAGAAACAGATACTGGAACAGCAATAGCGTCAATCATGCAACGCTGGTTATCGTAACGTAAAATAGCCACTTTACGTCCATCGGGTGACCATGAAGGGCTAAGCTCATCAGTAATATCGTCCGTAATCTGGTATAAGCGGCCATCAACCAGGGATTCCACATAAATATCCCAGTCGTCTTGCACACCACCTCGATAACTAAAGGCTATAAACTGACCATCAGGAGAAAAACTCGGATCTCTAATAGCTCCATCTAAAGTAATCAAAGGGGTGGAGCGAGAATAACTGGTCATCGAGTAATAAAAATAAAGCTTTACGGTTAAAAAACCTACTACACTGACAATCAACAATATAAGTCCCCAGAAAATACTGCTCCGCCAAAGCCCCCTTTTGGTAAGCTTGCCTTTACTTACCATTACGCCATGTTGGCTTTTGTCAGAACTCAAAAGGCCGGACTCACTCAATCTTTCATGCTCGTTATCATTAACCTCTTCTGTGAACGATTCCTTAAGCAATCCACTGACACTGACACTGACATCACATACTAGCTGATAACCTTTCTTGCGGATGGTTTTGATATATTCCCGACTTGGATCTCTTGCCAATATTTGCCGAAGCTTATTAATGATTCTGTATACAGAGTGATCACCAACAACCCTTCCTGACCAGACAGCTTCAATTAGCTCACTTCTACTCACTACCTTTTGCGGATTCTGAGTAAAGTAAACCAGTACATCCATAGCCAGTGGCTCAATATTATGTTCTTCTTCTTGAAAAATTAGCGAATTGCGATCGGGGAAGACTAACCAGCTTCCCATTTTTATGGTTTTAGGCATGACTCTTAGACTGCTCTCTTTGCTATATGATGATTAAAAATAAGTTATTGTTAAATAAAGAATTTACTAGTTTTTTAATAATATTATTAGGTTGCTATTAGATTACAATCAACTAAATATCACAACGTCATCAACCTTCTTTTGCTGATTTATGCCACTGTTTTGAAGCTTAATTCACAAACAGAGGAAGGTCATTAAATCATGAAAAGTTATAAATATCTCACCATGGCGTGTCTATTGCCAATATTGTGGTCAGGTTCACCTGAACTATATGCAAAAGACAAAGAAGCACTAAACCAAAAAGCTTCCCCTCAGCTTATAGAACCATGCTTAGAACCTGTCAGTATTCAAAACCCAAGCATCAATCGTATTGAACCGATTGATGATTGTGATGGCGGCGGTGGCGGCTCGACAGGCCCTTACTACCCACCAGGAACACCCGGCTCTATAAAAACTCCTGTGTATACCAATGACAGTAATTATCGTGTGACCTGGAGTAGCGGTAACGGCTATGGTTACTCTGTACGCAATGAACTTTATCAACAAACCAATAACGGTAGCTGGTCAAAAGTTTATGACGGTTACGGCACAAGTAAATATTTCTCTGTTTCTTCTGGTAAAGCGATGAAGCGTTACAGAGTCAGATCATGTAATAGTAAAGGCTGTAGTAGCTATCGTTATAGCGACAAGATGATGGTCAATTATCAACCACGTCCAAACCTTTATGCTGAATACAGCTTCCTTTCCAATATTGATCAAAAAGCTACGGCCTATAAATCTTCTGCTGATAGCTACAAATCAGCTTTGATTAGAGATGATGTCTCAAGCAGTGCAACTTTTTCTACCACCAGTTCAGGTGAACGATTCTACCTTGGTGATGGCTATGATCTTATTCGAGGTTCTTTGAAACAAACCTGTCTCGATGTTGATCAGGCAAACTTTCAAATCACTCAAAATACTCCATACGAGCCTGTAACATTTAACGTGGATTATGTGGAAAACAATGATCACCTGGCAGAATTACTTGATGTGTCAGCTTCGGCCAAAGTTGGTTTTACAGGC
The DNA here is from genome assembly GCF_000024085.1 of Kangiella koreensis DSM 16069. Classification (NCBI taxonomy): domain Bacteria; kingdom Pseudomonadati; phylum Pseudomonadota; class Gammaproteobacteria; order Kangiellales; family Kangiellaceae; genus Kangiella; species Kangiella koreensis. The sequence goes on along the minus strand of NC_013166.1, from coordinate 798,104 downwards.
GATGATCTGAGTCTCGGCGTGTCTGGAGAGAAGTCTCGCTTTGTTGAGTCTATTTCTGATCATGACACGATTCGTTTTGTCGTAAAAATCGTGAATCGTGAGGAAAACTGGCGCTTGACAACTTCTGCCGATCCAATCGACCCAGACTTCACCAACAATATGTTGTCACCTAATGATGACGATGCTAAAGCAGACTTCAGAGAGTTCTGTGGCGATGCCTTTATTGATGGTGCCAACGTTGGTTCAGCACTTTATCTAGTGTTCTCCTTTGACTCCAAGAAATACAGCTATACAGAGCGTGAACAAAAGAAAGGTCAGCTTGGTTTAAAACTAGGTGATGTATTCAACGCTAACGGTGCAGCTTCATCAAATAGCGAGTTGGAAATTCTTCTTGAAAACCTACAGGTTAGCATTAGCGCTTCGCAAGTCGGTGGCCCAGAGGGTTTATCTGCCAGCGTGACTCCCGCTAATGTTGTTGACAAATATAACCAGTTCTTACAAGGTACCAATTCCAGCAATTGGGCAGCGGTTGAGTTCTCCACTCGCCAATATGTTAGGCCTTCTGCTTATAGCAATTATCCTCACTCTGCTATTTTTGCTGATTTTACTGGTAATCAAGGACCACTAGCTCAAATGCGCCGCTGGGCTAACATCAGTGTTCAACATACCGAGCGCTGTTCACCATGGAGTGATTACGATAGAAGCACTCCAGGCCAATGTGGCAGCTCACAGATAGAAATCAGCACTGCTATGGATGCCTGTCGTAATACACGACAATGGGCAGATTGTGAGCATCCTTTGGCTTACACGACTGGAGCAATAAGTGCTGCTTACCCAGGCGTTAATCTTTACAACTGGTTGAACTCCAATGTTAAAAAGCTTGAAAAGACATCGGTATCTGACACCTACGACCATCATGTCTATAAGGGTTCCATCGCAGTTGATGATTACACTTGCTTAGCTGCTACTTCCTGCTTTGCCAACCCCTACCGAGGTACTGGCCCTGGTATCGGTAAAGGGTTTGAAGTTATTACTTATGAGTATGACAATCCTAAAGGCAGTGGCCGTAGTTATAGAATTTCGCCACAACACTGCGTGAACTCGACCGCGTATCTTGATACACGCAACTGGTTCATGGGTGATACGACTGCGGACTGGCATTACAAAGTAAAACTGGAAGGTTTATGCCCAGAGTTAGAAGACTTTGTTATCGTTCAATAGGCTTTCAATAGCCCAAACAAAAAAGCCGGCGCAAGCCGGCTTTTTTTATCACTGTTTATTACTGCTTATTACTGAATTATTAGCTACCAAAAACTTAATATCAGAAAAGTCGCCAACAGTATCGTGACCCAGATGACCATACTTCCTGAAAGCTGGGTTCTTGATAAAACACCGTCCGGAGCATGACGCGACAGCATACCAAGCGCTCCATTTAAGCGGTTCATAAACCAGCCTCTGAAGGCTTCATCCAGACGCCACATGCCGTTAAGTAATGGCTTCAAGGTTGCTGGGAATAAACGACGATACAACCAATCAGCATCCAGATTCACAGACGGTAGCTCTGGTGGATACATGCCACGCAAATTCAACCAGACGAAGGCCAATGCAGAGAAGAACAGAAGCTGCAACTGAGTGAGCACGTGTGTTGCATCATAAGGATTGTAGCCGGTATCGAACGGCAACAATTGATAGAGAGCGTTCGGATAGACGCCAATCGCAATACACAAGACCGCTGAAATAGTCATTGCCATCAGCATGTTCTTCGGTGGCTCGGTCGTACGAATGCCTGAATCATGCGCAAAGAAAGCAAAGTATGGGATCTTGATGCCCGCATGGTGGAATACGCCTGCTGCAGAGAATAACAACAATAGCCAGGCCCAGCCATAACCATTTTCAATTGCAGCTGACATCACCATTGATTTACTGACGAAGCCGCTGAACAGTGGGAAGGCAGAAATCGAAGCGGCACCGACCATACACAAAATAGCGGTTTTGGGCATGCTCTTATACAGACCACCCAGCCTAGAACCATCGATTTTACCAGTCATGTGCAACACCGCACCCATCGACATAAATAACAGGCCTTTAAACAGAATATCGTTAAAGGCATGTGATACGGCACCATTCACTGCCAATGCTGTACCAATACCAATACCGACCACCATAAAGCCGATCTGGTTGATCATACTGTAGGCCAGTACGCGACGAAGATCATTTTCAATAACGGCGAAGAAAATCGGGAAACAGGCCATCGTCACACCGATATATATGAGCAACTCTGTCCCAGGATAGGCACGCGCCAACGCATACACCGCAACTTTCGTAGTAAAGGCACTTAAAAAGACGGTTCCGGTAGGCGTTGCTTCCGGATAGGCATCGGTTAACCAGTTGTGCAACATCGGGAAGGCACACTTGATGCCAAAAGCGATAAAAATCAGCCAGCCCGCAGTACCTTCCAGGCCAATCAAACTAAAGCTGATGCTTTGCTTGTGGTAAGCGTAAAAAATGATACCCACCAATAAAATCACGCCGGAGAGCACCTGAATGATCAGATAACGCATACCTGCAACATAGGAGCGCTCAGTACCTCTGGCCCAAATCAAAAACACCGAGGTTATGGCCAGCAGTTCCCAGAAAACAAACAGCGTCAGCAAATCGCCGGCAAATACAGCACCAATTGCACTACCAGCGTACAAAAGTCCGCTGATTTGTTGCAAAGTGTCTTTAACGTGAATGGAGAATAAAATAGCCAGGAAAGCAGCAATATGGAAAATATACCCGAACAACAGGCTAAGTTTGTCAACGCGATAGATTTCTAACGAAAATCCTGCCAGCTCAAAACCAACACTGGTTCCGACCGGTACTGTTAATAAATGCAAACCACTTAAAACCGGAGTGATCAGCAACACAGCCTGACGCACGCGCCCCTGGGTCAACAAAGCTATCAGCGCACCAATAAAGAACGGAGCGAAAGCTGGCATCTCAATCATCCACATGCTCGCCTCCTGCTTTCTTCTCTTGGGTCTCGTTTTGAGTTTTATTCTGTTTTAATTCAATACGGTCATAATAATCTTCATCGCGCATCAAAAAGGTACGCATCCACTTTGCCACCAACACTAGAACTACACAGCCCACGAATCCATAAATGGCATAAAAACCGAACAGTGATTCCCATGAATGATAAATGTGACGATGAATGACAAAGTCTAATAGCACCAGGACAATACAAATGGCGTACACCACATAAAGAAGGCGCTTAACGTTTTTCGGGTTATCAAATAAATACTGTTTCTCAGTATTATTCTGCTTAGCCATTAATACCTCCGGACAAACCTGCTAGAGAAGCGGCCAGCTCGTAAAACACATGAGGCCAGAAAAATAACACCATCGTCATTATTGCTGTCAAAGACAAAGCGATTAATGATGGCCAGGGTGCTTCTTTAATCTGAGCTCTCTCAATTCGTATAACTTTCTCATTCGCGCGGAAATCCGCCCCTTGAGGCCCAGCCCCCGGGAAGAACGCACGCAATGGAATCGGTAACAGATAGGCGATATTCAACAAAGAACTGACCATCAAGACACTCATTACAACCCATTGATGCGTGTCTAAAGTTCCCATCAATAAATACCATTTGCTCCAGACACCGCCTGCTGGCGGCAGGCCAATAATGCTCAAGCTACCAATAAAGAATGCAATCATGGTAATCGGCATGGCTTTGCCCAGCCCTCTCATGTCGCTGATCTCAGTTTTATGGGCTGCCACCATAATGGCACCCGCGCAGAAGAACAGTGTGATCTTACCGAAAGCATGAGCCACAATGTGGAGGGCACCGCCGAGAATACCGGCCTGCGAAGCTAACAAGGCACCAATCGTGATGTAACCTAATTGGCTGACGGTAGAGTAAGCCAGCCGTTTCTTAAGATTGTCTTGGCGCATGGCAACCAATGAAGCCAATAACACCGAAGCTGCCGCTAAATAAAGCAACCATTGAGTAGCAGGAATATCACGCAGCAAATCAATGCCAAAGATATACACGCATACTTTTAACACCGTGAAGACACCGGCTTTCACAACCGCAACCGCATGCAGCAAAGCACTAACAGGAGTCGGCGCGACCATTGCTGCTGGTAACCAACGGTGGAATGGCATAATGGCGGCTTTACCAATGCCAAAAATAAACAGCACTAGCAATACGCTGGCAGCAACTTTAGAAGTGCTGTCGTCAAATACGCCACCTTGAGTAAAGGTTAATGTACCTGCCTGCCACCAGGTGCCGACGATCGCTAACAGCAAGAAGCCGATAGACGTTGCCAACAATATCGACAAATAAGTACGCCCACCCTGCTTGGCTTTTTCAGTACCAGCATGGGTAACCAATGGATAAGTGGATAGGGTCAAAACTTCATAAAAGATAAATAAAGTGAATAGGTTATCGGCAAAAGCCAAGCCCATAACGGCGGAAATAGCTACAGCAAAACAGGCATAGAATCGAGTCTGATTGACTTCGCCGTGGCCGCGCATATATCCAATCGCATAAATCGAAGTTACAAGCCACAAGGAACCAGCCACCATGCTGAATAAGACACCAAGCGGTTCAGCTCTAAAGGCGATATCTAAACCCGGAAGCAGTTCAATCCAGTGAACATAAGCTGCTTGCCCCGCATCAAAATTCTGATAAAACACAATCACTGCAATCAGCAATAAACCGCCTGAGATCAAGGTCACTGCTTCGCGCAAGTTAGGCCACTTCCCAAAAGCAATAATGCCCGGAATTGCTAGTAGCGGCAAAATGATGATTAGTTGCATCAATACACTTTGTTCAATCATTTCGCACCCTCAAACAAGACTCCAGAAATTTGCTCGGACAGGCCAACGGTAAAGCTTGTGTCAATACCGAAGTAAATATTGGCAAGCACCAGAATCCAGGTTGGAATCAGAATCATCAACGGTGCTTCTTTGTAAGGTGCGCTGTCTTGCATTGCTTTGCGGAAATAAGCCACCTCAACGATTCGCCAGACATAAATCACTGCCAGCAAAGAACCTATTAATACCAAGACAGCAATTGGCCACCAGTTCGACTCTAACAAAGCCAGAACCAGGTACCACTTACTAACAAAACCGACCGTTAATGGCACACCAATTAAACTCAAACCACCAACCACAATAGCAGCCATACTCCACGGCATTTGCTTACCGAGACCCGAAAATGCTTTGAGGTTGACACTGCCCACGCGATAAACCAGTCCCGCCAACGCGAGGAAGATGGCACCTTTCATCAAGGCATGGTTAAACAGATGCAGCAGAGTTGCGGTTAAGCCCGTTTTCGAACCAATGCCTAAACCTAAAATCATGTAACCTATTTGAGCCACACTTGAATAGGCAAACAGCCTCTTCACGTTATCTTGATAAATGGCCACGATCGAAGCAGCAAAAACCCCCATCAAACCAAGTGCAACTAAGATTTCCTGTAATGGCAAGTGTGAGAATGAAAACTCAAAACCATAAACAGTGAAAATAAATCTTAGTAATACATAGATGGCTACTTTAGTTGCCGTTGCAGCCAGGAAAACTGTGGCAATTGAGGGTGCATATGCGTACGCATTGGGTAGCCATAAATGCAGTGGAAAAAGCGCCAGCTTTAAGCAAACACCGACCACGAAAAATGCAAAGGCGGTAAATACTGTTTTAGTCTGCTGCACTTCTGGCAGGCGCTCAGCCAGATCGTACATATTCAAGGTGCCGGTCATCATGTACATCAGACCGATACCAATCAGAATAAAGGTCGCTCCGATGGTGCCCATGATCAAATATTGATAAGACGCCCATAGTGCACGGCGATCTCGCCCCATAGCAATCATGGTGTAAGACGCAAGCGATGATATTTCTAAAAAGACGAAAACATTGAAAGCATCGCCGGTAGCTAAAATGCCTAACAAGCCGGTTAGACATAAAAGATAGGCTACATAAAAGTAGGTTTCTTTACGTTCAGTTAATTCTTTTCGCAGGCTTGGCCCGGCAGCCAATAAGGCTAAAGAGCTGATTGATGTCACCAAAATTAAAAGATAAGCATTCAGCAAATCGATGCGATACTCAATGCCGATCGGTGCATCCCAACCGCCTAATGAATAGCTTATGGCTCCTTGAGTCTGCACTTGTTGAAGCAACAAAATGCTGATCACAAAAGCTAAGGCGCTGGCAATAAAAGTGAACCAACGAACTAATCGTGCTTCACGTAAAATCAAACAAATAGGGGCTGCAAGCAAAGGAACAATCACTTGCAGTATCGGTAAATGCTCTATCACTATTCAGAACCCTCTTGCTGCAAGTCTTTTTCCTGAATCATATCCTCTTCAACTGAGCCGTAAGCTTCTTTGATCCTAACCACCAATGCTAAACCTAATGCTGTGGTTGCTATCCCGACCACAATCGCGGTCAAAATTAATACATGCGGCAATGGGTTTGAATAAACCTTGTAGGCCTCGTTTAAAATTGGCGCAGTACCAGCGGTCACTTTGCTCATACTGATATAAAGAATAAAAACCGAGGTCTGGAAAACAGTTAGCCCGATCAGTTTTTTAATTAGATTGCCATGGGCAATGACAATATAAAAACCGCTCATCATCAGAATAATGACGATCCAGTAATTGTATTGTTCCAGAAAATTCATGCACTCTCTCCGTTGGCTTTACCAACTCGTCGGGCAAAGGTTAAAAAGATTAACATCATGGCGGTAGCGACGGTAATGCCAACCCCAAGCTCGATGATAATAATTCCCACATGCTGACCGGTAATTGGATTTTCAGCCAAGGCGTTATACTCAAGGAAGCGTCCACCATTTAGCATGGCTACCACACCGACACTGCCATAAATCAAAACCCCAACCGCAGCCAACACTTTAACAACAGGCATTGAAACTGCTTTACGCGTTGATTCGACGCCAAACAGCATGGCATGCAAAATAATAGCTGCAGCAAAAATTACACCAGCCTGAAAGCCACCGCCTGGACCATATTCACCATGGAATTGGACATACAGTGCAAACAACATAATCGGCGGAATAAGAATCTTACCAACGATTCGTAAAATTTTATGCTGGTACATTGGCGCAGGTTCATCACCCGTAGTTTCTGGCTTTTTTGAAAACTCAAGCATTGCCAAAACACCAATCACCGCCGTGAACACAACGACCACTTCCCCGAAGGTATCAAATCCACGATAGCTGGCTAATACCGAAGTGACTACATTTGGAATATCGATATCCTGAGCCGACTGTTGTAGGTAGTAAGGAGCAACATGCGTCTGCACTGGTGCATTCAGGTCACCAAAAGCAGGCATATCAAAAGTGCCGTAAACCAGCATAACACCGGTTATCAACACGACGAATAATGCAATCCGGGGGTGATGGAGCTGCCTATTTTCAAAACGCCCAGCCATAGATAAAACGGTCACCATCAAGATGGTTGAAATACCAGCACCCACAGCAGCTTCGGTAAAGGCAACATCTACCGCATCCATAAGCACGAAGAAGCTCGCCGTCAGCAGGCTATAAACACCCATCAACATAACCGAAGCAAACAGGTCTTTTGTGAACGCCAGGGACAATGCCGTTAACGTTAACAGTGCCAGCAATATGACATTAATGGTGATTTCGATGACTCTGCTCCTTTAATTTCTCAAGATTGACCATCGGTTTCTGAGCGCGGTTTTCCAAACTTGTCTGGAATAGCACTGTTATCAGATGACTTACCCAGCAAAGGTCGTAAGCCGCCATGCAAAGCAGCTTTTGCTAGAGCATGGCTTGATGTGGGACTGGTCAACAGGATAAATAATAAAATCAGTACCAGCTTAACCAGCACTGTGACTTCCCAACCGGTTTGTAGCATTAAGCCAACAAGTATTAAGGCGCTACCCAAGGTATCGGTTACGCCTGCTGCATGCATACGGCTGAAAAAATCAGGGAATCGGTGGATGCCAATGCCACCAGAGAAGCACATAAAGCCGCCAGTAATCAGTAGCGCCCAACTGACGCCATCAAGAAACATACTCATTGCGCATCCTCCTTGGAGTCTGCTACACGCTTATATTCGAAGAAGCGTAACACACCAATTACGGCAATAAAGTTGATCAGTGCATAAACTAGAGCGACGTCAAGAAACTCAGGCCGCCCCATTAAAAAGCCTAATACAGCAATGAATAAAACGGTTTTTGTGCCGAACATATTCACCGCTAAGATACGGTCATAGATCGTTGGGCCAACAAATGCACGCACTATCGCGAGCATCATGGCAGCCATGATTGCAATTGCAGCAGCAAGAAACATTAATCCTCCAGTCGCTTAACTCTTCGATTCATCTCTCCACCCTGAAGATATTCAATCGAATCATAAGTCAGTGCATAAACTGTCATTACGCTGTCTTCGATATCCAGCGTTACCGTTCCCGGTGTTAAAGTGACTGAGTTACCATAGATGGTTTTGCCCATATCGGTTTTTTGACTCATTTGCAGTTGCATAACCACAGGGCTAATAGATTTAGGGCCAAGCCAGATGCGCTTAATCACATGAATGTTTGACTGAACGATTTCTTTAAGTAACCACAACCAGTAGCCAAAAATTCTACCGCTAAGATTCAGAGGCTGTGATTCTTCATCAACAATATCCAGACGATGAGCGACAATCACAACAAACAATACTGACACCGCACCTAACGACAACAGAAGGCCATTATAAAAACCCGAGTTGCCGATCCAGATCAACGCCAGAACAACAATAAGACTTAAGGTATATCGAAAACTGTTTTTGGTCATTAATTACTCACACCAAAGTGCTCCATCAGAACACAAGCAAACCAATCTATAACCGATGAAAGTATCGGCTCAAGTCAAGAAATCCCATCGATTGTAGCAACCCCCAAAAACCCGCGCAAGCAAAGCTCATGCGTGCTATTAGCTGAAATTATCGTTCGATTAACTACATAAATAAGTAGTAAGAAAAGGCTATTTTTTTACACTTTTTAACAAATTGGATGAAAAACAAACAATGCACATAACAAAAGACGCGCTCTTCGGCGCGTCTTTTAATGCAGTTAAAAATCTTATCGTTCACTCAAGACCAAAACCAAAGTCACCTTCCATCTGTGCAGTTAGATAAGCAAACACGACGTAAGCTGCTGTATTTTGATCCAGTGACTCTTTGTCTACTTTGTCAAAAGTATCGTCTGGCGTGTGATGATAATCAAAATAATCAGTGCCATCCTGGCGCAATGAGAATACTGAAATACCGTAACCACGCAACGGAATAAGGTCTGGTCCACCGCCTGCGCGATTGTTACCATAAGTGATACCTAACGGCTCCATCACTTTGACCATCTTTTCAACCACTGGAATGGCATCCTGCTTGACGCGTGAATCGAGACGCCAGATTTTACCCGCTCCGAAATCGGACTCAGCTGCGGTAATAATATGCTTCAGTTCATCTTTATGCGCTTCAGCATAGGCTTTTCCACCGACCAGTCCCTGCTCTTCATTGGCGAACATGATGACACGAATCGAGCGCTTCGGGCGCTCTGGTAAGCGGGCAATCAATTCTGCAGCTGCAACGGTAATACCAATACCAGCACCGTCATCCAAAGCGCCGGTTCCTAAATCCCATGAATCCAGATGTGCGCCCAAAATGACATATTCATCAGGCTTTTCTGAACCACGAATCTCACCAATCACATTATGCGAAGTGTAATCAGGGCCATCCTGCGCGTCGATATCCAGCTTCACCGTTATCGGCTTGCCACGACGAGTCATATTCTCAAGCAGATCGGCATCAGGCGCAGACAAGGCTGCGGCCGGAATTCGCTTCACACCTTCCTCATAGCGCATCATGCCGGTGTGAGCCATGCGGTGGCTGTCAGTACCGATAGAACGAATTAAGATCGCTTCAGCGCCTTGTTTGGCCGCTTCAACGGCGCCGCGACCACGTGCAGAAACCGCTGGACCATAGCCAGAGCCGTCTCGCGCACGCTTCATGCGGTTTTTAATGAAAACAATTTTCCCCTCAGCGATGCCTTTGGGTGCTTTGACCAGGTCTTCAAGAGTATCAAACTGAATGATTTCAGCCGTTAGGCCTCCTTTTGGTGTGCCAACACTGAAACCTAATGCCGTAATCACTAGAGGTTGTGGATAGGGAGCGATAACTTCAGCTTTTTCAGTGCCGCGCTTCCAGGTTGGGAATGTCACTGGCTCGGTCCATACCTTGTCAAAACCAAGCTCTTCCAACTTAGCAACGCCCCATTTGACTGCCGCAGCATCGCCCGGAGTGCCCGCCATGCGTGGCCCCACTTCAGTGGTTAATGATTCAACTACTTTATAGCCAATTGAGCTTTTCAAAGCTTCATCGCGTAGCTCAGCTGCTATTTTCAAGTCCTTATCAGCGATAGTTGGCACCTGTGCAAATGCCGATGCGCTCGCTAATAAGAACGCAGAAAAACCTATCAATGCTTTCATACTATCTACCTGTTTATTCAAATGGTTTAGGGGTTTCGATTGACAGAGCAGACCAGTCATAGCTAGAGTGTTGTAATAGTTTCTGTTGAAGATTACCGCACAACAAAAACAAGCCAATCGAGGAACAAAAGATGTCTACCATATACGAATACTCAGCCATTTTGAATAATGGCCAAGAAGTTTCACTGGAGCAATACAAAGGAAAAGTGTTACTGATTGTAAATACCGCCAGCGCCTGCGGCTTTACGCCACAATATGAGGGTTTGCAAAAGCTCTATGAAGAATACAAAGGGCAGGGCTTTGAAGTACTAGCCTTTCCGTGCAATCAGTTTAACAACCAGGAAAAAGGCAGCGACGAAGAGATTAAAGACTTTTGCGATCTGAATTTTCATATCAACTTCCCATTGTTTAAAAAAATTGACGTCAATGGTGATGACGCACACCCGCTGTATCAATACTTAAAAAGCAAAGCACCAGGACTACTTGGTAGCAAGGCTATCAAATGGAATTTCACTAAATTTTTGATTAGCAAAGACGGCCAAGTAATTACTCGATTTGCCACTGCAACCAAGCCGGAAGCATTAGCAGAACCTATCAAGGATGCACTTAATGCCTAGTTTGAAAGACAAAGTTATTATCATAACCGGAGCCAGCCGCGGCATCGGTAGAGCCATGGCCATTCGCTTTGCTCAGGAAGGTGCAACCATCGTTATTGCCGCCAAATCTGAACAACCCCACCCCAAACTGCCTGGCACGATTCATACAGTAGCCAAAGAAGTTGAAGAAGCTGGAGGTACAGCTATTGCTGTGCAGCTGGATGTCAGAAAAGAACTCGCTATCAAGAAACTGTGCGACCAAGTTGGCGAGCAATTTGGTCGCATCGATGCCGTAGTTAATAATGCTGGTGCAATAAGTTTAACCACTGTCGAAGATACTTCTCCCAAGCGTTATGACTTGATGCAACAAGTGAATTCGAGGGCTGTTTATTGCTTCGCCCATTACGCACTGCCCTACTTAAAAAAGTCAGACAACCCACATATTTTAAGCTTGTCACCACCTGTTAATTTAGACGTTAAATGGCTCAAAGATTATAGTCCATACAGCCTGTCAAAATATGGCATGAGTATTTTAAGCCGTGGTATGGCAGAAGAACTTAAGCCTTATGGCATCGCAGTGAATACACTCTGGCCAGAGACTTATATTGCCACAGCGGCCATCGAGTTTGCAGTGGGTAACAAGGAAACACTTAACTACGCTCGTAAGCCGGAAATTATGGCTGACGCTTCGTATATTGTTCTCACTCATCCGAGCAAAAACTACACAGGTTTATGGTTAATTGACGAACAAGTTTTAAAAGCGGCCAAGGTTACAGACTTTAGTCAGTATGCTTATAATCCTGAGTTTGAAGAACAGATCCAAAAAGATTTATTTTTGGATTAAAGAAAATCTCAGGCACAAAAAAAGCGAGCACCAGGCTCGCTTTTTTCTCAAACAGTAGCTTAGAACTTAAATTTAAAGCCTACTCCGATACCATCAAGCTCACCGGCATCTTTATCAAGATAGCGCATATACTCAACAGTGAAATCCACATCATTTGTGATGGCCATGTCTGCACCTAATCCATAAGAAAAATCAGACTCAGATTCACTACCACCACCAGAGTATCCAACTTTAGTATTGGTGTAACCGGCAATTGCATAAGGATAGAAACCATCAGTTACTGGAGCACCAAATCTAACATAAGCACCATAGTAATTATCGATATCAACGTCTGTGCCAAACACGGTGTCATCTTGGACACCTAAGCCTAGACGCAATTCACCTGAAAAGTTTTCATTAAAATATGTCCCGACCTTTCCATCCAAAGTCATCATGTCAGCGTCAAAAAATCCGGTATCAAGGCCCTGTTGGCTTAAACCAAAGCCTACATAATTACCTTCTTTAGCAGATACGGCTGTCGCCATTGTTAAAGATGCAATAACTGCACCGGCTATCATTGTTTTTTTCATCACAAATTTCCTTCTGTTGCTTCAAATATAAGGTTCTTTCAGGCGCTAGTTAAGCACTTTGAAACTGAACACAATCTGAATTGTATGGCTCATTTGAAAAAAAATGCAATCACACACTATTAAAGATGTGACTCAGCGATAGCAAAGGCAACTGCATGTTTTTTTTCATCAGAAATTGATAAATGAATTTTTGTAATCTTATTTTGTTCAGCCCAAGCAAGCGCCTTACTTTCCAGATTGACTTGGGGCTTACCGATTTCATCGTTACTGATGATCAGTTGTGCAAAGTCTATTCCTTGGCGCATACCGGTTCCAAGCGCTTTGCTAACAGCTTCCTTTGCTGCAAATCTTTTAGCCAAGTAGTTGATTTTATTCTTTGTTTTTTGATACAGCTCTATTTCAACTGGAGCGAGAATCCTTTCAGCAAATTTATCTCCATTGCGCTCCACTGAGCGCGCTATGCGCTCAATATCAACAATGTCAGTTCCAACCCCGAATATCATTAGCTATCCTTATGAGTTAAACGGCCAATGACGCGCTTCTAATATCAGTTTCTTCATATCAGAAACTGCTTTATCCAGACCACTAAAAACAGCCCTACCGATAATTGCATGGCCAATATTCAGCTCAACAATTTCAGGAATGGCCGCGATTGGCTGTACATTATGATACTGAAGACCATGGCCAGCATTGACCTGCAAGCCTTCTGAAACAGCATGCTCAACACCATGTTTTACTTTAACTAATTCAACCTGTTGTTGCTCGGTGCTTTTTGCATCAGCGTAAGCGCCTGTGTGGATTTCAATTAGTGGCGCACCAGTTCTGGCAGCGGCATTAATTTGCTCCTCATCGGCATCGATAAACAAGGAAACTTGAATACCAGCTTCCGCCATACGATGACAAGCATCTTTGATTTTACTTTCCTGGCCTTTAACGTCCAAACCGCCTTCGGTAGTCAACTCTTCACGCTTCTCAGGAACCAGGCAAACATAATGAGGCTTAATGCGCTCTGCTATGGCTAGCATTTCTTCAGTCACCGCCATTTCAAGATTCATACGCGTTTGTATGGTACGAGCTAATAATTCCACATCACGGTCAGTTATATGGCGACGGTCTTCACGCAGATGGACAGTAATGCCATCTGCACCATTTTGTTCGGCGACAAAGGCTGCTTGAACCGGATCAGGATAGTCGGTACCACGAGCATTACGCACCGTAGCAATGTGATCAATATTGACCCCAAGTAAAATTGGATTTTTCATAATTTTGCCATTGATTTAATAAGTCTAACTTATCACGATTGTAAAGAAGGATTGTCCTGACAACAATGAATTAAGGTTATGTCACTAATCCTACGAGACCTAGACTATGCTATGAAACCTAAGATTGCATGGCAAGAGTTTGTTGCAACAGCTTTCGGCTATTCAGCTCTTTGCCATTTAGCAGCTGATCAATATTGAGTCGACATACTTTTCGCGCTAAAGCTGGAGCACCATTAACATGCCATTGGTGTTCCGCAACAGCTAATATAATATTGCCTTCAGCTAGCCAAGTTTCGCTGGGAGCCTGTAACTGAGGAATAAAGCCCTGCTCTGCTATAAACCCATAAGTCATATTTTCTTCAATTGCATCACCATAAATATCATGCTGCCAGTCAATTGCGTAGCCGAGTACATCCAGTAACTCCAGCTCAAACTCACGTAAAATCAGATTGGGTTTATCCCCCAGTTGCAAGTGCTGCAGGCTGGTTTGATAGAAATGAAAAATATCTGGATGGGGATCCCATTGAATAAATAGGCGCAGTAAAAGTTCATTAAGGTATAAGGCTGAGAGACTGGCGATGCCATTTAAACGATGAGAAAAACCGTCTGCTTCAACCTGCTTTAAGGTTTTAAGTTCACTTCGCCCGAACCAACTGACTTTAATCGGTTGAAAAGGTTGCAGCAAAGCACGGTTTGAATTCTTTCGATTACCACGAACACCTTTTGCTAAAACATTTACCCGACCACTCTCTTCTGTAAATAACTCAACAATCAGGCTAGTTTCCTTAAATGGCCTGGTATGTAAAACAAACGCTGCAGTAAGGTTTGAATCTGCCATCAATTCTCATCATAACCCAAAGAGCGTAAGGCTCGCTCGTCATCGGCCCAACCGTCTTTGACTTTTACCCAAAGCTGCAGAAAAACCTTGGAACCAAATAACTCTTCCATATCAATCCGAGCATCTTGACCGATTTGCTTCAAGCGTTGACCTTGTTTGCCGATTATAATCGCTTTTTGCCCGGCTCTTTCAACCAGAATTAAGCCATTGATGTGCAAAATGCCTTTCTCATCAGTTTTGAACTGCTCAATTTCTACAGTAGATGAATAGGGAATTTCTTCTCCTAAAGAGCGCATCAATTTTTCACGAATGAGTTCTGCAGCCATAAATCGTTGACTGCGATCAGTCACATAATCTTCAGGGAAAAATAAGTCGCCCTTTGGAAGCCATTCTTTAATTTGTTTGACTAATGGCTCAAGGTTATCCCCTCGTAAAGCTGATCCGGGAAACACGGCATCAAAGTCAAAGCGTTCTGTAATTTTTGCCAGATGTGGTAATAACTGATTTTTGTCCTGAATTTTATCAACCTTATTGACGAACAGAATAGTTTTACAATTAGTCTTCTGAAGTTTTTCTAAAACCAGCTCATCATCTTCTGTCCATTGAGTGCCGTCAATTACAAAGATAACCACGTCCACATCGACCATTGAACTGGAAGCAGCTCGATTCATATAACGGTTGATAGAACGCGCTTCATTCTTATGGATACCAGGCGTATCTACGAACAATATTTGCGCATCATCATCGGTATATATACCTAAAATTCGATGGCGAGTGGTTTGCGGTTTTCTTGAAGTAATGCTCACTTTTTGACCGAGAATATGGTTCATCAAAGTCGACTTACCGACATTCGGCCGTCCTAAAACAGCGGCATAACCACAACGAAAATTTTCATGCATAACTAATTACCATCTAATATGATTGCTAACGCTTTTTCTGCCGCTTGTTGTTCGGCATTGCGACGGCTCGAGCCCGAGCCATGAGTTCTAACTTTTTTCTCTGCTAAGATACAGGCCACATCAAATGTTTGCTTATGTGGGTCACCTGTCACCTTCAGTAATTCGTAGTCAGGCAGAGGAAGCTTTCGAGACTGGAGCCATTCTTGTAATTCTGTTTTTGGATCCTTGTGTACCGCTTTCAGATCAATATTCTGTAGTCTTTTTTGATAGAGGGTTAAAATAATCGTCTTTGCAACTTCAAATCCTGAGTCTTGATAAACCGCACCAATAATCGCTTCCAAGGCATCAGCAAGGATCGAAGCTCGGCGAAAGCCCCCACTCTTCAGTTCGCCTTCACCCAAATATAAACACTCACCCAACTCGATCTCTTTGGCTATTTCAGCCAAAGTTTTACCTTTAACCAAACTTGCTCTTAAACGCGTCAGTTGTCCTTCATCAGCTTTTTTCAAGTGAGTAAATAGATATTCGGCAATCACCATGCCAAGAATAGCATCGCCAAGAAACTCGAGCCGTTCGTTATGTTTGTTAGCGCCACTTCGATGAGTCAGCGCTAACTTTAAAAGAGAGGGATCACTGAATTGATAGCCAAGACGATTACACAAGCGTTCTATTAACAGTTTTTTTTGACTCATCTTGGCAGTAAAAACCTTACTATTTACTCAGTTAATTGAAAGGGCCTCTAATTGAGGGGCACTTCATTTTCAAACTCAAGCAAAGCACTGATGTTTCCAAACAAAGGAATACGGCGCTCATACTTGACATAGAGTGCGCGGCCGCCAGTAATATCTTTCACCTGAGCATCTGAAGCTTTAATCGATTTTACTTCATTAATATTTAAACGCCCTGCAAGTAAACGTCTAATTTCTCCAGTAGAACTGTTACCTACATTCTGCTCTGCCACTGATGCCATTGAACTTTTGATGCTAAAATACTCTAGATAAGCAGGCGTTAATTTAATTAACATAAACATAAAAAACAGGACAATGGCCAATACTATGACCCAACCTGCACCTGTCATACCATCTTGATGTCTTCTATTCAGCATTTCCCCATACTCCTTTGTCCTTCTTGCCTGATAAGTTATTATTTAGCAAGAATCACGTTAAATCACTGATGTCGCTTATTCAATAGAACCTACTCTAGCAAAAGATACGCCTTTTGGTAACTTTTTGCCAAATATTACTGGCTCATCTGTGAACTCCAAAAACAACCATTTATAAGCTGCTCGACCAATCAATGCTTCTTCCTCAACAAACTCCCAGTATCGCGAGTCCATACTTGAGTCTCGGTTATCACCCATAACAAAATACTTGTTTTGAGGCACTACCGTTGACCACGACTGCTTGAGGCTTTGTCTGGCACGTGCCCGCGGGTCAAGATAAAGAACCTGATAACTATTGTCGCCCAGGCTTTCGTCATACAAATCAAAAACTTCGGCCTGTGGAACCAGCTCCGGCGCTTCATCCGATACAAGCTCTGAACGAATCACAATAGGCTGGCATACCTCTCCATCATCACAAGTTGGAGTTATGGTCAAAACACCGCGATCCCACTCTAACCGATCACCCGGTTCGCCAATAACACGCTTGATATAAGCTGTTTGTGGTTCATGTGGAGGATGAAATACCACCACCTCACCACGTTTTGGTGAGCCTGTAGGAATGATAGTGGTATTGAAGCCCGGCATACGAATGCCATAAGAAAATTTATTGACCAGAATAAAGTCACCGTCATAGAGTCCGGGATTCATACTACCCGAAGGGATACGGTAAGGCTCAAACAGAAAAGACCTTAGCAAGAATACGACCAAAATAATCGGAAAAAACGAGCGGCTGATATCAATAAGCATTGGCATCTTTTCGTTGCCTTTTTCATCATACTCGATACCTTTCGCTTCACGCTCCTTGCGCCATTTAAGCTTATCAATCAAAGTAACAACACCTGTTACCAAGGTTGCTAATAGCAGATAAAATCCGAAATCGTAGTAAATCATCAGGGCCTTCTTTTGTTATTTGTTGTCTTTGCCGACATGCAGAACCGCAAGGAAAGCCTCTTGTGGGATTTCTACTTTACCCACCTGCTTCATGCGTTTTTTACCGGCCTTCTGTTTTTCCAATAGTTTACGCTTACGCGACACGTCACCACCATAACACTTTGCCAATACGTTTTTACGCAAAGCTTTGACCGTCGAGCGTGCAATAACATGATTTCCAATCGCAGCCTGAATGGCCACTTCAAACATTTGACGAGGAATGATTTCCTTCATCTTCTCGACTAGATCGCGTCCTTTATAAGGAGCCTGGTCCTTATGCACGATCAATGCCAAGGCATCAACCGTTTCACCATTAATGAGAATATCCAAACGTACGAGCTTATCAGCCTGGAATCTTTTGAAGCTGTAGTCCAGTGATGCATAACCACGGCTGACCGACTTTAGCCTGTCGAAAAAGTCGAGCACCACCTCATTCATCGGCATCTCATAAGTTAGAGCAACCTGGTTTCCAGCATAATGCATTTTGGTTTGCACACCACGCTTTTCGACACAAAGGGTTATGACACTGCCCAAATGCTCTTGTGGTACTAAAATATTGGCTTCGCAAATAGGTTCTCGAATTTCGTCAATATTCGATAGCGGCGGTAATTTGGAAGGATTATCCACATACAATGTTTCGCCATCAGTAGTTGTCACTTCATAGACTACCGTTGGCGCTGTGGTAATCAAATCAAGATTATACTCGCGCTCTAAACGCTCTTGAACGATCTCCATGTGCAGCATGCCCAAGAAGCCACAACGGAAACCAAAACCCAGTGCAGTCGAGTTTTCTGGCTCATAAAACAATGAGGCATCATTCAAACTTAATTTGGCCAAGGCATCACGGAAAGACTCATAGTCATCTGAACTAACGGGGAATAGACCGGCATAAACCTGCGGTTTAACTTTCTTAAACCCTGGTAGTGGTTTTTCAGCTGGGGCTTTGGTCAGAGTGATGGTATCACCCACTGGTGCCCCTTGGATTTCCTTGATACCGGCAATAATAAAACCCACTTCTCCAGCACGTAAAATCTCGGTATCGTTGCGTTTAGGGGTAAATATGCCCACGTGATCAACCACATGCGATTTACCTGTCGACATCACCTGCATCTTGTCATTTTTACGAATGGTACCCTGCATCACGCGAACCAGCGACACGACACCAAGGTAGTTATCAAACCAGGAATCAACAATCAAAGCCTGTAGTGGTGCATCTGGATCGCCTTCTGCTGGAGGAATATCGCGAACAATACGTTCCAGCAGTTCTTCAATACCGACACCCGTTTTAGCACTGCATTGCACTGCATCCATCGCTTCGATACCCACGATATCTTCAATCTCTTGAATCACGCGATCACAGTCAGCGGCTGGTAAATCAATTTTATTTAATACAGGCACTACTTCCAAATCTTGCTCAATCGCGGTGTAGCAATTAGCCAGTGTTTGCGCCTCAACACCCTGTGCGGCATCCACCACCAACAAAGCACCTTCACAGGCCGCCAATGAGCGCGATACTTCATAGGAGAAGTCCACGTGTCCAGGCGTATCAATAAAGTTCAATTGGTAGGTATGGCCGTCTTTAGCGGTGTAATTCAACGTCACACTTTGCGCTTTAATGGTAATACCACGTTCACGCTCGATATCCATGGAATCCAGTACTTGCTCCGCCATTTCCCTGTCAGTTAGACCGCCACAGGCATGGATCAAACGATCCGACAAAGTCGACTTACCGTGATCAATATGGGCAATAATAGAGAAGTTACGAATATAATCGGTGTAGGACATAGATGTTCCGCTGAATTCCTTCGATTGTTGGTGAATGTGCTACCTTACATAGCTGTTTTATCATTTGACTCAAAACAGCCGGCTATGCATTGGTATATAAGGGACAATTACCCTTGGCAATTTAGCGGCCTATTGTAGCTGAAACAACTGAAAAGGCCAGCACTAGAAGCACTGGCCCGTAAGAGTTTCTTTTTTATAACTGAATCACCAGGAAGTCACTGCCGCGCCCCGGTCTGACCACCAGCACAGCGACTTTACCTCGCTCCGGCAAATCTGCCAATGCGGCCTGATAATCATCCATTGAACGAATAGGAGTTCGATGCAGCTTCTGAATGATATCACCGTTCTGAATCCCTGCTTCTGCAGCCGGACTCTTATCCATCACTTCGCTAACCACCACGCCATGACGAACGCCATAAGCTTCCTGCAAATCATCACGTAACGCTTGCACTCGAATACCGAGCTGATTGCTTCCGTTATCAACACTGACGATACGACCAGCACCGTCAGTAAGCACTGCTTCAACATCGCGTTCTTTACCGTTACGCACTATCTTTAACTGAGCTTTATCCCCCGGCATCTTCTGTCCAATGTAATACGGCAAGTCTTGTGCTTTACGTACCGGTTTACCATCGACAGCAACTACCACATCACCTTCCTGCAGTTTAGCCTTTTCTGCGGCTGAATCAGGGTAAATGCGAGTCACTAACGAACCTCCCACCTCTTTGAGACCGAAAGCATCAGCTTTATCTTGGTCGACTGGACCGAACTGGACACCTAAGTAACCACGGTTAACGACCCCACTTTCCAGCAATTGCTGACGTACATTATTCACTAAGTCGATAGGGATTGAGAAAGACAGGCCCGAACTAACCATAGGGTTAAAAATCATTGAATTAATGCCGACTACCTCGCCCTCCAGGTTGATCAATGGTCCGCCTGAGTTGCCACGATTTATAGCAACGTCAGTTTGAATAAAAGGCACATACTGAGAGCCTACTTCGCCCCGACCTTTCGCACTAACGATTCCTGCTGTAACTGTCTGTTCAAGGTTAAAGGGCGCACCAAATGCAAGCACCCACTCACCTACTTTGAGTACTTCTGAAGTACCCAATTTAAGGGGGTTTAGTTTTTGCTTGCCGGGCTCAATTTTCAACAAGGCAACATCGGTATTGGCATCACTACCAACCACCTCAGCTTCGAACTCGCGACCATTAAACAGTTTAACGGTGACCTTGCTACCATTATCAATCACATGATGATTAGTCAGAATATAGCCTTCGTCATCGACAATAAAACCGGAACCACCGGAACGTCCGGCCGTTCGCCCCCATCGAACAACATCGACCTGAATACTGACCACGCTGGGCTGAACTTTTTCAACCAGCTCAGTGAATTCAGGAAAGGAAGCTCTAGCCGGTACACTCAATGAGCTAGCCAGAAAAACCAACAAAAGAATTAGTCCACTCGAATAAAAACGCTTTAGCATCATTATCAACTCCCGCAACGTGTGATATCAGCACTTGTTTTAAAGTATTAATATGTCCACAAAACAGCCACAGAAAAACGCAATGGCTGAATCAGACTACATAGGTTGGAAAATTAATAAGGTAAACAGTTCCGACAGAGTCGTCAGTGGTTAGTCGAGGGTTGTTTCGATTTGTTTCACCGCAATCGGTCTCTTTACAATTCTTAACAGAACCGGCTCTGTTTGACCTTTTTCAGCCGCAGATCTACTGTAGAAGTGAGTAATCACAAAACCAATTGCCAGGCCAGCTACGGCAGCGAGAATAGAGCTCAACTCAGAAGGGTTAGTGAGCAAGAACTGCCAAACCAGCAAAGCAATGATCATGCTAATCAGCGGCACCAGATACACCATAAAAGAAGCTCGAACCACCAAATCTTCAGGAATTCCAACTTCTACTTCATCATCTATATTGGCATTGATGTGATTTTTCAAGGGGGTGATAAACACTTTATGGGAAAACGCTTTGCTAACAATACCACTGCCACAAACCGAATTCACCTGGCAGCTTGAACAGCCAGTTCTACTCTGTGTTTGCACCCAGACAGTATCCTTCTCTTTAGCCACCACGTGACCAAGTTCTGTCAACATATTGCTTTCTGTCATAAGAAATGCGTCTTTTAGACTGAGGTTTTCATTTTACTGCAAACTGATACGAAAAGCAGTGAAGGATTCATGGTAAATGAAAGAGTCATCATTCACTGGCTCAAAACAAAAAAGCCGAAGTCAAACTCCGGCTTTTTTGTATAGGTTGGAAGTGGGGATTTTTATTGAGCTCCCTCTTGCTCAGATTCTTTGACTTCTGGCGCTGGTTGGCCTTGTAGCATAGACTCTTGAGGCAACGTCTGTTCAGCTAACATAGGCACACTGACCGGAATCACTTTCTGGTTACTAACCACTTGTACGCTGGGTAACAAACTAGAATGTGACAAAGACTCATGCTTCAAAAACATATCATGAATCGTCTGTAATTCTTGACGTTCAGCCATACTCAAGTTGGAAGCCTGTGTATTTGTAGTCATAGCGTTACCAGAAGCTTGAGAATTGGTATTGCTGACAGCTGCTAAAGTCGTTGCCTGTGAATCGACTTGCGATTGAGTTCCCACGTTGAAAAGTACCACCAAGGCCACTGAGGCAGCGATAGCATAGCCTGCTAATTGCTTGAATGGATTGGTTGGGAATCTAATAACGTTGGACTTTGGTTTAGTCGGACTTGCTGTATAAACTGGTTCCTTATCAATTTGCTCATTAATTCGACTGGAAATATCCATGTCCAAATGCTGAGCCTCATCACGCATTACCTGGCCAATTAAATGATATCGGCTCCATAGCTGCATTTCTTCAGACTCAAAGGCAAAGCTGCTTTCAGTAGCAAAAGCTTCAAGCTCGCTATCCACACATGCGGACACGCTTTGCTTATCAAGGCTTTTGGCAGCGCCTTTATCTAAATCGTTTTTATCCAACATTAACATCCAACCTCTTAATTCCAACCACAAGCCAAATTATGGCGCCTAAACATACCAACGCCGGCATAACTCGCGACTTACTGTCCATAAAGCCAAAATGCCTTTTCAGAAGGCATTAGATGATCTTTCTCTAACAAAAGCATTTAGCAGTTGCTTTCCATCCTAATTCTGCAAGACATCAAGCGAAACTTAACCACTTGATTTTAAAACAAAAGTTGATTAAGCATTGATTCAGCGATAATTAAGCTTTCCTATAATCAGCTCAATTCCTATACACATTGACTGAGCTCTGTGTAAAAAGTTCAGAAGAAATGTAAAAAAGTTTGTATTTCTACTGTTAACCTCATCGTGCTAGGAACGCCAACTCTGTTCCAGAAGCGGAGCAATTTTTTGGTCAATCGCGTCACGAGCACGGAAAATGCGTGAACGCACAGTACCGACCGGACAATCCATTACCTCAGCAATTTCCTCGTAACTCAAACCATCCATCTCTCTAAGGGTAATTGCGGCCTTCAAATCTTCCGGTAATTCGTCAATGGTTTTGAAAATTATCGTCTGAATCTCATCGCGGAACATGATCCGCTCTGGACTTCCAGTGTCGCGCAAAGCATCGCCACCTTCGTATTGTTCGGCATCTACCGAGTCAATATCACTGCCAGGAGGCCTACGCCCTTTTGATACCAGATGATTTTTTGCGGTATTAATCGCAATCCGGTACAGCCAGGTATAAAAAGCACTATCGCCACGAAAACCAGGCAAGGCACGGTAAGCTTTAATAAAAGCCTCTTGTGAAATATCCGCCACCTCATGACTGTCTCTGACATAGCGGGATATTAAATTCATGATTTTATGCTGGTATTTCTTGACCAGCATATCGAAAGCACTCTTATCGCCTTCTTGAACACGCTTAACTAACTCTGAGTCTAAATCAGGCCCAGACATATAATCCCCTTTTAATTGTTATCTTCTTTACGAAGTCGCTTGCAGGGCAAACATTGATTGATCAGGGTCATTCAACCCTTCGCTAACCAGCAAAAAAACTAACTGGCTATCGTGCGGTTATGATAAAGTCCGCCAATATTAAACGGTATTCTGCTAGGAAAAAACTAAAGTTTCCAGTGACTTTCTAACAGATAGTGACAAACACAGACTCGCTTAACAGTAGAAAAGTTCCCAACTTTTATCATGGATATCATGAAAAACACAATTAATACTACTCAGCACACTACAGATGTATTGGTTATTGGTAGCGGTGCTGCCGGTTTGTCAGTCGCTTTACGATTGGCTCACTTGGGCAAAATCACTGTTCTCAGCAAAGCTGAAGTCACCGAGGGCTCAACATTTTATGCCCAGGGCGGCATTGCCGCAGTACTGGATGAAAGCGATAGTGTTGACTCTCATGTTGAGGATACCCTGATTGCTGGCGCAGGTCTGTGTGATGAAAAAGCCGTTCGCTATACCGTGGAACATTCGCGCGAAGCCATTGAGTGGCTGATTGAACGCGGCGTCATGTTCAGTAAAGAAGCTGAACAATACCACCTCACTCGCGAAGGTGGCCATAGCAAACGCCGCATTATCCATTCCGATGATGCTACTGGTAAAGCCGTTTCAACGACATTAGTTTCGGCAGTGCTTAACGAACCCAATATCCATATCCTCGAACATTATATCGCCGTTGATATGATTACCAGTCAAAAGCTTGGGAAAACCGATAATCGCTGTCATGGCGCTTATGTACTCAATCTTAAAAAAGATCGTGTCGAAACCATCAGTGCGCGCTTTGTGGTATTGGCCACAGGCGGAGCCAGCAAGGTTTATCTTTATACCTCCAACCCTGATGTCGCCAGTGGCGATGGCATTGCCATGGCCTGGCGTGCAGGCTGTAGCGTTGCCAACCTGGAGTTTAACCAGTTTCATCCAACTTGCCTTTATCATCCTCAGGCTCGCAGTTTTCTGATCAGCGAAGCCTTACGCGGTGAGGGAGCGGTATTGCTGCGCCCTAATGGCGAACGCTTTATGCCGGAATATGATGAGCGAGCAGAGCTGGCACCTAGAGACATTGTCGCGCGCACCATTGACCATGAAATCAAAAAACATGGTATTGAGTGTGTCTATCTCGATATCTCTCACAAAGATGAAGACTTTATCAAAAGCCATTTCCCGACTATTTATTCGCGCTGCCTGGAGTTTGGCCTTGATATTACTAAAGATGCCATTCCTGTGGTTCCCGCAGCGCATTACACCTGCGGTGGCGTACGCGTCGATCTCAATAGCCGCACCGATGTGGATGGCTTGTATGCAATCGGTGAAGTGGCCTGTACCGGCCTGCATGGGGCTAATCGCATGGCCAGTAACTCCTTACTAGAGTGTCTGGTGTTTGCTCAGTCAGCCGCCAATGACATTGAATCACAATGGGATCCCAGCCAGTCACCGCCAGAATTGCCTCCTTGGGATGAAAGCCAGGTTACTGATTCTGATGAGGAAGTTGTACTCAGCCATAACTGGCACGAACTACGCCAATTGATGTGGGACTATGTGGGTATTGTACGAACAGATAAGCGCCTGCAAAGAGCACTTAGACGCATAGAGTTGTTGAAGCAGGAAATCCACGAATACTACAGCAACTTCAAAGTCAGTAATGATCTGATTGAGTTGCGCAATCTGGTGGTAGTTGCCGAGCTCATCATACGATGCGCCATGCAACGCAAAGAAAGCCGTGGCCTGCATTACACTTTAGACTATCCAGAACTTGCTGACAAAGCTGTAGACTCTAGCTTGAAGCCACCCGTTCAGGATTAATTACCACTCCCCACCTCATCATGATCGATGCGGTAATAGCGTAACACTCGAGACAGATGCCTGAAGTCTTCGCCGCTCACTGCATCTCGGAAAATCAATAACTGCCTTAGCCGTTGCTTTTTGTGTTGAAAAAACCTTCTCATGAACAATGGCTCGTCTTCACCTTGCACTAACTTATAATTCAACTTAATCCACCAGGGCCAGACCACATTATCGCTGCCAAGCTCAATGGAGTGCTTATCGATGCTGACACCATTTTGCAGGACTAAATACCAGCAGCCATCAATAAACTGAACCTGTCGTGCCCCTTGAAGCAGGTTATTTAATCTTTTCTGTTGCCAAAGCGCACAAGGCGCAAAAACCAAAGCGGCCCCTAACAATAGGAGCAAGCTGGTCAGTAAAGCGTATCGTGGAATAACGAATAGAGCAAAGCTGAGAATTAATAAGGCCCAAAGGCCTATAAACACTCGAGGCAGTGTTTTGGATGGTTGAATGTCGATAAATAAATTCATGTCGCTCCCTGACATTGACATTAGATAAGGCTCAAGAAATCACTTAATCTTCTTATTAATAAACTCTTTGATGGCAATAACAAAACCCTCGAATTCGGGTTTGGGCGTTTCATACCCCATAATCCAGGCATAAAGATCTGGATCATCCTGCTCTAAAAAAGTTGCGTATTCTGCAGACTTCGCATCATCAAATTGGCAGGCTTCCTCTTCCAGATAAGGAATCAAGACCACGTCCAGTTCCAACATGCCACGGCGACTCGCCCAATGTAATTTCTTTAACTGTTCATCAGTCATTGCAACTAACCTAAAATTGTTTTGCAGAATTATAACGGTAACGGTGCAAAACCGCTAAGAATCAGAGTAAAATTATCCCCGTTATGAAGCAAAATAAGCATTCAACTATGAATTTTACCAATCAAGACGCAATGCAGCACATTACACAACTTCAAAATATTGCTTGCGAGCTCGGCCATTACGGCATCATTCGAGTGCATGGCGGAGATGCCCACAAATTTCTACAAGGTCAGTTAACCTGTGATCTGGATAAAGTTACAGACCAGCAAGCGAGCCTTGGTGGTTTCTGTAATGTCCAGGGGCGCTTGCATGGCATCTTTTTCACTATCAAATATGGTGATGACTATCTATTATTAGTCCCCAAAGAAGGGCTTGAGCATTTACTCAACAAACTCAAAATGTATGCAGTGTTCTTCAAAGTGGAGCTAACGGATGCCAGCCTCGACTTCCAAATTTGGGGGCATACTCAAAAAGGAGCTACTACCAACTTTGCTGAAGATATGAGTCTGGTGGTCACCCGCGATAAGGGCGTCACCGAAATTCACCTTAACAGCCTTTTTAACGCATCCTTTATGATTGCAGAAAAGGAAGATGGTAGTGCCATTATCAAAGCGCTCGAAGGTACTACGCTGGCTGATGTAAATGCCTGGGACTATATTGAGATTCAGGCTCATATTCCGCTGGTTTTTGAGGAAACTCTTGAAGAGTTGTTGCCACACTTCATTGGCTTGCCTCAAGTAGGCGGCGTCAGCTTCGATAAAGGCTGTTACACTGGACAGGAAATCGTCGCCCGCATGCATTATCGCGGCAAACTCAAAACTCATGCCCTACTTGCCTACTCGAAAGATACGACAACTTTAACGCCAGGAGACAAGGTCCACAATGAGAATGATAAAGCAGTCGGCGATGTCATTCGCTCAACTGTTTTTGATGGCAAAACTTATGCCTTAATCAGCCTTGCAGATAAGGCAATGGAAAGTGAACTGACTATCAATGCCGCCCAGTTTGAAATTCTGGATTAATTTTATTCACAAAGAATAGGGCTCCCGCCCTATTCTCTCCTAGATCTACTTATTTTGGCCCAACGCTACTTTTGCCGCTGCAAGCAATAACTCCGATTCAATTCTCACCTTATAGTTTGGGTTAATATATTCAAACTGAATCATTCCTTGTTTATCCAATATGAATACAGCTGGTACTGGCAGAGTGCTTTGAGAGTCGCCTTCTGCTTTTGCCGCCTTGCCACCAAGCTCTTCTATTTTTCCTGCATAACCATCATCAATATGAAACGCCAAGCCAAACCCACGCGTAGCTGCAAGCTGAAAGTCCGAAACAAGCTCATAAGAGAGATTACGTGTTTCACTGGTTTGCACCAACTCATCAGGTGTATCAGGGCTAACCGCTAATAGCTGATACCCCATCTCAACCAGCTCACTTTCTATTTCCTGAATTTGACTCAATTGCGCATTACAAAATGGACACCAACCACCGCGGTAGAACAATAATATGGTCGGCTTCTGCTTAACTTTTTCTAATAAACGAAAGGGTTTACCTTCTGTGTCCCACAAGTGAATATCTGGGACTTGTTGGCCGATCAGCAATGGAGTGACATGGTTTGCATCATCAACAATTTTAGTTCGATCTAAAGCTACGGCTGAGACACTGATTAAACTGGTAATAATCAGTATCAGTACTGCTTTAATCTGCTTCATAATTATTTGCCTTATGGTTTTGACGTTAGTTCAAGCTATTAGAGCATTTAACCTGCCAATTGTTACACATAAAGCATCACTTAAAAAAAAAGCCCTTAACGAATTAAGGGCTTTTTAAACAGTAAATTAAGCAGATTAAGATTGTGACTTTTTCTGTTCTTTTATCCAGCGATTGATTTTGTCCTCCAAAATATTCAGAGGAATCGCACCATCTTTTAGTACTTCATGGTGGAATTCGCGAATATCAAACTTATCGCCCAATTCTTTCTCAGCCAAAGTACGTAGCTCGCGAATTTTCATTTGACCAATTTTGTAAGCCAGCGCCTGACTTGGAATTGCCATGAAACGCTCTGCTTCAGACACCATACGTGCTTCTGCTGCTGGAGAGTTCTGCTCCATATAAGCTAGTACTTCTTCTCGAGTCCAACCTTTGGCGTGTAAGCCGGTATCGGTTACTAAACGAATCGCGCGCCACAATTCAGCACCCAACGCTCCAAAGTACTGGTATGGGTCAGTATAAACACCCATCTCTTTACCTAAAGACTCAGAATACAAGCCCCAGCCTTCAGTGTAAGCCGTGTTGCCCCCAAAGCGACGGAAATTCGGAACATCTTTAAGTTCAATCTGAGTTGAACGCTGGAAGTGGTGTCCTGGCACAGCTTCATGTAAATATAATGATTCAACGGTCCAGGTGGGACGAGCAGTTAAATCATAAGTGTTGACGTAGAAAATACCCGGACGTGAACCATCGGGTGCTGGGCTTTGGTAAGAAGCTGCTGATGAAGACTGTTCGCGATAGGCTTCAACCGCGCGGATCTCAAACTCAGCTTTTGGAATCACTTTGAATAAATCAGGAGCAGTTTTATCAAGCTTACCTCTCAAATTCTCATAAGCCTGCAACATGTCTTCTTTAGTATCAAACTGGAACTGAGGATCGGTTTTAGTAAATTCAAAGAACTCTTGCAGAGTGCCTTCAAAACCAACCTCTTTCATAACCCCCTTCATTTCTTCATGAATGCGAGCCACTTCATCAAGGCCAATCTGATGAATTTGCTCAGGTGTTAAATTGGTGCTGGTCGTTTCTTTGACTTTAAAGGCATACCACTCTTTACCGTTAGGTAGAGCAACCATGCCCGAGGTTTCACGTGCCGCAGGAATGTATTCTTTTTCAATGAAGTCATGCATCTTTTGATAGGTTGGTACAACCCACCCTTTAATTGCTTTGACGTACTCCTGCGTTAAACGCTTTCTGTCTTCCTCAGAGAACGATTCAGGCATATTTTTAATCGGGCCATAGAACAGACTGGTTTCAACATCATCAACAATATGTGCTTTCAGTTGTGGCAATACTTTGACCATCAAGGCTTTAGGTTGAACCACGCCCTGCTCCATCCCTTCTCGCATATTACCAATTATGACATCAACACCACCGGCGGCCTGCTCAAGACGACTAAGCCAGTTTTCATAATCTTTGACTGTGTTGAATGGCTGCGCGCTATTGCCTGATCCTAGCATTGCGATGAAGTTAAACGGATTGTAGAACTGCTGGATCGGTTGCAGGTGATCGGGGAATTTTACCCCTTCGATTTCTGCTTCACGCTCACCTTTAAAAATCTTGTAACTCAGTAAGTCTTGCCCTTGCAACTTAGAAGAGTCAATGGTGTTAATCTTTTTCAAGAACTCTTTGCTGAAAGCTAACTGTTTAGCGAGACCCTCTTCCGTACCCCAGTCACCTAATTGGTCATTAAAACGATTATCACCCATGAAAGTTGCCATTAATGGATTCATTTCAAGGCTACGTTCCCAATGTTCGGCATATATCGCTGCAGCTTTTTCGGCTTCTGTTTGACTTTGGACTGCAGCAGCTTTATCGCTGCTCAGGAAACTAACTGTGGCTGGGCTTGCCAGAACGGTGGCACTGGAAAATGCCATCGCGATTGAAAAAGATAAAGCGGTAACTTTGTGGATTCTCGAACTACTCATTGAATACTCCCACTGTTTTATATTTAGACTGATTAAGTGAAAATCACTATAACCGTGGGCAAATCACAACTCAAAAGTAACTGGTAACAAAGTGTAAACAAATGGGGACAGATGAACTGATTACTCGCTTGCTTTCGACTTTCTAAGCGCATCTATTTTAGCAATCCTGTCTAAGAAAGCCTCTTTATCCAATTGATTTTTATAGCCTAAATCAAATCTGCTGTGAAAATAGATGCTAAGAGTCACCTTCTCATCGGTCAGCTCGACATCATAACCATCAAAACCCGAAGTGGCGTAGATCCCTTTAAAGTAATGACGATTACCTCGGCGCTCACCTTGCTCAACAATAATCTGGAACACTCTTAGTGCTTGGCGAATATCAATATCAGTGGACATAATGACTTAGTATGATGATTTTGCATCATCATAAAGGAAGTAGAGTGAATTCTAAATAAAAAAGGGCGACTTATGAGTCGCCCTTACAATGTAAAAAATAAACGCAGGAAGTTTACTCTGGTCGCATGTGAGGGAACAATAGAACATCACGAATACTTGGCGAATCCGTCAACAGCATCACCAAACGGTCAATACCAATACCCTCACCAGCGGTTGGTGGAAGGCCATACTCTAATGCGCGAATGTAGTCAGCATCATAGTGCATGGCTTCGTCATCACCGGCATCTTTTGCTTCAACTTGTGCTTTGAAACGCTCCGCCTGATCTTCTGCGTCATTAAGCTCCGAGAAACCATTGGCTAACTCACGACCACCGGCAAAGAACTCAAAACGATCGGTAACAAATGGGTCTTCATCATTACGACGCGCTAACGGTGATACTTCTGCTGGGTAAGCTGTAATAAAGGTTGGTTGAATTAATTTGTGTTCAGCCACTTCTTCGAAGATTTCAATTTGAACTTTACCCAGGCCCCATGACTTTTCCGTTTTGATTTTTAAACGCTTAGCAACATCACGAGCTTTATCTAAATCGCTCAGCTGTTCAAGAGTGATCTCCGGCTGATATTTCGTGATAGCTTCCAGCACTGTCATGCGCGCAAATGGCTTACCAAAATCGTAAGTTTCACCGCTGCTTTCAAACACGGTTTTACCTAGAACCGTTTCAACGGTATGGCGTAACATGGCTTCAGTTAAGTCCATCAGGTCATTGTAATCGGCGTAACCCCAGTAGAATTCAAGCATGGTGAACTCTGGGTTATGACGCGTTGACAAGCCTTCATTACGGAAGTTGCGGTTAATCTCGTAAACTTTTTCTAAGCCACCTACAACCAATCGCTTTAAATATAATTCTGGTGCAACCCGCAAATAAAGTGGCATGTCCAGCGCATTATGGTGCGTTTCAAATGGACGAGCCGATGCTCCGCCTGGAATCACATGCATCATTGGCGTTTCAACTTCAAGAAAATCACGTGATTCTAAAAAGTCACGAATAGCCTTAACCACTTTTGAACGAATGATAAAAGTTTC
This sequence comes from Kangiella koreensis DSM 16069, assembly GCF_000024085.1. NCBI lineage: Bacteria > Pseudomonadati > Pseudomonadota > Gammaproteobacteria > Kangiellales > Kangiellaceae > Kangiella > Kangiella koreensis. The sequence goes on along the minus strand of NC_013166.1, from coordinate 766,953 downwards.
GCGCGACTCTTCATTAACGATCAGGTCAACGTAACGCTGACGATAACGTGTTTCTTGATCCGACAAGCCACTCCATTTATCTGGGAGGGGGCGCAAGGCTTTAGTCAGCAAACGAATGTTCGATGCTTTAACCGATAGCTCGCCTTTATTGGTTTTAAAAACTGTACCTTCAATACCGACAATATCACCAATATCCCAAGTTTTAAAATCATCATAAACGTCATCGCCTACCGCATCTTTACGAACATAGGACTGGATGCGGCCTGACATATCTTGGATAGTAATAAAACTCGCTTTACCCATGTTGCGGAACAACATGATACGACCAGCAACCTTTACCTGTTTACCCAATTCTTCTAGTTCAGCCTTATCCTTATCGCCATACTCATTGGCAATATTCGCTGCTAAAGAATCACGACGGAAGTCGTTCGGGAAGGCAATCCCCTGTTTTCGTTTATCTGCCAACTTCTGCTTACGTAAAGTAATCTGCTCGTTGACATCAACTACTGGGGTTTCTTGATTGCTCATTTTCGTTTATTACCTCAATTTACCGTTAAATTTACCATTACAAAAAATACATTGTTACTATCAGTTGCTACTATTGAATGGTTGCTGTGATAAAAATGTCAAAGTACATTTCAATCTTACAAGTCATACTTTATTGAACCAAAGCTCGAAGATGCCTTGCTCTTTCGAGTCTAAAAATATTCTAGTCTCGCGCCCCTACATCCTATCTCAGCGCTTTTGCTAAGTAAGTGCGCGGCAAAACTTTTAGCGAGTGCAGCTACCTACTGTTACCACTCTTTAGGGCGTTTGTGGGCAGCAGATACAAGGCAAAACTTTTTGCAGAGGATAGGAGCTTACTTAAGTAAGTGACTATTCCTGCATAAAAGTTTTAACACAGTAGCTGCAAAGCACAAGCGGCCTAAACGCCTGCTTTGAGAGACGCCTCGATAAACGAGTCCAAATCCCCATCCAAAACAGCCGTTGTATTGCTCGACTCATGCCCTGTGCGCAAATCTTTAATTCGGGACTGATCCAATACATAAGATCGAATCTGGCTACCCCAGCCAATATCTGACTTAGTGTCCTCCAGGGCTTGTTGCTCTTCTCGCTGCTTCTGCATTTCTAGCTCATACAGCTTAGCTTTCATCATGCTCATCGCTTGCGCACGATTTTTATGCTGTGAGCGGTCATTCTGACATTGCACCACAATTCCGGTCGGGATATGCGTTAAACGAATCGCTGAATCGGTTTTGTTGACGTGCTGACCACCAGCTCCACTGGCGCGATAAGTGTCCACGCGCAGGTCTGCTGGGTTCACTTCAATATCGATACTATCATCCACTTCCGGATACACAAACACCGATGCAAATGATGTATGGCGACGATTACCGGAATCAAAGGGGGATTTGCGCACCAATCGATGAACACCGGTTTCAGTTCTCAGCCAGCCGTAAGCATATTCACCTTCAACTCTGATAGTAGCACTTTTGATACCCGCTACATCACCATCCGACTCTTCTGTAACTTCGGCTTTAAAACCTCTGCTTTCGCACCAGCGAAGATACATTCTTAATAATATGCTGGCCCAATCTTGAGCCTCTGTGCCACCTGACCCAGCCTGAATATCCAGATAAGCATTGTTCTCATCCATCTCGCCAGAAAACATACGACGAAACTCTAGTTTTTCAAGACTGGTATTTAATTGTTTTACTTCGTTTTCAATCTCGGCAACGCTCTCAGCATCATCTTCCTCTACTGATAGCTCTAATAATTCCTGATTATCGTCGATACCTGCTTCTAAGTCTTTGATGGTATTTACAACGGTTTCAAGCTTGGCTCGTTCCTGACCAAGCGACTGTGCACGTTCCTGGTCATTCCAGACATCAGGCTGCTCAAGTTCTCGCTCGACTTCTACCAGCCGTTCTTGTTTGCTATCAAAGTCAAAGATACCCCCTAAGCGTTGTGACACGCTCAGACATATCTTTTAATTGTTCACGGATTGGGTTTACTTCCAACATAGTACGTCAGTCACTTCTTATTTGTGGGTTTTGCGCCAAAAACCATTACCTATGGCCATTAGCCCATCACGCAAAAGGGACACATTTTAACCAATCTGATGCTCACTGCATACCTTAAATATGGAGCCAGGCCCCTTTTCTTATACCTTTCTCATTATATCTGCCGCAGTATTAGCGCCGCTTTGGCGTCCAGGCCCAGATCATGGTGCATTCGATAGGCTCTTTACCTTCATCATCGATAACCGACACCGGAACATCGACCTCACCTTTATCTTGATTGAGGATTGCCAGACGTTGCGCTTCACTCAGCTTCGCGGTGGCCGTTAAGCTACCCACGGCTCTTTTCAGAAAGTCGACTTTAAGGGTTTTGATCACCAGATACTTATCATCCGGCACATTCATACCTACCACCATGCCGGTAGCGGTTTCTGCGATGAGCGCCATGGCTGCTGCATGAATCGTACCAATATGGTTCTGGACTTTTTTACGATTCTGAATGCGAAACTGTGACTCTTCTTTGGTCAGCTTTAAAACATCAACTTTGGCCGTCCCCACCAGTTTTACGGTTCTTCGGATGACAAAATTCAGCAAAAAGCTCTGCATAAATTTTGGATAACCCTTGATGGACTTAACCACTTTGGCTAGTCGGTTGTTCTCAAGCAAAGCACTTACAGAGGTTGTTTCATTCATATTGATTCCTTTATGAGTCGGCTGCGACCTATTTGTAAACAGATATTTCAAATCATATCCTCTTCAATAATTTAGTGCTAATGTTCTTAGCTCGGTAGGAAATTTTCAGGAAAATTAGTATGACCAAAATAACGATAGTAAGCCTTAGTCTAGCCTTGGCTTTATATGGCTGTAACGATAATCAAGAGCAAGCCAACCAAACGACTAACGCAGCTACAACCGAAGTGACTCAAAACCAGCAACAGCAGGGCATGACCAAAGAAGAGGCGTCAACAGCCTTGAATCAATTATTTGAACAACAGTTTCAGGAAAGTCTGGCACTAAACCCCATTCAGGCAACCGCCATTGGTATCCCGGGTTACAATGACAAACTACCTAACATGCTGTCACCAGAATTTCGCAAGAAGAGCCATGACTTTACAGTGAAATGGCTTGATAAAGTCAAACAAATCGACCGTAGCTTATTATCCGGTCAAGACCGCTTAAGTTATGATATTTTTGTCTATCAATCAGAGCACAGCCTTAAAGGCGAACAGTTCCCTGGCCACCTGATTCCAATCAATCAATCCAGCAATATTGCTAACTTCTTCGCCCAGCTTGGTTCCGGCCAAAGTTTCCAGCCATTCAAAACGGTTGAGGACTATGAAAACTGGTTGAAACGGGTTGATGGCGGTGTTGCCATTATGGAGCAAGCAATCATTAATATGGATCAGGGGATAGAAAAGAAAGTCGTTCAGCCAAAAGCTCTGATGGAGAAAGTGATTCCACAGCTGGCTGCGCATGTGGTTGACGACCCAACACAAAGTATTTTCTATACGCCGATTAAGAATATGCCTGAAGATATTTCTGAAGAAGATAAAAAGCGCTTAGAAGATGCCTATCGAGTAGCCATTGTGGAAAAACTGGTTCCTGCTTATAAAAAACTGCATGACTACATTAAAGACGATTACATGCAACATGCTCGCGATAGCTTTGGCTTAAGCGAACAACCTAATGGCGAAGCCTGGTATAACTATCAGCTCAAAACTTACACCACCACCGATCTGACCGCCGAAGAAATTCACCAGTTTGGTTTGGACGAAGTTGCAAGAATCCATTCTGAAATGAAGGAAGTGATGGCAGAAGTAGGTTTTGAAGGCACACTGGAAGAATGGTTCAAGTATGTGCAAACCAATCCTGAGTTCTATTACGATAATGAAGAAGATTTGTTGCAAGGCTATCGTGACCTGCAGGCTAAAGTGAACAAATTGCTGCCAAGCATGTTCGATATTGCTCCTGAAACAGATTATGAAGTTCGTGCTGTTGAAGCTTTCCGAGCAGAGTCTGCAGCCGGAGCATCTTACATGTCCGGTTCACCAGATGGTTCTCGCCCTGGTATTTTCTACGTTAATACTTTCAACCTGAAAGGCCAGCCAAAGTTTGGCATGGAAACTCTTTCCATTCACGAGGCAGCACCAGGTCACCACTTCCAGATTTCCTTACAACAGGAAATTGAAGGATTGCCCATGTTCCGCCGCTTTGGTGGCTTAAGTGTCTTTAGTGAAGGTTGGGCGTTGTATGCTGAATCAATCGGTAAAGAAATGGGGATGTTTACTGACCCGATGCAATACTATGGTCGCCTGAGTGATGAAATGTTACGCGCCATGCGCCTGGTGGTTGATACCGGATTGCACGCCAAAGGTTGGTCGCGCCAGGAAACCATCGATTACATGGTAGCCAACTCATCAATGGCTTATACCGATGTGGTTTCCGAAGTAGAACGCTACATCGCGTGGCCAGGTCAGGCGGTTTCTTACAAAGTTGGCCAGCGAGTGATTAGCAACTTAAGAGCCGAAGCAGAACGTAAGCTTGGTGATAAGTTTGATATTAAAGCTTTCCACCGTGAAGTGTTAGTAGATGGTGCTGTGCCAATGCCGGTACTGGAAACTAAAATCCGTGAGTGGATTGATTCACAGTTAGATGAAGCCTGATAGGTTCTGTGCTTATAAAAAAAGGAGCTTCGGCTCCTTTTTTTATTTTGGCTCATCAGAGCTTTAAATTTCTTTTCAAAACTCCGTAAGCCACTTCATTTTGCCAGCGTCCATCAAAGTTAAAGTTTTCCTGAAAATAGCCTTCTCGTTGCATGCCTATTTTTTCCATTAATTTCCAGGAAGCAATATTTCTCGGTTCACAATAGGCGACGAGTTTATGAAATGGCCAGTCTCTAACAATCAGTTTTACTAATGTGATTAAAGCTTCTGAGCCATAACCATGTCCTTGAAAGTGACGGTTAAATTTATAACCGATTTCAATCTGTTGGTGCTGCTTACTTTTATAACGGAAGCCAACATCGCCAATCATTTTCCCTGAGTCTTTAACAACAACAGCAGCGCCCATCCACTTGCCTTCTTCACCATCCCACTCTCCGGCGTGCCTAAGAAACATTTCTTTGGCAGCTTTGGGGTCGCCGATTGGACGAATGTACTTCATCACCTCCGGATCAAGAGCATACTCAAGATAATCATCAACATCAGACTCTTGAAATGGTCTTAATACTAATCGCTCTGTCTCTATGCGGTTATTGTTCAACTTACAATTCCTCAAATCGTTTCATCATGGGAAAATAAAGGGCCAGTTTAATAGGCCTTTGGTCAATCTGTGCCATTAATGTTTTATATTGCTCTAACTGAGCTTGGTAGCGCTCTTTCTCGGACTGAATAAATCCAGCGATATCATCACCAAGATGACTTCCAGTTTTGTAATCAACTATCCAGCGAGTGCCTTCTTCGTCGACAAAGGTTCTGTCAATCACAAAAGCTTTGTATTCTCCATCAACAACACCCGTTAAGGCTAATTCACAAGCTGAGTCCTGATGCTGCGCTGATAAAATCCATTGCGCTTTCGGATCATTTAATACGTTAGTTAAACCCTGTTCAATTCGTTGCTGAGCATAACGAGCATTCTTTTCATTGTAACCAGAGCTCAATAACTGTTCGTACATTGCAGCCGCGTAATCCCTAATCGATTGCTGGTTAAGTTGCCACAGCCCTTTGCTTATTAGTTCTAACTGCCGGTGCATCAATACACCAATCGTTTTAGCAACGTCGGTCGCCCAATCAAACTCAATGGTTGCCTGTTCAGCAATGATGGAATTCTTCTCGAGCAATGACTTAATTCCTTTAAATGAATCACTCAACTTCGGGTAGCTCCAATCAGCTTTAAGCCGTTGCCAACTGTGATCCAATATCTGCTCTGAACTGTGATCCGCTTCTTCATTCAATTCTAATCGCAATACTTCTGACTCAATAAAGGTTTCATAAATCGGCCTTAACAAATTCATCAAACTATCATGACCAAACGAACCCACCTTCAATCGTTCTTCCTTCTGGTTATAGGAAACGGCTCCACAACAGGTTAAAAAGAGTCGCCGCTTGGCACGAGTTGAGGCTACATACAATAAACGGCCACTTTCCAAGCGATTCTTTTGTCGCGAAAAATCATTCACAAATTTATACAGCGAGTTGCTTTCCCCTACCTGATCAACTGGCGCCATCAAATACTGACTGGAATCATCTTGTGCTGGAAATTCTTCCCACACCATTAGTTGCTTGTCATTATTGCCACTGCCTTTATTAAGCTGCGGTAAAAATACCGTATCAAACTCAAGACCTTTCGATTTGTGCATGGTCATGATTGACACCCGACAATGGTCTTCACGGCTCGGTGGCGCATGCAACTTACTCATCGCCAATAGCAGGGGGTTGTAGTCAGTAATGATCTGGTTCTGCTCATAACCACTGACAAAGTCGAGGAAAGTGTACACCTGTTCAATCTCACCAGGCTGACAGCTCAGGGCGCCCCCCAAGTGCAACCACAATGCTTCCAACTGAATCGCTAAAGGTTGCTGATATAACTGCCAACGATGCTTTTCAAGAATGGCGCCCTGTTTTTCAAGAGCTGAGACTGCCTGCAGTGACAAGCCATCAACAGCTGGGTAGTCGGTTAAAACACGATAAACCTCATCTCCAAACACAGACTCAATTAAACTCATGTCGGTTAAGGTCAAGCCAAACCAGGGAGACTTCAATAAAGCCATCCAGGCCACTTTGTCATGCGGGTGAATGAGTACCCGCAATAATGTCAGCACATCAAGAACACTTTGCTTTTCGGCCAACTCCTCGAACTCTTCTGCTACATAAGCAATAGCACGCTGCTGTAAGGCTTCTATGATGGCAACACCATGGTTGCGCGCCCTGACCAAAACGGCTATATCCTGTTCAGGTTGCTCTTTTAATAAAACCTCAATCTGTTCAGCGATATAGTTTGCTTCCTGTGTTGCGGCATCAGTGATGGTTTCTTCAGAATCATAATCCGAACCGGGAGAATTAGAGTCATCGCCAAAAAATATTTTAAAGTCGACCTTATCTTCATCTGAACTATCTTTTGTGGCGGTTGCTTCTGCCAGACTGACCGCACCTAATACAGCATCATCGTAGCTTGGAAAAATATTGGCAAAACTTTTATTGACCCAGTTCACCACTGTTTCACTGGACCGGAAGTTGCTGGTCAACTGCAAGAACTCCAGCCTTATATCACCAATGCCATGATCGCGAGCCTGAATGAATAAGCCAACGTTGGCTTCACGGAATCTATAAATAGACTGCATGGGGTCGCCAACTACAAAGAGGGTGCGTCCATCATCGGCTTGCCATCCTGCAGTCAGTTTTTCGATCAGTTGATACTGGCCATACGAAGTATCCTGAAATTCATCCACCAAGATATGGGAAATACCATAATCCAGCTTAAGCGCCAATTCAGAAGGGGCATCAATATTTCCTAAAGCGCGATCAGCAGCCATTGATATTTCAGTAAAATCTACAACGCCTTGTCGTTTAAATTCTATGGTTAAATGAGCGGTCGCAATGCGCATCAGCTCAGTTAATGATTCAATCACTTCCCATTCATCATCCTGATAATGAATATTAGGGAAGTTTCGAACAATGGCCATGTGCTCAACAAAAGCTGAGTATTCAGCCAGTTCTGCCATAACTTCTGCAGCCTCATCTTTTTTCAATTTGATGATGGCTTTTTCGTCTTTGGTTTCGCCCAGCTTTTGTGGCGGCATGGGTCCTGTTTTTAATAGCTCAGCTTTGTTTTTACTCATGCAGAAATTGGCAATGGCCTGCCAATAAACCAAATGTCCAGCTTTCGCCTCTGGCCATTCAACCAGAGTTTTGAGCGCAAACAGTGGATGATTATCCTCAAAATAATTTGCTGCAAAAATAATGCAGGAAAGCAAACGATGCTTTAATGGCTGTGGAATTGACGAGTCGACTTGCTTTAACTCAGCTTCAAACACATCAATAAATCCCTGCTCCAATATGTCACGCTCTGCAGTGCCTTCCTGTTCCAACCGCAACCATTGATCACGCTTTGCCAACTGTTGCGCCAGCAGCTCTTGTAGCTGCTCGACTTTATTATCGGTATGCGCCAGAACGCGATGAACATGCCCAGCCCAAGCTTCCTGTGTCTTGACTCCGTCCACCACTGACTTGGCGGCCTGATAATAAAGTTCGTAAGGGTTTTCGGTGGGACTCAATTGACCACCAAACTTTGCCAAAACTGGCATCTGATTGGCGATAGTGGCGCACAATGAGTCAAAGGTTTTAATGCGCAAGCGATGCGGGCTGTGCATGAGGCCCCAGTCCAATTCCTGGTCTCGTTGCAATACACTTTTAGCCAATTCCCAGGTAAGAACTTTGTGCGGCTGATCGGGTTTAGGTCCTTGCGCTGAATACAGTGATTGCATAATCCGGTTCTGCATTTCACGGGCAGCTTTATTAGTGAAGGTAATCGCCACGACTTCTTCTGGGTTTTGTACCACAGCTAACAATTTAAGTACCCGCTGGGTCAACAATTCTGTTTTTCCCGATCCTGCCGGTGCCTGGACGATAAAGGAGCGAGTATGGTCAATAGCTTCCTGACGTGCTTTTAGATCCTGAATCATAAAGCGCCTCCATTATGTTTGGCATGCTCGCCTGTCTGCAGGACTTGGCTTTTGCGCTGGCTAATTCTGCAAGCAGATGCAAAATCACAATAGTCACAATTTCTGGGATCGACTATTGCAGTACCCGCTTTAATATCACGCGCGACTTCGGACATTTGTAATTGCCAACGTTCGATAATATCGGACATGGGTTCTTTAATCGCGCTACGTTTATCCAACGCTAAATTCTCAATTGTATCCGCAACGCCCTGGTAACGTACTTCCTTGGCATTGATATTAAAAAAGCTTACCCCTGCAATTGGCTTATCACCTTGATTAATTGCATACAAAGCTAGCTGTGGCTCTTCAGGCGCTAACTCTTTATTTTTTGGGTACAGCTTTGCGCGGGTGGGTGTTCCGGTCTTATAGTCAATGATCAAAAGACCATCTTCAACTTCATCAATCCGATCGACTTTTAAATTAAAAGTTAAGCCTTCAATGGTGATCGACTGATCCTGTTCTGGCGGTAACGATGTGAAAGGTAAACGCTTGGCATCAACTTGCAGTGCCTCTACTAATTGTTTCAATAACCGCTGAAATTCATTGTCAGCAAAGTCAGCAAGCTGCAGGTAATAAAACTGCTCGCTGTATTCATCCAGTACACTGGCCAGATAAGGTTCAATCAATGATGACAGTTGCGATTCGCTTTTATCAGTCAGGATCTCGTTGCTATCATGCTCTTTCCAGAATGCTTCCAGAACAGTGTGCACCAGGCTTCCACGCTCCATAGCATTTAAACCCTGCTCGACTTCTTCAAACTCTTTAACTTTCAGGCGATAACTCATATAGGCTTTAAATGGACAGTTGATCTGATCTCTAAAGAAGCCTGTCCCACCTTTCACCACACCCGTGGCTAAAGGCTGACCATGTGTATCCTGGTAACTCTCAACAGAGTCTTCCCGTCTGGAGCTTTCAACGATTTGATTGATAAAGTCAGGTGCTAAACGAGCATTCGCAGCAATGGTCTGCTCCGGAAACTCTGCTATAAAAGGACTGGGTAGTAGCTCACTGCTACCGTCGAAACGGGGATAAGACACAGTGACATCATCACCGCTGGCTAACAGACTGTTAAATAGCTGTTGTGCATACTCATACTCACGCTGTGCAGAGCTACCCGGCATCTGATGCTGTTTGAGTGTTTGCTTATCAATAAACGGATTGGGATTAGGTTGGGCTGGCAACACCTGATAGGTTGCTCCCGTTAACCAGAGTTGATCAAATTCCAGACCTAAAGTTTCCAGCAAGCCCATAACTTGAATCGGTGCTTTCGGTAGTTCTTGGTGGAATTGCTTCTCAGCAATCAATTGTGACAGCAGCTCTAACAAGCTGGAGAAACTTATCACTTCCGGATAAAACACCTGAAATTGACGTAGCTGATTAAAGCAATCATACAAGGTTTGTTGTACCTGATATTCGCGACTTTGCAGAGTGCGCATCCCCGGCCACTCGGCTGCATCTAAAATTGAAGTGAGTCGCTTTACCCAGTCTGCTAACGTTAACTTGGTTTTAACCAGCTGCTGCGCAGAGCTCAAACTTTCAATTAAGTCCGCAAAAGATGAGCTGGTGATCTTTGCCTGTTGAGCCAAATCGCTAAGCTCACTGATAGCAAAGCGTTGCTTATGACTTTTACGTAAAAATTTCTCCAGTCTAGCTCTATCACTGAGCAGCTGATCGTGACCAGTACCGCTTGCCTTTGGTTTGCCAAAGTAGGGGCTTAGCAAAAGCTGTTGCAGCACTTGAGCTTCGATACTGCCATTGAGAAATTTTAAAAGATTAAGCGCGGTTACTACTAACGGCTGCCTGTTTAATGACTCACCGAGAGAAATATCATAAATACCTACCACTGGCTGTTGCTCAGGCTCCAGGCTGGGAGTTAATTCTTGCCACAACAGTCGCTCAATCAGAGCTTTATGCTTTTCAAGTTCTGGTACAACAATGGCACAGCGAAAGGGTTGATCCGGATTATCCTTTAGCGCCTTGATGACAGAGTCTCTTGCCTGATGAATTGCAGTCTTAAACTCTTCCCGCATAGAGTTAAAACTGAGAACTTGCGGAGTCACCGTTGTATTAGATGAGGCTAACTCTTCAAGTTTAGAAGTTTGCCTGAGTCGATCAAACAGCTTCTGTTGTTGCGGAGTAATCTGTTCAAAACCTGCAGTGAAGATAGTGTCGGCAACGGGTAACTGATGCTGTGACATCAACTCTAGCAAAAGATTGATACTCGAAGCACTGTCTATCCAATGGCTTTCTTCAAGTCGCTGCACAAATTCACTTGCCCAGTCTTTAAATGCCTGCGTGTCTTTATCCCAGGTTAAACTTTGTGTGATGTCCAGTTGCCACTGTTGATATTGCTGCCAGGCTTGCCAAGCTTTACTGCTGGTAGCATTTATATTTAATAGAAAGTCATTCCAATCGGATCGCTCAATAATATCCTGCCAGATAAACTGGCTCTGCTGATCGGATAACAAGTGCGGGAGTTTTTCTGAAGAGCTACTTTTCAACTGCTCTCTCAGTAGATCCCACAAAGTTGCAGTAAAGGCTCCCCAAGGCATAACCTGTAAAGTTGCCCATACCGTCTTCCCTTGAGCAGCTTGCCAGCGGTTATATTCTTCGCGCAAATGACGCGCTAAACGCTGACTTGCGGTAATGACAATGCTGTGTTCCGGATCGATAGTTTCGAAGCGATATCCTGTTTGCATAATGTTCTTTTTTCTTATGAGTAAATTTGCTTGATTATTGGCAGTTCACGATGAGTCGGCCATGGTGTTTTTTGTCGATTAGTTCATCAAAATACGGCGAGACATCTTCAAGTGCGATTTCTTTGCTGACGATTGCTTCAAAGTCTGGCAATGGCAGCTCTTTTCCAAACTGATGCCATAACTTGGTACGCAAAGGCATTGGACAATTAGTAGAACTGATGCCGAGCAAACTGACGCCACGCAAAATAAAAGGAAATACTTTTGCTTCAAGATTCGGGCTTTGCGCTAATCCGATGGATGCTACATTTCCCCATAACTGAGTATGGGCAATAATGTTGCTTAAGGTTTTTCCGCCTATGTTATCGATGGCACCACCAAACAGCGCTTTACCCAGTGGCTTATCTGACATTCCAAGTTTGTCTTCGCTGACGACTTTATTTGCACCTAACTCGAATAAATAGTCATGCATACTTTTACGGCTAGTCAGTGCAATCACTTCATAGCCTAATTTGCTGAGCAGGTTCACCGCGATGCTTCCTACTCCACCGCTGGCGCCAGTGACTACGATTGGCCCCATCTCAGGTTTTTGATCATTAACCTGCATTCGATGAATGGCAAGTGCCGCTGTAAAACCGGCAGTACCAATAATCATCGCCTGGCGTGTGTCATAAGCTTCAGGAATCTTGATTACCCAATCCGACTTCACTCGTGCATATTGCGCCAGACCGCCATCATACTGCTCGCCAATACCGCAGCCATTGACCAGCACTTTATCCCCAGCCTGATAGGCATCATTATCCGACTCGACAATCACACCGGCTAAGTCGATACCGGCATTAAGCGGAAACTGCTTCATGATTTTACCGCGACCTGAAGCCGCCAATGCATCCTTATAATTGATGCTGGAATAATCGACACGAATCAAAACATCACCGGCGGTGAGCTCATCGGTTTCCATTTGTACCAGCTGATGATAGATGGTGGTCTTTTGGACTTTAGGACTCGTTTTCTCAGACTCAGTTTTTTCAGACTCAGTTTTTTCAAAGACGCGACAGGCAAGAAATGACACAGTGGCTCCTTATTATTTGTGGTTAGTGACAATGTTCCGAAAAGTAATATTGATTCGTGGCTCAGTAATAGCCGGCTCTTTTGGAACCTGATGCTGCCAACACCGCTGAGTATCTCCACGCATGACCAATAGACTACCAGAAGTTAACGTCAGTTTGTGACGTAAATCTTTGTGTTTTTTGTGCTTGAGCTGTAAGCTGCGCGGCGCGCCTAAACTTAAGGAAGCAATAATTGGCTTGGCACCCAGCTCCGGCTCATCATCGCTATGCCAGGCGACGCTGTCCCTGCCATCACGGTACAGATTAAACAAGGCACTATTAAAGGATGTCTGGCAAACCTGCTCAATCCGCTTCTTCAAAGCCAGGAGCTGCTCACTCCAAGGAATAGGATGGTGAATAACCCCAGAATAGGTATAACTGGCACCTTTATCTCCATACCAGGCGGTCAATCTGGGTACTAACCGCTCGACACCAGCAATTCGAATGGTTTCCGACTGCCAATCAACCGCCTCAAGCAGGTTCTCAAACAGATTACCCCCCTCCTCAGCAGGCAGAAAATGAGGCAAAAGCTCAATTTCAGCATCTTTGAGCTGAATAATTTCCGAGGACTGACCAAAGCACAAACTGGATTGCTGCATGTTTACCAACCTCTAACTGTATATTTTTTAATCAAATTTAAACTAAAAAGGCCATTTCCCCTTGCTTTCAGGTGACTCATAGCTAAACTAACGTGATCGTTTTATCGCTGATACTAGCGAAAAACATATAAAACTATAAATAGTTAATTCTAAGTTCAAATCCATTTTTTATAGGAGTCCGCCGACAATGACGGCCGAAACAAACCCAATACCAGAAAGCGAAAAAACCATATTAGGCCATCCTCGTGGTTTAGTAGTGCTCTTTTTTACAGAAATGTGGGAGCGCTTTTCTTATTATGGCATGCGCGCCCTTCTTATCATTTACTTAACGCAGCACTTCCTATTTTCAGATGAACGATCATCTGTTCTTTATGGTGCCTATACTGCACTAGTTTACGTCATGACCATTATCGGTGGTTCATTGGCTGACAAGTATTTAGGGGCAAGAAAAGCAGTAACTTTTGGTGCTATTCTGCTTGTGCTTGGCCATACCGGTATGGCTTTTGAAGGAAGCGGCTCAAAAGAAATCATGACCTACAATAATGCCGAGTATCAACTAACTCTGGATGGCAGAGGTGGAGATGCGACGCCTATTATTGTCAGTGAAGATGGCCGCTCACCAATAACTTATGGTGAAAACCGTTCCTTTACTATTGAGAATCCTGAAGCAGTTGGTTTACCGGCAAACATCAGCGGTAGCGATTATGAAACCCGAATTGTTCACCAACCTTTATATCTGAACATTCTTTACTTATCGCTAGCGTTAATTATTGCTGGTGTAGGCTTCCTAAAAGCTAACATCTCAACCATTGTCGGTTCTTTATATGGTTTCGGTGATACCCGCCGTGACTCAGGTTTTACTCTGTTCTATATGGGTATCAACCTAGGTTCATTCTTATCTTCAATAACTTGCGGTATCATCGGTATCGTCTGGGGCTGGGCTTACGGCTTCGGTCTTGCAGGCATTGGTATGCTACTGGGGTTAGTGACCTTCCTTTGGAAACAAGATTGGCTGCAAGGTAAAGCTGATCCACCAAACCCTGCTAAGCTAAAAGAAAAAGCTTTTGCATTCGTTAATTTCGAGTGGATGTGCTACTTGATTGGTGTGGGCATCATTGCCTTGTCCATGTTCTTTGTTATGAACCCAGACATTATGGGCGGCATTCTAGGTCCAATCGGCTTGTTGATGTTTATCTACTTGATTGCTTATGCCCTCATTAAGCTGAGCGGCGATGAGCAAAAACGTATGTTTGCGGCCATCTACTTCATCTTGGCACAGATTCCATTCTGGGCGTTGTTCGAGCAAGCTGGTTCATCGTTGAACCTCTTCACAGACCGCTTAGTTGATCGTGAGCTATTAGGCTGGTCAGTTCCTGCACCAGTTTTCCAGGCACTTAATGCCTTCTTTATTTTCACCTTTGCACCACTTCTGGCATGGCTCTGGATTTGGCTTGCAAAAAAGAAAATGAACCCATCAACGCCTGTTAAATTCGCAATGGGCGTATTTTTAGCGGGTGCCGGTTATCTGGTACTGGTACTGGGTATGAAAGCAACAGGAAGCGCAGGCATGACTGCGGTAATCTTTATCTTCCTGATTTACTTCATCCACACCATGGGTGAGTTAATGGTTTCTCCAGTGGGCTTATCCGCTGTGACCAAGTTAGCGCCAATACAAGCAGTGGGTATGAGTATGGGGGCCTGGTTCCTATATAGCGGCCTATCAAACTTCCTGGCTGGTATCATCGCCCGTACCACAGGTGCTGAAACTATCGGTGGTCAATTAACTGACGTTGGAGCGGCAAAAGCCACTTACATCGAGGTGTATTCTAATGTTGGTTACGTTGCCATAGGTATTGCAGTATTTATGCTGTTGATATCACCACTGATCAAAAAGCTGATGGCTGGTGCCGATTAATCTCTTTATAAGATCATTCAACCATCACAAAAAACCCGACTTCTAAGTCGGGTTTTTTTATGGCTACTGCATTTCAATTCAGCTGACTTTTCGCAAGACCAGGTCTTCATCATTTTGACTGACTTCAGAGTTGCCTCTAAGAAGAGTGCTGTGTTGAAACCAATCCAATTTTTCCGCTAAGCCAGTTACTTCTCCAATCAAAATAAGTGCCGGTGATACTACTTGATGTTGCTCAACAAGTTCTGACAGTTGACGCAATGTACCGATCACAACTCTTTGCTCCGGCAAAGTGCCATTCTCAATAATGGCAATTGGTGTTGCTCCATCTCTCCCATGCTCAATCAAATTACTGACCAGGGTTTCATTGCGAAGTAGCCCCATGTAGATAGCAACGGTCTGTTTTTCTCTAGCCAGGCTTTGCCAATTGAGCTTATCAATAGAATTAGCGCAGTGTGCCGTAATGAACATAACCGTTTGTGCATAGTCGCGATGGGTTAGCGGAATCCCCGCATAGCTGGCACAGCCCGAAGCCGCCGTTATTCCCGGCACCACTTCATAATTAATTCCAGCACTGACTAATACTTCCAGCTCTTCACCACCACGCCCAAAGATAAAAGGATCTCCACCTTTAAGCCTGACAACCGATAATCCCTGTTGCGCATATTGGACCAGCAAACGATTAGTTTCATCCTGAGTGACGCTGTGATTGTGTGCTCTTTTACCCACATGAACTAAAGTTGCATCCCGTCGCACCTGCTCAAGAATCTGTTCAGAAACCAAAGCATCGTGTAGAACCACATCAGCAGTTTGCAAGACTTTAAGCGCTTTGATGGTTAACAGCTCAGCATCGCCAGGTCCCGCTCCAACCAGATATACTTTACCCTTTTGTTTGCCTGCATTGAGTGCCTGATAGTTTTCGAGATTTACATTAAAGTCACTTTCGATGGCAGCTGGATCAGCAATAGCCTGTTCAATATACCATTCGGAGAAATCACGCTTACTTTTCAGGTCGGGAAACTTTTTTTTTATCCGTGGCCGATAGGCTTTGAGCTTACTAAGCAGCCCACCTAAATTGGTTGGCAATAGCCATTCAATTTTTTCTCGGATTTTGCGTGCGAGTACCGGTGAGACACCGCCAGTCGATACCGCCACCAAAAGTGGCGAACGATCAATAATGGCAGGCATAATAAAAGTGCTCAATTCCAAATCATCGACCACGTTAACCCAGATTCTGCGCTTGCGTGCAGCGAAACTAACCTGCTCATTAAGCTCTCGGTTGTCAGTAGCTGCAACGATTAAATAAGCCTCATCAAGCAGTCTTTCACTAAGCTGTTCATCGAACGACTGTTGATATAATGGCAACTGGTATTGCTCTGCTAAAGCTCGTACATCTGACGAAAAATCAAATGCAATTAAACTGACCTTGGCTTTGGCCTTGAGCAGACTTTTTAGCTTTCGGTGGGCGATCTCGCCACCACCAACAATGATGCATTGCTGATCCTGGAGGCGCACTGTAATAGGAAAGTATTCCATAAGATGACACTTGATTAACCGTTTAGATGGCTATATCTAAACACCTGTCGAACAGGAGCAAAAATAATCTTTAGGCAGTCCTATATATCCAAATAGAATATACGGTTGAATGAAGGGCAACAGTTATGAAATGAACTTGAAAAACATAAGGTTATTAGACAATTGAACGCACATTATAAACCTGACAAGGTATCAACATGTAAACCACACTCACGCACTACACCGCCAAAACGGGTTTCCTCTTCAGTCATCTCCCCGCTAAGTGGCTTCGTACTGTGGGTATCACCGATGGAAACATAACCTTTTTCCCACAAAGGATGATAAGGCAGCTGGTGTTTTTTCAGATACTTATGAATAGTTTTATTGTTCCAATCAATAATAGGATGAACCTTAAGTCGACCCTTAAATGCCTGCACCACCGGAAGTTGCTCGCGACTTTTGGCCTGCTGACGACGCAATCCAGAAAACCAAACCTCTGTCTGTAACTCCTCCAAGGCTCTATCCATCGGCTCCACTTTATTGCGAAGATTATAGGCCTCGATGCCTGACTTCCCCTGTTGCCACTGCTGACCGTAGCGCGCTTCCTGCCATGCTGGGCTGAGTTCATTGCGATACACTTTCAGGTTCAGATTAAGCTTAGATCGCAGCTCATCGATGAACTGATAAGTTTCAGGGAATAAATAGCCAGTATCAATCAGAATCACGGGGATTTCTGGCATAACCTGTGTAACCATATGCAAACTGACCGCAGACTGAGCACCAAAACTGGAAGCCAACGCAGCATTGCCGGGTACTTTCTCCAGCATAAACTCAATGCGCTCAATGGCACTGCTGTTGTCTAATTGTTGGTTAATCTGCTGTAACCAGTTTGAACTTGCTAAACCCATCTTAATGACAACCTTCAGTCTCTTTATAATTAAGCATGAAAATCATCTCCATTGTGGACTGCGGCAACATAACCCTGGCGAATCACAAAATCACCAAAAGACTCTTCAGGTGAACGATGTTGCGCAAAGCTGGCAAAAATCGGATCGAGTTCTTTCAATATTTCTGCTTCGTTGATATTTTCTCGATACAGTTTATTGACTCTATCGCCGGTATGGCTGGCCCCCAGATACAAGTTGTACTTGCCCGGTGCTTTTCCGACAAAACCGATCTCCCCGAGATAAGGTCGCGCACAACCATTAGGGCAACCCGTCATACGAATATTAATCGGCACGTTTGCAATCCCATATCGTTCAAGCTGCACTTCGATTTTGTCTAAAAGCGTTGGCAAATAACGTTCCGCCTCAGCCATTGCTAATGCACAGGTAGGAAATGCCACACAAGCCAATGCATGCAAGCGGGTTGGAGTTTCCGTTTGACCTATGCTGATATTGTGCTGCTCTAAAATCTGCTCTACTGCTGCTTTGTTTTCTTCCCTGACATTACTAATAATCAGGTTTTGATTAGGTGAACAACGGAACTCCCCATCATGCACGTCGGTAATTTTTAACAGCCCAGTAAACACTTGGGATTGTTCAGTATCCTTGATTCTGCCACTATGGATATAGAGGGTGAGATGCCACTTTCCATCATCAGATTTTATCCAGCCATAGCGATCGCCATTATGCTCAAAACTGAAAGGTTGAGCTGGCTGTAACGACCACCCAACATAATCAGATAAAGTCTCTTTAAATCCTTCAACCGTCAAACGATCAATGGTGTACTTGAGTCTCGCCAACTTTCTCACTTCACGATTGCCGTAATCGCGCTGCACTTTCAATATCGACTCAACTACCTTTAATGTTTCTTCCGGTTTACAAAAACCAATCACGCTAGCCGCTCTCGGGTAAGTTTCTGGGTCATTGTGTGAACTGCCCATGCCACCACCCACCAGCACATTGAAACCAATTAAGGTTTCGTTTTCAGTGATGGCGATTAAGCCAATATCATTGGCATAAATATCCACATCATTGTTAGGTGGTACCGCAATTGCGATTTTGAATTTCCGAGGCAAATATGTTTTGCCATAAATCGGCTCTTCGGTGCTTTCAACTTTCTCACCATCCAACCAGATTTCATGATAAGCATTGGTATTGGGTAGCAAATGTTCGCTGATCTTTTTTGACCATTCATACACTTCTGCATGCAATTTTGATTGCTCAAACAAAGGATTCGCCATTACATTACGATTAACATCACCACAAGCTGCAATCGAATCGACCAGTGCTGTATTAATACCGGCAATTGTTTGCTTTAAATGACGTTTAACAACGCCATGCCATTGATAGGTTTGTCGCGTGGTTAAGCGCAGACTGCTATGCCCATAGTCCTGAGCAACCTTAGCCAGAACTTTATACTGTTCAACACTAGCAATGCCGCCCGGTAAACGTGCTCGAATCATAAATGAGTATAAAGGTTCCAATTTTTGTTTGCGTCGTTCCGCACGTAAATCACGGTCATCCTGCTGATAAGAACCATGAAACTTAATGATCATCTGATCGTCATCAGCAATTGCACCGGTCAGCTCACTTTTTAAGCTCTGCTCTAAGGTTCCACGCAAGTAATTGCTGTTCACTTTTATGGTTTCGACCACTGTGTGCTTTTTTGGATCATAAATGGTTGGCTTTACTTTACTCATCAGTACACATCCCGCTGGTATCTTTGATTGACTTTTAACGCTTTCAAATATTGTTTGGCTTCTTCTTCGTCACGTTGGCCCTGCTCTTGAATGATGGTCAGCAGAGTCTGCTCCACATCTTTCGCCATTTTGTGCATATCGCCACACACATAAAAATATGCACCCTGCTCCAGCCACTGCCACAACTCTTGTGCATTGTCTAAGAGCTTATGTTGCACATAGACTTTTTGTTCGCTGTCACGAGAGAAAGCCAAATCCAGCTTGTTCAATAAACCAGAACTGACATATTTTTGAATTTCAACCTGATACAAAAAATCGGTATCGAAATGTGGATTACCAAATATCAGCCAGTTTTTTGCTGTGCTGTTTTTTGCAGAGCCGTTGCTTGCCGCACGCTCCTGAAGAAATGCCCGAAAAGGCGCAACGCCAGTGCCTGGGCCAACCATAATGATCGGCGCATCGACCGTCGGTAATTTGAATTTTGGATTGTGTTCAACAAAAACACTGACAGTCTCACCCTCGCTTATCAATTGTGTTAAATGATGACTAGCCAGCCCATAACGCTCGCCATAAGTGTTATTAACGGAGACATGATTTAAAGTCAGATGGACTTCATCTTCGAACTCCTGCTGGCTGCAAGCGATTGAATATAGGCGAGGTTTTATCGGTTTTAAAATATCAACCAACTGCTGCCCGATGATTGTTGGCTGTGCAATATGCAATAAATCTACAAACTGGTGATTTATTATAAATTCACTGTAGCCATGATCATAAATTGTCTGTAACTCATCGTTAGATTCTAGTTCTAACAATCCTTTAATGGTTGATTTGCTGATCAAGGTTAGCTCAGCAAATTCTGTTAAATATTTTTTTAGCGTTGAATTCTGATTCTGATAATTGACTGATGTTTCTGCATCTAGATCCAAGAGACTGATGATCTCATCAACTAATGACTCCGGATTGTGCACAACAATTCCTAGCGCATCACCAGGCTCATAACTTATATTCGAATCTTCTATATCAATCTCAAGGTGATAGGTTTCTTTAGGCGAGCCTCTACCGGTTATTTTCTGAATGGTCGCAACGGTTGCTTTGAAGGGGTTATCCTTGCTATAGGCTGTTTGTTCAGACAAGACATTCACATCTGCTATGGCGCTGTTTGATGAATCCAGCTCTGTAGAAGACTGCGCAATTAATGCTGCTACTTCAGTTGAAACCTGCTCTACCCATTGCGTTGCTGGCTGCTGATAATCAACATCACAAAGCACCAACTCGCTTAACTGCTGCGCTCCAAGTTTACTAAAACTCTCAGCAAAATCTTTGGCTGTCTGACAGAAGAATTCGTAACTGGAATCTCCCAGGCCAAGCACTGCGAAATTTGTATCCTTTAACAGAGAACCTTTCGACAATAGTTTTTTGCTGGTTAAGGCTTCATACAAATCGATGGCATCATCTGGTGGCTCACCCTCGCCATGCGTCGATGCCACCAACAAGATTGTCGAGTAATCCGCCAGCTCTTTTGCAGCAACTTCGAGTGTCGACTTTAAGTGAGCAGTCACGGACTTTGCCTGTAAATGTTCAATAAGCTGTTCGGCGATAGATTGCGCATTGCCGGTCTGCGATGCGTATAACACCAGCACTGGCTTGGCTGATTTTGAAACGCGGTTCGCAGCCTGATTCGCAAAAGAATTGGCAACCGGTAGGTTATCCACCACCGGTGCAGCAAGGTTTTCAGACTGAGAGTCAAGTAGCCCAGCACAATAGCCGCTAAGCCAGTTGATTTCATGGGCATTTAAATTGCGGATTTTATGAAGCAGCTCATCATTAAGAGGTTTTCCTCTGAAGCTGCCTAACTGCTGTTCTTTTACGGTCACGTCGATACATCAATAGGTCACTGGGAGACACATTATTGACGTATAGACGTCTATACTCTACGAATTATCAACCATAACTGTATGACCTAAAGTTATATCAAGTTGACGCCGAGCCTTTTCTTTTCACAAGCCAGATTTTGACGAGGCAACTTTTAACGAGCTAGTTATTGACGAGCGTGGCGCTGATTGTGGCAGATTTTACCGCTGACATTAGAACGCCACGGATTGATATCCAAACCACCCCGACGGGTATAGCGCGCGTATACGGTCAATTCAGACGGTTTGCAGTAGCGCATGATATCGGTGAAGACACGTTCCACGCACTGTTCATGAAATTCATTATGATTGCGGAATGAAATTAAATACTTGAGCAGTGATTCCTGATGGATTTTGGGGCCTTTATATTCTATTAGAATACTGGCCCAATCCGGCTGGGAGGTGATTAAACAATTACTTTTCAACAAATGACTGTATAAAGATTCGCTAACCACTTCATCAGATTGGAGCTTAAGCAATTCTGGCTGATACTGATAATCATTAATTTCAATATCCAGGTCATCCAGCAAAATACCTTGCCATTCTTTAACAGGCACACTCAGGTTGTACTCTTCAACCTTGAATAGCCTTACCGAAACGCTGGTCTCTGCGGCTTTAGATAAATCATTAGTCACAGTCTTTTCAACCGCTTGCCAGTCAGCAAACCGGCTTTGGTTTAATGAGTTGAGATAGAGCTTGAAAGATTTCGATTCGATGATGTTGGTACTGGTGCAATCAAACTCAAACACAGCGATGGCAACTTGCGGTTTACCTTTGGCATTGAGCCATGACAGCTCATAAGCATTCCAGATATCCGTGCCATGAAAAGGTAGCTGCCCCTGTATATCAATTTCAACACGCTTCAGCTGACGCGCGACCGGAAACAATAATTCGGGCTGGTATTGAGAAGGATACTCAACCTGCTTACCTAAAGGGATTTGATTTGTAGTATCGTTATTTTGCATGTTTTTACTGCGACTGACCTTTTATTTTACGTCGGAAATAGACCGTGATTTCTTCGCGATCATGGTACAAATGCTTAGCTTGCCAGAAGTAGTCAATATCCGCTTCTTCTAAATCATCACAAATCATACCAATGCATTCATTCACTTCCTGAAAGCGCTTTTTCATCGGTAGCTTCAAGTTAAAGATGGCATGCTCGGTTTTACCTGCCACTAACCATTTAGCCATCAGCTTGGCCACCAGCGACGGTTTCTCCACCATATCGCAAACCAGAATCTTTACAGGCTTTTCAGGCATCCAGGCCAATGCGTTTTCTTTAAGGTGAATCACATGCTCGGTCTGCATCAGCTTCTTATCCATAGGGCCATTATCAATCGCCGTCACCTGCAAGCCATGTTGTACCAGCTGATAAGTCCAACCGCCGGGCGCTGCACCGAGATCAACAGCGGTATTGCCTAAACGCAAAACCGCCTTTTGCTGTTTGCCGGACATAAGCGTTTGAATGGCTTCTTCCAGTTTCAAGGTCGAACGGCTTGGCGCATCCTTTGGAAGCTTGAGACGTAAAATACCGCCTTTAAGCTCGGAAGCACGCCCAACGGGCGAAAAGCCGACCAGGCAATGGTCGGTTGCTAAAAACAACAAATGTAATTGAAACTCGCTGTCATCATGAATCAAGCCCTGTTTCTCAAGAGCAATCGTGACTGGTGTGGAAAACTTTTTACAGAACTTAGAAAGCTCACGACCCTCATCGCTATCAAGATGCTCCACCAATACCCTTTTGGCCATAGCAATTTGGCTACAGGCTTCAAGAATTGGCGTAATACGATCTTCAAGCGGAAGCTCAATTAGCTCGGCTTTGGCCCAGAACCACTGACGCACAAAGATCAGCTCATTGATATTTAACTCTTCAAAAAACGCCTGCTCACTCGCCTCATCGAATAAGAAAAAACGAACGTAACCCGAATTCGGCGTGGTATTCGCATAACCTGCCAGATCACAGGCATTAGCAAAAGACTGCACCTCAGCGGCACAATCCGATTCAAAACCCGGACGACAGAAAAAGACAAAAGGCGTTTGATTCATGAAACCTAACTATTTTAAGGCGAAAATATGAAGCGCATTCTATCACAGTGATATAGCCACTAAATACATCTTCAGAATAACTATTTGGTGGGTAAGGGCAACCCAGAGTGATTCCCCGAGAACATATCAGTATCTGTTGGAAGGCGACAATGCAAAACATTATCTTTTCCAACGTACTTTCTCCCATGAGCTGTAAGTTTCCCAGAAAATCACCTTCAAAGGCTCTTTGCCAATTAAAGCACACGTATCAATCTCATGTTCCAACTACCCCCTTAGATTGAGCTGAGTAGTAGCCAAGACATAGCAATTCAAAACAGGATGTTTTGAATAGTAAAATTCGGGCCAGGGATGGAACGTATTTTACGGTGCGTTAAGTGGCTTGGCGGAGACGAAGGTAGTTGAACGAAGTGAAACCTCAATCTCGGGGCGCGCTTCTTTTTGCCTTCTTTTTCTTACGCGAATAAGAAAAAGAAGGTCGCCGAGGGGCGAAACCCCAACAACCCGATATATTGAGAGCGGTGCACCCATAAATAAAAACCTCCCCATTAGGGATTCTTACTACATAGTGATAAAATCGCGCCATCTTAAACTTTTACCTTCAATACCATGGCCCATTACACTAAATCTGATATTCCTGGACTGAAACAAGATCTTCAATTCGAAGATACTCTCTGTGATTTTCCTTTGCAGTTCAAAACTACCTGGGGCTTGTTCTCGCCACGTAATATCGACGACGGCACTATCATGTTGCTGAAGTACATGGATATTGAGACCACCGATAACTGTCTGGATCTGGGCTGCGGTTATGGTGCCTTAGGAATCACCATGGCCAAACAGGCTCCTCAAGGCCAAACCCTGATGGTGGATAAAGATTTTGTGGCGGTGGATTATGCCAACAAAAACTGTGAGTTAAACGGAGTGACCAATGCAACCGCTCGCCTGAGTAATGGCTTTAGCGCAGTTACAGAAAAAAACTTCAATGTTATTTGCTCCAACATCCCAGCCAAAGTCGGCAATGAACTGCTCTATATCTTCCTGCAAGATGCCTGGGATCGGCTCGAACCAGGGGGCACTTTCTATGTTGTAACAATCACTGGTTTGCGAGAGTTCATGAAAAAAGCTTTTAAGGAAATCTTCGGCAACTACAAAAAACACAAACAAGGTCCCGCTTACACGGTTGCCAGTGGCACCAAAGAATAGCAATAAATGGTCTGCAATCCCCTGTTTATATAAGATGTGGCGCTTTCAGATAAATGAAGTGTCACATTGTCATGTCAGCTTCAAAATTCTGTAAACATTTTTTCACAATTTCTGTGGATAACTTTGGGGAAAAGTTGCAAGAAACTTTGCCTAAGCCCGAAAACACTGGACACCCATACAAATCGTTCATTTTTTGTACAGCATGCATCTTTCTTCAATTAAATCAATTAGTTAGCATGTTTGCAATAGTCTATTTCCACTCTGAATACTTTCTGTACAGGCGCAAACCCTTGTCAAATCTAGCTTTACACCAGCTTGTGGATTTCTCATATATGATTTGTCATATTTTTGGAAGTTTTTGGTTCAAATATTCTGAAAAATATTCAAGATACACAACTGAAATTGTATAATTTTTCGGCAGTTAGTAACCACTTAATGCTTACCCCAAAGTATGCTTATGCAAAGAACCAGTAAGTTAATAAAATGGCCGCCACAATACCCGCCAGATCAGCAATCAGACCACAAGCTAACGCGTGTCTGATCCGCTTAATGCCCACGGCACCAAAATAGACGGTTAACACATAGAAGGTGGTTTCGGTGCTGCCTTGGATCGTCGCCACCATATATCCAACAAATGAATCCACCCCTTGGCTTTGCATCGTTTCCAACATCATGGCGCGCGAACCGCTACCACTGAATGGTTTCATTAGGGCAGTTGGCAATGCTTCAACAAATCGAGTATCCAAGCCTAAACTACCGAACAGCCAGCCAAGACCATCAGCAAAAGCATCCAACGCGCCAGACGCTCGTAGCGCGCCGATAGCGGTTAACATAGCGATCAGATAGGGGATGATTTTGACTGCGACTTTAAAGCCTTCCTTTGCACCTTCAACAAAGTCCTCGTAGACAGCAACCTTCTTACGCCAACCGTACAGCAGAATAGTAACGATTGCAGCCATCAGCAGAAAGTTGCCCAGCGCCGAACTTGCTTCGGCCATTTCTTCCGTCGGTAAGCTGACCAGACTCCATACTAGAGCACCGATCAAACCAGCAAAGACTAGAAAATAAGCCGCAATAACGCGGTTAAAAATATCAATCTTCTGCACAATGGACACTGCTAACAAGCCAAAAAAGGTCGAAGCGCAGGTCGCTAACAGGAGCGGCAAAAACACGGCTGCCGGATCAGCGGCGCCCATCTGCGCGCGATAAAGCAAAATGGTAATTGGGATAATAGTGACCGCAGAAGTATTGAGTACCAGAAACAGAATCTGTGCATTACTGGCTTCTTCTTTGTTTGGGTTTATCTCCTGCAATTGCTCCATGGCACGAATACCCATCGGAGTTGCCGCATTATCTAAACCCAGCATATTAGCAGCCATGTTCATACTGATACTGCCCAGGGCTGGATGCCCAGAAGGCACTTCAGGCATCAGCTTCCGGAATAAGGGCGCTAACGCTTTAGCCAGCAAATTCACCAGCCCGCTCTTCTCAGCGATTTTTAACAACCCCAACCAAAACGCCAATATACCAATCAAGCCAATCGCGATAGTGACGCTGAGCTTAGCCATGTCAAAGATCGACTGAACTAACTCTGGAAAAGCCGCGGCATTGCCTTGCACCAGCCATTGAAAAAGCGCTAACACAAAGGCAAGCACAAAAAAGAATAACCAAAGAATGTTTAACACACGGTCTCCTTATCCATAGTCCCCTTATTCATAGTCCTCTTATTATTAGAGCCTGTTGACTTGAAATAATGTCTTGCCACAGATAATACACAAAATCAGGGTTGAGAGTGTATAATGAGCGCCTTTTCTTCGCTCAGCTATTACAGACCAGCGTTCCGGCTGGACTGCCGGCTCAAGCGAACAGACATATTAATTCGGTTTTAAAGATGACCACAGCTGATACAGAGATTCCCGAGAAAGAAGCAAAAACCAGCTTTAACAAGTTACAAAAGCGTTTGCGCCGTCACGTCGGCCAGGCGATTGCCGATTTCAATATGATTGAAGAAGGCGACAAAATTATGGTTTGTCTGTCCGGCGGCAAAGACTCCTACACTTTACTTGATATTCTAATGGGCTTACAGAAAAGTGCGCCGGTGAGTTTTGAGTTAATAGCTGTAAATCTTGACCAAAAACAACCGGGCTTTCCAGAGCAAGTTTTACCTAACTACCTCAAGTCAGTTGGCGTGCCTTATGAAATCATAGAGGAAGACACCTACAGCGTTGTTAAGAGCATCATCCCTGAAGGCAAAACCACCTGCAGTTTATGTTCGCGCCTGCGTCGTGGCATTATTTATAGCTGGGCAGAACAAAACGGCATCACTAAAATTGCCCTCGGCCATCACCGCGATGACATCATTGAAACATTGTTCCTGAATATGTTCTTTGGTGGCAAGATGAAGTCCATGCCGCCAAAGCTCAAAAGTGATGATGGCAAGCATATCGTGATTCGTCCGCTGGCTTACTGCAAAGAGAAAGATATTGCCAAGTTTGCCAAACTCAAAGAGTTCCCAATCATTCCTTGTAACCTATGTGGTTCTCAGGAAAACCTGCAACGCAAAAACATTAAAATGATGTTACAGGACTGGGATCGCAAATACCCTGGACGGATTGAAACCATCTTCAAATCGATCAGTAATGTAGCCCCATCCCATCTGACCGACACCAACTTATTCGACTTTGTCAGCTTAAGTCAGGAGTCAACGGAGCAAGATACACTATTCGATGCGCCCGATATTCATACTCCTGATATTGAGCATGACGAAGATGATGAAACCCAAAGCATTAACATTATTAAGGTAGGCTAATGTCTGATACTCAAGCGTTAACTGAATTTAAACAACAATTTCCCGTACTATTGCCGATTACCGTAGCCTGGGGCGAAATGGATGCTTTCCAGCACGTCAACAATGTTAGCTACATACGCTATTTTGAAAGTGCCCGTATCGCATACCTGGAAGCTTTAGGCCAGGAAGCCAAAATCACCAGCAATACCGTTGGTCCAATATTGGCAGATATCTATACGCGCTACCGCCGTCCGGTGGTTTACCCTGATACATTAATCGTCGGCACTCGTATATCCGAGTTGGAAGAGTTCGGTTTTACCATGGAATATCAAGCATTTAGCGAACAGCAGCAAACCGTTACTACACTCGGTAAAAGCCGCATAGTGATGATAGATTACAGTAGCAACCAGAAAGTCGCCCTTAAAGACTGCGTTTTGGACGAGATCTTGAAATTACAGCCTGAACTTGGGTCATAACTAAATCCAAAGTTAGGCTAATTACTGCAAGAAAGTAAGGGCGAGAGTCGCTCGCCCAGCCACAGCCTACAGCAACAGCCTGCAAAACACTCCCTGCACTTGTCACACTCTGTTACTTTTAGCCCCTGCTAAAACTTTTCTTTAGGCCCCGATCTGGGTAGTATGTTGAGCGGAAATTTTTAAATAGCGCCCAGAGCGCTCAAAAACAGATTATTAACAGTCTTACACTATTTAGTCTTAAACAAAGGTGTCCCAATGAAAAAACTACTCATTAGCTCCGTTTGTTTAGCTGTGTTAGCGGCTTGTAATTCCGGTACGGAAGAACAAAAAGCGAACCAAGAAGCAGCTAAGCAGGAGGTTACCGAGCAAACCTCAACTACCACTACTCAAGCAGAACAAGAACTCGTATCAGGTATCGATAAACAACATTTTGACCATTCAGTTCGCCCACAAGATGACTTATTCCTGCATGTGAACGGTAAATGGCTAAAAGAATTTGAAATCCCTGCGGACAAATCAAACTATGGCGCATTCACCATGTTGGCTGAACAGGCTCGCGAAGATGTTCAAGCAATCATTGAAGATGCAGCCAACAGCAACGCTGAAAAAGGCTCTGATGCACAAAAAGTCGGTGACTTATATCAAAGCTACATGAATGAAGAGCTTTTAGAAGAGCTCGGCACTAAGCCTCTTCAACCAGAACTAGATAAAATTGCTGCTATTAAAGATCTGTCTGATCTTTCAGAGTATATCGCGTATGCACAAATGGTTAGCGAAGCGCCGTTCAGTACTTACGTTTATATTGATGCTCGTCAGCCAGATACTTATATCACGCAAATGAGTCAAAACGGTTTAGGGTTACCTAGCCGCGACTTCTATCTAAAAGACGACGAGAAAAGCGAAGAAATTCGCCAGAAATATGTTGAGCATGTAGCCAAAATGTTCGATCTTGCTGGTGTTGAAAATGGCGAAGAAAAAGCCAAGGCAGTAATGGCCATTGAAATGCAAATTGCTGAAAAGCATTGGCCAAAAGAAAAGCTGCGTAACCCAGTTGCTCGTTACAACAAAATGAGCTTCGAAGAATTGCAAAATACTATTCCAAACCTTGACTGGAATCGCTGGAGCAAGACTGCAATGCTGGAAGGCATTGATAACGTTATCGTTGGTCAGCCCGACTACTTTGCCGCGGTAAACGATATGCTCAAAGAGATTTCAATTGATGATTGGAAAACTTACTATCAATGGCATCTTATTAGCGATTCAGCGTCATTCTTGAATAAAGCTCTAGCAGAAGAAAACTTCCGTTTTTTCCAGGGCGTTTTAAGTGGTGTTGAAGAGCAAGAGCCTCGTTGGAAGCGCGGTGTCAATGTGATTAACGGCTCACTAGGTGAAGTTGTTGGTAAAATCTATGTTGAAAAGCACTTCAAACCAGAAGCTAAAGAGCGCATGAAAGAACTGGTTGAAAATCTTCGTACAGCTTATGCCCAAGGTATCAAAGAGCTAGAGTGGATGGGTGAAGACACCAAAGAACAGGCACTTGATAAACTGGCTAAGTTTACTCCAAAAGTTGGCTACCCTGATAAGTGGAAAGATTATTCTAAGCTTGAAATTAAAGCGGATGATTTATTAGGCAATATGAAACGCGCCACCATGGTTGAAATCAAACGTAACCGTGAGAAGTTAGGTCAGCCAATCGACCGTACAGAATGGTTCATGACACCACAAACGGTTAATGCTTATTACAACCCTGTGATGAATGAAATCGTATTCCCAGCGGCCATTTTGCAACCTCCATTCTTCAATCTTGAAGCAGACGATGCAGTGAACTATGGCGGTATTGGTGCGGTAATTGGCCATGAAATGGGCCACGGTTTCGATGATTCAGGTTCACAATATGACGGTGACGGTAAACTTCGTAACTGGTGGACTGAAGAAGATTTGGCTGAATTCACCAAGCGTACTGACAAACTTGTTGCTCAATACAACGACTTCACAGTACTTGACGGAGTACATGTTAATGGTGAATTCACTCAAGGTGAAAACATCGGTGACCTTGGCGGCCTAACTATTGCCTATAAAGCCTATCAGCTTTCTAAAGACGGCAAACCAGCTCCAGTGATTGACGGCATGACCGGTGACCAACGTGTGTTCTACGGTTGGGCACAAGTATGGCGTCGTAAGTATCGTGACGAAGAGCTACGCAAGCGTATTGATACCGACCCACACTCGCCTAGCGAGTTCCGTGCTAACGGTACCGTTATGAATATGCCTGAGTACCATGAAGCATTTGACGTAAAACCTGGTGATGATATGTATTTAGAGCCAGAAGATCGTGTAAAAATTTGGTAATTCTTTTTACCCAGTCTTTTACGACGAAAGAAAAAGCCGACTTTATAGTCGGCTTTTTTGTGTTTGTTATTCATGCTAGGGGCAGACACACAGGTCCGCCCCTACCCTTAAACAATAAAATGATTAAATCTCCTCATTTACCCTTCTGATAGGACACTCGATACACTTTGCTGAAGCCATCATCAGAAACAAGGATCGAACCATCGGTCAGCATTATGATGTCATTAGGACGACCCAAAACTTCATCACCTTTTAACCAGCCTGTAACAAAATCATCTTCGGATAAAACCCGATTAGCTTCGAGTGGCATATTCACTACTTTGTAGCCCACTTTCGTACTGCGATTCCATGACCCGTGCAGGGTTACTAAGGGTGTATTTTTATATTCTGAAGGGAACATATCACCAGTGTAAAACATCATCCCTAGAGGGGCCACATGCGCCTGATATTCCCATTCAGGTTTTCGGTATTCGCGCTCACCTAATTCGTCACCAAACTCGGGATCAATAACATCGTTACCATGCACATAGGGGAAGCCAAAAAACTGCCCTTTTTCTGTGACACGATTGAGTTCACAGGGTGGTAAATCGTCACCCATCCAATCACGACCATTATCGGTAAACCACAGTTCTTTGGTTTCAGGGTGCCAATCGAAACCAACACTATTGCGTACGCCAGTTGCGATCAACTCAAACTCTTTAGTTTCAATATTGAGGCGACCAATGGTACCAAAGCGCTCATCTTTTTCATTGCAAATATTGCACGGTACACCGATTGGAATGTACAGGTGGCCATCAGGGCCGAATTTTATATATTTCCAGCCGTGGTGACTTTCATCTGGTAGCTGATCAAAAACCACTTCCGGCTCGGGCTTTTTATTATAATTTTTGTCTATGTCTTTGAAGCGTAAAATCTTATCCACTTCCGCCACATACAAATCACCATCTTTGTACGCGACCCCGCTGGGCATATACAAACCATCAGCCACTAACACCACTTCATCCACTTTGAAGTCATTATCCTTATCAATCATGGCGTGGACTTTGCCTGGCTTTCTAGAGCCAGTATAAACAATGCCTGTATCAGACAAAGCCATCTGCCGCGCACCATCGACATTTTCAGCAAATAGTTCAATTTTGAATCCTTCAGGAACTTCTGCGGCCTCTGTACTCAAGACTGACAATGACAGCATAACAATGCTCGACAGAGCAGGAATAAACTTGGTCATGTTGATTTCCTATTGATTGGTATGCTTCAAGACTAATATTTGTATGCAGTCATTTGCAAGAGACAACTCATCAAAATAGAAAACATCTATGATCAAAAAAAGCGGCCACCTTTCGGCAAGCCGCTTTGTTAACTTACGTAGCGAACTACTTCAAGTTCTCATCAAAGTAATTACCAATGGTATTAAACACGTGGGTACGTACCTTTTGTCCCCAGATTGAGTGCTTGCTGCCCGGGTAGTTCATCATATCAAACGGCTTATTGGCATCCTGTAAGGCTTTAAATAGCTTGGTGCTATTGGTAAACAATACATTATCGTCAGCCATGCCATGGATAATCATGAGGTCACCTTTTAGTCCCTCTAAATATGGAAAGACATTACTCGCTTCATAACCGTCTTTGTTTGAATCAGGATGACCTAAGTAGCGTTCGGTATAATGAGTGTCATATAAATACCAGTCAGTCACAGGCGCTACTGATACACCTACTTTGAATATATCAGGCTGCTTGAACATGCTCATGATGGTCATATAGCCGCCATAGCTCCAACCAAACATACCAATTTTATCACCATCCACATAGGGTAAGCTTTTAAGAAATTCGACACCAGCAACCTGGTCTTTTACTTCCACATCACCGAGCTCTTTATAAATAGGGTCTTCGAATTTTTTACCACGATTCCAGGAGCCACGGTTGTCCAATGAGAAAATGATATAGCCCTTACTTGCCATCAAGTGATGCCAGTAAGTATTTCGTGCACCCCATTGATTACGTACGCGCTGGGCGTGAGGGCCGCCATAAACATCGACAATCACCGGGTATTTTTTAGAGCTGTCAAAAGGTACCGGCTTATAAAGGCGGTAATACATCTCCTGCCCATCTTCGGCTTTTATCGTGCCAAACTCAGGCTTCGAGGCTTTTTGATAGTAGTGATAATAGGGATGGTTTTTATCCAGTTTGTTTTCTTCTAACCAGGTAATCAGACTACCATCGGCATTACGTAAACTGACCTGTTTAGGCTGTGATACGGATGAAAAATAGTCGACAAAAATCTTCATGTTCTTTGCAAAACTTACTTCGTGAACACCAGATTTTTCAGTGATTTTTTTCGCTGAACTATCGCCGCTTAAAGCTACTGAATAGAGGTCTTGCTGCAAAGGACTCTCTTTATTGGCATCAAAATAAACTACGCCCTGCTCTTCATCAACACCGTAAATCTTGTCGATAACCCAGTCACCATCAGTCAACTGATGAATCAAGTTACCCTTCAAATCGTATAAATATAAATGACGGAAACCGCTACGTTCCGAAGTCCAGACAAAAGCAGCCTGGTCTTTCAGGAACATTAAATCTTTGGTTAGATTAATCCAGGTGTCAGAGGTTTCGGTCAGAATAGTTTTAGACTGACCATTGCTAATATCCGCAAAACGCAGTTCAAGTGTCTGCTGGTCACGAGTCTGCCATTGATAAGAGACTTGTGAGGAATCAGACAACCAGTTTACGCGTGGAAGATAAATATCCGTTTCTTTACCCGTATCTATCCATTGGGTTTTGCTGGTTTCAAGATTCAATACGGCGAGCTTAATTAATACATTATCAGTACCGGTACTCGGATAGCGTTGCTCGAACACGGTGAAATCCTCAGCATTGATTTCATAACGTTTCTCGATATTAACGGGTGACTCATCAATCTGTAAGTAAGCAATTTTTTTACTATCTGGTGACCACCAATAACCTGTCAGACGCCCCATTTCTTCCTGTGCCACGAACTCAGCCATACCATTTTTGATAGTGCCTTCACCATCAAAGGTCAGCTGGGTTTCCTTCCCAGTCGCTATCTCAACCTTAAAGATGTCCTGATCACGAATAAAGGAGACAAACCTACCGTCGGGTGACAATTTAATATCGGTCTCGTAGGCTTCCGTATCAGTAAGCTGTTTGGTGGCCTTTTTAGGGGCTTTGTTCAAGTCATAAACAAAGATATCGCCCGCCAGAGGAAACAGTAATGTCTGGCTATCATCGCCCCAGTAATAATCTATGATCCCCTTTGCGAATAAACGCATACGCTCACGGCGCGCTTTCTCTTCGTCCGACAGCTGCTCTTCGCCAGGACTCAAGTCATTGGAATCAACTAACAGGCGGGACTCGCCATCGGCAAGGTTGTATTCCCACAAGTCTAAACGCTCCTGTTCCTCTACTTTGCCCTTGAGGAAAGTGACTCGCTTGCCATCTGGAGATAGTTTAACGGAGCTGACTTCAGGGCCATCCAGAGAAGGATCGGCATAAATCCGCTCAACGGTTAATTCTAAATCTTTGCTGGTTGCTTGCGCTGTATGCATAGTAAGAAAGGTTCCTGCCATCAATGAAATCACTGAAAATAAAGGTATTAAATTATTACTTTTCATAGCCATCACTAATTTTTTACGAACCAGCATCATAGTTACTCAGACTCTAATGATCAATCACCTGACTAATTCGATATGCCCGCTAGTCAATTAGACTCTATTACTGCATAATCCGTCCTTTATCTTTATCGCTAAATTCGGGTAAAACATGCATACAGTATCCGGTCGTTGGCAACTAGGCTTATTATTATCTTTAACTACCGCCCTGCTTTGGGGTCTGTTGCCTATAGCATTAAAAACTTTACTCGACCAGATGGATGCGGTCACCGTGACCTGGTATCGCTTTTTCAGCGCTGCCGCGATTCTTTTTATCTTCCTGATCTACAAAAGAAAATCACCCAATTTCAAGTTAATCAAAGGTAATGTCTTATGGCTGATGGTAATTGCGGTAATCGGTTTATGCCTCAATTACGTGTTCTACCTTTTTGGGGTCAACCTGATCACACCCAGTAGTGCGCAAGTTATGATTCAGACCGCGCCCATGTTTATGCTATTAGGCGGGTTATTGATTTTTAAAGAATCTTTTAACAAACAACAATGGCTTGGTTTTGCCTGTTTTGTGATTGGCCTGATTTTGTTTTTTAACCTGCGTTTTCAAGAAATATTTGAACAAATAACCGGCGACTATGCGGTTGGATTAGGCTGGATGTTTTTAGCCGCGATTGTCTGGGCCGCCTATGCCTTAGCCCAGAAGCAACTCCTCAATAACTATCGCTCTGACCAGGTTATGTTCATGATATATCTGGCCTGTATTCCTTTATTAAGCCCTTGGTCATCACCGGGACAGGCACTAGAACTTGATACGGCTGGCTGGTGGCTTCTTATTTTCTGTTGTTTAAATACCTTGATTGCCTACGGTGCTTTTGCCGAAGCACTGGCGCACTGGGAAGCCTCGCGCGTTAGTGCAATTTTGGCAATCACACCACTGGTTACCATCGCCAGCATGAAAGTCCTCGAATACTTTTATCCAGATACACTATTGTCTGAACCAATCAACTTGTTCAGTATTGCGGGGGCTTTATTAGTTGTCATCGGCTCAATGATTACCGCCCTATCCGGCAGAAAAGCCGTGGCACCGATCGCGGAATAAGATTCTTATTCAATAAAGGGCAAAGTTTCGTTCGCCTTTAGCCCATAAAAAAAGCTTCCCGAAGGAAGCTTTTTCAATCAATCAAAGAAAGCTGGATTTTTTGCTCTGAGCGCGGCATAAACCTTTTCGAAGAAGGAGTTCACATAAAGTGAATGACCGATGATGAAAAGGTTTATAACAATGCTCAGGGCAAAAAAGATGCTTTCTTATTTCTTCTTGCGCTGAGCAGGAAGATCAGTACACACACCTTCATAAACTTCAGCCGCAAAACTCACTGACTCAGAAAGCGTTGGGTGTGCATGAATCGTTAAACCGATATCTTCTGCATCACAACCCATTTCAATGGCCAAACCAACTTCTGCGATAAGCTCACCGGCGTTAACACCAACAATAGCACCACCGATGACACGATTGTTTTTCTTGTCGAATAATAACTTGGTGAAACCTTCTTTACGGTTTACGCCGATGGCGCGACCTGAAGCTGCCCATGGGAATTTACCCACGCCATAGTCGATGCCTTGTTCTTTGGCTTCTTTCTCAGTTAGACCTACCCATGCCAATTCAGGATCGGTATAAGCTACTGATGGAATAGTTAGTGGGTCGAAATAATGTTTCTTGCCAGCAATCACTTCAGCGGCAACGTGTGATTCTGCGGAGGCTTTGTGAGCCAACATCGGTTGACCAACGATGTCACCAATTGCGTAGATGTGAGGTACATTGGTACGCATTTGCTTGTCGACTTCGATGAAGCCACGATCGCTAACTTTTACACCAGCTTTATCAGCATCAATTAAGTCACCGTTAGGACGACGACCTACTGCTGATAAAATCATATCGAATTTTTGTGGCTTTTCAGGAGCGTTTTTACCTTCAAAGGTGACATACAAGCCATCTTTTTTGGCTTCAACTTTAGTCACGCTGGTTTCAAGCAGGATATTTTCATATTTAGCAGAAACGTATTTTTCCAAGACTTTAACGACGTCTTTGTCAGCTGCTGGAACTAGCTGGTCAGCCATTTCTACTACAGTAATTTTTGCACCCAGTGCACGATAGACAGTGGCCATTTCCAGACCAATAATACCGCCACCGATCACCAACATATGCTTTGGAACCTGACGCAGTTCTAGAGCACCGGTTGAGTCAACAATACGGTCATCTTCTGGAAGGAAAGGTAGTTGAACAACACGCGAGCCAGCTGCGATAATCGCATTGTCGAAAGTGACTTTTTGCTTTTTACCGTCATTCTCAACTTCAATTTCGTTAGCACCGGTAAATTTACCGTAACCTTCAACAACTTTAACTTTACGACCTTTCGCCATACCCGCAAGGCCGCCAGTCAACTGCTTAACTACGCCATCTTTGTATTCGCGAATTTTGTCGATATCAAACTTAGGCTTGCCAAAGTTCACACCGTGAGCTGAAACTTCTTCAGCCTCATCGATTACTTTAGCGGTATGAAGTAATGCTTTAGAAGGAATACAACCTACATTTAAGCAAACACCACCCAACACAGAATATTTTTCAATCAAAATAACGTCCATGCCTAAATCAGCAGCACGGAAAGCAGCGTTGTAGCCGCCTGGGCCACTACCTAAAACAACGACTTGAGCGTGTAAATTACTCATAGGATCCTCTTTTTGTATCTGAATTCGGAGCTAACAGCTCGCAAAATTGCTTAAAATTTATTAGCCACTCCAAAAGAGTGGCGTATTTTACCTGAACTGACTGAAAAATCATCAATCAATTCGCTGTTTCTAGCGCCTTTATAGTATGACTCGTCTTATATCGCCTAACATTTTACTGAGATGAACAATAAAGCGCGCCGCCACCGCACCGTCAATCACCCGGTGGTCATAGGACAGCGACATTGGCAACATCATGCGTGGCTCAAACTCTTTGCCATTCCATACCGGTTTCATCTGATTACGCGATAAGCCAAGAATGGCAACATCTGGCCAGTTCACGATTGGCGTAAAGGATGTACCACCGATGCCACCCAATGACGAAATGGTGAAACAGCCACCTTGCATATCGGCTGCGCCCAGTTTCTTGTTACGGGCTTTCTCAGACATTTCACCCAGCTCATTGGCCAGTTCATAGACTGATTTTTTGTCTACATCGCGAATCACAGGGACTACCAAGCCGTCCGGTGTATCGACGGCAACGCCAATATTGTAATACTTCTTCAAGATCAGGTTTTCACCGTCATTGGCGAGTGATGCATTAAAGCTCGGAAATGCTTTCAAACTCGCTACCAAAGCTTTCATGATGAAAGCAAGCGGAGTCAGACGAACGCCTTCCTTCGCTGCTTCATCTTTCATGCTTTTGCGGAAAGCATCCAGCTCGGTAATGTCGGCATCTTCGTGCTGGGTCACATGGGGGATCATGGTCCAGTTACGGTGCAAATTCACACTGCTGATTTTCTGGATTCGGCTTAGAGGCTTTTGCTCCACCTCACCAAATTTCGAGAAATCGATTTCAGGAAGATCTGGAGTGCCCACAGCTCCTGAACTTGCAGTTGCTTTTGGACGCGACAATTCGAACTTAATAAAGGATTGCACATCCTCTTTCATGACCCGCGACTTAGGACCAGTGCCTTTTACCTTGCTCAGGTCAACTCCGAACTCACGTGCTAAACGACGCACTGCCGGGCTAGCATGTACTAACTTACCTTCTTGCGGAGACTGTACAGGGTAGTCAGAAACCGGAGCTGGTTTTGGTGTATCAGGTTGTTTTGGTGAATCTTGTGCGGGTTCAGAACTTTGTTCCGACTTCTGTTCCGCTGTCTTCGCTTTAGATGGTTTGCTGGAAACCGTTTTAATGACACCAATTTGATCGCCCTGACTCACCTTATCACCAGCTTTAACGCTCATGGAGACAATGGTACCTGCAGACGGCGATGGCACTTCCATGGTTGCCTTTTCTGTTTCAAGCACAATCAAGCTATCGTCTTTTTCGATGCTGTCGCCCGCCTGAACACTAACCTCAATCACATCTACGCCACTGGCATCACCAATGTCGGGAATGATTAAAGGCTCTTCTTTTTCTTCGCCTGCTTGTTCTTCGTCATCGGAGGAATCATCCTCTTCAGTCTCCTGTGGAGAAGTCTGCTGTTTTGAGTCGTCTTGAGACTCCTCAGTTTCATCAGCCTGTCTTTCCTCTGATTCTTCACCTGCAGAATCATCAGCCTCTGCGCTAGTTTCAGCAGCTTCAATGGACAAGATGACATCACCTTCGGAAACCTTATCACCGACCTTTATTTCAATGGATTTGACCACGCCAGCATGGCTCGAAGGCACTTCCATAGTAGCCTTATCAGTTTCCAGAACAATCAAACCATCCTCAAGCTCGATGGTGTCACCGACCTTGACCAATACTTCAATAACATCAACCCCACTGGCATCACCAATATCGGGGACTTTTACTTGTGTAATATCTGCCACGATGTTTCCTCCAGTTTATAGGGTTGCCGGATCGGCTTTGTCTGTATCAATGTTGTAGCGCTTGATAGCCTTAGTGACTTCTTTAACATCAATGTCACCTTCATCAGCCAAAGTTTTAAGCGCTGCCAATACAATGTAATAACGGTCTACCTCGAAGAAGCGACGTAAATTCTCGCGACTGTCTGAACGACCAAACCCATCGGTACCCAGCACCGCGTATTTTTGCGGTACAAAGTTTCGAATTTGATCAGCATAAGATTTCATGTGATCTGTCGATGCAATCACTGGCCCTTTCTGCTTAGCCAAACACTGCTCAACATAGGACTGTTTAGGCTTCTTGGTGGGGTTCAGCATGTTTTCACGCTCGACGGCCATACCTTCGCGACGCAATTCAGTGAAACTGGTTACTGACCATACATCTGATAAGACACCAAAATCTTTTTCCAACAGGTCTGCTGCATATTCAACTTCGCGCAAGATAGAACCTGAGCCCATCAATTGAACACGCGGCGCTTTCTTGCGAGATTTGTTTTCGTGCAATAAGTACATTCCTTTAATAATGCCCTCTTCTGAACCTTCAGGCATTTCAGGGTGCGGATAGTTTTCGTTAAGAGTCGTGATGTAATAGAACACATTTTCCTGATCGCGATACATACGACGCATACCCTCGCGAACAATCACTGCCAGCTCGTGTGCGTAAGTCGGGTCATAACTAATGCAATTTGGAATGGTTGCTGAAATCATATGACTGTGACCATCCTGATGCTGCAAGCCTTCGCCATTCAAGGTTGTGCGGCCAGAGGTAGCACCAATCAGGAAGCCTCGCGCCTGCATATCGCCAGCAGCCCAGGCCAGATCACCAATGCGCTGGAAACCAAACATTGAGTAATAGACATAAAAAGGAATCATCGGCAGATTATTGCTCGAATAGCTGGTCGCAGCAGCCATCCACGATGACATGGCTCCGGCTTCGTTGATACCCTCTTCCAAAATCTGACCTTTCTTATCTTCGCGATAATACATGATCTGATCGGAATCAACTGGCTCATACAACTGTCCTGAAGAAGAGTAAATGCCGATTTGACGGAACAAACCTTCCATCCCAAAGGTACGTGCCTCATCAGGGATGATTGGCACAATACGGTCTTTTAATCCTTTATTTTTCAATAATATATTCAAGGCACGCACAAATGCCATGGTGGTTGATATTTCGCGGTCACCGGTTGCCTTAAGCAATGGCTCAAAATCCGACAGAGGTGGAATATCCAAAGAATCAGATTGAGGACGACGTGCCGGAAGATAACCACCCAGTTTTTCACGGCGCTCACGAAGATATTTGATTTCGTCGCTGTCTTCGCCTGGATGATAGAAAGGAACCTCTTCCAACTTATCATCAGGAATCGGTACATTAAAACGGTCGCGGAAATGCTTAAGCGCTTCAAGGTTCATCTTCTTCACCTGGTGCGAAATATTTTTTCCTTCGCCCGATGAACCCATGCCATAACCTTTAACGGTTTTAGCTAGAATAACAGTTGGCTGGCCTTCAGTATTGACCGCACGATGATAGGCGGCATAGACTTTATGCGGATCATGACCGCCACGGTTCAAACGCCAAATGTCTTCATCCGACATATTAGCAACCATTTCTAATAGTTTGGGATCTTTACCGAAGAATTTTTCGCGCGTATAGGCACCACCTTTGGCCTTACAATTTTGATACTCGCCGTCAACCGTTTCGTTCATCACTTTCAACAAGCGACCTTCGGTATCACGCGCAATCAGAGGATCCCAATAGCGGCCCCAAATGACTTTGAGTACGCTCCAACCCGCACCACGGAACTCGCCTTCCAGCTCCTGGATAATTTTGCCATTACCACGAACTGGGCCATCAAGACGCTGTAGGTTACAGTTCACCACGAAGATCAAGTTATCCAGTTTCTCACGACCTGCAAGACTGATCGCCCCCATTGACTCAGGCTCATCCATTTCACCGTCACCCAGGAAGGCCCACACTTTACGGCCTTTGGTTTTAGCTAAACCACGATCCTCAAGATACTTTAAGAAACGCGCCTGGTAGATTGCCTGAATTGGACCCAAGCCCATAGAAACGGTTGGGAACTGCCAAAACTCTGGCATTAGCCAAGGGTGCGGATAAGAGGAAAGGCCTTTGCCATCGACTTCCTGGCGGAAGTTAGCCAATTGGTCTTCATCTAAACGGCCTTCGAGAAAAGCTCGAGCATAGATGCCTGGCGAGCAGTGGCCTTGATAATAAATCAAATCACCGCCGTGCTCATCATCAGCAGCATGGAAGAAGTGGTTAAAGCCCACATCATAAAGAGTGGCGCTCGAAGCAAAACTCGATAAATGCCCGCCAAGTTCCAAATCTTTTTTAGAGGCCTGCAACACTATGGCAATCGCATTCCAGCGGATAATGGCACGCAAGCGGCGCTCCATTTCCTGATCGCCAGGCATGTGTGCTTCTTGGGAGGGGGGAATCGTATTTAAATACGCAGTGGTTAAATCAAATGGTAAATTTGCGCCAGCACGACGTGCTTTAGCGACTAATTTTTCAAGCAGGTAATGAGCACGCTCAACGCCCTCTTCTGCCATTACCGCATCTAGAGCATCGATCCACTCCTGAGTTTCAATCGGATCAACGTCTTCGATTGGTGCATCATTTTTTTGATCTTGTGTCATATTCTTGCCTTTCATTTGGCCTCAGTACTGCTTATTCAATACTAATTTCAGTACCGATGGTCTTTACAAGAGAGTTGCCAACAGATAATTAACAACTGTTAATCAACTTAACTAAAATTCGCAAAGTGCCCATCATAGACAAAATGAAGGAAAAAAGATACTTTCAGCGGTGGTTTTTGACCAGTATTTGAGTTAGGCCAAACCAGGGACAATATTTAACTCTTGTTAATTATTCAAACCCAGGTCCAACCCAATAATGACATGACTGCTACGAAAGCAAATAGAATAACGCCGGTTCGCTCAGTGAGCTTTAAAGCACATAAATTCTCGGCAACCTTCTGTTTTTGCTCAGTTTCACAATCAAGAACAGGGCCAATAGCTGCCACCCCGGTTTCCTCAACCAGCTCCATACCATCGACATTAAAGTCAAAGAACTTCCTTTTAATCTTAGAAACACCCGAAGCCATATCACCGGCAAGCAAATAGGCCAATACTGAAATACGACCTGCAACCCAGTCCATTATCGACTTAAGTGGCGCAGACAAACTACCTTCTGGATTATTAGCTAAATACCAGTCCAGTAAGCGATATAGCAATGCCCCCGCAGGCCCTAGCAACACAAACCAGATAACCACAGCAGCATAACGACGCTGAGTTTCGGTGAAGATGGCCTGGCTGACCATACGCTGGGTTTGCGCCCAATCATCAGCTTCTTTACCGGCAAAGTTCACAGCATGTTCATAAGCACCCTGCTCATCATCCTGAGCAATATCGGAAAAATACTCTCGTAGAGACTTTCGTGGTGACTCAGGGCCCAAGCAATGAACCAGAATAACGACCGCCAAGGCAAGCATAATTAAAGAGGAGATGAAACCATCACCAAAGGTTTCAAACAATAAGAAAATCAATATAACAGGAAGTAGAATTAATGCAGCCTCCGCAAGCCAGCCTTTAAACCATGACTGCTCGCCAAACGACTCGCCCAATCGTTTTTGATAAGCAACAAACCAGTTAGCATTACTGTACTTCTGGCGTTCGTCGCTATTACCTGTATGAAAATAACGTTCGAATAATAAAGCGATTATGAGTGTTAAAAGAGCCATGTTGAAACCTTATTAAATCCGTTCAGGTTTATAGTACCAAATGAAAATACAGAATGCGCCAATTAGTTGTAGCAACAGTTTACTGTTTTAAACGGCCTACAAGTCAGCAAATCGCCACCTGGAATTTAGTATCATCTGACAGTACCTTCTGTTCCTGCTCCCCCGGCTGAATAAACCGAATCGTAAAACAATATTTCGAGCCGCTTATTTCAGGATAAACACTGGTAGCAATAGGCATTTTTACCCTAATTAGATGGGGGTTTTGCTTTTTATCAAAATTATGCTGATAAGCACCATTGTTGGTTTCGCCATCGACAAACTGACCGTTTTCACGATACAACCGTAATAAGACCTTAAGACACTTATTCAGCCCATCAAAATGTTCAAACCATTCTGTAAACTTCTGTTGCCGATAATTAACGGGCTGTTGTAAAAACTGGTGTAACTCGGGTAAGTCAAAGCTACAGGAAGCGCCTGGAATACGAATTCGATGCTTAATCAAGTCAATAAAACGATCTTGGCGTAATGTTGCACCGAATTTTCCCTGATAATTAGCCACCCAGAGATAAAGCTGCTGGAGTTGCTCTAAAAAGCGCTTGAGTTTAACGTCATCTATATAGGGACTGGCTTCCAGCTGTTTAAAATGGTTTTTTTGTTGCTCAAGCTCTTTGAGAAGCTCGGCCTTAAGATCGCCTCGATCAAGGCAGTCCAGAATCTCCCACAAGTTATGCAACGCTGCAATGTGCGAAGCAACAGAATCAATAGACTGGAGTTCTTGCTGAATATTAAAAAGATTTTCTAAGCGCAGATAAGCGCGTATCTGCTCATTGAGCGGATGCTCATACAAGATATAACTGGCAGCTTCGGGCATCAATTGCCTAATTCCTTGCTAATTGCCTGTATTGGTTATCAAGCTTTATAACGCTTTGCTTAAGGGAATGCAAATCTGAGTCATTCACAATAACATCGTCAGCAATCGACAAGCGTTGTTCTCGAGTTGCCTGCTTGTCCAGAATTGCCTGGGCCTGCTCAAGGGTTGACTGATCGCGCTCCATTAAACGCTTGAGCTGAATTGCTGTGGGACAGTCAACCGTTAACACCCGATCATAGTTTCGATATTGACCACTTTCAAACAATAAAGGAATTACACTGATCGAGTAAGCTGAATGCGCTAACTCTTGACGTTGCTTGATTTCCGTTCGAATCAGCGGGTGAAGCAGATTGTTAAGCCATTGCCTTTGTTGCTCATCGGAGAATACCATGCTACGGAGCTTTTGACGGTCTAGCTCACCTATTTCAGTTAAAACCTGCGTGCCAAAATACTCTGTTATAGCCTGTAAAGCCTGAGATCCCTTGGCAACAACTTCACGCGCAATCACATCAGCATCAATGACCGTCACTCCAAGTTCCGCAAACATATCACTGACAGCGGTCTTACCGCTAGCGATTCCACCTGTTAAAGCAACTTTATAGGTCATGGCTAAATTATTTAGATGATTTCCTTCAGCTCCCTACTCATTTTGGGAATTACTAAGGCTGCAACATTTGAATATAGGTATTGGTAATCGTCTCACCCCAAATTAGGGCAATCCAGCCAGCAATAGCCAAAAAGGGGCCAAATGGGATTTTATAATCACGCCCCTGCTTGCTAACTACCATCGCCACAATACCTAAAACAGCACCTGTTACCGTGGATAATAAAATTACTAAAGGCAGCATCTGCCATCCTAGGAAAGCTCCTAACGCCGCAAGCAATTTAAAATCCCCATGTCCCATGCCTTCTTTGCCGGTCAGTAGCTTAAATAGCCAATAGATCGACCAAAGAGACAAATAGCCCGCTAAGGCACCAATAACGGCCGATGGTAAGTCTTTAGCGAAGCCTGTTTGAGCAAGCTCAGGTGCCAGCCAAAGTGCGGCCACCAAACCAATCCAGACTAATGGTAGGGTTAATTGATCCGGCAGAATCTTATGGTCATAATCGATATAGCTACCAGCAACCAAGAAACAGGTCAATATTAAGGCGAATGCCAGTGACCAGGACCAACCAAAGGTAATGGCACACACCATAAATGTTACAGCCGTCAGGAGCTCAACAAAAGGATAACGACCGCTGATTTTGGCTTTGCAGTTGGAACACTTTCCTCTTAAAACTAACCAGCTAAAAACCGGAATATTCTCCAAGGCAGTGATCTTATGGTGACACTTGGGACATGCCGAAGCCGGAGTCATCAGATTATATTTTTCAGGAAGACCATCTTTAGGGCAAGAAACGGTGCAATTGGCTTCAGTCAAAATTTCAGTTGCAGTAGTACGCCATTCACGATTTAGAATTAACGGTAGTCGATGAATGACCACGTTCAAAAAACTACCCGTTAATAGCCCCAGTATAAAAACCAAACCTGCCAACACGGGCAGGTTTGTTGAAAGAATTTCAATCATGTTGTCTATCTTTTAAATTATGTGATTTATATAAGCTCGTCGTTAGAAAGCATCGCCCAATTTGAAGATTGGCAAGTACATTGCAACAATAATTGTACCAACAACGCCACCAATAAAGACGATAACAAACGGCTCAATCAAAGAACTCAAGCCATCGACCGCATCATCAACCTCTTGCTCATAAATATCAGCTACCTTCGCCAGCATGGTATCAACAGCACCCGACTCTTCACCAATCGCAACCATCTGATTCACCATGTTTGGGAAAACCCCGGTTGATATCATCGCCAGATTGATTTGCAAACCCGTAGTAACATCTTCTTTAATTTTCATGATGGCTTTACGATAAACCGCATTACCAGAAGCTCCTGCGGCAGAATCTAAAGCATCAACTAAAGGAACACCTGCGGCAAATGTGGTCGCTAGTGTACGAGCATAACGTGCGACAGCGGCTTTTTGAATTAATGGGCCGAAAATAGGAAACTTAAGCAATAACGCATCCTTTGA
The DNA here is from genome assembly GCF_000024085.1 of Kangiella koreensis DSM 16069. Classification (NCBI taxonomy): domain Bacteria; kingdom Pseudomonadati; phylum Pseudomonadota; class Gammaproteobacteria; order Kangiellales; family Kangiellaceae; genus Kangiella; species Kangiella koreensis. Next base: position 722,059 of record NC_013166.1, on the reverse strand, counting down.
ATCCCTAAATTTTTCAGACTTATTATTTAACTGAACATAACCAACGACAATAGCTATTAACAACCCTAGGTAAATATACCAATTAGCCTGCATGTTCTCCGACATTGAAACAACCATGGCCGTAAGAGCAGGCAAGTCTGCTCCAGCATTAGAAAATAAATCCTCAAACATTGGAACTACGTAAATAAGAAGAATAGCAGTTACGGCTAGAGATACCGTGATTACTGCTGCAGGATACATCATGGCTGATTTAATTTTTGACTTCAGAGCTTCTGTCTTTTCTTTATAGGTCGCAATTCTATCCAGCATTTGCTCTAAAGTACCAGACTGCTCACCAGCATGAATTAAATCGCACACTAAATCATCGAAGTATTTTGGGTGATTGCGTAAAGAGTCAGCAAAAGGATTACCTGACTCGACATCAGTTTTAATATCCATGACCAAGTCTTGAACACTCGGATTTTCATGACCTTTACCGATAATGTCAAAGGACTGAACTAAAGGTACACCAGCTTTCATCATAATCGCTAGCTGTCGTAAGAATACCGCAATATCAATCGGTTTAATGGGCTTCTTACTTGCACCAAAAGAGAATAGCTCTGCGTTAACCGTTTTAGGCTTAATTCCCTGCTTTAAAAGTTGCTGCTTCACAGCATCAGCGCTTTCAGCAGGCATCTTGCCTTTCATTTTATTACCCTGCTTATTAACACCTACCCACTGGAAATTTTTCAACTTAGTCTTTTTTGATTTAGCTGATTTCCGTTTAACTGCTGTTGCCATTTTGATTACCTTTCTAATGTTCTAATATGGCTAAAACGTTCGTTTGATTAAGAACATCTCACCCCATAAAATCTGATACAGTATTAATTCTACTCTTGTTCATCTTGCTGATAACGTTCAGTGCTACTCTTGAGTTACACGGTTGACTTCCGCCAAACTGGTCAGTCCCGCTTTGACCTTATTAAGGCCTGCTCTACGTAAGTCTGGAATCCCCTCTTTTTTAGCTTGATCAGCAATATTGATTGCATTACCTCCTTCCATAATAATGCGACCACTTTCTTCCGAAACTGGCATAACTTGGAACAAGCCCACACGACCTTTATAGCCCATTGTGCATTTATCGCAACCTACGGGCTCATAAATTGTGAGTTCGTTCAGCTCTTCTTCGCTAAAACCCTCTTCAATCAATGCTTCTTTAGGTAAATCTGATGGTTTCTTGCAGTGTTCGCAGAGACGCCTTGTCAGACGCTGAGCTACCACCAAGTTTACCGTGGTAGCAATATTAAATGGTGCAACCCCCATATTAACTAACCGAGTCAAAGTTTCTGGTGCTGAATTAGTATGCAGGGTAGATAATACCAAGTGACCGGTCTGGGCGGCTTTAATGGCAATTTCAGCGGTTTCAAGGTCTCGAATCTCACCCACCAGCACAATATCTGGATCCTGACGTAAAAAAGCCCTCAGTGCCGAAGCAAAGGTTAAACCTGCTTTGACATTAACATTGACCTGGTTAACACCATGTAAATTAATCTCTACAGGGTCTTCTGCGGTAGAAATATTTTTATATTCATCGTTAAGAATATTCACACCAGTATAGAGAGTTACTGTTTTACCAGAGCCAGTAGGGCCTGTTACCAACACCATTCCTTGAGGCTTTTCAATAGCACCCATGAAATCTTTTTTCTGCTTTGGGTCAAATCCTAAAGCGTCAATACCTAACATTGCCTGCGCGGGATCTAGAATACGCATTACAATTTTCTCACCAAACAAAGTAGGCAGCGTATTAACACGAAAATCAATCGCTTTTGTTTTTGAAATTTTTAGTTTTACACGACCATCTTGAGGAACACGACGTTCTGAAATATCCAGCCCAGAAAGAACTTTTAAGCGTGCAGATATACGGCTGGCAAGCTGTATAGGTGGTGATGCAATTTCATGCAAAATACCATCAATCCGAAAACGAACACGATATTTTTTTTCATAAGGCTCAAAGTGTAAATCGGAAGCACCTTTACGAATCGCTGAAATGAGCATTTGCTTAACAAACTTAACTACTGGCGCATCTTCACCGGCAGCTTTATCATCCATTTCCTGCTCAGCTTCAGGGTCTACAGCATCTAAATCAATATTATCCAGGTCGGAATCATCGAAATCAGACAGGGTTTCATTTTCTTTTTCTTCAATCAGCTTACCGACTACCGACTCAAGCTTATTCGGCTCCACCAAGACTGCTTCAACCGAGCAGCCTGTTTGGAATCGAATTTCTTCTAAACTTTTCAGGTTAGTCGCGTCAGATACTGCGACAAATAGACGAGTGCCTCGCTTGTAGAGAGGAACAGCCCTGTGTGCCTGCATAAGCTTAAGATCAATGACATCTTTAGGAATATTTTCGAAGGCTATACTGGAGAGGTCGAAATAAGGATAACCAAAATTGAGAGCTTGAGCTTTAGCTGCCTGCTTCCCCTCCAACCAGCCTGCTGCTACCAGCCAGTCAATTAAACCAACTTTTTCTTCCTTGGCATTTTTGACTGCCTGCTGGACCTTTTCTTTCGTTAAAAGTCCTTCAGCTACCAATAAATGAGCTAATCCGGAAAGGCCTGTATCCGCTAAAGTCATGATATTCAGTAAAGAGTTTAAAAGTCGAATCTATATCCTTGAATAAAAAGTGCTAAAAGTCAATCGTTCTAACTTCAAACCCTTATTGAAACCTAAAGATTATCACCCAAGTAACCATTAACCCAATCTTGTGTTTTCCTATGAGTTGGGTAGTAATACTTTAATCTTAAAGCAGTCTCACGGGCTCGTTCATATTCTCCAATGCATTCATAAGCGAGAGCCAAATCCCTGTAGTAGTCGAGCCTGGGAGAAACTTCAAGAACTTTTTCTGCCCAGTTTATATAATCATTACAAAAGAAAGTGTTTCCAGTCGAACGTCCAAATCTTGATAGGCTTGCCTTATAAAAATAATTATAGGTATCAGGCCACCCAAACTTTATATATACGGATTCGATTGTCTGCAAATCCTGTTCGTCATAAACAAATTCTTTTGCTTTATTTAGTGAAAGGATATTCAGAGTAAATACCGCCAAGAAAAAAACGAAGAAGATTACTGAAGCCATTCTTAGAGCAGAGCTTAAACCTTTTAAAGAAAACTCCTTATCTTTTGACTCTTCCTGTTTTAACGTGGCAACCTGTTTATAAGCGATAACAAACAAAACCCCAAGTACTATAAGGTGTAGGGTAGATTGATAAAATGGCATCTCAAACATTGAATGAACTAAAATTGGCACAAACAGGGAGATGCTGGCCAAGAAGTATGTAAGACGCGTCCAGAGAGCCTTTGCGAGTATAAATACTAAAGCTAAAAGGCTAACAATGGTAATTAAACCTCCTTGTATCCCCCAAAGTAATAACTCATTATGAGGATGAACTAAATTACCATGGTAGTCATTATCCACTGGAATTTTACCCGCGTCATATAACTCAGCAAATTTTTCTAAAAAAACATGCTCAAAACTTCCAAGCCCATGCCCCAAAATTGGCTTTTCAAAAATAGCCATTACACTTGTCAGGTAATACCCAACGCGGGGGCCCCCATGGACAATCTGTTTATCAATATTACCAGCCAAGCCTGATATGTAATCAGCACTGACCGAAGCAAGAATTACTAGCACAACCCCAATAGCGACTCCAAACTGTTTTTTCGAGAGAATGAGAGGAATAAGCAGTGCCACACCGATTATCAGGCCAATAATACCAGCTCTTGATACAGTATATGCAACCGTAAAGCTTGCCAGGAAAACAAACACAAAAAATATAGCATAAGTGACTTTTGTGTATCTGACTTCTTTAAATGGGCTTAAAATATAATAAAAGCTAAGAACTATTCCAGTTGCAACAAAGCTTGCGAAAGCATTTCTTTGATTGAAGACTCCAAGAGGTGTCGGTTCAATTAATAGTTGCCCACTTTGATAGTTAATAACAGAGGCACTGATGATTTCATAAGCTCCCCAGATAACCTGTATAAAAACAGCTCCGAGAATTATTAGTATGAGTTTATTTGCTTCACCTTTCAGTGCATCAAATTGATATAAAGCTAAAATAAATATCCATATCGTTAAGTACCCTGCAACAAGTAACAAGCCACTTCTAAAAATTGCAAAATCATGAATAATAACGAAAGGAAGTAAAGAACAGGCTAAGGCGATAGAGCCCCATTTCCAAAAACAAGGGATTTTAAGCCCTCTAGTACTGATAAGAAAAAAAGATAAGCAACAAACCGCGACAACCCATAACCAACTAAGGTTATTCTGCTGTATGCCAAGCCCCGTGATACCAATACTAGGAAACCAAACGTGTGAAATGAGTAAAAAGTATAAGGCAACTGTAAGTAACACAATTTTGTTTTCTTTTGACACAGACTCTAATCTCTTTTCTTGTTTATAAAAAAAGCGAGCTTTCGCTCGCCTTTTTAACAGTCATTAAAAATTAACGACAACTAGCTGGAGCTAAACCTGAGTTAGCCAAAGAGTTTGTACACTCCCAACCATAGATGTTGGCACCAGCAGCAGCACCGCCTGCCGAGTCAACTGGAGAAAGAATAATTCTTCCCGCAGAACCGTCACCAACTTCAGCATCATTAATAACAACTTGAATATCACCAGGATTGGTAACACTTACTTCAATAGATGTAACATAAGTTGAACCGCCACTACAGCCGGCTTCGGTTGCATCAGCTGGTAGTGCATTATTGGCAGCTGCAAACTCAGCTACAGAAGTTTTACATGCACCAGCTGTTGCCATAGCCTCAGAAATTTTAGAACGCTTGATGTAATCCTGATAAGCAGGGATTGCTACTGCTGCCAAGATACCTACGATCGCTACAACGATCATTAATTCGATAAGGGTGAAACCCGCTTGCTTTTTAGTTTGCATAAGACTCTCTCCTATTCTTTATAAAGAATTTGCAAATTGTTTAAGTTCAAATCTGTTCACAGAGAATTCCGTATAATCTGATCAAAACTACACGGGCCATTACGAATTGTAAGTAGCGCTTCCCTGTGTGAACAAATCTGTTAACAAATATATCCTTTGCGTGTCATCAATAGCAACTGCTTATAGTTAAATTTCCTGACACTGAGCAAAAACAATGACTTACGTCACAGTTATATGCGAATATGCTTTTCAAAAAGCGTACAAATTGTTTTTTTTTTGACCAAGCCAAGGAAAAAGTGACAATTATTGTCAGCTTTGTAACTGTTTGTAGTGATACCAAAGATTGGATAATTCCACTTTTTTGGCTGACCCCTAGATATTTGAACCAATTTATAGCCCAAGATCTAGGATAGCGTCGTTTTGAAGCTCATCAAATAACAAAATAACTATCGCTTTTTTATTGCCAATAACTCATCTGAGAGATCTTTCCATTCCGGATTAAACCGTTTGATTAGGGCTTCTTTTCCTAATCGACACTCTGATTGTATTTCTTTTTCCCGTACTTGAGCCTTTTCCAGCGAGTCTTTAATTTCGTAGTAAACAAGGTCATTACAGTCGTAACTTCGGGTAAAACCTTCTGCGATTTTATTTTTATGAGCAAATACCTGTTTGCCTAAGTTGCCAGTTACCCCTGTATAGAGAACCGTTTTCCTTGGGTTGCTCAAAATGTAGACATACCCTTTTTTTGTCATGCTCTGTTTGCTATATGATTGGTGGATTTATTTGTTGTTCACTTTAAAATTGGGGGCTTTCGTTATCAACAACAAAAACAGCCACAAGCCTACCATAATCGGAAAAAGACCTGTAATAACTGTGAGTTATAACTCTAGTCTTAGAGATAGGTCGACGGCTTGGAGATGTTTGGTCAGCGCCCCTACCGAGATGAAATCAACGCCTGTGTCGGCGATATCACGTAAGGTTTCAATGCTAACGTTGCCAGAAGCTTCTATCTTGGCAGTGTGGGAGTGAACTTGATTAATGGCGACGCCAGTGCGCATGTCATCTATAGAAAAATTGTCGAGCATAATGACGTCGGCTGCGGCATCTAAGGCCTGATCTAACTGAGCAAAAGTTTCCACTTCGACTTCAACCATGATGTCACGATTAAGTTGGCGGGCTTTTTTAACGGCTTGCTCAATAGACCCCGCGGAAATAATGTGATTTTCTTTAATCAGGAAGGCATCAAACAAACCTATTCTGTGATTACGTCCACCGCCACAATAAACCGCATATTTTTGTGCTAGACGTAGCATTGGAATGGTTTTCCGAGTATCGAGCAACTTGCATGAAGTACCTTTAAGCTCAGCAGCATAACGTGCAGTTGTAGTTGCGGTGCCGGATAGGGTTTGCAAGAAATTCATGGCTGTCCTCTCCCCGGTCAGGATTTTTCTTGCATTACCTCGAAGCTCGCATAACTTGTCCTGCGCTCGAACTTTATCGCCGTCCTGATAGAACCATTTTATTTCTATTGTGGGATCAAGCTTATGGAATACCGCATTAAACCAGTCAATGCCGCAGATCACAGCATCTTCGCGAGTTAGTAGCTTACCGGTGGCGACTTTATCCTCACTGATGAGCTCTGCAGTCACATCCCTTCCTTCATTAGGACTACCGCCGAGATCTTCTTGCAGAGCCAGACTGACCTGATGCGGAATTTCTGTCTCTAATTGCTGCTGGTATGGGGTTTCGATCATGCGAGAATCCTGTACGGCTATTACCGATTTCAAAAAAGTGCGTCTACACACACCGAGTAGTTACTCATCAATGGCAGTATTTTACGGATTAAGAGGTTTGACTCAAAGCCTTTTTCATTTTTATCAGGCTTCGTTCAAGGTTCTAAAATTATCCCAGTCAAAAGCCGGGCCGGGGTCAGTTTTACGACCTGGCGCTATGTCGGAATGGCCCGCAATACGCTCAGCTGTAATCTGAGGATATGCTTTTAGAATCACCCGAGTTATTTTAGCTAAAGTCTGATACTGCATTTCTTCATAGGGGATATCATCGGCCCCTTCTAGCTCGATACCAATTGAATAATCATTACACTTGTCCCGACCATCAAAACTGGATACCCCTGCATGCCATGCGCGCTTATGAAAGGGTACATACTGCACCACATCCCCATTTCGTCTTATTAATAAATGACTAGACACACGTAAGGCAGCAATGTCTTCAAAATAGGGATGATCACTGGGGTTTAATGTGCCAGTGAAGAGCTGATCAATATAAGGCCCTCCAAACTGTTTTGGCGGTAGACTGATGTTATGAATAACCAGCAGACTAATATCTCCCGAAAACTCCCGTTCATCGCAGTGTTCAGTTGGAACAAAACGGGCTGGCTGGATCAGTCCAGTGGAAAGATTGATGTAAAAAGATTGTGACACTGCATTCTCTTCTGTTGATGGTTTGTTACAGGTTTTATTATTGAGGCCTGCCTGTAGTAATTTAGTCAAAACACATTAACATCGCAAATAAGCTTCGTTTTTCGTTATAATACCGTCAATTTACACCATTGAATATGTATCAAGTATGAGTAAAGCGTTAATTGTTAAGTGTCCGACTTGCGAGAAGGCAGTGGCCTGGATAGATGATAACGAATGTAAGCCTTTTTGCAGTAAGAGATGCAAGCTGATTGATCTGGGTGAGTGGGCAAGCGAAGGACATCGAATTGCTGGCAAACCTTTAGATCCTGAAATCGTTGAGCAACTCAGTCGTGACAAGGATTAATTTCAAACCTCTATCATTTCAGCTTGTATAGCTTCAATAATGGCCAAGTTAGCCTCCGGAAATTGGTAATCCTCTAAATCCTTAATCGGGCACCAGAGCAATGGCTGCCCTTCTATTCCCTGAGGAACTCCCAAATAGTCGGTAACGGTCCAAACATCTAAAATTACCGACTTCTCGGGATAATGATGTTCTATCTGGATTAGCGGGGAATATTTTACAGGGATAATAGCCAGCTCTTCAAAGCACTCGCGAATCAAAGCATGCTCCGCATGCTCACCCTCTTCTTGCTTACCACCGGGAAACTCCCAATAGCCACCCTTGTGCAGATGTTGTGGTCGCTTAGCGATGAGAATTCGGTCGCGAAGCTGAATAACTGCAACCGCGACCCGAATCATATTGTCCATAATAAAGTTAGCGCTGCTATTTAGGCTGAAGGGAGAGTTAAACCTCAACTTTACCATGGCAGTGCTTGAACTTCTTACCTGAACCACATGGGCAAGGTTCATTACGCCCAACTTTAGGTTGCTCACGGACAAAGGTGTCTGCCTGACGCGCCGTCTCACTTTGTTGTGGCAGTGCAGAAGTCGAGTCATGTTGCGCAGTCATACCAGCCTGGTTCACTTCATTACGCTTCATAGCTTCCACTTCTTCCGGCATTTGGAAACGAACTTTAGCCAATAAAGTGATCACATCCTCTTTAAGGTTATCCAACATACCTGAGAACAGGTCGAAGGCTTCACGCTTATATTCCTGCTTAGGGTTTTTCTGTGCATGACTACGCATCCAGATACCTTGGCGCAGGTGGTCCATATTAGCCAGATGTTCTTTCCAGTGACGGTCAAGCTCTTGCAACATGACTTGCTTTTCAAGCTGACGCATCATTTTAGGGTCAGGTAATAAGGCTTCTTTTTCTTGATAGGCTTTAATAACTGCTTCAAGTATTCGTTGACGCAATCCGTCTTCAGCCAGCTTATCATCCTCGTCCAACCATTGCTGAAGCGGCAATTCAATAGCAAAATCCTGCTCTAAACGTTGCTCAAGACTCTTTACATCCCACATTTCTTCAATCGATTGAGGCGGAATATATTCGCTAGTTATGCTGTAAACCACATCGTCACGTAAGTCGTCGATAGTTTCAGAAATATCATCCACTTCCATCAACTCGTTGCGTTGCTCATAAATAACGCGACGCTGATCGTTAGCAACGTCATCGTATTCAAGCAAGTTCTTACGGATATCAAAGTTACGTTGTTCAACTTTACGCTGAGCATTTTCGATCGCACGCGAGACCATTTTATGCTCAAGTGCTTCACCTTCATCCC